>JAIXKR010000010.1 GCA_026932235.1 Burkholderiales bacterium
GGATGACCTCGGCGTAGAGCACCTCGACGTTGCTCAAGGCCAGCAGTGAGCCTGCCGCGGCGTCGGCAGGCTGCACCTGCGCCGACGCCTGCGCCTGTGTCGCGGCCTGGCGCCGCGCCTCCACAACGGCCGATTCGCTGCTGTCCGTCACCACTTCGGCACCGTGGGCACGGCCACGTCGCCGGCGGCCCGCACCACCTTGCCGTCCTTCATCGTCGCCACGTTGACCTTGGCGCTGCCGGTGGGGAAGGGCGAGTCGACGCTGAAGTCCACGCCGGGCAGCAGCCCCATCAGCTCGGCCGACGTGAACGGGGTGGCCAGCAGCGCGGCGTGCACGGCCTCGCCGGTCACCTTGTCAGCGCCTTTGGCCTTGACCGCGGCCTCGATCGCGCGCACCGCCACGATGGACTGGCCGAGGCCGATCATGGTCATGGCGTTCCAGCTCGACTTCAGACCGTGCTTGTCCTGCAGCATGCGGTAGAACTTGCGCGCCGTGGTGTCGTCCTCGCTGGCGTCTGCGATGGCGCCGACCTCGAAGTCACCGGCGAAGCCGTTGGCGTCGCCCAGCGCACGCGACGACCCGGCCACGCCGTTGTGCAGCGACAGCATGATCGGGATGTTCTTGCCCAGTGCCTGCAGCGCGCGCTTGGTGGCCACGGCCTGCGCGGTGTTGGTCTGGATGACGATCACGTCGGTGCCGGCGTTGGCCAGGCGGCGCACCTGCAGCGTCAGGTCGGCCGGCTGCACCTCGGTCCAGATGGCCTCGACGAAGGTGGCCTTGTCGGGATGGGCCTTGGTGTAGCTCTGCAGGCCCTTGGCCATGTCGGCGTAGGCCGGTGTGGCTTCGGAGGTGATGATCGCCACCTTCACCGGGCGCTTGCCGTCCAGCTTGGTGGCGCGGAACCACTCCAGGAAGCCGGCAGCTTCGTGCGAATAGGTCGGGCGGATGTTGAGTGCCCACTGGCCGGGCTTCCAGCCGAAGCCGTAGGCGGCGGTGCCGAACAGCATCGGCACTTTGTCTTCCGGCAGCCGCTGCTGCAAGGCCGCCGCGTCCGGGCCGCCCAGGCCCAGCACCAGGGCGGGCTTGAGCTCGGCCTTGATGCCGGGCCACAGGCTGGCCGTCTGCGCCACGTCGTAGCGCGTGTCGTAGGTCTTCATGGCGATGCGCACCTTGAGCTTCTCGCCGAACTCCTTGTTCCACCAGTCGAGTACCGCCAGGCGGCCGCCCTGCATGTCGTTCATCACGTTGGCGTAGGGGCCGGCGAAATCGGCCAGCGCGGCCACGTTGATCGTGGTCTGGGCGTGCGCGGTGGTGCTCAGCAGCAGGCCGCAGGCGACAGCTGTGGCACAGGTCAGGAAGGGGCGTCGTTGCATGGGGTTGTCTCCTCGGGAGTGCGGGTCGGGAAGCGTGGGTAGGGAAGCGCGGCTTCAGTGCGGGAAGGGCCAGAGTCGATAGGTCGCCTTGAAGATGTTCCAGCGGTGCATCAAGCCCTTGGGCTCGAGCAGAAGGAAACCGGTGATGACCAGACCCAGGAACACGTTCATGCTGGCGAACACGATGTCGCTGCTCAGGGCGGGGATGAACTCGATGAGATCGGGGCCCAGGGTGGTGATGCTCTCCTGCACGATGCGGATCAGCACCGTGCCGATGAGCGCGCCGACGATGGAGCCCAGTCCGCCGACGATCATCATGGCGATGAACCAGATCGAGTTGAACAGCGTGAACTGGTCGACCGAGACGAAGCGGATCTGGTAGGCCCACAGTGCGCCGCCGATGCCGGCGTAGAAGGCGCCGAGCACGAAGGCGCGGGCTTTGGTGCCGGGAACGTCGATGCCCATCATGCCGGCGGCCACGTCGTCGTCCCGCACCGCCACGAAGGCGCGGCCGTGCCGGCTGCGCAGGATGCCAAAGGCGCCGAAGACCATCACCGCGGTGCTGCACAGGAACAGGTGGTACAGCGCGCGGTCGCTGTCGAACACCAGCGGGCCCAGCCGCGCCGGTTCCAGGCTGAAGCCGTTGACGCCACCGAGCCACGACGAGGGCAGGTTCAGCACCACGAAGACGAACAGGAACTGCGCGGCGATGGTGGTCAGCGCGAGGTAGAAACCCTTGATGCGCGCGGCCGTCAGCCCGAAGGCCCAGCCGGCCAGCGCCGCCAACAGACCGCCCACCGGCACGGCGACCCAGAACGGCAGGCCGAACTTGACTTCGACGACGCTGGCGCCGTAGGCACCCACGCCCATGAAGGCGGCCTGGCCGAGGTTGATCTGGCCGGCGTAGCCGGTGGTGATCTGCAGCCCGACCACGACGATGGAGGTGACCAGCATCAGGTTGGCCACCGCCACCAGCCGCGGCGAAGCCAGCCAGGGGTAGAGCAGCAGCGCGGCACCGAACAGCGCCAGGGCCAGCCACTGTGCTCGAGTGCGGACCAGCGCGCTGTCGTGGGCGTAGCTGGTGGAGAAGATGCCGGAGGGGTCCATGGGTTTCAGACTCTTTCGATGCGCTTCCAGCCGAACATGCCGGTGGGCCGGACGATGAGCACGACCAGCATGAAGACGTAGGGCACCACCGCCGCGGCGTTGCCGCCGATCAGCGGGTCGATGTAGGCGGCGGTCAGGCCCTGCACGACGCCGACGATGATGCCGGCCAGCAGCAGCCCGCCGATCGACTCCAGCCCGGCCAGCAGCGCGACGGGCAGTGCCGCGAAACCGATCTCGGACGACAGAAAGGTCAGCGACTTGCCGCTCAGGTAGACCATCGAGGTGATGACCGACAGCACGCCGCCCAGTGCCCAGGCGAAGGCGATCGAACGGCGTACGCTGATGCCCATGGCGAGTGCGATCTGGTGGTCCTCGGCCACCGCCGACATGGCCAGGCCGGCACGGCTGCGGTTGAAGAACCAGTGCAGACCGGCGGCGCAGACCACGGCGATGATGCCACCGGCGGCCAGCGAGCGCGGCACGATCAGCTCGCCGAAGATCAGCGGCGCGAGCGGAATGATGGCCGGGAACTGGCGTTCCTGCGGGCCCCAGATCAGCAGCACCAGGCCGCGCATCAGGATCAGCAGGCCGATGGTGACCATGATCATCGAGAACACCGACTCGCCGATCAGGCGGCGGAACAGCAGGCGTTCGATGGCCAGGCCGATGAGCACCGAGATCGCCAGCGCCACGCCGATGCCCACGGCCGGGTGCATGCCGCGCGACTGCACGGCCCACCAGACCAGGAAGGCACCGACGACCAGCATCTCACCGACCGCCATGTTGAAGACCTTGCTGGCGCGGTAGATGACGACGAAGCCCATCGCCACCAGCGAGTACAGCAGGCCGAGCAAGGCGCCGTTGAGCGCGTAGTTGAAGAACTCGATGATCATCGCGGGCCGGCCTTGGTGATGTCGGTGGCGGTCACGGTGGCGCGCAGCACGCCCTGGCGACCGTCCTGGTAGGTGATGGCGATGGCGCAATCGATGTCTTCCGCACCCGCGTACAGGCCTTCGATCAGCGCCTTGTAGCGCTGCTCCAGGAACTCGCGACGCAGCTTGCGCGTGCGCGTGAGCTCGCCCTCGTCGGCGTCCAGCTCTTTCGGGAAGTTGGCGAAGCGCACGACGCGCGAACCCTCGGGCAGCAAGGTGTTGATGCGCGCGATCTCGTCGCGCACCAGGGCGCGGATCTCGGGCCTTTGCGACAGGTCGGTAAAGGTGGAGAACGCGATGCGGCGCTCCTCGGCCCAGCGTGCGGCCACACCCATGTCGATGTTGATCAGTGCGCCGACCCAGGGCCGGGTGGCGTCGCCGAGCACCATCACGTCCTTGATGAAGGGCGAGAAGCGCAGCCGCGTCTCGATGAACTGCGGCGGGTAGGGGTGGCCGCTGGCCAGCTTGACCAGGTGCTCGACACGGTCGAGAAACACGATCTCGCCGCGCTCGGTGCGGCGCACCGCGTCGCCGCTGGCGAACCAGCCATCGCGGTCGAGCGCCGCGGTCTTGTCGGGCTTGTGCCAGTAGCCCAGGAAGCCGGTGCCGCCGCGCAGCAGCAGTTCGCCGCCGGCCTCGATGCGGGCCTCCAGCGGCGCGCCGAAGGCGGGGTCCACGTCGAGCAGCGGGCCCACGGTTTCGAGGTCGTAGCGCTCGCCGCGGTGACCGGCGATGAGCCCGAACTCCGAGCAGCCGTAGATGTTGCGCAGCGGCACGCCCAGGGCATGGAAGAGGCGGAACACGTCGGGCGCCATCGCCGTGCCGCCGGATACCGCGATCTTGGAACGCAGGAAGCCGAACTGGTCGCGCACGGCATGCAGCGTCAGCAGCTCGGCCAGCGGCAGCAGCAGCCGCGACAGCGCAGGCGCCGGCCGGCCTTCGAGCCTGGCCACGTGCACATCGTGGCCGATGCGCACGCCCCAGCGGTAGAGGCCGCGCGCCAGGCTGCCTGCGTGCAGCATGCGGGCCTCGATGGTGGCGGCGATGCTTTCCCACTGGCGCGGGCCGAACAGCACCATGTGCGGCGCCAGCTCGCGCAGGTTGGGCAGCACCTGGTCGGGCCCCTCGGGGAAGTTGACCACCAGCGGCAGCGTCAGCCCCAGCGTCACGCCCAGCAGCTGCTCGGTGATCCAGGCCAGCGGCGTGTACGACAGGTATTCCATGCCGGGCTCGATCGGCAGCGCGCTGCGCATGCGCTCGGCGTTGTCGATCAACCAGCGGTGGCTGATCATCACGCCCTTGGGCTTGCTGGTCGTGCCCGAGGTGTAGGTCAACAGCGCCAGGTCGTCGAGGCCTCCGGCCTCGACCTCGCGTTCGAAGCGCTGCGGGTGGCGGCGGTGCTCTTCGCGGCCCGCCGCCAGCAGGGTGTCGAAGGCGTGCAGCAGGTCGTGGCGGTACGACCACATGCCCGAGTCATCCCAGTAGCCGATGCCGAGGATCTCCGGCAGGCGGGGCGCCACCGCCAGCGCCTTGTCGACCTGCTCCTGGTCCTGGGCGAAGATGAACCTGGCGCCCGAGTCCTCGCACAAGTAGTGCAGTTCCTCGCCGGTGGCGTCGGGATAGACCGACACCGTCTTGGCGCCCAGCGACTGGGCCGCGAACACGGCCCAGTAGTGCTCGGGCTCGTTCTCGCCGATCACGACCGCGGTGTCGCCCCGTGCGAGGCCCAGCGCAGCGGCGCCCAGGGCGATGCCGCGCACCTGCTCCAGCACGTGGGCGAAGTCGTACTCGCGCCAGATGCCCTTGCGCTTGACGCGCTGGGCCAGCCGCCCCGGCTGCGTGCGGGCGTGCGCCAGCAGCGTCTGCGGCAGGGTGCGCAGCGCGACGCCGCTGGCGGCAGCGGTGCTCGCCCGCGCCGTCGCCGCCGGCGCGGGTGGCGCAGCCTGCTTGTTGGTGAGGGCCGTCATGCCGGTGCTCATGCCGCCGCACCCAGGTAGGCCTGAATCACGGCCGGGTCGGCCTGCACCTGGGCCGGTGTGGCGTCGGCGATCTTGCGCCCGAAGTCGAGCACGGCCACGCGGTCGGCCAGGTCCATCACCACGCCCATGTCGTGCTCGACCAGCACCACGGGGATGCGCTTGGCCTCGCGCACGTCGATGACGAAACGGGCCAGGTCTTCCTTCTCCTCGGTGTTCATGCCGGCCATGGGTTCGTCCATCAGCAGCACCCTGGGTTCCATGGCCAGCGCGCGGCCGAGGTCCACGCGCTTGCGCAATCCGTAGCCGAGGGAGCCCACCGGCTGGTGGCGGATGTTCTCGATCTCCAGGAACTCGATGATGTTCTCGGCCACCTCGCGGTGGCGGGCTTCCTCGCGCTGTGTCCAGGGGAAGTAGAGGAAGGCTTGGGCGAGACTGGAACGCATGTGGCTGAAGCGCCCGATCAGGATGTTGTCGAGTACGCTCATGTTGGAGAATAGGTGCGTGCCCTGGAAGGTGCGCACCACGCCGTCGCGAGCGATGGCATGCACGGCCCGGCCCAGCAGATCGCGGCCTTCGTACTGCACGCGGCCCTGCTGCGGGCGGTAGAAGCCGCTCAGCACGTTGAGCAGCGAGCTCTTGCCGGCACCGTTGGGGCCGATGATGGCCAGCATCTCGTCGGGCCGGACCTCGATGCTGACATCGGACAGTGCGGTGACACCACCGAAGCGCAGCGTGACGCCCTCGGCGCGGAGAACGGGCGCGGCACTGACCGCGCCGGTCGTGGCGGGTTTGGGCATGGTCAGGAAAAGGCGTTGAGCCCGGTGAGGGCGCGGCCGATGATGAGTTTCTGGATCTCGGTCGTGCCGTCCGGGATGGTCATCATGCGGGCGTTGCGGAATAGCAGCTCGACGCCGAAATCCTTGGTGATGCCGTTGCCGCCGTGGATCTGCACCGCCTTGGAGGCCACGTCGACCGCGATCTCGGTGGCGTGGCACTTGGCCATTGCGCTTTCGACCTCGCAGCGCACGCCGTGGTCGATCAGGTTGAAGGCGCGATAGACCAGCAGCTTGGCGGCGTCGAGTTCGATCGCGGCCTCGGCCAGCATGCCCTGGATGAGCTGGTGGGCGCCGATCGGCTTGCCGTGCTGGCGGCGCTCCTTGGCATAGGCCACCGCCTTGTCGAGCGCGGCCTGGGCGATCCCCACGGAGGTCAGGCCGACCATCGGCCGCGCCTTCTCGAACAGCACCAGCGTGTTCTTCAGCCCGGCGCCGGGCGCGATCATCATGTTGCCGGCGGGCACGCGCACGTTGTCGAAGAACAGCTGCGCGGTCGAGGTGCTGTTCAGGCCCAGCTTGTCGATGTTGCGGCTCTCGTAGCCGTGCTCGGCGCGGTCGACCAGGATCATCGACAGGCCCTTGGCGCCATCGTCCGACGTGCGCACGATCACCATGCAAAAGTCGGAGTAATGGCCGTTGGAGATCCAGGTCTTCTCGCCGGTGACGACGTAGTGGTCACCGTCCTGCTTCGCGCGGCAGGTCACCTCGGCCACGTTGGAGCCGACGCCGGGCTCGCTGATGCCGCTGCAGGCGATGATCTCGGCGCGCAGCATGCGCGGCAGATACTTGTCGCGCATCGCCTCGTTCGTGCAGACCTCGAGCGAATAGGCGCCGAGCTGCTGGATCAGCAGCGAGATCGCGACGTCGCCCGAGACGCGCGCGAGTTGCTCGTACATCAGCGCATAGGTCAGCCAGGGCATGCCCATGCCGCCGTGCTTCTCGGCGATGATGCCGTTGCCGCCCATGCCGTAGGGCAGCATGAGCTGGAAGATCTCCAGCATGCGCTCCTTCTCGATCAGCTTGTCGGGCTGATAGCGCTGCACGATGGGGCGTAGCTTGGTCTCGAGGAAGCGGTTGAAGCCCTCGACGGCCAGGCGTTGTTCTTCGGTGGGCAGGAAGTTCATTCGATGGGACCAGTGCGGTGGACTCGGGATGGTGGGTGCCGGCGTCAGCGGCCGAGGATGGTGATGGCGCAGACCGCTTCCTCGATGCCGAACAGGCCGCCACCGTTTTCGGCGATCGCCAGCCGTGCACCCCGCACCTGGCGCGGGCCGGCCTCGCCGCGCAACTGCATGACGAGTTCGTGCAACTGGCCGATGCCGGTGGCACCGATCGGGTGGCCCTTGGATTCCAGCCCGCCCGAGGTGTTGATCGGGATATGGCCGCCCAGCGTGGTCGCACCGCTTTCGGCCAGCGCGCCGCCGGCGCCGAACTCGCAGAAGCCCAGGTTCTCGGACTGCACGATCTCGCCGATCGCGGTGGCGTCGTGCACCTCGGCCACCGAAATGTCCTTCGGCGCGACGCCGGCGCGCTCGTAGGCCAGCTTCGAAGCCTTGACCGTGATGTGGTGGCCCACGTCCTCGGGCCGGCGCGTCGAGCCGGTGGCGACCACCGAGGCGAGCACGCGGATGGCACGCCGCCGGTGGGTCAGGCGCGCAAGCACCGCCTCGGAGCAGACGATGGCGGCCGCGGCGCCGTCGCTGATGGGCGCGCACATCGGCAGCGTCAGCGGATAGGTGATGGGCGGGGCGGCGAGGATCTCGTCGATGGTGTACGTGTTGCGGTACTGGGCCAGCGGGTTGTGTGCCGAGTGGCCGTGGTTCTTGGCCGCCACTGCGGCGAACTGCCGCTGTGTGGTGCCGAACTCGCGCATGTGAAAGCGCCCGAAGGCGGCGTAGATGTCCATGAACAGGCTGTACGGCGCCTTCGACGTGCTGCCCTCGGGAGGGTCGATGCCGTGGCCCATCGCCAGCAGCGTGTTCTTGTTGGCATCCGTCGTCTGCAAGTCCCAGGCGCCGTCGAAGACGCTGAACATCCTGGCCTTGTCGGTGCAGAACATCTTCTCGGCGCCGACGGCCAGCGCCACGTCCACCTCGCCGGCGCGCACCGCCTGCACGGCCAGGTTGAACGCCGAACTGGCGCTCGCGCAGGCATTCTCCAGGTTGAAGACGGGGATGCCCTCGATGCCGAGCGGGCGCAGCGCGATCTGGCCGCGCACCATTGTCTGGCCTTCGAGCACGCCCTGGGTCGCGTTGGAGAAGTAGGCGGCCTGGATGTCACCCACGGCGAGGCCGGCGTCGGCCAGCGCGGCCGTCACGGCGTCGGCCGTGAGCTGCTTGATGCTGCGGTCGAGGAACTTGCCGGTAGGCGTCATGCC
Source organism: Burkholderiales bacterium (assembly GCA_026932235.1). Taxonomy (GTDB): domain Bacteria; phylum Pseudomonadota; class Gammaproteobacteria; order Burkholderiales; family Burkholderiaceae_C; genus Rubrivivax. The sequence goes on from JAIXKR010000010.1 coordinate 8,606, forward strand.
GATGCCGGCGACGAAGGCGGAAGGGCGGTGGGACGCGTTCATGTCGTGCGTGGTTCCTTGGGTTGGGCGGCGCGTCAGTGACCCTTGAACTCGGGCTTGCGCTTGCCGACGAAGGCCGCGAGTCCCTCGCGGATGTCGTGCGAGTGGCGGTGCGCGTCGAGCACCAGGCGCTCCAGGCGCAGCGCGGTCGCTTGCGGCTGATCCAGACCGTCGGCGACAGCCTGCTTCATGCGGCGCAGCACGAGCGGGCTCTTGGAGGCGATGCGCGAGGCGAGCTTGTCGACTTCGGCAACCAGTTCGCCGTCGGGGACGACACGGTTGACCAGGCCCAGCGGCACCAGATCGGCGGCCGCCATCGTGTCGCCGGTGAACAGCAGGTACTTCGCCGCCGTGGGGCCGATGCGCCGCGGCAGCACGGCAGTGCCGCCGGCGCCGGGAAAGACACCGAAGTTCGCGTGCGCGTCGCCGATGCGCGCACTTTCGGCCGCAATCATCAGATCACAGGCCATCGCCAGTTCGAGGCCGCCGGCCATCGTCAGGCCATTGAGCGCGGCGATGGTCGGCTTGGGCAGGGCGCGCAGCCGGTCTATCGTGTCGGACACGCGATCGAGGAAGGCGTTCAGCGGGTCGTCGGCGCCGGGCGCATCCGCGCTGTCGCCGAGCACGCCCTTGAGGTCGGCGCCGGCGCAGAACGCGCGTCCGGCACCGGTGAGCACCAGCACGCGCACCTCGGGATCGCGCCCGAGCCGGGCCAGCAGCGGCGAGAGCTCATCGCACATCGCGCCCGACAGCGCGTTCATCGCGTCAGGCCGGTTCAGCGTGATCCACGCCGCCGCGCCGCGGCGCTGGAGCTGCAGGGTGGAGAACTCGTTCCTGGGCGTTTCCTGGAGTGCGGGCACCGAGGCATCGCCGGACAGTGGTGCGGTCATGAGCGCAACAGTTCCTCGGCGATGATCAGCTTGCGCACTTCCGATGTGCCGGCGCCGATCTCGAGGATCTTGATGCAGCGAAACAGGCGGTTGATCTCGGATTCCCAGATGTAGCCGCTCCCGCCATGCACCTGGACGGCCTTGTTGAGCACGCGATTGCAGGCCTCGCCGGCGAACAGGATGGACGCTGCGGTGAGCTTGTGCGCCTGGCCTCGGCCGCCGCCGCCGATCTCGAGGTCGTTCACATCGGCCAGCGTGCGCCAGACCAGCGATTTCATGGCCTCGGTGTCGGTGTACATCTCGGCCAGCAGCGCCTGCACCATCTGGAAGCTGCCGATCGGTTTGCCGAACTGCTGGCGCGTGCCGGCGTAGGCCACGCTCAGGTCGAGCGCGCGCTCGGCAATGCCCACGCACAGCGAAGCGACCAGTGCGCGTTCGAGGTCCAGACCGCTCATCACGATCTTCACGCCGTCGTTCTCCGGGCCCACCAGGTTCGCGATCGGCACGCGGCAGTCCTCGAACACCAGTTCGCCCGTCTGGCTGCCGCGAAAGCCCATCTTGATGAGCTTCTGCGCGACGCGGAAACCGGGGAAGCCCTTCTCGACGATGAACGCCGATATGCCCTTGGCGCCGCGCTCGGGTGCGGTCTTGGCGTAGACCAGCAACACGTCGGCCACCGGACCGTTGGTGATGTAGATCTTGGTGCCGTTGAGCACGTAGTGATCGCCGTCCCTGCGTGCCGTGGTGCGCATGCCGGCCAGGGCGTCGGAGCCGGCGCCGGGCTCGGTCAGGCCCAGGGCGCCGATCTGGCTGCCGTTGCACAGGCCGGGCAGGTAACGGCGTCGCTGAACCTCGCTGGCGTTGCGGAAGATGTTGTTGACGCACAGGTTGTCGTGCGCCGCCCACGACAGGGCCAAGGCCGGGTTCCAGCGCGCAAAGGCCTGGCACACCAGTCCGGACGAGAACAGGTCCATGCCGGCGCCGCCGTACTCGGTCGGCACCGTCGCGCCCATGAAACCGGCCGCGCCGATCTGTGCAAAGGCCTCGGGCGGCCACCATTCATCGTTGTCCATGCGGCCTGACAACGGCGCCAGCACCTTGCGCGCGAACTTGTCGGCAGCGTCGAGTACGGCCTGATCGTCGGCATGCAGGGCGAACTGTGAGGATCTCGGGATGGTCATGTCGGTGGTGCCGCGGTTTGCGGCTGGTTGCTTCCCGCCGTCGTCGTGGGAGGTCGAGCTGCAGAACAGCGGCAGCCGCGACGCAGATTAAATTGCTGTTGTGAATCTGTCAAGCGTTAGGTAGAATGGCGGCACGCGTTGCACGCTGGCATCGGCGGCCGCGTAACAGAACCCCACACATGCCCGAGATGGCGAAACCCCAGACTCCCGCGTATGCCTTGACGGTGGCGGACCTGCTGCGAAAGCAGGCTGGCACGCGAGCGCATGCCGTGGCCTTGGAGGATGCGCGCGGGGTGATGAGCTACCGTGAGCTCGACCGAGCTGCAAGCCGTCTGGCGCAGGCGCTGCTCGTTCGCGGCCTGCGCGTGGGAGATCGGGTTGCGGTGTTGTCCGAGAACTGTCGCGAGTACCTCCAGTTGCAGCTCGCCGCAGCGAAGATCGGTGTCGTCGTGGCCTGCCTGAATTGGCGCCTGGCCGATGCCGAGCTCACGCACTGCCTGCGCCTGGTCGCGCCGAGCATGGTCTTCGTCTCCGCGCGGCACGCGCCGACGCTGGCACGTATCGCGCACGGCGTGCCGCAGGTCGTCCTGATCGAAACGCAGTTCGACACCTTCCTGGCCGGCGTGCTGGAGGACGATCCCCGGATCGACGTCGATCCCGAGCAAGGCCTCGTCATCCTCTACACAAGCGGGACCACCGGCCTGCCCAAGGGCGCGGTGATCAGCCAGCGCGCCATGGTGGCGCGCGCGATGTGCTTCGCGGCGGAGTACGGCATCGGGCCCGAGCACAGCTATGTCGCCTGGTCGCCGCTGTTCCACATGGCAGCCACCGACTTCAGCCTGGCCACGCTGATGATCGGCGGTAAGGTCGTGGTGCAGGATGGGCTGGACGTCGACCGCTTGTGCGTGACCATCGCCGCCGAGCCCATCGGCTGGCTGGTGGCCATGCCGGGCATGATCGATGTGCTGATCGACGGGCTGCGCCGCAACGCCACGCGGCCGCGCGGCGTGCGCGTGGTGGGTGCCATGGCCGACCTGGTGCCGCGGCAGCAGATCGCCGAACTCACCGGCCTGCTGAATGCGCCCTACATCAACAGCTTCGGCGCCACCGAGACCGGCCTGGCGCCGGCCTCGGGGGCGCTGCTTGCACCGGGGGTGGTGCCCACCAGCCTGGCCAAGCGCGAGTCGGCGTTCTGCAGCGTGCGCCTGGTCGATGCCGACGACTGCGACGTGCCGGTGGGCACGCCGGGCGAGGCGGCTCTGCGCGGGCCGACGCTGTTCTCGGGCTACTGGAATGCGCCCGAGGCGAACGCGCAGGACTTCCGCGGCGGCTGGTTCCACATGGGCGACCTGTTCGTGCGCCGCGCCGACGGCACGCTGGACTTCGTCGACCGCGCCAAGTACCTCATCAAGTCGGGCGGCGAGAACATCTACCCGGCCGAGATCGAACGTGTGCTGCTGGCCGAGGCTGCGGTGGCCGACGCCGCCGTGGTGCGCCAGCGCAATGAACGCTGGGGCGAGGTGCCGGTGGCCTTCGTCGCCTTCAAGCCTGGCACCGCCGCCGACACCGAAGCGCTCGAGGCGCGCTGTCGCGAGCAACTGGCCAGCTACAAGATTCCCAAGGAATTCCGCGTCGTGGATCTGGCGGCCTTTCCGCGCAGCAGCACCGGCAAGATCCAGCGCCACGAGATCGAGCGCCTGTGGCTGTAGCCGTCGGCGCGCCATCCACCGACAACAGAACGAGGAAGCCATGAACCCCGAACTCGAGATGAACCTGCTGCGCCGCCAGAATGTGGGCGACAGCCTTCGCCGTGCGGCGAACGCCGCCGGAGACAAGCCCGCGGTCATCTTCTACACCACCGACGGCGCCGCGCAGACCCACAGCTACGCGCAACTGAACGCGCTGGTCAATACCGTTGCGAACAACCTGCTGCGCCGTGGCATCAAGAAGGGTGACCGCGTGGCCGCGCTGTCGCGCAACAACGTGCCCTTCCTGGCGCTTGGCTATGCGCTGCACAAGATCGGCGCCTGGTTGGTGCCGGTGAATTTCATGCTGCAGCCGGCGGACGTGCAGCAGCTCATCGAGTTCGCCGAGGCCAGGTGGTTCTTCGTCGAGGATGCTCTGCTCGGCAACGTTGACGCGGTGCTGGGCAAGATGGCTTGTGTCGAGCAGTTTGTTCAGATCAGCGTGTCCGGCAAGGCGGCGCCTGCCGGCTGGCTGGCGTTTGCCGACCTCGCCTCGGGGCCCGCCGACGAACCTCAGGTCCTCATCGACAGCGACGACGTCGCCACGATGTTCTTCACCAGCGGTACCGAGTCGGCGCCTAAGGGTGTTCTGACCTCGCATGCCAACTTCTACGCCTCCCATCTGGCATGGGCCTTGAACTTCGGACTGGCCCAGGACGACAGCCTGCTGATGAGCCTGCCGCTCATTCACGTCGCCGGCTATCTGTTCTCCACCTATGCCCTGGCCAACCAGGTCACGATGGTGATGACGCAGGTGCCGCAACCGGTGCAGATGATCGACCTCGTCGCGCGTCACCGGCTCAGCGTCACGGTGTTGCCTCCGACGCTGTACGTGGCGATGCTGTCGTGCCCCAACTTCGGCACCTCGGATCTCCGCTGCGTTACCAAGCTGGGCACCTGGGCCTCGACGATCCCCAAGTCGATGATCGATGGCTGGAAGCAGGCGGCGCCGTCGTCGCGCTTCTTCTCGGTGCAAGGTTCCAGCGAATCGACCGCCTCCTTGCTGACAGGTGGCTGGGTGGATGGTTGGGAGCAGATGCCTAACCAGGACGGCCGCTGGGTCGGCCGCCTCGCCTCGGTGGCCGCCGACGTGCGTCTGGTCGACGATGACGGCAATGACGTGGCCGATGGCGAATCGGGCGAGCAGATCGTGCGCGGCCCGGTCATCATGAAGGGCTACTACAAGAACGACGAGGTCAACCGCCGCGTGTTCCGCGACGGCTGGTTCCATACCGGCGACATCCTGTTCCGCGACGCGGCCGGCAACTACTTCTTCGCCGACCGCAAGAAGGACATGATCAAGACCGGCGGCGAGAACGTCTATTGCCAGGAGGTCGAGAGCGTGCTGGGTGCCCACCCGGGCGTGATGCAGTGCGCCGTGTTCGGGCTGCCCGACGAGCGCTGGGGCGAGGCCGTGACGGCCGCCGTCATCGCCAAGCCAGGAACTGAAGTGACCGAGGCCGAGTTGATCGAGTTCTGTCGTGTCCGCCTGCCCGGCTTCAAGGCGCCGAAACGGATCCACTTCCGCAAGTCGTTGCCGATCAGTGCGGCCAACAAGATCCTCAAGCGGGATCTCAAGACCGAGTATGCCAGTGCGGACAAGGGCGGCTGAGGCCCACGGCCTCCCAGTGTCCGAGTCCGAAACGTTTCAATACAAGGAGTCAGCGCCATGAACCAGAAAGTCATTGTTGCCGGTGTCGGCATGGTCCCATTCGCCAAGCCCGGTGCCAGCGAGCCCTACAACGTCATGGGTGCGCAGGCGGCCCGGCTGGCGCTGGCCGATGCCGGGGTCGATTACGCCACCATCCAGCAGGCCTACGTCGGCTACGTCTACGGGGATTCCACCTGCGGCCAGCGCGCGCTGTACCCGGTAGGCATGACCGGCATTCCGATCGTCAACGTCAACAACAACTGCTCCACCGGCTCGTCGGCGCTGTTCCTGGCGCGTCAGGCGGTGCAGTCGGGTGCCGTCGATTGCGTCCTGGCGCTGGGCTTCGAGCAGATGCAGCCGGGCGCCATCAAGGCGGCCTTCACCGACCGCCCCACGCCTTTCGAGGAGTTCGACCAGGCCACCGACGCGCTCGTCGGCCACCCCGAGATCCCGCTCGCACTGCGCTACTTTGGCGGCGCCGGCAAGGCTCACATGGACAAGTACGGGACCCGGCTCGAGACCTTCGCGGCCATCCGCGCCAAGGCCAGCCGGCACGCGGTCAACAACCCGCTGGCGCTGTTCCGCAAGGAAGTCAGCACCGAGGACGTGATGGCCTCGCCCATGCTTTGGGACGGTGTGATGACGCGCCTGATGGCCTGCCCGCCCACCTGCGGCGCCGCCGCCGCCGTGATCTGCTCGGAAGCCTTCGCGAAGAAGCACGGTCTTAACACCCAGGTCAGCATCGCGGCCCAGGCCATGACCACCGACTTCCACAGCACCTTCGACGCGAAGGACATGATGCGCGTCGTCGGCTACGACATGGCGCGCGATGCGGGCCGCCAGGTTTATGAAGCGGCCGGTATCGGCCCTGGCGACGTCGACGTGGTCGAACTGCACGACTGCTTCGCGCAGAACGAACTGATCACCTACGAGGGCCTGGGCCTGTGCCCGGAAGGCGGCGCCGAGAAGTTCGTGCGCGACGGCGACAACACCTATGGCGGCAAGGTCGTCACCAACCCGTCGGGCGGGCTGCTGTCCAAGGGCCATCCGCTCGGCGCCACCGGCCTGGCGCAATGCTACGAGCTGACGCACCAGTTGCGCGGCACCGCCGACCAGCGCCAGGTGAAGGGCGCGCGGGTGGCGCTGCAGCACAACCTGGGACTCGGTGGCGCCTGCGTCGTGACCCTCTACAAGGCCGCCTGAAGCGCAACGCCGAGGACCCAACCCATGATCGACCAGAAGCACATCGGCTACGCGCCGCCCCCCATCCTGTGGGACGTGGAGAAGGGCCGCATCGCCTTCTTCGCCAAGGTGATCGGCCTCACCGACCCGATCCACACCGACGAGGCCGCGGCCAAGGCGGCCGGTTATCGCGGCATCGTCGCACCGCCGACCTTCATCTTCGGCGCGCCGGGAGACTCCGGCGAAACGATGAAGCTGATCGAGACGCTCGAAATCGACCTCGGCAAGGTGCTGCACGGCGAGCAGCGCTTCGACTACCACGCGCCGGTGTGCGCAGGCGACACGCTGCGCTTCCAGTCGAAGGTCAGCGACATCTACGACAAGAAGGGCGGCGCGCTCGAATTCGTCGTCAACGACACGAAGGTCACCAACCAGCTCGGCGAGCATGTGGCCGATCTGCACGCGGTGATCGTCGTGCGCCACGCCTGAAAGGGGATGCCATGACATTCGATGCTCAGAAGCTCGCCGTGGGCGACGCCATGCCGGTGCTGCAGCTGCCACCCATCAGCCGCACCACGCTGGCCCTGTTCGCCGGCGCCTCGGGCGACCACAACCCGATCCACATCGACATCGACTTCGCTCAGAAGGCGGGCATGAAGGACGTCTTCGCGCACGGCATGTTGTCGATGGCCTACCTGGCCCGCGCGCTCACCGAGTGGGTGCCGCAGCGGCGCATCCTGCGCTATGGGGTGCGGTTTGCCGCCATCACGCAACTCGGCGACCGCGTGCAGTGCAGCGGCAAGGTGGTGGAGAAGCTGACCCACGCGGGGCGCCCGTGTGCGCGCATTGAACTCACCGCCGCCAAGCGCAGTGGTGAAGTGACGCTGGCCGGCGAAGCGCTGGTGGCGTTGGACTGACGTTTTTTCCCCTACCAACATCGAGGACACACCCATGAAGAAGCTCGAAGGCAAGGTCGCCATCGTCTCCGGTTCCGGCCGCGGCATCGGCCGCGCCATCGCCATGAAGCTCGCCAGCGAAGGTGCCAAGGTCGTGGTCAACGACCTGGACCCCGCGCCGGCCGAACAGACCGTCGCCGACATCAAGGCCGCCGGCGGCCAGGCGCTGGCCTGCGCCGGCAGCGTCACCGCCGACGGCTTTGCCGAGAAGTTCGTCAAGAGCGCGATCGACGGTTTCGGCGGCCTGGACATCATCATCAACAACGCCGGTTACACCTGGGACAACGTGATCCAGAAGATGACCGACGAGCAGTGGCACTCGATCCTCGACGTGCACCTCACGGCACCGTTCAAGATCCTGCGCGCTGCCGCCGACTACTTCCGCCACCAGTCCAAGCTCGAGGCCGAGGCCGGCAAGGAGGTGTTCCGCAAGGTCGTCAACATCTCGTCGATCGCCGGCACCGGCGGCAACGCCGGCCAGGCCAACTACTCGGCCGGCAAGGCCGGCATCATCGGCCTGACCAAGGCGCTGTCCAAGGAATGGGGGCGCTACAAGGTCAACGTCAACGCGGTCGCATTCGGCATGATCAAGACGCGCCTGACCGAAGCGACGGCCGGCGGCGATGCGTCGATCGACGTCGAGGGCCGCAAGATCAAGGTGGGCGTCAACCCGGACCTGCTGGCGATGATGGAGCGCAGCATTCCGCTCGGCCGCGGTGGCACGCCCGAAGAGGCGGCCGGCTCGGTGTACCTGCTGTGCACGCCCGAGTCGAACTACATCAGCGGTCAGACGCTGATCTGCGGCGGCGGCATTTCCATCTGACGGTTGCCAGCGGAGCCGGCCATGGACCTTTCCTTCAGCGACAGCGAACGTGCCTTCCAGCAAGAGGTGCGCGCCTGGTTCGCCGCGAACACACCCGAGCGGCTGCGCCGCAAGGTGGTGACCGGCCAGATGCTGAACAAGGACGACATCGTCCAATGGCAGCGCCGGCTCGACGACCAGGGCTACCTGGTCGTCGGCTGGCCCAAGGCGCATGGCGGCCCCGGCTGGACGCCGACGCAGCGCTACCTGTTCGACCTGGAGCGCGCCGCGGCGAATGCGCCCGTGGGCCTGTCGATGGGCGTCATCATGCTCGGGCCGGTGCTGATGGCCTTCGGCACCGAGGCGCAGAAGGCGCGCTACCTGCCGCGCATCCGGCGCTGCGAGGACTGGTGGTGCCAGGGCTATTCCGAGCCTGGAGCGGGCTCCGACCTAGCCAGCCTGAAGACCAGCGCGGTGGCCGACGGCGACGACTACGTCATCAACGGCTCGAAGATCTGGACCACCTACGCGCACTGGGCGAACATGATGTTCTGCCTGGTGCGCACGGCCCACACCGGCAAGAAGCAGGAGGGCATCTCGTTCCTGCTGATCGAGATGGACCGCCCCGGGATCGAGGTGCGGCCCATCGTCTCGATCGACGGCGAGCACCACCTGAACCAGGTCTTCTTCACCGACCTGCGCGTGCCCAAGTCCAACCTCGTGGGCCGCGAAGGCCAGGGCTGGGAGATCGCCAAGTACCTGTTGACCCACGAGCGCACCAGCATCGCCGGTGTGGCCGACAGCAAGGCCGCGCTGGCCAATCTGTACGCGGCAGCGGCGCAGCGGCGCGCCGGCGGAAGGCCGCTGCTCGACGACCCGGCGGTGCGCGTCAAGCTGGCGCGCACCGAGATCGACCTGATGGCGCTGGAATACACCAACTTGCGCGTGCTCTCGTCCACCGCGGCCGGAAAGGCGCCGGGGCCGGAATCGTCGCTGCTGAAGCTCATGGGCACGGCGGTGCAGCAGACGCTGTCGGAATTGAGCGTGGAGTTCGGTGCCGAACTGGCCTGGCCCTGGCATGCGCTGGGTGCGCTGGGCAATACCGACCACGCGCATGCGATGGAACGCTACGCCTTCCTGCGGGCGGCCACCATCTACGGTGGCAGCGACGAGGTCCAGAAGACCGTGCTGGCCAAGTCCCTGCTGGGCAAGGCCGCTGCCTGACACCGACACGACGACATCTTGCGATGGACCTGACGCCCACCCCGGAACAGAAGATGTTGCGCGATGCCGCGCACAAGTACCTGCGCGCCGAATACACCTTCGACGCGCGCCGCCAGCTGATCGCGAGCGAGACCGGCATGAGCGCCGCGCACTGGAGTCGCTTTGCCGAGTTCGGCTGGCTCGGCCTGGGACTGCCCGAAGCCCGTGGTGGCTTCGGCGGTATGCCCGACGTCGTGCAGGTGGCCGAAGCCATGGGCGCGGCACTGGTCGTCGAACCCTATCTCGCCAGCACCGTGCTGGCCGGGCAGGCCATCGCCGCTGCCGGCAACCCAACCCAATGCGCGGCCCTGCTGCCGCCGTTGGTCAGCGGGGGGAAGATCTACACCCTGGCCCACACCGAGGCCGACGCTGGCGCCGACCTGGCCTGGGTGACGACCACTGCGCGCCTGGAGGCCGGCCACTGGGTGTTGTCGGGCCGAAAGACCGGTGTGCCGGCGGCGCCATGGGTCGACGCCTTCGTGGTCGCGGCGCGCACCGCGGGCGCGCCTGGTCAGCGTGACGGCATCGGCCTGTTCGTGGTGCCGGGTGGCGCGCCGGGCGTGCGTGTCGACGCCTACCCGCGCTACGACGGCGCCCGCGCCGGGGAGTTGCAGCTCGACGGCGTGGCGATCGGCGGGGAAGCAGCGCTGGGTGACCCGGCCGCTGGCCTGGCCGCGCTGGAACGCGCCGTCGACCTGGCCACCGTCGCCGCCTGCGCCGACGCGCTGGGGGCGATGACGGCCGTGCTGTCCAAAACCGGCGAGTACCTCGCCACAAGGCGGCAGTTCGACGCCCCCTTGGCCAGCTTCCAGGTTCTCCAGCACCGGCTGGTGGACATGTTCGCGGCCATCGAAGCCAGCCGCTCGCTGCTGCTGCTGGCGGCGCTGCAGGGCGACAACCCGGTGCCCGCTGAACGCGCGCGGGCGGTGTCTGCGGCCAAGGTGGCGATCGGCGAGCGCGCGCGCTACGTGGCGCAGCAGGGCGTGCAACTGCACGGCGGCGTGGGCATGACCGAGGAGCTGGACATCGGCCACTACTTCCGCCGCCTGACGCTGTTTCAGCATGCCTTCGGTGGCATCGACCATCACCTGCAGCGCTTCGCCTCTTTGCGCAATGTGTGATGCATGTGCGTGATGGCAATGCCATGCATCGCCGCAGCCGGCCCGCACTTCTCGTGAAAGCCCCTGCATGACCCTGATGACTTCCACCGTGTCGCCCGGCAGCGAAGACTTCGCGCGCAATCGCGACGCCTACCTGGCGCGCATCGCCGACCTGCACGCGCGCCGCGCGCGGGCCGTGGTCGGTGGCCCGGAGAAGGCGCGCCGCCTGCACAAGGAACGCGGCCAGCTGCTGCCGCGCGAACGGCTGGCCGCGGTGCTCGACCCGGGCTCGCCCTTCCTGGAGTTCGGCCAGCTCGCCGGCGAGGGCCTGTACGAAGGCGTGCCCCCCGGCGGCAGCATCATCACCGGCGTGGGCCTGGTCAGCGGCCGGCCGTGCATGCTGATGATCCACGACGCCACGGTGAAGGGCGGCACCTACTACGGCATCACCTCGAAGAAGCACGTGCGGGCCCAGATGTTCGCCTGGCAGCACCGGCTGCCGTGCATCACCATGGTCCAGTCGGGCGGCGCCAACCTGCCCGAGCAGGCGCACATTTTCCCAGACGACGGCCAGTTCGGTTCGATCTTCTACAACCAGATCCGCATGTCGGGCGAGGGCATCACGCAGATCGCCACCGTGCACGGCCCGTCCACGGCCGGCGGCGCCTACCTGCCGGCGCTGTGCGACGAGGCGGTGATCGTGCGCAACCAGGGTGCGATGTTCCTCGGCGGGCCGCAGCTGGTGTATGCGGCGACCAGGGAAGTGGTCGACGTCGAAACGCTCGGCGGCGGCGACATGCACAGCCGCGTCAGCGGCGTCACCGACCACCTGGCCGAGAGCGACAGCCATGCCATCGCCATCGTGCGCGGCATCGTCGCCAACCTGGGCACCGGCCCCAAGCAGCGCTGGGATGTGGCCGCAGCGAAGCCGCCGCGCTTCGACCCGCGTGAGATCTACGGCATCGTCAGCGCCGACAACCGCCACCCCACCGACAACCGCGAGGTGCTGGCGCGGCTGATCGACGACAGCGACCTGCAGGAATTCAAGCCGCTGTACGGCAGCTCGATGATCTGCGGCTTCGCCCGCATCAAGGGCTTCCAGGTCGGCATCCTGGCCAACAACGGCGTCATCTTCTCCGAGAGCGCGCTCAAGGGTGCGCACTTCATCGAGCTGGCCTGCCAGCGCGACATCCCGCTGCTGTTCATTGCCGACGTGTCGGGCTTCATGGTCGGTCAGGCGGTCGAGCGCGAAGGCATTGCCAAGCACGGCGCCAAGTTCATGACCGCGATGGCCTCGGCCAACGTGCCGCGCTACACGCTGATCACCGGCGGCTCGTATGCCGCCGCCTACCTGGCGATGTGCGGCCGGCCCTTCAAGCCGCACGTGATGATGATGTGGCCCACCGGCCGCGCCGCATTGATGGGCCCGGAGCAGGCGGCGACGACCATGGCGATGGTGCGGGACAACATCCACGAGCGCGAGGGCACGAGCTGGACCGAGGAAGAGAAGGAGCGCTTCAAGCAGCCCATCCGCGAGCAGTTCGAGGCCTTCGCCAGCCCCTACAACTACGCCGCCAACATGTGGTGCGACATGGTCATCGACCCGCTGGAAACGCGCGACACGATGGCTTTGCTGTTCGAGCTGGCAGGCCGCCAGCCGCAGCGCGACACGCATTTCGGCGTGTTCCGGATGTAGGGCCAGAGGTACACCACCCATGCTCGAGAACATCCTCCAGGGCTGCCGCGTCGTCGACTTGACGCAGAACGTTGCCGGCCCGTTCTGCACCCAGATCCTCGGCGACCTCGGCGCCGAGGTCATCAAGATCGAGCGCCCCGGCAGCGGCGACGATGCGCGCCAGTGGAAGCCGCCCGAAGTGGCCGGCGTCTCGACCGGATTCGCGGCGCTGAACCGCAACAAGAAGAGCGTCTGCATCGACCTCGACCGCGCCGCTGGCCAGCAGCTGGTTGCGCGCCTGGCGGCTGGTGCCGACGTGCTGGTGCATTCGCTCAAACCCGGCAGCGCCGAAGCGCGCGGCCTCGGCGACGAACAGCTGCGGCCGGCCAATCCGCGCCTCGTCTACTGCGCGATCAGCGCCTTCGGCGAGGTCGGCCCGATGCGCGCGCTGCCCGGCTACGACCCGCTGATGCAGGCCTTCACCGGCATCATGAGCGTCAGCGGCCACGAAGGCGACGAGCCGGCGCGCGTCGGCGTGTCGCTGATCGACATGGGCACCGGCATGTGGGCCACGATGGCGATCCTGGCCGCGCTGCTGCGCCGCGCCAGCACGGGCGCAGGCATGCGCGTGCACGCGAGTCTGCTCGAGACGGGGCTGTCGTGGATGACGGTGCCGGTGGCGAACTATCTGGCCACCCGGCGCCTGCCGCGCAAGATGGGCTCGGCGATGGCGATGATGGCGCCCTACGAGCTCTTCGACAGCGCCGACGGCAAGGTCTTCATCGCCGCAGCCAACGATCGGCTGTTCGGCCGCATCTGCGTCGCGCTCGGTTGCCCCGAGCTGGCGCAGGACCCGCGTTTCGTCGACATGTCGGCGCGCATCGGCCACCGCGAGGTGTTGCACACCGAGCTGGAAGCGCGCACCCGGCAACGCAGCACGGCGGAGTGCGTGGCTGCGCTGCGCGCGGCCGGCGCGCCTTGCAGCGAGATGCACGACGTGGCCCAGATGCTGGCGCACGAACAGGTGCGGGCGGTGGGCATGCTGGGCGCGCTGCCGTTGCCGGGCGCACCGCAACACCAGGCGATGGGGCTGCCCTTCAGTTCGCAGGGCCGGCGCGGGCGCAGCGGCCAGCCGCCGCCCGTCCTGGGCGCGAGCACCGACGAGGTGTTGACGGCGCTGGGCCTGCATGCCGATGAACTGGCGGCGCTGCGACAGCAGGGCGTCGTCGATTGACAACGACAAGGCCGACATCCCCATGAACTTCGACTACACCGAGACCCAGGGCCAGATCCGCGCCGCCGTCAAGGAGCTGTGCAAGGGCTTCGGCCCCGAGTACTGGCGTCAGTGCGCCCAGGACGGCGCCTATCCGGAAGCGTTCGTCGACGCGATGGCCAAGGCCGGCTGGCTGGCCGCGCTGATCCCCGAGCAGTACGGCGGCGCCGGGCTGCCGCTGCTCGACGCATGCCTGATCCTGCAGGAGATCAACCAGAACGGCGGCAGCGCGGTGCACTGCCATGCGCAGATGTACACGATGGCGTCGATCATGCGCCACGGCTCCGAGACACAGAAGCGCCGCACGCTGCCGCGCATCGCCGACGGCAGCCTGCGGCTGCAGGCCTTCGGCGTGACCGAGCCCGACGCTGGCTCCAACACGCTGGCGATCAAGACCTTCGCGCGCAAGGTGCCGGGCGGCTACGTCGTCAACGGCCAGAAGATCTGGACCTCGCGCTACAGCCACTCGCACATGTACCTGCTGATCGCGCGCACCACGCCGATCGACGCGGTGAAGAAGAAGACCGACGGCCTGAGCCTGTTCCTGATCGACATCGCGAAGGCCGGCACGGCGCTGAAGGCCACGCCGATCCGCACGATGATCAACCACCATACCTTCCAGATCTTCATCGACAACCTCGAGCTCACCGACGACGACCGCATCGGCGAGGAAGGCAAGGGCTTCTCCTACCTGCTCGACTCGCTGCACTCCGAGCGCCTGCTGGTGGCCAGCGAGGCCATCGGCGACGGCCACTGGTTCGTCGGCAAGGCCGCGCGCTACGGCAGCGAGCGCGTCGTCTTCGACCGCCCGATCGGCGCCAACCAGGGCGTGCAGTTCCCGATCGCGCGCGCCCACATGAACATCGAGGCCGCCGAACTGATGCGCAACAAGGCGGCGACGCTGTTCGACGCCGGCCTGCCGTGCGGGCGCGAGGCGACGATGGTCAAGTACCTGGCCAGCGAAGCAGCCTGGGAGGCTGCCGAGGCGGCCATGACCACCTTCGGCGGCTATGGCGTGGCCTGCGAATACGACATCGAGCGCAAATGGAAGGAGAGCCGGCTGTTCCGCACCGCGCCGATCTCCAACAACCTGGTGCTGGCGCAGGTGGCCGAGCATCTGCTGGGCATGCCGCGTTCTTACTGAATGATCGGCCATGGACCATCAAACCCTGTTGATCCAGCCCGCGCCGGGCACCGTGCCCGAGGACGGCATCCGCTGCCTGGTTCTCAACCGGCCCGACGTGATGAACGCGATGAACACGCAGATGTTCGTCGACCTGCGCAACGCCCTGCACGAACTGGCCTTCGACGACGGCCTGCGGGTGCTGATCATCACCGGCGCCGGCGAACGCGCCTTCTGCACAGGCGGTGACCTGAAGCAGCGCGACGGCATGACCGATGCCGCCTGGCGCCGCCAGCACCAGCTGGCCGAGGAGGTGCTGCTGGCGGTGAAGGACTTCCCGCGCCCGGTGATCGCCGCGGTCGAAGGCCATGCCCACGGCGGCGGCTGCGAGCTGGCGCTGATGTGCGACTGGATCGTGGCGGCCAGAACCGCGGTGTTCTCGCTGCCCGAGGTTCGGCGCGGCATCATGCCCGGCGGTGGCGGTATCCAGAACCTCGTGCGCGCCGTCGGCGCGCGGCGCGCCAAGCTGCTGCTGCTGACGGCGCGGCGCTTTTCGTCGGAGCAGGCCGCGGCCTGGAACATGGTGACCACGCTCGCCGAGACCGGCCAGGCCCTGGCCGTGGCCGTGGCCGAGGCCCGCGAGATCTCGCTCGCCGCGCCGATGGCGGTGCACTATGCCAAGCTCGCCGCCTCGCGCGGCGGCGAGGTCGACTTCCATACCGGCTACGCGCTCGACATCGCCGCCTACAACGTGCTGGTGTCGTCGCAAGACCGGCTCGAAGGTGTCAAGGCCTTCAACGAGAAGCGCGCCCCGCGCTGGAGCGGACGTTGAAATGAAACCCCCACGCTCACTTCGTACGCTGCCCCCTGAGGGGGCGCTCAGTACCTTCGGAACGGCCGGGCGGTACTGAAATGTTCAAGAAGGTCCTGATCGCCAATCGCGGCGAGATCGCCTGCCGCATCGCCCGCACCTGCCAGCGCCTGGGCATCGCCGTGGCCGGCGTGCATTCCAGCGCCGACCGCGATGCGCTGCACACGGCCGTGATCGGCGAGTCGATCGGCCTGGGCGGTGGCAGCGCAGCCGAGAGCTACCTGCGCATCGACGCCGTCATCGCCGCCGCCCTGCGCTGCGGTGCGCAGGCCATCCACCCCGGCTACGGTTTCCTGGCCGAGAACCCGGACTTCGCGCGCGCCGTCGAGGCCGCCGGGCTGGTGTTCATCGGCCCCACGCCCGAGGTCATCGAACGGCTGGGCAACAAGGCCTCGGCCAAGGCCGAGGCACGCGCCGCCGGCGTGGCGGTGCTGGGCGGTGGTGAGCAGGCCAGCGCCGATGCCGAGGTGGTGGCCGCCTGGGCGCGCGCCCTGCCGCTGCCGGTGCTGCTCAAGCCGGCGGCCGGTGGCGGCGGCAAGGGCATGCATGTGGTGCGGCAGGCCGGCACGCTGGCCGAGTCCATCGCCACTGCGATGCGCGAGGCCCGCAGCGCCTTCGCCGACCCCTCGCTGATCGTCGAGCCTTATGTCGAGCGTGGCCGCCACGTCGAAGTGCAGATCGCCGGGGACGGTCAGGGCAGCGTCATCCACCTGTTCGAGCGCGAATGCACGTTGCAGCGGCGCCACCAGAAACTGATCGAGGAAGCCCCCGCCGCGCCGCTGCCCGCCGGGCTGCGCGAGCAGCTGCTGGCCGACGCCGTGCGCCTGGCGCAGCGGCTGCGCTACCGCGGCGTCGGCACGGTGGAGTTCCTGGTCGCGGGCGACCGGCACTGGTTCCTGGAGGTCAACCCGCGGCTGCAGGTCGAGCACCCGGTGACGGAGGAGGTGACCGGCATCGACATCGTCGAGCTGATGCTGCGTGTGGCCGCGGGCGAGGGCCTGGCGCTGACCCAGGCCGACGTGCGGCTGCGCGGCCATGCGGTCGAGGCCCGGCTGTGCGCCGAAGACGCCGAGCACGACTTCCTGCCGTCCACCGGCGAGATCGTCGCGGTGCGCTTCCCGGGCCCCGGGGTGCGCGTCGAGACCGGCGTGCGTGCCGGCTCGGTGGTCACGCCGTTCTACGACTCGATGCTGGCCAAGCTGATCGTCCACGCCGGCGACCGCGATGCCGCGCTCGACCGCCTGTCGCTGGCACTGGGCGAGACCCAGGTGCTGGGGGTGACCACCAACGGCGGCTTCCTGCAGCAGCTGATCGCCCTGCCGCACACGCGGGACGCCAGCTTCCACACCCGCAGCGTCGACGACGTGCTGGCTGCGCGGCCCGGCTCCGTGGCGGCGCCGCTGCGCTGGCTGGCGGCAGCCGCGGCCTGGTGGCTGCTCGATGCACGCCGGGGCGCAGGCTACGGGGCGTGGTCTGAGCCCGACGTCACTGGCTGGCAGATGCACGCCGGCGACGACCCGGTGTCGGCGGTGCCGAGCCTGCTGCTGCGCGAAGGCAAGCGGCTGCACGAGGTGCGCTTCGGCGCGCCGCAGCCGGACGGCCAGTTGCTGGTGCAGGTGGGCGGCGAGCGCGTGCGCCTGGGCCTGCGCGCCGAAGGCGCGGGCTGGCAGCTGAGCATCGGCGATGCGGTCGAGCTGCTGGCCATCGCCCGCCGCGACGGCAGCCTGTTCCTGCAGTCGCAGGGCCTGGCTTTCGCAGTCGAGGCCATCGACTACCTGGCGCAGGCCGCCGCGGCGCACGTCACCTCGGGCGAACTGCGCACGCCGCTGATGGGCACCATCCTGAAGACCCACGCCGCCGTCGGCGACACGCTGCGTGCCGGCGAAGTGGTGGTGACCATGGAGTCGATGAAGATGGAACTGAGGATCTGCGCCGAGCACGACGGCGTGCTGCGCAGCCTGGGCGTCGTGGCCGGGCAGATGGTCGAACGCGGCTTGCTCGTCGGCGTCGTCGAAGCCGCTGCATGACCGACACCCCTGAGCTGCCCGAGAGGAGACCGTGTTGAACTACGAATCGATCAAGCTGACGATGGACGGCGAGCACGTCGCCCGTCTGACGCTGGCCCGCCCCGACATCCAGAACGCGATGAGCATGAAGCTGGTGCAGGAACTGCGCCACGCGCTGAGCGTCATCGCCGCCAGCAGCACGCTGCGCGCGGTGGTGCTGACGGGCGAGGGCAAGTCCTTCTGTGCCGGCGGCGACCTGAACTGGATGCAGAGCGTGCTCAAACAGAGCCGCGCCGAGCGCATCGCCGAATCCAGGGTACTGGCCGAGCTGTTCTACGAGTTCGACACCCTGCCCAAGGTGGTGGTCGGCCGCATCAATGGTGCGGCCACCGGCGGCGGCTTCGGCATGACCTGCATCTGCGACGTGACCGTGGCCTCGAGCGCCGCGCGCTTCTCGCTCACTGAGGCCAAGCTCGGCCTGCTGCCGGCCAACATCGGCCCCTATGTGGCGCGCCGTCTGGGGCTGGCGCGGGCGCGCCGCTACGGCCTGACGGCGAAGTTCATCGACGCGGCGCAGGCCGAGCGCATCGGCCTGGTGGACCGGGTCGTCGAGCCCGACGAGCTGGACAGCGCGGTGGAAGAAGAACTGGCGCTGATCCTGGCGATCCCGGCCGGCTCGATCGCGTCGACCAAGAAGCTGTTCAACGACGTCATCGGCCGCCCGCCGCGCGACTGCATGGACTACACGGCCGGCGCGCTGGCAGACGCCTGGGAGACCGAGAACGCCGGCGAAGGCATCGCCGCGTTCCTCGCCAAGCGCCCGGCCGCCTGGAAGGTCATGCGCGGCTGAAGCGCCCGCCGCCGCCAACTTCTGCAACCACCACGCTGCCGATCAAATGACCACCTTCGAAACCATCCGGCTCGACATCGATGCCGCCGGCGTCGCCCGCCTGACGCTGGCCCGCGCCGATGTGCACAACGCCCTGAACCCCACCATGTTCGCCGAGATCGGCCAGGCGCTCGACCTCATCGAGGCCAACCCCGCGGCGCGTGTCGTGGTGCTCAGCGGCGACGGCGAGAACTTCTGCGCCGGCGGCGACTTCCGCTGGCAGCAGAGCCAGGGCGACCAGGACCGTGCCAGCCGCATCCGCAGCGGCGTGCCGCTGGCCCAGATCCTGGCGCGCCTGGACACCTTCGGGCGCCCCATCATCGGCCGCATCAACGGATCGGCCTACGGCGGCGGCGTCGGCCTGATCGCCATCTGTGACGTCGCGGTCGCGGTGGACAGCGCGCGCATCTCGCTCAGCGAAGTCCGCCTGGGCCTGGTGCCGGCGACCATCTCGCCCTATGTCGCGGCCAAGCTGGGGCCCAGCTACGCGCGGCGCGTTTTCCTGAACGGCAAGATCATGGCGGCCGCCGAGGCGCAACGCTACGGCCTGGTGCACGAAGTGGTCAGCGCGGGGGAACTCGACCGTGCCGTGAATGCCGAGATCGACCTGGCACTGGCCTGTGCGCCGGGCGCGGTGCAGATGACCAAGAAGCTGGTGCAGTTCGTCCTGGCCCACGACAGCGCGGACAACCTGATTTACACCGTCGACCGCCTGGCCGACTTCTGGGAGACCGAGGAAGCGCGCGAGGGGCTGAAGAGCTTCTTCGAGAAGCGGGCGCCGGCATGGCGCCGCAAGCACGTACCCGCCACATGAATCAAACTTCGCGACAGAAGGACAGCACCATGAACGACGCAGACACCGTGATCTACGAGGTGCACGACGGCATCGCCACCGTCAAGATCAATCGCCCCGAAATCCGCAACGCGCTGTCGCCCGCGGCGGCGAACCGCCTGCACGACTGCTGGGGCGAGGTCGACGCCGACAAGAACGTGCGCGTGGCCATCCTCACCTCGGCCGATTGCGGCACCTTCTGCGCCGGGCTGGACCTGCGCGAAGCGGCGCGCGTGAAGAAGGAGGAGGGCGTCGACATCCTGAGCAAGATGAAGGACCCCTTCCACAGCCGCCAGCGCCGCGTCGCCAAACCCATCATCGCCGCGATGACCGGGCACCTGATCGCCGGCGGCATGATGCTCAGCCTGAATTCCGACCTGCGCGTGGGCCTGATGGGCACGCAGGTCGGCATCACCGAAACGCGCATCGCCGGGCGCGGCAGCCCGTGGGCCATTCCGCTGCTGTGGATGCTGCCGCAGCCGCTGCTGATGGAGATGGTGCTGACCGGCGAGCTGTATCCGATCGACACCTTCCACCAGCTCGGCTTCATCAACTACCTCGAGGACACGCCCGACGCCGTGCGTGCCCGCGCCCAGTCGCTGGCAGAACGCATCCGCGACAACGCACCGCTGTCGGTGATGGCGGGCAAGGAGTCGATCCTCACGGCGATGAGCGCCGGCTGCGATGCCGGCATGGCGCTGGCGCACAACATCTACCGTGCCGCCTACGCCAGCGAGGACGCGCAGGAAGGCCCGCGCGCCTTTGCCGAGAAACGCAAGCCGGTATGGAAGGGGCGCTGAGGCGCGTTGCGCTGAAGTGTCGATCGCATCGATGAGCCAGGCCGAGCTGCCGCCCGGCGTGCAGGTCCTGGAGCGCGGCTGGTTGTCCAGCAACAGCGTGCTGTTCCTCGGCGCGCAGTCCACGGCGCTGGTCGACAGCGGCTATTGCGCGCACGCCGAGCAGACGCTGGCACTGGTGGCGGCGGCCCTGTGCGGGCGCCCGCTCGACCGCCTCGTCAACACCCATCTGCACAGCGACCACTGCGGCGGCAACGCCGCGCTGCAGGGCCGTTGGCCGGCGCTGCAGACGCTGATCCCGCCTGGCCTGGCGCAGCAGGTGGCGGCCTGGGATCCGGTGGCCCTGGGCTATGAGCCCAGCGGCCAACGCTGCCCGCGCTTCCGGTACGACGCCCCGGTGCTGCCGGGCACCGAAATCGAGCTTGCCGACAGGGCATGGCAGGTCCATGCCGCGCCGGGCCACGACCCCGACTCGGTGATCCTGTTCGAGCCCGGCTCGCGCACCCTGATCTCGGCCGACGCCCTGTGGGAAAACGGCTTCGGCGTGGTGTTCCCGGAACTCGACGAGCGCGACGCCTTCGGCGAGGTCGGCGCCACCTTCGACCTGATCGAGCGGCTCGGCCCGCGCTGGGTCATCCCCGGTCATGGCCCGGTGTTCCGTCATGGCGCCGAGGTGCTGGCGCGGGCGCGCGACCGTCTGCGCGCCTTCGTCCAGCGCCCCGATCGCCACGCCCACCACGCCGCCAAGGTGCTGCTCAAGTTCAAGCTGCTGGAATGCCGGCAGATGTTGTTCATCGACTATGTCCAGTGGGCCGCGGGCACCCCCCAGCTCCAGCGCATCCACCGCCGATTTGCGCCAGCGCTGGCGTTCGGCGACTGGATTGACCAGTTGACGCAGGAACTCGTGCGTTCGCAGGTGCTGCGACGGGTGGGCGAGTCGGTTCACGATGCCTGAGGAGACTGGCCGTCTGTGCACGGCGAGGACGACGCAGGCGACTGCGGATGTTCGGGCGTCCCACGCTTGGAAGGGCGCCGCACAACTCGACGCTCGAGGAGCAACTCCATGACCCCTGCACTTCTCAGTCCGCCGCGGCTGCGCGAACTCGAACTGCCCAACCGCATCGTCGTCTCACCGATGTGCCAGTACAGCGCGGTCGACGGCTGCGCCACCGATTGGCATCTGGTGCACCTCGGCCAGTACGCGGTGTCCGGTGTCGGCCTGACGATCATCGAGGCCACGCACGTCGAGCGGCGTGGCCGCATCAGCCGCGGCTGCATGGGCCTGTATCCCGACGAGAACGAGGCGGCGCTGGTGCGCGTGGTCGATTTCTATCGCCGTCACGGCAACGCCCGGCTCGGCGTCCAAATGGCGCATTCGGGCCGCAAGGGTTCGACCCGCCGGCCGTGGGAACGCCGCGGCGAGCCGCTGCCGGCCGGTGAAGAGACGTGGCCCACGGTGGGGCCGTCGGCGCTGCCCTTCGACGAGGGCTGGCCGCAGCCTGCCCCGCTCGATGCCGCCGGCCTGGCGACCGTGCGCGGCGCCTTCGTGCAGGCCACCCGGCGCGCCGCGCGCCTGGGCCTGGAACTGATCGAGATCCACAACGCCCACGGCTACCTGCTGCACAGCTTCCTGTCGCCGCTGAGCAACCAGCGCGCGGATGCCTACGGCGGCAGCCTGGCCAACCGCATGCGCTTCCCGCTCGAGGCGTTCGACGCCGTGCGCGCCGCGTGGCTCGCCGAGCGCCCGCTGGGCGTGCGCATCTCGGCTACCGACTGGGTCGACGGCGGCTGGACGGTCGAGGAGTCGGGCGAGTTCGGCCGCGAGCTGAAGGCGCGCGGCTGCGATTTCATCACCGTGTCCAGCGGCGGCGGCTCGCCGAAGCAGCAGGTTCCCGTCGGCGAGGGCTACCAGCTGCCGCTGGCCGCTGCGGTGCGCGAAGCCGCGGGCCTGCCGGTGATGGGCGTGGGCATGCTGTTCGACCCGGCCCATGCCAACCGCGCCATCGAAGAGGGCCAGCGCGACCTGGCAGCCATCGCGCGCGGCCTGCTGCACGACCCGCACTGGGCCTGGCGGGCCGCCGCCGCGCTGGGTGGCGAGATGAGCCATCCGCCGCAATACATCCGCGGCTACCTCTCGTCGTGGCTGCGCGAGCAGCGCGCGGGCTCAAGCGGCGCTTGAGTCCGCTGCACCCGAACCGGCAAAGCCAAACCCGACAGGCACACCGATGACCGGCACTACGCGCTACCCGCATGTCTTCGCCCCGCTCGACCTCGGCTTCACGCGGTTGAAGAACCGCATCCTGATGGGCTCGATGCACACCGGGCTGGAAGAGGCGCCCGATGGATTCCCGCGCATGGCCGAGTACTTTGCAGAGCGCGCGCGCGGCGGCGTCGGCATGATCATCACCGGCGGCTTTCCGCCCAATGACGAAGGCGGCGCGGGCGGCCAACTGGCCACTGCGGCCGATGCCCAGCAGCACCGGCTCATCACCCAGGCCGTGCATGCGGCCGACCCCGAGGTGAAGATCTGCCTGCAGATCCTGCACACCGGGGCGCTGGCGCCGACGCCAAATTGCGTCGCCCCCTCGGCCGTCAAGTCGCGCATCGGCCGCTACACGCCCAAGGCGCTGGACGAGGCCGGCATCGAGAAGCAGCTCGCCGACTTCGCCAACTGCGCCGCGCTGGCGCAGGCCGCCGGCTACGACGGCGTGGAGATCATCGGCTCCGCCGGCTACCTGCTCAGTGCCTTCATGGTGCGCAAGACCAACCTGCGCACCGACCACTGGGGCGGGCCCTGGGAAAACCGCATGCGCTTCGCGGTCGAGGTGGTGCGCCGGGTGCGCGCCGCGGTGGGCGAGCGCTTCATCGTGATCTTCCGTGTGCCGGCGATGGACATGCTCGACGGCGGCCTGGCCTGGGACGAAATCGTCTCGCTGGCCCAGGGCCTGCAGGAAGCGGGCGTCAGCATCATCAGCACGCATTTCTGCTGGCACGAGGCGCCGGTGCCGACCATCGCCACGATGGTGCCGCGCGCGGCTTTCTCGCAAGTCACGGGCCGGCTGCGCAAGGCCGTCAGCGTGCCCGTCATCACCAGCAACCGCATCAACATGCCCGACGTAGCCGAAGCCGTGCTGGCGCGCGGCGACGCCGATCTGGTGTCGATGGCGCGGCCGATGCTGGCCGACTCACAGTTCGTGCTGAAGGCCGCGCAGGGCCGCGAGGACGAGATCAACACCTGCATCGCCTGCAACCAGGCCTGCCTGGACCATTACTTCGATGGCCGCCAGCAGGTGACCTGCCTGGTCAACCCGCGCGCCTGCTACGAGACGCAGCTGCACTACCGGCCAGTGGCGGCGGCCAAGCGCATCGCGGTGATCGGTGCCGGGCCGGCCGGCCTGGCCGCCGCCACCGTGGCCGCCGAACGCGGCCACCGCGTGACGTTGTTCGAGGCCGGCGCCGAGATCGGCGGCCAGTTCAACCTGGCCCGCCGCATCCCCGGCAAGGAAGAGTTCCACGAGACCCTGCGGTACTACCGCCGCATGATCGACAAGCTCGGCATCACGCTGCGCCTGAACACCGCCGCCGACGCCGCACTGCTGGCCGCCGAGGGCTTCGACGAAGTGGTGGTGGCCACCGGCATCGAGCCGCGCCGGCCCGACATCCCCGGCATCGAGCACCCCAAGGTGCTGTCCTACATCGACGTCATCCTGGGACGCAAGGCGGTCGGCCGGCGGGTGGCCATCATCGGCGCCGGCGGCATCGGCTTCGACGTCGCCGCCCTGGTGTCGCAGGCCGGCCCCTCGGCCGCGCTCGACATCGCGGTGTTCGCCCGCGAATGGGGCATCGACTTCGAAAACCACCCGCGCGGCGGCGTCACCGGCGTGCTGCCGCAGGTGCAGAAGTCCGAGCGCTCGGTGACGCTGCTGCAGCGCAAGGCCGACGCGCTGGGCAAGAACCTGGGCCGCACCACCGGCTGGACGCACCGCATGACGCTGACCCGCCGCGGCATGCAGATGGTCGGCGGCGTCGAGTACTTGCGCATCGACGACGCCGGCCTGCACACGCGCGTCAACGGCGAGCCGCGGCTGTTCGAGGCCGACAGCGTCATCGTCTGCGCCGGGCAGCTGCCGCTGCGCAGCGTGTATGACGCGCTGTTGGCCAGCGGCCTGAAGGCCCATCTGATCGGCGGCGCCTTAGAGGCGGTCGAACTCGACGCCAAGCGCGCCATCGACCAGGCCAGCCGCCTGGCAGCCGGGCTCTGAACGTGCCGGCCGCCACCATCGCCGACGCCGCCGAGCCACGGCTGAGCCACAGCCTGGCCAACGGCATCAACCACGCCCATTTCGAGTGGCGGCCCGAACGGCGCGGCCAGTCGGCCAGCCTGTGCATGGTGCACGCCACCGGCTTCCACGGCCGCGTCTGGGACCAGGTCATCCACCACCTGCCCGGCCACCACGTCTTTGCGATCGAGCAACGCGGCCACGGCCGCAGCCAGACGGTCGATTTCGATGGCTGGGCCGACTTCGGGCACGACCTGGCCGCGCTGGCGGTGGCGCTCGATCTGCAGGGCGCCGTGGGCATCGGGCACAGCATGGGCGCGCATGCGCTGGTGCAGGCCGCGGCCTACCAGCCCGGCCGCTTCTCGCAACTGGTGCTGGTCGACCCGACGATCTTTGCGCCGGCCGACTACCACCAGCCGCCGCCACCGCCCGGCACGCTGCACCCGGCGGCCACGCGCAAGAACCAATTCGCTTCAGCGCAAGCCATGTTCGAGCGCTTCGCCGGCCGTGCCCCTTACAACGTGTTCCAGCGCCAGGCCTTGCTGGACTATTGCCGGCACGGCCTGCGCCCGGCCGATGGCGGCAGCGGCTTCCAGCTCGCCTGCGACCCCGCCTTCGAGGGCAAGATCTACACCTTGGCGCAGCAGAACCTGGGCATCTACGCCAGCATCCGTGCGCTGCGGATTCCCGTGCTCGTGCTGCGGGCGCGGCCTGGCGACCCGACGATCCTGCCCTGGGACCCGCTGGGCTCGCCGACCTGGCCGGGCCTGGCGCAGGAGTTCCACCACGGGCGCGACCTGCCGCTGCTGGACAAGACCCACATGCTGCCGATGGAAGATCCGGCGCTGGTGGCGCGGCTGATCAATGAGGCGATGGACCGCCTGCCGGACAGCCTGCGTCGATAGCCTTCGGTGCACATGGTGTACCAGGTGATCGCAAGGGTCGTGCGCGAGGCCTTGCTCGGAGATTGCGGCTCCAGAGCTGCCCCTATCCATCGCCATCGGAAGCCAACCTCATTTTCGGCAGGTCGTCGACGATGCGCGCCGTTCACCCTAGATCCGGCAGTTGCCGTGCCGCGATGACCTGAATCTCAAGCGGTGGCGGGGACTTGGGCGGTCTTGGCACACTCACCCGATGGGTGAAGCAAGACGCAAGGCGCTGGCGGTGCGCCGCGGCAGTGGCGATGAGCCCGCCGAGGCGCAAGTGGTGGACACGCTTGGCGGGCGCATGCACGTGCGCTGGGACGAGGGTGCGGCGGCGACGCCGCACGGGCAGTTGGTGTTCTTCGCCGAGTTCCTGGCTGCCACTGGCGTGTTCGAGCGCTGGGTGTCGGAGTGTCCGTTGGCCTACCGCAGCGGCAATGCCCCGGACAAGCGTGACGTGCTGGGCACGCTGATGCTCGGGCTGCTGGCCGGCCAGCGGCGCTACGCGCACATCACCGCGCTGCGTGGCGACGCCGTGGCGGCGCAGGCGCTGGGCATGGCCCGTGTCGTCAGCGAGGACGCGCTGCGCCGAGCTCTGGAGCGCGTCGACGAGGCCAGCAGCGCGGCCTGGATGCGCCCGAGCCTGATGCACTCGGTGCGCGAGGCGCTGGACCGGCCGTGGGTGCTGGACATCGACGCCAGCATCAAGCCGCTGTACGGGCGCCAGGAGGGCGCCGAGATCGGCTACAACCCGAGCAAGCCCATGCGGCCCAGCCACGTGCTGCATACCTTCCTGGTCAGCAACCTGCGCCTGGTGCTGGACGTGCAGGTCAGCTCGGGCAAGCAGCACACCAGTGGGCATGCCAAGGCGGCGCTGGGGCGGCTGCTGGACGAACTCGGCCAACGCCGACCGGCGCTGGTGCGCGGCGACTCCGGCTACGGCAACGAAGGCATCCTGCTGACGCTGGAAGAGCGCAAGCAGCCGTACCTGCTGCGACTGCGGCAGACGAAGAACGTACAGCGC
This sequence comes from Burkholderiales bacterium, assembly GCA_026932235.1. Classification (GTDB taxonomy): domain Bacteria; phylum Pseudomonadota; class Gammaproteobacteria; order Burkholderiales; family Burkholderiaceae_C; genus Rubrivivax. The sequence goes on from JAIXKR010000010.1 coordinate 35,108, forward strand.
CTGGTGGCGCAGCAGTTCGCCAGGCAGGACTGGAGCCGGGCCGACAGCCAAGGCTGCCAGATGGTCGAGGCCCAGCTGCAACTGCACGGCTGGAGCAAGAAGCGCCGAGTCGTCATCGTGCGCCAGCGCATCCGCGGCGGCATCGCGCGCGAGCGGCGCATCGACGGCCGGCAGCTGCGACTGGACCTGGCGGGCCCGAGCGTGCACGAGGGCGACCGGCTGTGGGAGTACGCGGTGCTGGTGACGGACGTGGCCTACCCGCTGGAGTCGATCGGGCAGCTGTACCGCGACCGCGCCGATGCGGAGAACGCCTTCGACGAGCTGAAGAACCAGTGGGGGCTGGGCGGCTTCACGACGCGGGATATCAACCGCTGCCAGACGGTGGCTCGGGCCTGTGCGCTCGTCTACAACTGGTGGAGTTGGTACTGCCGGGCGGCGCACCCCACGGGAAGGCTGGAGGCCATCACCAGCCGCCCGCTGCTGCTGGCCGCGGTGGGCAAGGCGGCCAGCCATGCCAACCAGACCACGCTGTACCTGACGCCGCTGCACGGCCGGGCCGACGTGCTGCGCAAGCTGCTCGCCAACATCGGCGAGGCATTGCAGCACGTCAAGGCTGCTGCGGAGCAGTTCAGGGACCTCGACCGCTGGGGCTGCCTGCTGCGCTACATCAGCGACCGCATCGCGCCCGTCATCGGGCCACCCAAACCGACGCCGGGGCTGCAGGCGGCGGGGTAACTGCCGGATCTAGGTTCACTCCACATGCTGGCGCTGGATCGATCTGGTCATGGCCACAGCGGCCGGGCCCGTGCCGGGTGCGGTGCCTTGATCAGCGAACTGCTCAAGCGAAGCGGCGAGAGTAGCGCCCCGGAGACGCCGGGCTGTTGATGTTGTTGCTGCAGGCGGGGCAAAACGGATCGTCGTCGGACGCCGCGCGGCGTTGCCGGAGGAGGAAGTGACCGGCCTGCGCCGCCCTGCTGGCGGGGCCGGAACGGCCCACAAGGCGATCCGGCGCGACGGCGGCCGCCAGGCCTTGCTCGGGCTGATGCAGACGCGCGACAAGCTCTGCGAGCGCATCGGCGACCACGACTGCGAGCGCTGACTGGACGCGCTGGCCTCGTGGCGCGGAGGCTGCGGGACGCCTCCCGGCCGGTCCCTGGCAGGGGCAGGAGTCTGCGCCTGCAGCGCGATCATTTCACCGGGCGCAACTGTCCATTGCGCCGCGTGCCGTTTCGCGAACCTAGGGGCATCCCTAGTATTCAAGCATTGCTTCCATCCATTGAAAAGGTCTTAGATGAATACGAAAGATGTCGTGATTGCTGCGTTGCTCGCCGTTGGCGCAAGTCAGGCCGTGCTGGCCCAGACCGCCTACGCTGTCGAGCCTGCGCACGAGTTGACGCGCGCCGAAGTGATCGCTGATCTGAAGATCTACCAGGAGTCGGGCCTCGCCGATCTGAGCCGCCCCGACTCGGAGTACTGGAGATCGAGCGCCTACCGCGAGGCCGCCGCCCGGTACGCGCTGTTGCGCAACTCGCCGCGCTTTGCGCAGCTCGCGCAGCAGATCGCGGCGGGCCGGGACGGCAGGCAAGTCGACCGCTGATCTGCGCGGCGAGTTCAGCGCCGCGGGCCGGCAAGCTTGCCGCGCGCCGGGCCCTCGCCGCCTGGCGCGGGCAGCCAGGGATCGTCGGGCGACTTGAAGGTCGCGGCCAGGAAGTCCAGGAACGCGCGCGTCTTTGCCGGTACGTACTTGCGCGTCGGCATCGCGGCATAGACGGTGTGAGCGCCGAGCGACCAAGCGTCGAGCACGCGCACCAGCGTGCCTTGCGTGAGGGCGTCCTCGACGATGTACGAGGGCAGCGCGGCGATGCCGACGCCCACCAGCGCGGCTCCGAACGGCGTGTCGGCATGTTCTGCCGACAGGGCGCAGGCGGGGCTGACTTCGGCCGCCACGTCGGTGTGCCAGGCCGTGCCTTCCGCCACTTTCGTCAAGCGCCAGCTGCGCGACGGCGTGCAGGTCTGCAACACGAGCGCGCGGTGCCGGGCGAGTTCGGTCGGCACGGTCGGCGTGCCCTGCCGGGCCAGATAGTCCGGCGAGGCGCACAGCACCACATGCGTCGTCGCCAGCCGCTTCGCAATGAAGTCGCCCTGGTACAGCTCGTTACGGGCGATCAGCAACGAGACGTCGAAGGCCTCGTCGAGCGTGTCGAACGCGACGGCGCTGGCCAGGTCGAGGGCGATCTCCGGATAGCCCGCATAGAAGTGCGGCAGGTGCTTGGCCAGTTGGTGGCGCGCGAACGATGGCGACACCAGCACGCGCAGCCGGCCTCGGGCCGTCTGCGACGAGTAGCTCGTCAGCGCCTCGGTCTCGTCGATCTCGGCCAGGATGCTGCGCGCCCGCGGCAGGTAAATCTCGCCGGCGCTGGTCAAGGCTAGTCGCCGGCTCGAGCGCTGCAGCAGGCGAACGCCCAGATGCGACTCCAGGTCTGCCACGAGCCGCGTGATCGCGGCCGGTGCGGCCTCGAAGGCCCGGGCGGCCCCGGCGAAGCTCTGTTCGTCGACCACCTTGACGAAGGCGCGCATCGACTGGAGTCTGTCCATGGCGTGGGTTCGAGTCAGAATCGCTCGGTGGGGGGTGCACGTCCTAGAGACATTTGCACGGCACTGGCCAAGCCGGCCGGTTGCGACCGAGTCGAGAACATCGGCTCTGCCGGCTGGACAAGTTGATCGTGACCACTGGCGTCACGCTGCGCCGGCGCGAATCGCCAGCATCGCTCAACCAAAGATGGTGCCCCGCTGCCGAGATCGTTCTCGACCGGCGCCTGATCGGCCGGTGCGTGGCCATCAGTGGCGCTTGCGGCGTCGACTTCGATGTCGCTACGCTGTTCTCGGCGTGAGCTATGGCCGATCAGCCCAGCCGAAAGCCCGCGTAGCCCTGCCGCGCCACCTCTGCCAGGCGCTGGCGGTAGCGCGGAGCGCCGCCGTTGTAGATCATGTAGCGGATCTTGTCGTGCCCTTCGACATTGGAGTTGTAGCCCGTGAACCAGGACTTGGCCTTGCGCAGCAGCAGGCCCTGGTACATGTCCTCGACATGCGTGGTCCACTCCGCTTGGGCTTCGGGCGTGGGCTCGATGCGGTGGATGCCGTGTTGCGCGGCATGCTCGAACAGCCCGCTCGCCCAGTCCACCACGGTCTCGATGCCGCGAGGGAAGTTGGTCGACAGCGACGCGCTCTGCGGACCTGCCAGCATGAACATGTTGGGGAAGCCTGCCACCTGCAGACCCAGGTAGGTAAGCGGCCCGTCGCGCCAGCAGTCGCGCAGGCGCTGGCCATCGGTGCCGACGAAGTCGATCGCGTCGAAGGCGCCTGTGACCGCGTCGAACCCTGTGGCGTAGACGATGAGGTCGAACTCGTACTCGCGCTCGCTGGTGCGGATGCCGGTGGGCGTGATGCGCTCGATCGGCGTCTCGCCGATGCTGACCAGGCGCACGTTGTCGCGGTTGTAAGCCTCGTAGTAGCCCGTCTCCATTGGCACGCGCTGCACGCCGAAGCCGTGGTCCTTGGGGATCAGTTTCTCGGCCAGCTCCGGGTCCTTGACGCGCTGGCGAATCCTGTCTGCCACGAAGGCCGAGAACTCGGCGTTGGCTGCCTCGTCCATCAGCACGTCGCGGAAGTTGCCCAGCCAGATGGCAAAGCCGGGTGTGGCGTAGAGCCGCTCCCAGAAGGCCAGCCGTTCCTCGCGCGGCACCTCGGCCACACGGCGCCGGTCTGGCCCGTGGATGAAGCCGCCTGGCGTGGTGCCGCACTTCTTGAAGATCTCGGCGTAGTCGGCCCGGATCGAGGCCATCTCCGCCGCGGAGATCGGGGCGTTGTGCAGCGGTGCGCACCAGTTGGGTCGGCGCTGGAAGACGGTGAGTTGGCCCACCCTGTCGGCGATCGAAGCGATCAACTGCACGCCGGTGGCTCCGGTGCCGATCACGGCCACCCGCTTGCCGGCCAGTTCCACCGGCTCCTTGGGCCAGTGGTAGGTGTGGAAAGAAGGGCCGCGGAAGCTGTCCATGCCCGCCAGGCGCGGCATCGTCGGTGCCGACAGCAGCCCGATGGCGGTCAGCAGGAAGCGGCAAGTCAGGGTGCGGCCGTCGGCGAGTTCGAGCGTCCAGATGTGCTGCTCGTCGTCCCAGACGGCGCGCTTCAGGTCGCAGCCGAACTGGACGTGCTTGCGCAGACCGAACTTGTCGACCACGTGGTTCACATAGCGCAGGTTCTCGGGCTGCGGCGAGAAGTGTTCGGTCCAGTCCCACTCGGCCAGCAGTTCCTTCGAGAACGAGTAGCCGTAGGTGTAGCTCTCAGAGTCGAAACGGCAGCCGGGGTAGCGGTTCCAGTACCACGTGCCACCGACGTCGTCGCCGCGCTCCAGCACCGTGACGTCGGCGCCCATTCGCAGCAACCTATGCAGCTGGTACAGGCCGCACATGCCGGCGCCGATGATGACGAACTGGCGTTCTGGGGCCTGCGCCCGGGGCCCCGCGGTTGGCTCTGCTTTGACCAAGACTCATCTCCGTACTCTTCAGGCCGAGTCGGGGAGGCCACCCCGCTCGGCACTCCGCCCCGATGACAAAACCAAACGTTTGTTCGATATGATGCCTGAAAGCAAGCCACCATGGGCTCGCAGATAGACTCTTCCAGCCATCGACCAAAGGCCTCCGCATGTGCAGCATCGAGTCCTTGTTCCAGAACAATCGCGCCTGGTCGGCCCGTTGCGTGGCGGAGGATCCAGGCTATTTCCGGCGGCTTGCCCAGCAGCAGGCGCCGCGTTACCTGTGGATTGGCTGCTCCGACAGCCGCGTTCCGGCCAACGAGATCCTGGGGCTTCGACCGGGCGAGGTCTTCGTGCACCGCAACGTCGGCAACCTGGTGGTGCACTCCGACCTCAATTGTCTTACCGCGCTGCAATACGCCGTCGAGGTCTTGAAAGTCGAGCATGTGCTCGTGGTCGGGCACTACGGCTGCGGTGGGGTGCAGGCGGTGGTCGAGCAGCGCCGCACGGGCCTGGCCGAGAACTGGCTGCGGCACCTGGAGGACGTCGCACGCAAACACGCCGATCGACTGGACGACATCGGCGATCGTGGCCATCGGGCTTCACGCCTGTGCGAGCTCAACGTGATCGAACAGGTCAGCAACGTGTGCCGCACGACAACGGTGAGACGGGCATGGGAACGCGGCCAGCGCGTCGAGGTGCATGGGCTCGTCTACGGCCTCAGCGATGGTCTACTGCGTCGTGTAGGAGAGAGCATCTTCAGCGAAGCAAGCTGCGAGCCGGGTTACGTTGAGGCGTTGGCTGTCTTGACCGTTCCCTGAGTCCGCGGCGGCCGTGGGGTCCTGCCGTAGCGCCCCAGGCGTTGGCGTTGCAGGCGACAACCCAAGGGCCGGTGCGTCGAACCGGCAATCGCATCCGCCTAATGCGACTCGGAGTCTGCGGCGGACGTCGTCGAGTCCATGCATTCGCGCACCAACGCCATCAGACGACGGACGTGCACCAGCAAGCCCAGGGAACGCCGATACGCAAGGCCGGCGGCAACGGACCAGATTGAACCGCCCCGGCTTTCGAGGAGGCTCCTTCGATTGAGAATGGAGCCAAGATGAGGAAGTCCCCGAAGTTTTCCCCCGAGGTAATCGAGCGCGCAGTGCGCATGGTCTTCGACGCCAAGGACCAGTACCCGTCGCAGTGGGCGGCGATCGAGTCGATCGCCGGCAAGATCGGCTGCACGGCCGAGACGCTGCGCAAGTGGGTTCGTCAAGGCGAGCGCGACAGCGGCGTGCGGCCAGGCGCGACGACGGCCGAGCAGCAGCGGATCAAGGAGCTCGAACGGGAAGTGCGCGAGCTGCGCAAGACCAACGAGATCCTGAAGCTGGCCAGCGCCTATTTCGCCCAGGCGGAGCTCGACCGCCACCACAAAAAGTGAACGCCTTCATCGACGAGCATCGCGCTCGGCTGGGGGTCGAGCCGATCTGCACAGCGCTGCAGTTCGCCCCGTCGGCGTATCGGCGTCACGCGGCCAGGCAGCGCGATCCAGCGCTGCTGCCAGCGCGGGCGCAACGCGACGCCGAGTTGGTTCCACAGGTGCAGCGCGTGTACGACGCGAACTTGAGGGTCTACGGCGCTGACAAGGTCTGGCGGCAACTCCTGCGCGAAGGCGTGGCGGCGGCGCGCTGCACGGTCGAGCGGCTGATGCGCCGACTCGGGCTGCAAGGCGTGCGCCGCGGCAAGGGTGTTCGCACCACGGTGTCCGACGCCAAGGCGGCGTGCCCGCTGGACCGCGTCAACCGGCACTTCAAGGCACAGCGGCCGAACCAGCTGTGGGTGGCGGACTTCACCTACGTCTCGACCTGGCAGGGCTTCGTGTACGTGGCCTTCGTGGTCGACGTCTTCGCGCGGCGCATCGTGGGCTGGAGGGTCAGCAGTTCCATGCAGACCGACTTCGTGCTGGACGCCCTGGAGCAGGCGTTGTATGCGCGGCGCGTCGAGCGAGACGGCGACCTGGTGCATCACAGCGATCGCGGCAGTCAGTACGTCTCGATCCGTTACAGCGAGCGCCTAGCCGAGGCCGGCATCGAGCCCTCGGTGGGCAGCACCGGCGACAGCTACGACAACGCCCTGGCCGAGACGATCAACGGCCTGTACAAGGCCGAGATCATCCACCGGCGCGGACCGTGGAAGACGCGCGAGGCGGTCGAATTGGCGACGCTGGAGTGGGTCTCGTGGTTCAACCACCATCGCCTGCTCGAACCCATCGGCTACATCCCGCCGGCCGAAGCCGAGGCAAACTACTGGCGCGAGCAGGCCAAGGCATCCACCACCAAGCCTGCTTCGTCGGCAGCGCCGCAGGAGGGTTGAACCATGAATACATGGCCCAACCGGCGGGCCTCCGGCGGCCCCTGCGGGGGGCTGGAAGAGAGAAAGCCTGAACCCAAAGACCGTCAGACCATACCGGTCTGACTCAAGCCAACAGGCCTCCTCGAATCCCGGTGCGGTTCAGATCTCCTCGCCGATGTCCAGCGGCACGATCCCGCGCGCGGCAGCTTCGTCCTTGCAGTCCGAAGAAATCAGCGCGATGTCGTCACCCAGCCGTATGGCCGTCAGCATGGCAGCGAGCGCCGTGAAGCGCATGGCGTAGCTGGGTGGGGGCAGTCCCCGGGCCACGAGGAATCGCGCGAGTGCGTCGGTGCCCTTCACCTCGTGCGTGAATGCGAGCCAGCCGTAGGCGGCTATGTCGCCCGCGGCGACCGACCGGTTCGCAAGCAGTGGATGGTCTTGCCGAATGGGCGAGCGCCTTGCTGGTGTGGATCGGATCCACCGCGATCTCGTCATCTGCCGTCACGCCTTCGATCGAACCGACGACCAAGTCGATCTCGCCGTCGGCGAGCTTTAGTGTAGTCGGCGACACCGGTTGTCAGCAGTGTGATAGAAGGCGAAACGGAGTGCATGGCCATAGTCAGGAAAGACACGGCGGTGTGGTAAATGGTGACGCTGCAGCGCCGCCCCCCGTGTTGTGAGCAGGAACGTTGGCCATGGCCCAGACCTCGACGGCGAACAACCCGATCTGGCGACGTTGTATGCTCGCGAAAACGTACGCGTTAGAAGCTCGTCTTGGCAGACCGCAGGCGCACACCGCTCCTGTAGGACTTTGCGCTGGCCGCCCGCGTGACACGTGGCGCGATCGATGGGCAATTCGTGGACAGGATCAGCACGTTCGACACGGCGAAGGATGGCCTGTTCCGGCTTGGTCGCGTGCCATCGGCGCCCACTTCAAACCCTTGCACTCCTGGGCCGCGACCCGCACGTCGGCATTCTCGCGATGAGCACCACGCTGCGCCGGCGCCTGAAGAGCGAGCGGCCGCGTCAATTGCTCGAGGCAGCACTCGAGGTTTTCGTCGACAAGGGCTTTGCCGCAGCCCGCGTGGACGATGTGGCGACCCACGCAGGCGTGTCCAAAGGCACCCTCTACCTGTACTACCCCGGCAAGGATGCGCTGCTGAAGGCGGTGATCGCGCACTACCTCGGAAATGCGATCGCCGTCGGCGCGGAAGAGTTCGGGCGCCATGACGGCCCTGCGGCCGAGGTGCTGTGCAACTCGATGGCGCGCTGGTGGTGGACGATCTTCGACAGCCCCGCCTCGGCGGTGTTCATGCTCGTCGTGTCCGAACTGCGCCATTTCCCGGAGATCGCCGAGTTCTACGTCCACGAGGTGGTGGAACCCGGCCAGCGCCTGATCGGCGACCTGCTTCGGCGCGGCATCGAGCGAGGCGAGTTCCGCGACGTGGACGTCAACGAAACCGTGTATTCGCTGGTGCTGCCGATGGTGATGCTGTGCCTGCACAAGCACTCGCTGGGCGCATGTGTGACGGACCTGCCGGGGGTGGAGCCGCATGCGTTCATCCGCCATCATTTCGAGTCCGCGGCGCGTGCGCTGATGCCGGTTCCGGCGGGCCCGTCGGCGGCGCAGGTGCCGCCGGTTCAGGTGCGCTGAAGGGTGCTTCTGCTTCCTGGAGATGGCGGCGCCGTCCTGTCGCAAAGTGCAAGGCAAAGGAGGCGCGCCGCTGCGACCCTTGCCCGGCGCGTGGGCTGCGGGTCAGCCGGGGCGGGCAACCGTGGTGCGTGAGCACGTCCAGTGGGTCACGACGTGGTATCCGTGCGGATCCCACCCTCTACCATGGCCGCCACCGGCGGGGGCCCAAGGTGCGACGGCTGTCGCGCTGGATTCAACGGATTTCAGGTGTCGTCACTGCCCGCCAGCGCCCGCTTCGCTGAATCGTCATGCATCGAAACCAGCAGGCTGCACGGCAGATGATCCAGCAGATGGTGCCCGACCGATCCGCGCCACCAGCGCTCCAACGTCGATCGCCGGTGATGTCCGATGACCACCAGGTCCGCCCCGGTCTCTTGCGCGAAGGCGCCGATGGCCTGGCTCGGATCCACCCAGGTCTTCAACGTGCCGGTTGCCTGCACGCCGGCCTGGCGCAATCGTGAGACGCCTTCTTCGAGAATGCCGTTGTAGTGCGCCTGATCACTGTCCAGCAAGCCTTCGGGTATGTATCCAGAGGCAATGGCCATCGAGTTCATCGGTGGAAGAACGGCCAGCAGATGACAGCGAGCGTTGAATCGGGTCGCCAGGGCAATGCCGTCGGCCAACGCGTCGCGGCACTCGGTGCTGCCGTCATAGGTCAAGACGATGGTTTGAAACATGGATGTTCTCCTTGGGAAGCCTGAACACCAGCACTCTTTGCTTGGCGCGAGGCAGGAGGTCGCGCCCTTCGGCGTGTGACCTTCTGAGTCCGGGGACTGCGCGCGTGGAAGCGGGCCATGTCACTCCGCGGCGGCAGGAGTCTGCTGCATGCCGGCAGGCGACGCCGGCCGCAGCAGCAGGATCAAGGGCAGCGCGGCCAGCGCGACCCACGTCATCAGCCTGAAGTCCTGCAGGTAGGCCAGGGTCGCGGCCTGCCGCGTGACCGCGGCATTGAGCGCCACCAGGCCTTGCGGTGTGGACAGGTCGTAGACCCCCGCTTCGACGGCCTGCTTCAGCGCCATGCTGAATGGTTGAATGAACTCGGAGAACGCCGCATGGTTGGCTTGCGTGTTGCGGGCCAGTTGGGTGACGACGACGGAGATGCCGATGCTGCTGCCAATGTTGCGCATAAGGCTGAACAGCGCCGCGCCTTCATTGCGGAAGCGGGGCGCCAGCGTCGAGAAGGTGATGGTCGACAGCGGCACGAACATGAAACCCAGGCCCAGGCCCTGCACGATGCCTGTGCGGATGAAGGTCGGGCCCGTGGTGTCGGTCGTGAACTGCGTCATCTCCCACATCGACAGGCTGGTCAGCAGCAGGCCGAGCGCGACCTGGTAGCGTGCGTCGACCTTGCCGGACAGGCGCCCCACCGTGATCATGGCCAACATGGTGCCGATGCCACGCGGCGCCAGCAGGACGCCAACGTCGATGACCGGGTAGCCCATCAGGTTCTGCATGAAGGGCGGCAGCAGTGCCATCGTCGCCAGCAGGATCACGCCGACGATGAAGATGCACACCAGCCCGACGCTGAAGTTGCGGTCCCTGAACAGGGCTGGCTCGATGAACGGATGCTCGTGGGTAAAGATGTGCGCCACGAACATGTACAGCGCCACGCCTGCGAGCAGCGCCTCGATCATGATCTCGGTGTTGCTGAACCAGTCGAGCGATTCACCCCGGTCCAGCATCATCTGCAATGCCCCGATGGCCAAGCTGAGCAGCGCGAAGCCGAACAGATCGAAGCGCCGGGCACGATCAATCGGCGTCTCATGCACAAACGCCGCCAGCCCGAACCAGGCGAGCAGGCCGAACGGCAGGTTGATGTAGAAGACCCAGCGCCAGTTGTAGTACTCGGTCAGCCAGCCACCGAGCGACGGCCCGAGGATGGGCCCGACCATTACGCCCACGCCCCACATCGCCATGGCCGACCCGTGCCGGTCGCGCGGGTAAGTGTCCAGGAGCACCGCCTGCGACAGCGGCACCAGGCTCGCGCCGAACACGCCCTGCAACAGGCGGAACAGCACGATCTGCGTCAGGGTTTGTGCGGCGCCGCACAGCATCGACGCGAGCGTGAAACCGACCACCGCCCACATGAACAATCGCTTGCGGCCGATGCGTGCCGCCAGGAAGCCCGTCAGCGGCATGCAGATGGCCGCGGCCACGATGTAGGAAGTGAGCACCCAGGAGATCTGGTCCTGAGTCGCTCCCATCGAACCCTGCATGTGCGGCAACGCGACGTTCGCGATCGTCGTGTCCAACGCCTGCATGATGGTCGCCAGCATCACGGAGACCGTGACGAGCGCGCGATTCGGGGCTTGTGGCAGTGCCATGGCAGGTGCCATTGCCTCAGAGCGACATCCCCAGCAGACGCCGGCGATGCCCGGTGTCCACCTCTACCGTGGTGCTCAGGCCCGTTCGCAGTTGGGACAGTTCGCTGCCCGGATCGATCTTGATGCGCACCGACACCCGCTGCGCGATCTTGACCCAGTTGCCAGTGGCGTTCTGCGCCGGGATGACCGAGAACTCGGCGCCCGTCGCCGGGCTCAGGCTGTCCACAACACCCTTCCAGGCCTGATTGGGATAGGTGTCAATGTGGATCGTGACTGGCTGGCCGACGCGGACGTGGGTCAGGTCGGTCTCGGTGAAGTTCGCCTCGATCCATTGATTCCCGCTGGCCACCAGCGCCATCGCCGTGCTGCCCGCCGCGACGTACTGTCCCGGCTTGGGGGGCTTGCTCGCGACACCGGGCATGATGGCACGCACTTCCACGCGCGCCAGGTCGAGTTGGGCCTGCTCCAGTTCGGCCTGCGCAGCGCGGTAGCTGGGATGGCGCTCGACGGGGACATCGACGCCGCCGCCCAGTGCGGCGGCGATCCGCGACAGATCCTGTTCCATCGCGGTGATCTGCTGGCCGGCCAGGTCGGTGGTTTGCCGGGCATCGTCGAACCGGGACGCCGACACGAAGTTGCGGGCCACCAGATCGGCCTGCCGTTGCTGCTCCTTCTGCGCGAAGCTCAGCTTGGTGCGCGCGACGGTGATCTCGGCCTGCTTCGCACGGTAGCTCGCGCGCATTGCAGCGAGATCGGTACGCACCTGGGCCAGCTTGGCCTCGGCCCGGGCCACCGTCACCTTGAAGGGTGCCGGATCGATTCGGAACAGAACCTGGCCGGCGGTCACGGGCTGGTTCTCCTCGACCAGCACCTCCTTGATCGTGCCGGAGACCTCGGCGCTGATGGGCACCTTGTCGGCCTTCACGTAGGCGTTGTCGGTTTCGACGTAGCGGCCGCCCCTGAGGTACACGAGACCGGCAGCCAGCAACACGCACAGCGGGACGACCAGGAGCAGGATGACCCGCTTGATCCGGATCCGCGGGCGCGGCAAAGGAGCAGGTGCGGGAGAGGGTTCGGTGGGCTGGGAGTCGCTCATGCAGGAGACCGGATGGGTAAGGCGTCGGCAATGGGGCCGCTCAGGAAGCCGCCAGGTTCTTGCGCATCCGGTGCAACGCGGACGTGACGAGCGCCGCCTCTGCTTGCCCGATGCCTCGCAGCGACTGCTTGCGGATGACGGATGCAACGCGCTCGATTGTGACCAGGTGTGGCCCTGATGCCGGGGTCAGGACGATCCGGTACGCGCGTCCGTCCTTCGGGTCCGCCCGTCGCTCGACCAGCCCCAACTGCTGCAACTGATCGATGAGTCTTGCCAGTGTGATCGGCTGAACTTCGAGCAACTCTGCCAACTCGACTTGGCGCATTCCCTCGTGGCGAGCCACGTACAGCAGAGCTCGCGCCTGTGCCAGCGTGAGCCCGCTGCCTTCGAGGTGAAGCGCGAAGGCGCTGCGCATGCGGCGTGCGAGGTCTGCGACCAGAAAGCCCAGGCTGTCCTGGGGCAGTCCTTTCGACATCCTGGTTTCTCCCCAACAATAGTAAGCGGTACTCATTATATTGAAGCGCTTGCACGGCCCTGTGTGGTTCAAGAACACAGCGGCTTCGGTAACATGACTGGCACTTGGATCGATCTGTCGGCAGTCGCGCAGGCCGGGCTGTGCTGTCGTTCTTCTGGACGATCTCCAGCGTCAGCCGCCGATAGAGCGGTAACCTGGCCCGCAGCACCCTGTCACGCGCTGGCCGTACCCGTTGACAGAGGTCAAGGATCGAGCCAGCGGTACGGTCAGACTGAAGTTCACACGAACTCGAGGATCCACCCCAGTGAACCTGCCGCCACGCTGGCGAAGCCTGCTGCCCTATGTGATCGCGGCCGTGATCGGCATCGGCGTTGTCGTGGCCTGGCGCTGGGCGGCGCCCGACGGGCTGCCCGAAGGCATTGCGGGAGGCAACGGGCGGATCGAGGCCACGACCATCGACGTGGCCGCCAAGACGGGCGGGCGTGTGCTGGCCGTGCGCGTGCGAGAGGGCGACTTCGTGTCCGCCGGCGACGAGCTCGCCCGCATGGACACCCAATCGCTGGAGGCGCAGTTGCGCGGCGCCCAGGCCCAGCAGCGCCAGGCGAGGACCGCACGCGCGACGCTGACGGCCCTGGTGCGGCAGCGCGAGCAGGCCGTGACGACCGTCGCATCCCTGGTCGCGCAGCGTGAGGCTGAGGCCGCCCTGGCGGAGAAGGAGCTGCGCCGCACGTCGGAACTCGTGTCGCAGAACTTCATATCGCCCCAGCAGCTCGACGCCGCCAACGCGCGCGTGCAGGCCAGCCGCGCCGCGCTGAGCGCCGCCAAGTCGCAGCGCATCGAGGCCGAATCGGCGGTGCTCACCGCCCGCTCGCAGATCGTCGAGTCCGAGGGTCACGCGGGGAGCCGTCTACTGGCACTTCGACGACAAGGTGGACCTGTTCAACGCGATGATGGATCGCGCCATCCTGCCCTTCGAGCAGCATTGGCTGGTGTCCAGCCCGGATGATGCGGCCGACCCATTGGGCAGGCTGCGTGAGGTTCTGTGCGACATCCTGCGCCAGACCGCCACCGATGCGCGCTTGCAGCGCGTGCTGGCGATCTCGACGCAGAAGGTCGAGTATGTCGGCGAGCTCGACGGCATCCGCGAACGCCACCTGCGGGTGCGCGATCAGGCGCTACGACGCATCGACGGCTTGTTGCGCCTGGCGTCCCGAGCGGGGCAGCTCGCGCCGGGTGTTGCGCCCACGGGCGCAGCGCGTGCCCTGCACGCGCTGGTCGATGGCCTCATCTCCAACTGGATGCTCGATCGAGACGCCTTCGATCTGCGCCGTGTCGGCCACAGGGCCGTCGAGCAACTGCTGGCCGGGCTCAGCGGCCGAGCTTGGCCTGCAATTCGGCGACCGCTTCGGGATTGACCAGCGACGACAGGTCGCCCGGAATGTCGCCCCGGAACACGGAGCGCACCACGCGGCGCATGATCTTCATGTTGCGCGTCTTCGGCAGGTCGCTCACCAGCAGCACATGGCGCGGCCGGTACGACGTGCCCATTCCGTGCACCACGGCGGCCGACAGTTCCTGTTCCAGCGCCGCGTCCGTGGCCACACCCGGCATCGGCACGCAGACGCAGACGATGGCCGAGCCCTTGAGCTCGTCAGGCACGCCGATCACGGCGGCTTCCGATACCTTGCCGGTACCGGTGAGGAGGGTCTCGATTTCCGACGGCCCGGTTCGTTTGCCGGAGACCTTGATCGTGTCATCGCTGCGTCCGAGGATGTAGACCAGCCCGTCTTCGTCGCGCATCGCGAAGTCACCATGCACCCAGATGCCCGGGAGGGTGCGCCAGTAGCTGTCGAGGTAGCGCTCGTCGTCGCGCCAGAGGCTCTTGGTGAAGCCGATGTTGGGATTGCGCAGCACCAGTTCACCGACCTGGCCGGCCGGTACCGGCCTGCCGGTGTCGTCGACGATGTCCACGCCGACCCCCAGGCCGCCCATGCCGAAGGAGCCCGGACGCAACGGATGGTGAACGGTGCCGGTGAAATTGCAGCCGCCGACTTCGGTGCCGCCGACGATGTTCAGGAAAGGCAGCTTCTTCTTGCACACATGCTCGAAGAACCAGCGCCAGGGCGCTTCGGTCCAGGCTTCGCCGCCGGACACCGTGACGCGCAGCGCCGACAGGTCGAAACCCTCGACCTCGGCGTCGCCGTAGCGCATCAGGCCGCGGATGAGCGTTGGCGCCACGCCCAGATAGGTGACCTTGTGGTCCTGCAGCAGGCGCCAGAATCGGCCCGTGTCAGGAAAGTCGGGTGTGCCTTCGGCGACGAGCAGGCTGCCGCCGAAGTAGCTCGGGATGCAGGCGCACATGGCGCCGACCATCCAGCCCATGTCGCTCATGAAGAAGAAGCGGTCGCTGGCCTTGAAGTCGGCGCAGATGTGTATGTCGCGCGTGACCATCGAGCCCAGGAAGCTCACATGCGTCCAGACGCAGCCCTTGGGTTTGCCGGTGGTGCCGGACGTGTAGAGCAGCACGGCGGCATCGTCGGCCTGCATCTCGGCGGTAGGCAGCTCGCTGGCCTGCCTGGCAACTGCCGCCGCCCAGTCATGATCGCGGTCGGGCGTCATTGGGCACGCCAATGCATCGCCGAGGTGGCGCAGCACCAGCACGTGCTCGACGCTCGGCGTGCTCTGCAGGGCTTCGTCGAGCACCGCTTTCATCGAGCCGGGGGTGCCGCGCCGCCAGGTGCCGTCGACGGTCAGCACCACCTTGGCCTCGCCATCGTTGAGCCGCGCCACCAGCGGCTGCGGCCCAAAGCCCGAGAACAGCGGCATCACGACGGCGCCGACCTTCATCACCGCGAAGAAGGCGATGAAGGTCTCCGGCAGGTTGGGCATGTACAGGCCGACGCGGTCGCCGCGCTGCACGCCCAGGGCTTGCAAGGCGCCGGCCAGACGGCAGACCTCGGCGTCGAAGTCGCGGTAGGTCAGGTTGCGCTGGGCGCGTCGGTCTTCGCCTTCCCAGACCAGAAACGGGCGCTCCCAGGCCGGCGTATCGCGATGGCGGTCGATGCAGTTGAGCACGACGTTGGTCGTGCCCCCAACGCACCAGCGGGCCCATTCGATGCCGCGCGAGGTGTCGAGCATCTGCTGTGGTGGCTCGTAAAAGCGGAAGTCGCAGAACTCGAACACCTGCTGCATCAGCCAGGCCGGGTCGGCGTCGGCGTGCCGGGACAGCGCCGCCAGGTCGGGCTCGCCGGTCTTGCGGATGAAGGCAGTGAGGTTGGAGTTCGCCACGATCTCGGGTGTAGGCACCCAATCGAACGGCCGTTTGGTAGGATTCATGATTCGAGATTAGCCCAAGCCTCGGGCGTCGTCCAGTGCTGGCCGCCCGCCGGCATGGCGGGCCGACAACCGCAGCCACACTGAAGAGAGGGTTCGCCCATGCATGTTGACGAAGCCATCCGCAGCCGCAAATCGGTCCGGCGGTTCTTGTCCACACCGGTGCCTGCCGCGGTGGTGAGCCACATCCTGGAAGTGGCTGCGCGGGCCCCCAGCGGCAACAACGTGCAGCCCTGGCGCGTATACGTGCTGGCGGGCGAAGCGCGCGAGCGCCTGTGTGCCGACATCGTCAAGGCGGCCCAGGAAGACCCCGACCGACACCAGCCCGAATACGCCTACTACCCGACAAGTTGGTTCGATCCCTACCTGGATCGCCGCCGCCGGTGTGGTTTTGGCCTCTACGCCACGCTGGGCATCGCGCGCGACGACCAGGCCGCGCGCGAGCGCCAGATGCTGCGCAATTACACCTTCTTCGACGCCCCGGTGGGCCTGCTCGTCACGTTGGACCGGCGGCTGAATACCGGCAGCTTCATGGACGTGGGCATGTTCATCCAGAACGTGATGGTGGCGGCGCGCGCCCAGGGCCTGCACACCTGCGCCCAGGCCGCTTTCGCCTGGTTCCACAAGGTAGCGCGCCAGCACCTGCCGATGGGCGACAACGAGATCTTGCTGTGCGGCATCGCGCTCGGGCAAGAGGACCTGCAGGCCCCGGAGAACGCCTTCATCACCGAGCGCGCGGCGCTCGCGGAGTTTGTCAGTTTTCATGGCATGGAAGGGTGCCCCGACCGCTCGGCACGTTGACGGCGCCCGAAAGGTTCACCTCGGTGACGCCACCGCGCAAGACGCTCCTCATCGTCTACCACACGACCACCGGCGGCACGCTGCAGATGGCGCGCGCCGCCGCCGACGGCGCCGGCCGCGAGCCGGCGATTGACGTCCGCCTGCTGCATGCGGCGCAGGCCGGCCCCGAAGACGTGCTGGCCGCTGACGGCATGATCTTCGCCACGCCCGAGAACTTGGCCGCCATGTCCGGGCTGATGAAGGACTTTTTCGACCGCAGCTACTACGCCGTGCTCGACCGCGTCAACGGCCGCCCCTACGCCTGCCTGGTCTGCGCCGGCAGCGACGGCCGTAACGCAGCGCGCCAGATCGAGCGCATCTGCACCGGCTGGCGGTTGCGGCTCGTTGCCGATGCGCTGATCGTCTGCACCCACGCCCAGACGCCGGAAGACATCCTGCGGGAGAAACGCATCGATCCGCCGGATGTGGGGCGTTGCGCGGCCTTGGGGGCTGCCTTTGGGGCCGGCCTGGCCATGGGCATCTACTGACGGCGGCAGGCGCTGGGCCCCCGATCAAATTGCCTAACTGTTGGCAGTGAGCTGCCCGCCGTTTTTCGCCTTCCAAAGGCCGATGGTTAGCATCGATACCTGAAGGAAGCGAAGTGAAGAAGATCCCGAAGCAGGAGTACACGGCCGAGTTCAAGGAGCAGGCCGTCAAGCACGCGCAGGCGGTGGGCATCGTGGTGGCCGCCAAGGAGCTGGGCTTGGTCGAGCAGACGCTGCGCAACTGGGTGAAGGCGTCGGCAGCTGGGAAGCTGACGGCACCCGGATCGAAGCCGGTGACGCCCGAGCAGATGGAGCTGTCCAGGCTGCGCGCGGAGAACGCGCGGCTGAAGATGCACGTCGACATCCTAAAAAAAGCGACGGCGTACTTTGCGAAGGATGCGCTGTGAAGTACGCCTGGATCGACGCGCAGCGCCGCGAATACCCCCTGCCCGACATGTGCGAGGTGCTGACCGTCAGCATCAGCGGCTACCGCGCCTGGAAGCGCGGCGGCAAGGCCGACCGTACGCGCCTGACGGACCCGCAGGCCGTGGCTTTGATCAAGAGCATCCACGCCGAGGTCAAGGCCGCCTACGGCTCGCGACGCATGCATCGGGAACTGCAGGGCAGGGGCCACCGCATCGGCCTGCGCCGTGTCGAGCGGCTGATGCGCGAGCATGGCATCCGGGCTCGGCACAAGCGGCGCTTCAAGGCGACGACCGACTCCAAGCACTCGATGCCGGTAGCACCCAACCTGCTGGCGCGCAACTTCACGCCCGAGGCGCCGAACCAGGTGTGGACGGGCGACATCACATACATCCAGACGGGCGAGGGCTGGCTGTACCTGGCCATCGTGCTGGACCTGTTCAACCGCGAGGTCGTGGGCTGGTCGATCAAGCCGAGGATGACGGCTGACATCGTCACCGATGCGCTGACGATGGCCTGGTTCCGGCGCAAGCCCGGCGCCGGTGTGCTCTTTCACAGCGACCGCGGAAGCCAGTACGCCAGTCAGGCCATGGCCGCCAAGCTCACCGAGTACGAGATGACGGCCTCGATGAGCCGCAAGGGCGACTGCTGGGACAACGCGCCCACCGAGAGCTTCTTCAACAGCCTGAAGAACGAGCGAGTGTATGGAACGACCTACGCGACGCGAGCCCACGCGCAGGCCGACCTGTTCGCCTACATCGAGGTGTTCTACAACCGGAGTCGCCGCCACTCCACGCTGGGCTACAGCTCGCCGGTTCGGTTCCTCGAGAACTGGATCAGCAAGCATGCTGCTCAGCACTCCATGGCGGCATAGGAACGGCTCGCTGGAAGACGAAATTCGACGGGCACCTCACAGTTTGCCCGCCTGATCGGGTTAATGGGTGGCCATCAGGGTCGATATGGTCCGGGTGGCACGCGGATCGGACGTCGATTCGCGCCAAGCCCCGCCGCAACCCCATCAAAGGAGCATTTCTCATGATCCAACTCAATCGACGCCACATGGTACTGACTGCCCTGCTGGCGATGTCACTGACTGCGAACGCTGCCGATCGGGCCACCAAGGAGGAGGCCAAGGAGATGGCCAGGAAGGCCGTCGTGCTCTTCAAGGAGAAGGGCAAGGACGCGTTTGCGGTGTTCAACGACAAGCAGGGGCCTTTCATCGACCGCGACCTTTATGTGTACGTTCTCGACGCCAGTGGCAACGTGTTGGCTCATGGCGCCAACGAAAGACTCGTTGGCAAGTCGCTGGCCCAATTGAAGGACGCCGACGGCAAAGCCTTCGTGCAGGAACTCATGGGTCACGTGACGGCAAACAAACCCGGCTGGGTGGACTACCGCTGGGTCAACCCCGTCAGCAAGGAGATCGAGGCCAAGACGTCCTATATCGAAGTCCAGGGTGGCTACGGTTTCGCGGTGGGCGCCTACAGCAAGTAAGGTTGCTGGAAACGATCAAGACGATACTGGAGACGGTGGCATGAAGATCGTTGCAGGAATGAGTGTCGCGCAGCGACTGGCAGTCGGATTCGGCTTGGTCGCGGCTTTGCTGGCAACGGTGTGCGCCGTCGGCATTGGCAACGCCTGGCAGTCGCAGCGGCTGATCGAAGAGACTCTCGGTCCGGCGCAGGCGAGGTTCAATGCTGCGGCCGAGCTGCTCAGCCAGGTCCAGCGGCAGGATGTCGCCATCCGAAACATCGGCCTGTTCTCGGATCCCGAGGCCATGCAGCGGCAGGCGGCGTTGATCAAGACACTTGACGGCCAAGTCCTGGGTACCCTGCAGCAGTTGGCCGCCTCCGCAGTCGATCCACAGGACCGCGGCGACATCGAGACGGTCCAGCTCATCGCCGAGCAGACTGCACCGCACTATGCGAAGGCCATCGCCTTGGCACTGGCGTTTCAGCCTGAGGATGCCGTCAAGGTGCTGACCTCGCACATCGAAGCCCCGTCGGCACAGCGCGCGTCGGTGCTGACGCGCTTCGCCGAGCGCCAACGCGCTCACGTCCAGGAGGCGGCCGCGAGCATTGCAGATTCGGGACGTACCGCACGCCTGCTGATTGCCGCGACCGGCGTCGTGGGGCTCATCGCGGCGGTGATCTGTGGCTGGTTGGTGACACGCTCGGTGAGCGTACCCCTGGTGGCAGCCGTGCGTCTGGCAGACCGCGTCGCGGCGGGAGACCTGAGTCGAGATGGCTTGCGCCAAAGCGACCAGGTGGCCAGCCGGTCCGATGAGATCGGCCGCTTGCTGGCCTCTCTCGATCGGATGGGCGACGGCCTGCGCGGCAGCATCGGGTCGATTCGAGAATCATCCAGCTCTATCCTGGTGGCCTCCAGCGAAATCGCTGCTGGCAACCAGGATCTCTCGGCCCGCACGGAACAACAAGCGGCGTCGCTGCAGCACACGGTAGCCACGCTGCAGCAGCTGTCGGCCAGCGTCAACCAGAATGCCGCCTCTTCGCGCGAGGCAGCCGGCGTGGCGGACCAAGCGACCGCCGCAGCGGCAGACGGAGGGCGGCGGCTGCAGAAGATGGTAGCGACGATGGCGGAGATCACGGCATCGTCTCGCAAGATGGCGGACATCGTCGGCGTCATCGACGGCATCGCCTTTCAGACCAACATTCTGGCGCTCAACGCAAGCGTCGAGGCCGCGCGCGCCGGCGAGCAGGGGCGCGGCTTCTCGGTCGTCGCCTCGGAGGTGCGATCGCTGGCGCAGCGTTCGACCGTTGCGGCAGCCGAGATCAAGGCGCTGATCGCCGCCAATGTGGAGGCCGTCACTTCGGGTGCGCGGGTCGCCGACGAGACTCAGGGCGCCATGTCGGCCATTGTCAGGTCCAGCCAGCGCCTGTCTGAACTGCTCGGCGAGATCAGCGCATCAACGCACCAGCAGGCCAGTGGTGTGCACGGAGCCAGCGAGGCCGCAGCGAAGATCGATGAGGCCGTACAACGCAATGCTGCTTTGGTGGAGCAGTCTGCTGCCGCGGCCGAGAGCCTGCGCGAGCAGACTCACAGCCTCAATCAGGTGGTCGCCATGTTCAGGCTGGACCAGGAAACGCAAGCCGCCTGAGCCGCCGGTTCATGCTAGAAGCGGAAGATGCCGTAGTGAGGCTCGCCGATCGGCGCGTGGGACGCTGCCGACAGCGCCATGCCCAGCGCGTTGCGCGTGTCGGTCGGCGCCAGCAAGCCGTCGTCCCATAGGCGCGACGTGGCGAAGTAGGCGTTGGATTCGCGCTCGGCCTTCTCGTACACGCGGTCCCTCAGAACCTTCATCGCGGCCTCGTCGGGGACGTGCCCCTGGCGCCGCAGCTGCGCGATCTTGACATCGGCCAGGGTGTTGGCGGCCTGCTCGGGCCCCATCACGCCCATGTGGATGTTGGGCCAGGCCCAGATGAAGCGCGGGTCCCAGGCACGGCCACACATGCCGTAATAGCCCGCGCCGAAGGCCGCACTGGTGATCACGGTGAACTTGGGCACCTCGCTGCCGGCCTGCGCCATCAGCATCTTGGCGCCGTCCTTGGTGATGCCTTCCATCTCGTAGCTGCGGCCGATCATGTAGCCGGTGGTGTTCTGCAGAAACACCAGCGGCGTGCGATTCTGGTTACACAGCGCGATGAAGTGCGCCGCCTTCTTGGAGCTGTCGGAGAAGAGCACGCCGTTGTTGGCCAGGATGCCGATGCGGTAGCCCCAGAGGTAGGCGTAGCCGCAGACCAGCGTCGTGCCATAGGCCGGCTGGTACTCGTGGAAGCGGCTGCCGTCGACCATGCGTGCAATCAGCTCGCGGTGGTCGAACTGCACCTTGTGGTCGGGGCTGACGATGCCGTGCATTTCGTCGGGGTCGTAGTAGGGCGCCTCGGGCTCGCGCTCGGGCACGAAGCTGCGCGTGGCGGGCCTGAACTGGGCGACGAGATCGCGGCAGATCTCGATCGCGTGGGCCTCGCTGTCGGCGGCGTAGTCCACCGTGCCCGAGACCTGGGTGTGCAGGTCGGCGCCGCCGATCTCGTCGGCTGTGTGTTCCTCGCCGGTGGCGGCCTTGACGAGAGGCGGGCCGCCGAGGAACACGCCGCCGGCACCGCGCACGATGATGCTGTAGTCGCACAGCGCCGGGATGTAGGCGCCGCCGGCGGTGCAGTGGCCGAAGACCATCGCGATCTGCGGCACATGGGCCTTGGACAGCAGGCACTGGTTGCGGAAGACGCGCCCGCCTTCGATGTAAACGCCCGACAGCTCTTCGAGGAAGGCGCCGGCGCTGTCGCACAGGTGCAGCACCGGCAGGCGGTTCTCCAGCGCGATGTCGAGCAGCCGCGTCAGCTTGCGCGGCGTCAGCGTGTACCAGGCGCCGCCCTTGATGCCGGAGTTGTCGCAGTGGATCAGCACCTCGCGACCGCTGACCACGCCCAGTCCGGTGATAACGTTCGCGCCCGGCACCTCGTCGTCGTACTGGCCGCAGGCGGCCAGTGACGAGAACTCGAGGAAAGGCGTGCCGGGGTCGAGCAGCAGGTCGAGCCGTTCGCGCGGCAGCAGCTTGTTCTGCGAACGCAGGCGCATCAGGTCGCGTGGCGGGCAGAGGTGGCGGGCGCGTTCCTGGCGGGCGCGGAAGTCGGCGACGATGGCGCTGATCGCGGCATGGTTGCGCTGGTAGGCCTCTGACGAGGTATCGACGCGGGATTCGATGCGCTTCATCGGTGTCGGCGGCGGCAGGTTCAGGCGTCTTCGAGGGTGATCAGCGCCGCCTTCAGCGCGAAACTGGCGCCGACCGGGTGGTGCACCGCCCTTACCCGCGCGTCGCGCGGGGCGGTCAGGGTGGTCTCGAGCTTCATGCTCTCGATGACCATCAACGCCTGGCCGGCATGCACCAGTTCACCCGCGGCCACGTGGACGGCGATGACCACGCCGGGCATGGGAGCACTGAGCAGGTTGGAGGCTCCGCCAGCCGTGTCGCCGGCGGCGCGAGACAACGTCTGCCGTTCGACCTGGACTGCGCCGAGGCCGTCGGCATGGACGAACACCGCGTCGGCCCCGGCGGCCAGGTGCACGGTCCGGGATCGGCCGTCGATGGTGATGCGGCAGCGCCCGTCGGGCAGGGCCTCGCGGCTGACGCTCAGGGTGCGCTGGCCGCGGCGCAACTGCACGCCGCCGTCGCCGCCGCGGACGGCCACCACATCGTGCGCGGTGCCATCGATCAGGTAGCGGGCATGCATGGGGCTTCAGTTCCTCCAGGCGCCCATGGCAGCGTGCATGGCCGGCACGGCGTGGACGCGCAGCATCAGCTCGCGGTCGGACAGCACGGCCGCAGCCAGCAGCAGGTCGATGTCGTCTTCGCTCGGAGTCGCGACCAGCTCGCCCGCGCAGCGCGCCAGCATGCCGGTGTCGGCTTGGCCGGCTGTGAACTCGGGATGCTGCAGCACGCGCGTCAAGTACGTGGCGTTGGTGGCGACGCCGAGCAGCACGGTGTCCTGCAGCGCGCGCACCGAACGCGCGATGGCCTGCGCGCGCGTCGCGCCGTGGCAGACGATCTTGGCGATCATCGGGTCGAAGGCGGCCGTGACCTCGCCGCCCTCGAGCACGCCGGCATCGACGCGCAGGCCCGGGCCGACCGGTGGCTTCCAGGTCAGGATGCGGCCTGTTGCAGGGCGGAAGTCGTGCGCCGGGTCCTCGGCATACAGCCGGCATTCGATGGCGTGGCCCTGCTGCGCGATGTCGGTCTGCACCAGGCCCAGGGGCTCGCCACGCGCCAGTCGCACCTGCTCGTGCACCAGATCCAGGCCGCACACGGCCTCCGTCACGGGGTGCTCGACCTGCAGCCGCGTGTTCATCTCCAGGAAAAAGAACTCGCCCCCGGCGCCGTAGATGAACTCGACCGTACCGGCGCCGAGGTAGCCGCAGGCGCGTGCGATGCCGGCCGCGGCCTCGCAGATCTGTCGCCGCTGCTCGGGCGTGAGGCCCGGCGACGGCGTTTCCTCGATGATCTTCTGGAAGCGCCGCTGCACCGAGCACTCGCGTTCCCAGACATGGACCACCTGGCCGTGGGCGTCGCCGAGCACCTGGACCTCGATGTGGCGCGGGCGCTCGACGTAGCGCTCGACGAACAGGCGGCCATCGCCGAAGTAGCGCTCGCCCTCGCGCCGCGCGGTGGCGATCTCGGCCTCGAGCAGCGTCAGGTCGCGCACGATGCGCATGCCCTTGCCGCCGCCGCCGGCCGAGGGCTTGATGAGCAGCGGTGTGCCCAGCGCGCGGGCACGCTCGACGAAGCTCGCCGGGTCGTCGTCCTCGATCGCGCTCGGTGCCACCGGAAAGCCACGCTCGGCGACGAAGCGGCGCGCGCGCACCTTGTCGCCCATCAGCTCGATGGTGTCGGCGCGCGGGCCGATGAAGGTGATGCCGGCGTCCTCGAGCGCGCGTGCAAAAGCCGCGTTCTCCGACAGGAATCCATAGCCGGGGTGGACCGCCTGGGCGCCGCTGCTCATCGCGGCCGCAACGAGCTGGGCGATGTCCAGGTAGGCCGCCACCGGCGTGCTGCCATGCAGTTCGACGGTTGCATCGGCCGCTAGCACCGCCGGGCTGGCGGCGTCCACCGCGTGGTGGGCGACCGCCACGCGCATCCCCATCGCCCTGAGCGTGCGCAGCACGCGCAAGGCAATCTCGCCGCGGTTGGCAATGAGAACGGTGTCGAACTGTCGCAGCGGCGGTGCTGCAGGTGCCCGCGTGCCGCCCACGTTCAGTCGACGACCGCAAGCGGTTCCGATACGCGGTCGAACTTGGAGGCTTTGGCGTCCGACTTCAGGATCAGCACGCTGCTCGGCGAGTGGCGCACCGTGGGCGAGAAGCTGATCGGTGAGGCCAGACCGTCGGTGCCGAAGTTCTTGGTCGTCTCGAGTTTTTCCACAACGCAGGCCCGCGTCAGCGTCTTGCCACAGCGGCGGATGGCGTCCTCCATCAGCAGGGCGCCCACATAGGCCGTGATCGAGTAGCGGTTCAGCATCTTGAGCTCGTCGGCCGAGAGGTGCTTCTGCGCCAGCCCCATGAACTTGGCCATGCCGGGCACGGCCAGGTCGGTCAGCGGCGGCACGTAGTCGGCGACGAAGTAGCCGTCGCCCGCGGCACCGGCCAGGGCCTGCACCGGCGTGAGATGCGCCGAGTGCACCGCCAGAATGGTCAGCGGCATCTGGTTCTTAGCCGCCTCCTTCATCAGCATCGAGTGCTCGGCGACGACGCCGCCTGACGCCAGGAAGGTGGCGCCTGCCTGCTTCAGGCTCAGCATCTCGGCCGAGAAGTCCTTGGTGCCGCGCTTGAAAGCAATCTCGGAGACGCTCTTCAGGCCCAGCGCCTTGACCGCCTTCTGGTAGCCACAACGCACGTCGGTGCCGAATTCGTCGTCCTGGTAGGCGATGGCGAACTTCTCCGCCTGCAGCTTGCGTGTCTTGACCAGGTGGATCATGGCCGTGCCCAGTTCCTGGCAGTAGGTCGGGCCGACGATGAACACCGTCTTGTTCGGCGGGTTGAAGTGCGAGGCGGCAACGGCCATCGCGTTGATGGTCGGGATCTTCTGCTCGTTGATGTAGGGCAGCATGGCCTGCAGCATCGCCGAGCCCGAGGTGCCGATCAGGCCGAAGACGTTCTCCGATTCGTTCAGGCGTTTCACACCCTGCAGCGCGCGCTGAGGCACGTAGCCGTCGTCGTCGAGTCGGATCTCGACCTTGCGCCCGTTGATGCCGCCGCGGCTGTTGACGTCCTCCTGCCACACCTTGAGTGCGGCCATGTGCGCCTTGCCCAGCAGGCTGGGCGGGCCGCTGACCGGCGTCACCGAGCCGAGCACGATCTGGCTGTCCGTGACGCCGGGCTCGGCCATCGCGACGCCCTGCACCAGGGTCAGGGCGAAGGCCGCGGCGATGGCGCGGGTTGTCTGCAGCGAAGAAATGTTCATAGGGCGCAAGTATGTGCAGTTGAATCGGGTGGATGCCTTGGGCTCACTTGCCGTCGAGAAACTCGGATGCACGCTCGAACTTGCCCGTGGCGGTATCGGCCTTGATCAGGATCGGCCGCGTACCGCTCTGGCGGACGTTGGGGCCGAAGGTCAGCGGGGCCATGATGCCGTCGCTGGTGAAGTTCTTGGTCTGTTCCAGCTTCTGCACCAGGCAGGCACGGGTCAGGTTGCGGCCGCACGCCTGCAGCGCCGACTCCAGCAACTGGGCCGCGACCATCGCCGTCAGCGAGTAGCGGTTCATCGCCTTCACCTCGTCGCCGCTGAGGTACTTGTAGGCCAGGGCATTGAGCCGGCCGATGCCCTGAATTTCGGTGTCGGTGATGGGCGGCACGTAGTCGGCCAGCAGCAGTCCTTCGGCGGCGCTGCCGGCCAGCGCGAGCACGGGGCCCAAGTGCGACGGGTGCGGTGCCAGCCGCACGACGTTCATGCCGTTCTTCTGGATCTCCTTGAGCATGGTCGCGGTCTCGGCAATGATGCCCCCTGTCAGCACGAAGGTGGCCCCGGCGCGTTGCACTGCCAGGACTTCGGCCGACAGGTCCTTGGCCCCTCGCTTGTAGGCCACAGCGATGGTGCTGCTCAGGCCGAGCGCCTTGAGCGCCGCGTCGTACCCGCACTTGACGTCGGCGCCGTAGTCGTCGTCCTGGTAGATGATGGCGAACTTGGCGCCCTGCAGTTTGCGCGAGGTGACCAGGTGCTTCATCACACCGTCGATCTCCTGACAGTAGGTGGCGCCGATGTTGAAGACGGTCTTGCGCGGCGGCGTGAAGTGCGCGCCGGCTACGGCGGCGAAGTTCAGCGCCGGGATCTGGTTCTCCTCGATGGTGGGCATCATCGCGAGCAGATGCGACGAACCGGAGGTGCCCAGCAAGGCGAACACCTTGTCGACGTCGATAAGCTTCTTCACCGCCTGCACCGAGCGCTGCGGCACATAGGCGTCTTCCTCGACACGCAGGTCGATCTTGCGACCGTGGATGCCACCGCGGGCGTTGACGTCCTTCTCCCAGACACGCAACGCGATCACGGCGGCCTTGCCGATCAGGCTGGGCGGGCCGGTCTGCGGCAGCACCGAGCCGATGACGATGCGATCTTCGAACACACCCGGGTCGGCGGCCATGGCCGATGCCGCGGCGGCGGCGAGAAGGCCAGTGCTGATCAGGGTGGTGCGGATGCAGCGAAGGGTCTGGTGCATGGTGGGTGTCCTCGGTGGGGCAGGGCGGCGGGTTGACGGGTCAGAACCTGAAGGGCCAGTGGGTCCAGTAGTGCTTGATGTCGCGCCAGCGGCCGATCAGGCCGTCAGGTTCGAAGCGCAGGAACAGCACGATGGCCAGTCCGTAGACGATGCCTTTGATCTCGAAGAAGGAGGTCGACGTCGCGCCCGACCCGAGGGCGCTGAACAGCAGCCCCAGGCCTTCGTTCAGGCCGAAGATGAAGACCGTGCCCAGCAAGGCGCCGGCTACCGAGCCGAGCCCGCCGACGATCAGCATCGACAGCGCTTCGATCGAGATCAGCAGGCTGAAGCTGTCGACGTTGAGGTAGCGCGTGTAATAGGCCAGCAGGCCCCCGGCGATGCCGGTGTAGAAGGCGCTGACCATGAACGCCAGCAGCTTCCAGCGCACCAGGTCGACCCCCATCGCGCGGGCGGCGATGTCGTGCTCGCGGATCGCCATGAAGGCCCGGCCGACGCGACTGCGCAACAGGTTCAGCGTCACCAGCACCGCCACCACCAACACGGCCAGGACCACGAAGTAGTAGCCGCGCTCGGCTGCGAGCGTGGTGCCGAACAGGGCCGGCTGCGGCACCGACAGTCCCTCAGAGCCGCCCGTCAGACCGCCGCCGTTGAGGATCAGGTGGTTGATGATGACCGCGAAGGCCATGGTCGTGATCGCCAGGTACAGGCCCTTCAGGCGCAGCGATGGCACGCCGACCACCAGCCCGGCGGCGGCCGCGCACACACCGCCGGCCAGCAGGCACAGCGGCATCGGCCAGCCCAGCTTGCCGGCCACGATGCCGGTGGCGTAGGCGCCGACGGCCAGGAAGCCTGAGTGCCCCAGCGAGATCAGCCCGGTGCTGCCGGTGAGCAGGTTCAGGCCGAGCACGCCGACGGCCGTGATCATCAGCAGCAGCACCAGCGAGATGTAGTACTTGCTCAGCAGCATCGGCACCAGCGCCAGGGCTGCGACCAGCAACAGTGTCCAGACGATGACCGGCACCGAGTCGGTCAGCGCCAGGACCTGGCGGTAGTTTTCCTTGAAGTTGCCGCTGCGCATCAGACTCGCTCGATATCGGGTTTGCCGAACAGACCGTAGGGCCTGACCATGAGGACGATCAGGATCAGCACGAAGCCGGCGATTTCCTTCATGCCGCGGCCGATGTAGCCTTCCGACATGTTCTCGACCACGCCGATCAGGATGCCGCCCAGGGCCGCACCGAACACCGAGTCCAGGCCGCCGAGGATGACCGCCGGGAAGCTGCGCAGGCCGACGAGCCACATGCCCGGCTCGAGGTCGTAGATGACGCCCACCAGGACCCCGGCGATGGCGGCAAGGCCCGCGGACAGCGCCCACGACAGCGCGAAGATGCGCTTGACGTTGATGCCCATCAGAAGCGCCGTGGTCTGCAAATTGGCGGTGGCACGCATTGCGATGCCCACCCGAGAGTAGCGGAAGAAGGCCCAGAGCCCGGCCACCACCGCTGCCATGATGCCCAGTGCGTGGAGCTGTGCCGGATAGATGCCCGCCGGCCCGATGCGGATCGGCTCGGTCGACAGCCCGGTGGACAGCGGCATCGGATCCGCGCCCCAGATCAGCACCACGACCGAGCGGATGATGACGGCCAGGCCGATCGTCACCATCACGGTCGAGAACACCGGCTGGCCCAGCATCGGGCGGATCAGAAGCACCTCGATCAGAAGCCCCAAGGCGACCGAGGCGACGACGCTGGCCAACAGCAGCGGCCAGAAGCCGAGTTGGAAGGTGCCCGCCAGCGTGAAGGCGATGTAGGCCACCAGCATCATCAGCTCGCCCTGGGCGAAATTCACCACGCCGGTGGCGCGGTAGATCATGGCGTAGCCCATGCCGATGAAGCCGTAGACCATGCCCGCCGCGATGCCCGACACGAGCAACTGAATGAAGTAGTCCATCAGGCGGTGCCTCCACCGTAGATCAGCTCGATCTCGCGTGCGAACTTCTTGCCGATGATGCTGCGGCGCACCTTCTGCGTGGCCGTCAGCTCGCCGTCGTCGTGGTCGAGTTCCTTCTCGAGGATCACGAACTTGCGGATGTTCTCGACCCGCGCGAACTGCTGGTTCACGCGCCGCACTTCCGCGTCGACCAGCTCGCGCACTTCCGGCAGTTGCGACAGGCTGCGGTAGGTGGTATAGGCCAGACGGCGTTCCTGCGCCCATTTGCCGACGGTCTCGTAGTCGATCTGCACCAGCGCCGACAGGAAGTGGCGGCCGTCGCCGAGCACGATGGCTTCGCGCACGTAGATGCTGTCTTTGAGCGCGTTCTCGATTTCCGAGGGCGAGATGTTCTTGCCGCCGCTGGTGATGATGATGGCCTTCTTGCGGTCGACGATCATCAGCTCGCCGTTGGGCGCCAGCGCCACGACGTCGCCGGTGTGCAGCCAGCCGTCCTGGACCGTCAGCGCGGTGGCGTTGTTGTCGTGCAGGTAGCCCTTGAACACGGCCGGATGCTTGACGATCAGTTCGCCGTCCTCGGCGATCTTCCAGTTCAGGCCTTCGATCGGCGTGCCGGTGGCACCCAGCCGCTCGGCCTTGGCATGCTGGTGAAAGATGACGCCGCCGGACTCGGTCATGCCGTAGACCTGGTACACGGGCAGGCCCAGGATGCGAAAGAACTTCAGCACCTCGGGAGAGACACTGGCGCCGCCGCAGAATCCGCAGCGCATGCGGTCGAGGCCGACGAACTTCTGCAGGTTGCGGAACATTAGCAGCCACAGCAGCGCGAACTGCAGCCGGTCGCCCCAACTGCGCTGGCCGTCGCGCTGCTCGGCGCGCTCGAACAGGGCCTTGCCCGCGGCGAAGCAGCGCTCGAAAGCCCAACGCTGGAAGCGCGTGGCGTCCTGCATGCGCATCACGATGCCCTGCTGCAGCTTCTCCCAGATGCGTGGCACGCCCAGGAAGACGGTCGGTGCGATTTCGCGCAGGTTGACCGCGACGGTGTCGATCGACTCGGCGTAGTTCACCACGCCGCCGGTCATCATGTGCATGACGGTGGAGAAGGCACGTTCGGCCACGTGGCACAAGGGCAGGTAGCACAGCACCTGCATGTTGTGCTGGTCGAGCCCGAAATGGCTGCGCAGCTTGTCGGTGGTCACGATCAGGTTGCGGTGCGACAGCATCGCGCCCTTGGGCGGCCCGGTGGTGCCCGAGGTGTAGACCAGCATGCAGGTGTCGTCGGGCTGCGTGGCGGCAATGCCGTCGTCGAAGGCGCGGGCGTTCTCGGCCGAGGCGGCGGCGTACTGATCACCCAGCTCCAGGACTTCTGCGAACGACATCAGCAGCTCGCGCGGGTACAGCCGCATGCCCTTCATGTCCACGGCGATGATCTTGGTGACCTCGGGCAGACCGACCTCGTGCTTGGCGATGGCGTCCAGCACCTTGTCGACCTGCTCCTGGTCGCCGCAGACGACGAAGCGGCTGTTGGAGTGGTGGACGATGTACTGCAGCTCGGGCCACGGGTTGGTCGGGTAGATGCCGACCACCACACCGCCGATGGCCTGCGTGCCCAGGTCGGCAAACATCCATTCGGGCGTGTCTTCGCTGGCGATGGCCAGCCGCTCGCCGCGCCGGAAACCCAGCGCCAGCAATCCCAGCGCGAAGCGGCGCGCGGTGTCGTGGTAGTGGCGCCAGGTCATGCGGTTCCAGATGCCCAGGTCCTTCTCGCGGAAGGCCAGCGCATCGGGCGTGGTGCGGGCCCAGTGTTGCAGCAGCTTGGGCAACGTGTGGTTGCCGCTGTGCAGGGCTTCGTGCAGGGCTGTGTGCTGGAGATTGCTCATGCTGCCGCCTGTGCGCCGCCCAGGTAAGCGGCGATCACCGCCGGGTTGGCGGAGATTTCGGCCGGTGTGCCTTCGCCGATCTTTCGGCCGAAATTGAGCACGCAGATGCGGTCGGAGATGTCCATCACGATGCCCATGTCGTGCTCGACCATCAGCACGGTGATGCCGAGTTCGTCGCGGATGTCGAGCACGAAGCGCGCGATGTCCTCGGTTTCCTCGGTATTCATGCCCGAGACCATTTCGTCGAGCAGCAGCAGCTTGGGCTCGGTGGCCAGCGCGCGGCCGAGTTCGACGCGCTTCTGCATGCCGTAGGAGAGGGCGCCCACGGGCATGTCGCGGATGTCCTCGATCTCGAGGAAGTCGATGATTTCCTCGACCTTGCGCCGATGTTCGAGTTCCTCGCGCCGGGCGCGACCGAAGAACCAGGCCGCGTCGAAGACATTGGTGCGCATGTGGCAGTGGCGGCCGACCAGCAGGTTCTGCACCACGGTGGCATGCTTGAACACGGCCAGGTTCTGGAAGGTGCGGCCGATGCCGATGGCCGACATGCGGTGCGAGGGGGTTCCGGTAATGTCGCGGCCCTCGAAGTGCACCGTGCCGCCGCTCGGGCGCACGACGCTGCTGATCATGTTGAAGGTGGTGGTCTTGCCGGCGCCGTTCGGGCCGATCAGCGAGTAGATCTCGCCACGGCGGACGTGGAAGCTGACGCCGGCCACGGCTTCGACGCCGCCGAAACGCTTGGACAGGCCTTCGACCTGCAGGAGGATGTCGTTCACGTCAGTGGCTCCGCCGCTCGTGGGTCATGCGCGTGGGTCATGACAACCAGCGCTTGCGGCGCTTGTAGTGCTTCACTTCGCGCATGTTCTTGCGCGAGCCGCCCTCGCCGAAGCCGAGGTAGAACTCGCGCACGTCTTCGTTGCGCAGCATCTTGTCGGCTGGGCCGTCGAGGACGACGCGGCCGTTTTCCATGATGTAGCCGGTGTCGGCGATGGACAGCGCCATCTGCGCGTTCTGCTCGACCAGCAGGATGCTCACCCCGTCCTGCCGGCACAGCCGGATGACGATGGCGAAGATCTCCTCGCAGATCTGCGGCGCCAGCCCGAGCGTGGGTTCGTCGAGCATCAGCAGCTTCGGCGCCGACATCAGCGCGCGGCCGATGGCCACCATCTGCTGCTCGCCGCCGGACAGATAGCCTGAAACCGTGGCGCGCTTGGGCGTCAGGCGCGGGAACGTGGCGTAGACACGCTCCAGGCCGAGCTTGGACTCGGCCACCGAGCGCGTGTAGCCGCCCATCAGCAGGTTTTCCTCGACCGTGAGCTGGTCGAACAGGCGCCGGCCCTCGGGCACCATGACGATGCCGGCGCGCACGATGCGGTCGGGCGTCATGCCGGTCAGCGGCTGGCCCTCGAACGTGATCTGGCCGCCCTTGACCTCACCGTCTTCGGGGTAGAGCACGCCGCTGATGGCTTTCAGCGTCGTGGACTTGCCGGCTCCGTTGGCGCCCAGCAGGGCGACGATCTGCTTCGGGCCCAACGCGAGCGACGCCTCGCGAACGGCTTCGATCGTGTTGTCATAGACGATCTGAACATTGGTCAGGGTCAGCATCAGGTTGAGGCGGCTCGGCGGGTCCGGAGGGCGCGCCGCCCTGCGGCGGCATCGGCGGCGCAGCCTGGCTGCACCATATACGATAATCTAACGGTAGTTAGGGAAGGTCTGCAAAACCCCGGCCACAACGCTCGGCAGGGTGGCCTGTGGAGCCAG
>JAIXKR010000082.1 GCA_026932235.1 Burkholderiales bacterium
CGTGCTGGTGGCGCAGGCGCTGGTGCACCGGCCGCCGGTGATCGTGCTCGACGAACCCACCGCCGGCGTCGACGTCGAGCTGCGGCAGACGCTGTGGCACTTCATCGCGCGCCTGAACCGGCAAGGGCACACGGTGCTGCTGACCACGCACTACCTGGAAGAAGCCGAGGCGCTGTGCGCGCGCATCGCCATGCTCAAGCTCGGCCGCCTGGTGGCGCTGGACCGCACCTCGGCGCTGCTTTCGGGCGCCGCGGGCACGGTGCTCGCGTTCAAGACCGACGCCGCGCTGCCGCCGGCGCTGGCCGCCGCGGCGCGCGTCACCGGCCGCATCGTGCAGCTGCGCGTGCAGGACGCGCAAGGCGTCGAGCAGACGCTGGCCGCGCTGCGCCAGGCGCAGGTGCCGGTGGAGGACCTGGAGATCCGCCGCCCCGACCTCGAGGACGTCTTCGTGCATACCATGAACCAGGGTCTGGTCGAGGCGGCTTCGGCCGCGACGAGCGCGGCCGGAGCGTCGTCATGAACGAGCTGCCGCACAGCCCCGCCGCCGGGTGCGCGCACGGCGCCGGCACGTCGACGGCATTCGGCCTGGCCGGCGCGGGCACGCTTTTTCGCAAGGAGGTGCTGCGCTTCTGGAAGGTCGCCTTCCAGACCGTGGCCGCCCCGGTGCTGACCTCGGTGCTCTACCTGCTGATCTTCGGTCAGGTGCTGGAAGACCGCGTCGAGGTCTTTCCCGGCGTCGGCTACACGAGCTTCCTCATCCCCGGCCTGGTCATGATGAGCGTGCTGCAGAACGCCTTCGCCAACAGCAGCAGCTCGCTCATCCAGAGCAAGATCACCGGCAACCTCGTCTTCCTGCTCGTCACGCCGCTGTCGCACACGGCCTGGTACGTCGCCTACGTCGGCGCGGCGGTGCTGCGGGGCCTCATGGTCGGCATCGGCGTGCTGCTGGTCACCGCCTGGGCCGCACCCATGCAGGTGCAGCAGCCGCAGTGGATCGTCGTCTTCGTGCTGCTCGGCGCGGCCATCCTCGCCTCGCTCGGGCTCATCGCCGGCCTGTGGGCGGAGAAGTTCGACCAGATGGCCGCCTTCCAGAACTTCATCGTCATGCCGATGACGATGCTCTCCGGCGTCTTCTACTCGGTGCAGTCGCTGCCGCCGCTGTGGCTGGCGGTGAGCCACCTCAACCCCTTCTTCTACATGATCGACGGCTTTCGCCGCGGCTTCTTCGGCCACAGCGACGTCTCGCCCTGGCTGAGCCTGGCCGTCGTCGGCGGCTGCTTCCTCTTCGTCGCCGCGCTCGCGCTCGAACTGCTGCGCCGGGGCTACAAGCTGCGGGCCTGAGCGACAATGCCCGCTGCACGAGGAGCCCTGCCATGAGAGAGTTTTCCGCCGGCCGCGCCGGCGACGACAAGTCGGCCAAGCCCGAGAAGAGCGAACGCGGCGGTCTTTCCGAGCGCCTGGCCCTGGAGTCGCGCTTCGTGCTCGTCTTCGGCGAGATCGACGACAAGCTCGCGCGCCAGGTCTGCGAGCGCCTGATCCTGCTCGCGCAGGACAGCGACGCGCCCATCCAGATGCTGATCTCCAGCCCCGGCGGCCACGTCGAGAGCGGCGACGCCGTGCACGACATGATCCGCTTCGTGCGCGCACCGGTCACCTGCATCGGCACCGGCTGGGTCGCCAGCGCCGCCACGCACATCTTCCTCGCCGCACCCAAGGCGCGCCGCCTGTGCCTGCCCAACACGCGCTTCATGATCCACCAGCCCGCGGGCGGAGCCGGCGGCCGCGCCACCGACATCGCCATCCAGGCCAAGGAGATCATCAAGGTGCGCGAGCGCCTGGCCGGCGTGATCGCGCGCGAGACCGGCCAGCCCGCGGAGAAGGTGCGCGCCGACATGGAGCGCGACTACTGGATGACGGCCGAGGAGGCGATCGCCTACGGCATCGCCTCGCGCGTCATCGTGAATCAGAAGGAGCTCGGCTGAAGCCATGGGTGAGCCCTCCCCCGACCAGGTGCGCGAGTACATCGCCGCCGCCCTGCCCTGCACGCACGTCGTCGTCGACGGCGACGGACGCCACTTCTTCGCCACCATCGTCTCGGCCGAGTTCGAGGGCTTGTCGCGCATCCGCCGCCACCAGCGCGTCTACCGGGCGCTGGGCGAGCGCATGCGCGAGGAGATCCACGCGCTGTCGATGACCACGCTGACGCCGGCGGAACACGAAGCCGGCGGCGACGCGTGATCACGCTCGCGCTCAGCAAGGGGCGCATCCTCGACGACTCGATGCCGATGCTGCGCAGCGCCGGCATCGAGCTGCTGGAGGATCCGGAGCAAAGCCGCAAGCTCATCCTCGGCACCAGCCGCAGCGACGTGCGCGTGGTGCTGGTGCGCGCCTCCGACGTGCCCACCTACGTGCAGCAGGGCGGAGCCGACCTCGGCGTCGCCGGGCTGGACGTGCTGCTCGAGCACGACAGCCACGGCCTGTACCGGCCGCTGGACCTGGGCATCGCGCGCTGCCGCCTCTCGGTGGCCACGCGCGCGGACTTCGACTACGCCAGCGCCGTGCGCCAGGGCTCGCGCATCCGCGTGGCGACCAAGTACACGCGGCTGGCGCGCGAGCACTTCGCGGCCAAGGGCGTTCACGTCGACCTCATCAAGCTCTACGGCAGCATGGAGCTGGCGCCGCTCACGGGCCTGGCCGACGCGATCGTCGACCTCGTCTCCACCGGCGGCACACTGAAGGCAAACAAGCTCGTCGAGGTCGAACGCATCATGGACATCAGCGCACGCCTGGTCGTCAACCAGGCGGCGCTGAAGGTCAAGCGCGAGCCGCTGCGCGCGCTCATCGAGGCCTTCGCGGGCGCCGTCACGGCGCAGCCGGCATGACGCTCGCGCTGCGCCAGCTCGACACGCGGGCCAGCGGCTTCGAGGACGGGCTCCGGCGCCTGCTCCAGTGGTCGGAGGAAACCGACGCACGGATCGAGGGCCGCGTGGCCGAGATCATCGCCGACGTGCGCACGCGCGGCGACGCCGCGCTGCTGGAGCTCACCGCGCAACTGGACGGCCTGCAGGCCGCGAGCATGGCCGCGCTCGAGATCGACGCCGCCGAACTGCAGGCCGCACTCCGGCAGATCACGCCCGCGCAGCGCGCAGCACTCGAGGCGGCCGCAGCGCGCGTGCGCGACTACCACCAGCGCCAGTTCGACGCCTGCTGCCGCAGCTGGAGCTACCGCGACGCCGACGGCACGCTGCTGGGCCAGAAGGTGACGCCGCTCGCGCGCGTGGGCATCTACGTGCCCGGCGGCAAGGCCGCCTATCCGTCCAGCGTGCTCATGAACGCCATCCCGGCGCAGGTTGCGGGCGTGCAGGAGATCGTCATGGTCGTGCCCACGCCCGGCGGCCAGCGCAACGCGCTGGTGCTGGCGGCAGCGGCGATCGCCGGCGCCACGCGCGTCTTCACCATCGGCGGTGCGCAGGCGATCGCCGCGCTCGCCTACGGCACGGCGACGGTGCCGCGCGTGGACAAGATCACCGGCCCGGGCAACGCGTACGTCGCCAGCGCCAAGCGGCGCGTGTTCGGCCAGGTCGGCATCGACATGATCGCCGGCCCGAGCGAGATCCTCGTGCTCGCCGACGGCACGACGCCGCCGCACTGGGTGGCGATGGACCTCTTCAGCCAGGCCGAGCACGACGAACTCGCGCAAAGCATCCTGCTCTGCCCGGATGCCAACTACATCGCCCGCGTGCGCGCCGAGATCGAGCGCCTGCTGCCCACGCTGCCGCGCGCGACGATCATCCGCGCCAGCCTCGAAGGCCGCGGCGCGCTGATCAGGACGCGCAGCATGGAAGAAGCCTGCGCGATCGCCAACCGCATCGCGCCCGAACACCTGGAAGTGAGCGCCGCCCAGCCCCAGCGCTGGGAGCCGCTGCTGCAGCACGCCGGCGCGATCTTCCTCGGCGCCTTCACCAGCGAGAGCCTGGGCGACTACTGCGCCGGCCCCAACCACGTGCTGCCGACCTCGGGCAGCGCGCGCTTTTCCTCGCCGCTGGGCGTGTACGACTTCGTCAAGCGCAGCAGCCTGATCGAGGTCAGTGCCGGCGGTGCGCAGGCGCTCGGCCCCATCGCCGCCGAACTCGCCTACGGCGAGGGCCTGCAGGCGCACGCGCAGGCGGCGCAGCTGCGCTTGCGCTGAGCGAGTGCTCGGCGTCCCCTGCGGACGCCCTCG
This sequence comes from Burkholderiales bacterium, assembly GCA_026932235.1. Lineage (GTDB taxonomy): Bacteria > Pseudomonadota > Gammaproteobacteria > Burkholderiales > Burkholderiaceae_C > Rubrivivax. The sequence goes on from JAIXKR010000082.1 coordinate 4,223, forward strand.
CGCCTCAGCCTGCCCGGCCCTCGCGGCGCCGCCGCAGCGCCGCACCGACGCCCAGCAGGCCGGCGAGCATCATCACCGCGCCGGCCGGCTCGGGGACGGGCTGGGGGGATTGCGCATAGGCATACGCTTGGGCCCAAAAATTCCCCCCCATGGCATCGGCCGACAGATTCGCAAAGGTCAGTCGGACCGTGCCCGAAGCGGAGTTGGACTCGCCCGCACTCGACGCCTCTATGAAACGCTGCGCGTAGTGTTCCTCACTGCCATCGTCGGTGTAGAGGGAGAACTGCAAATGGGCGCTACCCCGCGCCCATTCCGAGTCCAATGTCGTACTGGCCCAGGCGGTGTAGGGTGCCGTCACGACGATCCCAGTCCAGGGGGTCACTGTGAACGAGCCACTGAAATAGCCCGAACCATTCGCAGATCGAGAGACTCCGGCAACAGGCGAGCCGCTCACCTCGGCCTCGGCGTCCGCCCCGCCCCATCCGGTCATTCCGGACGCCAAACTGAAAGAATCAGTCGACATCGCACTGGTGTCCATATACCAGCCGGACGCGGAATCCCAAATCCACCCGCCCGATTCGGTGTTGGCGTATGACTGGCTGTACTCGGAGCCGCCCCACATCATCGCGGGGTCGATGCCATCCGAGGGATCGAGATCGATAAGCATGATGTCGAAGCGCCCGATCTCCGCGCCTGCCGAAGCGGCGGCCTGCGCCGGGCCCGCGGCCATCAGCGCCAGACATGCGCCAGCCAGCGCGCTCGCCATCGTCGTCTTGCCCATGATCCCTCCTGTGGCTTCTCGCCTCTGCCCGCCCGCTCATTCTTGATCAACCCTCGTCGCCACGCCATCGCCCCCCCTCATTCAAGGGGGAGTGCGCATCACCTCCTCGGTCGTCGAAACAGCGCGCCTGCCCGCATCAACCACGAGCAAGCCCGTGACGAACCGGGTTTATCCTCATGCGCTCCGCGCTCAATGTATACAGTATCCACGTGATCGAACCGGCGCGCCCTTGCGCCCTGCGGTGCGCGCCCGGCCCGGTGGTGGAGACTGCTCTTGAACCCACGCTCGCTCACCCCGGTGCAGCGCCCTCGCGCGCTCGCCGACCAGGTCTACCAGGCGCTGCGCGAACAGCTGCGCGCGGGGGCCATCGGTGCCGGCAGCGCCTTGCAGGAGGTGCAGCTGGCGACGCAGCTGGGCGTCTCGCGCACGCCGGTGCGCGAGGCCCTGGCACGGCTGGCGAGCGAGGGCCTGCTCGCCACGCACGGACGCAGCTTCACCGTGCCCTCGCTGACGCTGGCCGACGTCGAGGACATCTACGAGCTGCGCTTCCTCATCGAGCCCGCTGCCGCGCGCCGCGTGGCCCCGCGCACCGTCGACCGGCGCACGCGCGCACCCATCGACACTGCCTTGGCCGACGCCGCCGCGGCACACGACCGAGGCGAACTCGCGGCCTTTCACGAAGCCAACGTGCGCTACCGCGCAGCCTGGCTGGCGCTGGTGCCGAACGCGCGCCTGGTGCGCATGATCGAGCTCTATGCCGACCACATGCAGCACATCCGCGCGCTGACGCTGGGCCAGCCACGGGTGCGCACCATCGTGCTGCACGGGCTGCAGCGCATCACCGCGGCGCTGGCCTCGGGCGACGCCGATGCCGCGGCCGACGCCGTCCACGCGCACCTGAAGAACGCCCGCAAGGCCTTCGTCGAGGCGCTGGGCCTGGACGTCGCGCCCGCAGCGCGCCTGCCCGGCATCGAAGCTGCGCCCGATTCCATGCCGTCTGCGCCGCGCGCGCCGCGCCGCACACCGCCCCGCATGAGCATGAAGGAGAGCAACGCATGAATCACCGCGCCGTCATTCCGTACGGGGCCTACTGGAGCACGCCCTTCGCGCGCTGGCAGGGGGCCTTCGCCACCCTCAACAGCCTCGAGTTCGCGGCGCACGTCGTGCGCGCCGAGCTCGCGCAGCGGCGCATCGACCCGACGGTCTTCGACCACGGCGTGCTCGGCATCTCGGTGCCGCAGAAGCATTCCTTCTACGGCCTGCCCTGGCTGGCGGGCCTCGCCGGCATTCCGGCACTGGCCGGACCGACGCTGATGCAGGCCTGCGCCACCGGCGTGCGCACGCTGCTGGCGGGCGCGCAGGAGATCGACGCCGGGCTGGCCAGCACCGTGCTCGTCGTCAACGCCGACCGCACCAGCAACGGCCCGCACCTCTATTACCCCAACCCCCGCGGCCCCGGCGGCACCGGTGTCGCCGAGGACTGGGTGATGGACAACTTCGGCTGCGACCCGCTCGGGCACCACTCGATGCTCGCCACCGCCGAGAACGTCGCCAGCCGCCATCGCGTCACCACCGCCGAGCAGCACGAGGTCGTGCTGGCGCGCGAGGCGCAGTACCAGGAGGCGCTGGCCGACGGCGCGGCCTTCCTCAAGCGCTTCATGACGCTGCCCTTCGCGGTGCCGGCACCGGGCTTCAAGAAGGTCGCCACCACGCTCGAGGGCGACGAGGGCGTCGGCCGCTCGACCGCCGAGGGTCTGGCGGCGCTGAAGCCGGTGATGCCCGGCGGCAGCGTCACCTACGGCGGCCAGACGCACCCGGCCGACGGCAACGCCGGCCTCGTGCTCACCACGCCGGAGCGCGCGCGCGAACTCGCCACCGACCCGAAGATCGCGGTGCGCCTGCTCGGCTTCGGCCAGGCGCGCGTCGAGCTCGCACTCATGCCCGAGGCGCCTGCCCCGGCCGCGGCGCGCGCGCTCGCGCAGGCGGGGCTGGCCATCGGCGACATCGACGTCGTGAAGACGCACAACCCCTTCGCGCTCAACGACCTCGTGTTCGCGAAGGTGATGGGCATCCCCTGGCAGCCGATCAACCCGTTCGGCTGCTCGCTGGTCTGGGGCCATCCGCAGGCGCCTATGGGCACGCGCGCCGTCATCGAGATGATCGAGGCGCTTGCGCTGCGCGGCGGCGGGCGCGGCCTCTTCACCGGCTGCGCCGCCGGTGACAGCGCGATGGCGGTGGTGATCGAGGTCGGCGACGCCTGATTGCAGCGCCCGAGCCGGCCATGGACCTGCTGCCCGCCGACTGGATCCACGCTGCCGCGGCGCGCCACGGCGACCGTTGCGCGCTGCGCTGCGGGCACGAAAGCCTGAGCTACGAAGCGATGGCGCGCGCGATCGAGGTCCACGAGCGTGCGTTGGCGGCCTGCGGAGTCGGACAAGGCCAGGTGGTCGCCTGGCTGGGCCTCAACAGCGGCGCCATGCTGACGCTGCTGTTCGCCTGCGCCCGACGCGGCACGCTCTTCGTGCCGCTGAACTGGCGTCTGGCACCACCCGAACACCGCGCGATGCTCGCCGAGTGCCGGCCGGCGCTGCTCTTCGCCGACGCGCCATTCGCTGCGCCCAGCGACGCCGCAGCGGTGGCTGCCGCGGATACACGCTGCATCGCCGTGGACGCGGCGGACCGGCCGCCGCACTGGATGAGTCTGCCGGACTTTCTCGAGGCCGGACAGGGCGGCGAACCGCCGCCGCGCGTGGCCGTCTCGCCGCAATCGCCGCTGCTGCTCTGTTACACCTCGGGCTCCACCGGCCGCCCGAAGGGCGTGCTGCTCTCGCACGAGGCGCTGTGCGCCAACGCCGACGCCAGCGTCGACATGCACGCCATGGTCGAATCCGACCGCGTGCTGACGACGCTGCCGCTCTTCCACGTCGGCGGCCTCAACATCCAGACCCTGCCGGCGCTGCGTGAGGGTTGCCGCGTCGAACTGCATCCCAAGTTCGACCCGGCGGCGGCGCTCACGGCCATCGAACGGGAGCGCATCACGCTCACCGTGCTCGTGCCGGCGCAGTTGGACGCCGTGATGGCGCTGCCGCAGTGGCCGAGCACCGACCTCTCCAGCCTGCGCGCCATCTCCACCGGCTCGACGGTGGTCCCCGAGCGCCTGTGCCACGCGGTGCACGCGCGCGGCGTGCCGCTCATTCAGGTCTGGGGCGCCACCGAGACCTCGCCCATCGCCGCCTGCCAGCACGCCGACGAGGCGGTGCGCACCGCCGGCTCGGCCGGACGCGCGGCGCTCGGCGTCGAGCTGCGCATCGTCGACGCGGCGGGCGATGATCTGCCCACGGGGCAGTCGGGCGAAATCCTCGTGCGCGGGCGCAACGTGATGAGCGCCTACTGGCAGGATCCGCAGGCCACGGCACGCGTGCTCGTCGACGGCTGGTTCCACTCCGGCGACCGCGGGCGGCTGGACGCGCAGGGCTTCCTGTGGGTCGACGGCCGGATCAAGGACATGATCATCTCCGGCGGCGAGAACGTCAGCCCGGCCGAGGTCGAGATCGCGCTGCAGGAGGACCCGGACGTCGCCGAGGCCGCCGTCGTCGGCCGCCCCGACGCGCGCTGGGGCGAGCGCGTCGTCGCCGTCGTCGTGCCGCGGCCGGGCGTGCAGATCGCGCCGCGCGAGGTGATGGCGCGCCTGGAAGGCCGCATCGCGCGCTTCAAGCAACCCAAGCAGGTCTTCGTCGTCGATGCGCTGCCGCGCACGGCGCTGGGCAAGGTGCGCAAGGAAGACGTGCGCAGCCTCGTCGCGCAGCTCGACGACGGGGCCGCGCGCCCAGCCTCCAGGGAGTCCTCTGCATGACGCTCAAGATCGGCATCGACGTCGGCGGTACCTTCACCGACTTCGTCATCACGCAGGACGGCCAGCCGCCGCGCATCCACAAGACGCTGTCGACGCCGGCCGACCCGTCGATTGCCGTCGTGCAGGGCCTGCAGGAGATCGCGCAGGGCCTGCAGCCGCCGCGCACGCTGCAGCAGCTGGCGCAGGCGCTGGACACCATCGTGCACGGCACGACGGTGGCGACCAACGCGACGCTGACTTCCACCGGCGCCAAGACCGCGCTGCTGACCACCGACGGCGTGCGCGACGCGCTCGAGATGCGCCGCGGCATCCGTGAGGAGCAGTACAACAACCGCTACCGCAACGTCGTGCCGCTGGTGCCGCGCGCGCGCCGCATCGGCGTGCCCGGCCGGCTCGACAGCCAGGGCCAGGAAGTGCAGCCGCTGGACGAGCAGGCCATCGAGGCGGCGCTGGCCGCCTGGCGCGACGAAGACGTGCAGGCGGTGGCGATCTGCTTCATGAACGCCTTCGCCAACCCCGCGCACGAGCAGGCCGCCGCCGCCCAGGTGCGGCGCGCGCTGCCGCGCGCCTACGTCTCGGTCTCGACCGAGGTGCTGCCCTCGATCCGCTTCTACGAGCGCGTCAGCACCACCGTGCTCAACGCCTACGTCGGCCCCAAGCTCGGCCACTACCTCGACCAGCTCGTCGGTCGACTGCAGGAGATCGGCTTTGGCGGACTGCTGCTCATCATGCAGAGCAACGGCGGCGTGATCTCGCCGCAGGCCGCGCGCGACAAGGCGGCACTCACGCTGCTCTCGGGGCCGGCCGGCGGCCCGGGCGCCGGGCTCTTCTACGCGCAGGCGCTCGGGCAGGACCGCTGCATCACCACCGACATGGGCGGCACCAGCTTCGAGACCTCGGTGGCCGTGCGCGCGCCGATGCTCAAGAACGACGGCGAGATCGCCCGCCACAAGATCGCGCTGCCGATGCTCGACATCCACACCATCGGCGCGGGCGGCGGCTCGATCGGCTGGCTGGACGAAGGCGGCCTGCTGCGCATGGGCCCGCAGAGCGCGGGTGCCGCGCCGGGGCCCGCGTGCTACGGCAAGGGCGGCACGCTGCCCACGACCACCGACGCCAACGTCGTGCTCGGCTACCTGGACCCCGGCTACTTCGCCGGCGGCAGCATGAAGCTCGACGCCGAGGCCGCGCGCCGCGCGATCGAAGAGCACATCGCGCAGCCGATGGGCCTGTCGGTCGAGCGTGCTGCCGCGGGCATGTACCGCGTCGCCTGCAACAACATGGCGCAGGGCGTGCGCGAGGTGACGATCAAGCGCGGCTTCGACCCGCGCGAGTTCCCCATCATCCCCGGCGGCGGCGCCGGTCCGATCCACGCCTGCCTGATCTGCACCGAGCTCGGCATCCCGCTCATGATCGTGCCGCGCGAGGCCTCGGTGCTGTGCGCCTTCGGCATGCTGATGGGCGAGTTGAAGCACGACTTCGTGCGCACCTTCGTGGCGCGCCTGACGCAGCTGGACTGGGCGCGCCTCTCGACCCTGGTCGACGAGATGGCGGCCGAAGGCGCGGCCCTGCTCGAGGGCGAGCGCGTGCCGCGCGCGCAGCAGCGCATCGAGCTGCGCCTGGACTGCCGCTACCTGCGCCAGTACCACGAGGTCTCGGTGCCGGTGCCGCTGGCGGCGGTGCAGCAGCGCGACGCCGCGGCCATCGCGCGCGCCTTCCACGACGAGCACCAGCGCCTCTTCGGCTACACGCTGGAGGCCGAGGGCAGCGTGGTCGAGATCATCAACCTGCGCCTGCAGGCCATCGGCGCCACCACGCGCCCGGACATCGCGCGCCAGACCCCGGGCGCGCCCGACGCCAGCGCCGCGCGCAAGGGCCGGCGCCGCATGTACCTGCCCGAGCGCGACGACTTCGCCGAGGTCGACGTCTACGACGGCCACCGCATGCGCGCCGGCCACCGCGTGCCGGGTCCGGCGCTGATCGAGCAGCAGACGACGGCGATCTTCGTCTCCGAAGGCTTCGACAGCCTGGTCGACGGTCTCGGCTCCTTCGTGCTCTACGCCAAGGGCCGCGAGGATCTCGTCACCGCCGCGATCGCCTGACCCAAAGGACCGACTGCCATGACGACCATCGACCCCATCCTGCTCTCGGTCTACGCGCGCAGCTTCAAGGCCATCACCGACGAGATGAGCATCTCGATGGAGCGCACGACGCGCAGCCCCATCCTCTGCGAGGCCAAGGACTACGTCACCGGCCTCTACGACGCCGAGGGCCGCATGCTCGAGCAGACCGAGAACCTGCCCATCCTCGCGTTCTCGCTCGCGCCGGTGTGCAAGCACATCCGCAAGACCTTCGAGGGCGACATCCACGACGGCGACGTCTTCTTCCACAACGACGTCTTCAGCCTGGGCAACCAGAACAACGACGTCGCCGTCTTCAAGCCCGTCTTCTTCGAAGGCGAGCTCGTCGCCTGGACGGCGGTGAAGGGGCACCAGGCCGACATCGGCGGCAACGTCGCCGGCGGCTACAACCCCAACGCCGTCGAGGTCTGGCAGGAGGCGCTGCGCATCCCCGCGGTGAAGGTGGTCGATCGCGGCAAGCTGCGCCAGGACGTGTGGAACCTGATCTTCGCCAACGTGCGCCTGGAGATCGTGCAGCACGACATGAAGGCCGAGATGGGCGCCTGCGAGATCGGCGCGCGGCGCATGCTCGAACTGCTCGGCAAGTACGGCGCAGCCAGCTACGCGGCGCACAAGCAGGCGCTCTTCGACGCCACGCGCCGCATGATGCAGGCCGAGATCGCGAAGATCCCCAATGGCCGCTACAGCGGCGAGGGCTACGTCTACTACGACGGGCGCCACGAGGGCAGCAAGTTCACCATCCGCGTCGACATCGAGGTGCAGGCGCAGTCGATCCGCTTCGACTACTCGCGCACCGACGCGCAGACCAACGGCTTCGTCAACGGCACCTTCACCTCCAGCGCCTCGGCCACCATCCTCACGCTGCTGCAGATGGTCAACCCCGACATCCCGCACAACGAGGGCATGGTCGAGCCCATCGAGATCGTCATCCCCGAAGGCACCATCCTCAACGCCGCCTATCCCAAGGCGACGACCTTCGGCAACCACCTCTGCCCGCCCAACGCCGACGCCATCCAGCGCGCGCTGGCGCCGGTGCTGCCCGACCGCGTCACCGCCGGCTGGAACAACCTGCTGGCCTCGCTCACCACCGGCATCGACCCGCGCCACGGCGAGAAGTACGTCGACATCGGCTTCATGGGCCTCAAGGGCGGCTCGGGCGCGCTGCAGGGCTGCGACGGCTACGACCACATCGGCATGATCGACGCCTCCGGCGGCGTGCTCGACCAGGACTACGAGATGTTCGAGCAGCAGACGCCGCACCGGCTGAAGAAGCACGAACTGCTCGCCGATTCCGCCGGCCCCGGGCGCTGGCGCGGCGGCCTGGGCGTGGAGACGATCTTCGAGATCGGCAGCGACGACACGCAGCTCGTCACCTTCGGCGACGGCGACTTCGAAGGCGCGTTTGGTCTCGCCGGCGGCCAGGGCGCGGGGCTGAACTTCATCCGCCTGCACTACCCCGACGGCCGCACCGTGGTGCCGAAGAACAAGGACCTCATCACCGGCGTGCCCAAGGGCACCGTCTACCACCAGGTCGCCCACGGCGGCGGCGGCTTCGGCGACCCGCGCCTGCGCGACCGCAGGCTGCTCGCCGAGGAGGTGCGAAACGGCGTCATCTCCAAGGAGGCCGCCGTGCGCGACTACGGCGCCACGGCCGCGGAGCTGGAGGCATGAACTTCGAACTCAGCGAAGACCAGCGCGCGATCCGCGAGGCCTTCGCGCGCTTCGTCGACGAGCGCGTGCTGCCGCAGGCGGCGGCGCTGGACGAGGCGCATGCCTTCCCGCGCGAGCTCTTCCTCGAACTCGGCCAGCTGGGCTTCTTCGGCATGCGCTACCCCGAGGCGCTGGGCGGCTCGGGCCTGGCGCTGCCGGAGTTCGCGCTCGCGCTGGAAGAGATCGCGCGCGGCTCGATGGCCCTGGCCGGCGCCGCGGCCATGCAGTCGCTCATGGGCACCAAGTTCCTGCAGCTGCTGGGCAACGCCGACATCCTCGAACGCCTCTTCAAGCCCGCGCTCACGGGCGCCAGGATCGGCGCCATCTGCATGACCGAACCCGGCGCGGGGTCGGACCTGGGCGGCATCCGCACCACGGCGACGGCGGTCGAGGGCGGCTGGCGCCTGAACGGGCGCAAGACCTGGATCACCTCGGCGCCGGTGGCCGACTTCTTCACCGTCTTCGCCAAGGTCGGCGGCCCCGGGCCCGAGGGCAAGCTGAGCATCTTCCTCGTCGAGCGCGACTTCCAGGGCCTGGTCATCGGCCGCGCCATCCACAAGATGGGCGTGTGGGCGCTGCCGACCTCCGAAGTCGCCTTCGACGACTGCTTCGTTCCCGACACGCACCGCCTCTCGCGCGAGATCGGCGACGGCGAGCAGCACCTGCGCAAGACGCTGGCCGAGATCCGCGTCATCACCGGCGCCATGGCGCTGGGCGTGGCGCGCGCGGCGCTGGCCGAGGCGCAGCGCTACGCCGGCGAGCGCGCGCAGTTCGGCAAGCCCATCAACCGCTTCCAGGCCATCCAGTTCAAGCTCGCCGAGATGGCGACCGCGCTCGAATCGGCGGTGCTCATGGTGCGCCACGCCGCCTGGCTGCACGCGCAGGGCCGGCCGCACCACAAGGAGGCGGCGATGGCCAAGCTGCACGCCACCGAGACCGCGGCCACGATCTGCGACCAGGCCGCGCGCGTGCTCGCCAGCTACGGCTACGCCATGGAGTACCCGGTGCAACGCTATCTGCGCGACGTGCGCTTCACCCTCATCGGTGGCGGCACCAGCGAGATCCTCAAGCTCATCATCGCCAAAGAGGTGGCATCTTGAATTCGAACCGACGCATCAAGATCGTCCTCGCCAAGCCGGGGCTGGACGGCCACGACCAGGGCGCCAAGGTGGTGGCGCGCGCGCTGCTGGACGCCGGCTTCGACGTGCACTACACGGGTCTGCGCCAGTCGCCGGAGATGGTCGTCGACGCCGCGCGGCGCGAGAACCCGGACGTGATCGCGCTGTCTTCCATGGCCGGCGCGCACCTGCCCTTCTGCACGCGGCTCAAGCCCCTGCTGGAAGAAGCGGGAATGGGGGAGCGGCTGTGGATCATCGGGGGCAATATCCCGGTTGCCGACCACGACGCGCTGCGCGCGCTCGGCTTCAAGGGCGTGTTCGCCACCGGCAGCAAGCTCGACGCCATCTGCGACTTCATACGGGAGAACGTGCGATGAACCTTCCTCCTGGCGTGCGCCCGGTGCGCAACGAATCGGGCATCGAAGTCAAGCCGCTCTACACCGCCGAGGACGTCCAGGCCAGCGGCGGCCTGGCGATGCTGGGCCTGCCCGGCGAATACCCGTTCACGCGCGGCATCCATCCGCTCATGTACCGCAAGCAGCCCTTCACGATGCGGCAGTACACGGGCTTCGGCAACGCCGCCGACACCAACCGGCGCTTCAAGTTCCTCATCGACAACGGCCAGACCGGGCTCAACGTCGCCTTCGACCTCTCGACGCAGTGCGGCCTCGATTCCGACGACCCCATGGCCGAGGGCGAGGTCGGACGCGTGGGCATGGCGGTGGACACGCTGCGCGACTTCGAGATCGCCTTCGACGGCATCGACCTCGACAAGATCACCGTCTCGCTGACCATCAACGGCGCGGCGGCGATCCTCATCGCCATGTATCTCGCGATGGCCGAGAAGCGCGGCTTCGACCTCAAGACGCTGCGCGGCACGGCGCAGAACGACATCCTCAAGGAGTTCGTCGGGCGGGGGACGTGGATCTACCCGGTCGAGCCCTCCATCCGCCTCGTCGGCGACACCATCGAGTACTGCGCCGAGCACGCGCCCAAGTACAGCCCGGTGTCCGTGTGCGGCTACCACATCCGCGAGTCGGGCGCGACACCGACGCAGGAGATGGCCTACGGCTTCTGCATCGCGCGCGCCTACGCCGACGAGGTCATCAGGCGCGGCGTGCCGGTGGACGAGTTCGCCGGGCGCCTGTCCTACAACTTCAACATCTTCGGCAACATCTTCGAGCAGGTCGCGAAGTTCCGCGCCGGCCGCGGCCTGTGGGCCAAGATCATGAAGGAGGAGTACGGCGCGCAGAAGCCGGGCTCGATGTGGCTGCGCATGATCGCCGGCGGCGGCGGCGGCGGCCTCACGCTCGAGCAGCCGGAGAACAACATCGTGCGCGGCGCCTACTACGCGCTGCTGGCCGCGCTCTCGGGCGCGCAGACGATGGCGCTGTGCTGCTACGACGAGGCCTACACGATCCCGAGCGAATACGCACAGCGCATCTCGCTGCGCACCATGCAGCTGCTGGTCGAGGAGATGGGGCTGGCCGAGACGGTGGACCCGCTGGGCGGCTCCTACTACGTCGAGACGCTGACCAACCAGATGCGCAGCGAGATGGAGCGCATCATCGCCGAGACCGACGCCGCCGGCGGCATCGTCAAGCTCATCGCCGACGGCAGCATCCAGTCGCGCGTCTCGGCGCAGGCCTACCGCATGGCGCGCGCGATCGAGAGCGGCGCCTTCCCCAAGGTCGGCGTCAACCGCTACCGCAGCGACGAGGAGGTGCAGCGCCCGGTCGAGCTGCACCCCTATGACGCCGCCGCCGCGCAGGCGCAGGTGGCGGCGCTGGCACGCGTGCGCGCCGAGCGTGACCGCATGGCCGTCGAGCGCGCGCTGGTGCGCGTGACCGCCGACGCCAAGGCCGGTGCCAACCTGATGCCGGCCATCGTCGAAGCGGTGAAGGCCTACGCGACGGTAGGCGAGATCACGCAACGCCTGGTCGGCGTCTTCGGCCGCTACCGCGAGCCGGTGCGCTTCGACCACCGCGAGGAGCAGGCGGCATGACGACCAGCACCGTGCAGAAGTACCTGGCCCCGACGCGGCTGGAGCCGGCGCTGGCGGCGCTGGCGCTGCCCGGCGGCGCCACCGTGCTCGCCGGCGGCACCGACCTCGCGCCGCAGACCGAGGCCGGCACGCGCCGCTACGCCGCACAGCTGCTCAACATCCGCCGCGTCGAGGGCCTGGCCGGCATCCGCGACGAGGGCCAGGCGATACGACTGGGCGCGACGACCACCGTCAGCGAGATCCGCCAGAGCGCACTGCTGGCGCAAGTGGCGCCGGCGCTGGTGCAGGCCGCCGAGCGCTTCGCCAGCGAGCAGATCCGCAACGCCGCCACCGTCGGCGGCAACCTCTGCAACGCGAGTCCGGCCAGCGACCTGAGCCCGCCGCTGCTGGTGCTGGACGCCGAGGTCGAGCTCTGCAGCTGGCGCGGCAACGCCCAGCACACGCGCCGCCTGCCGCTGGCGCAGTTCTTCCTGGCCCCGGGGCGCACGCTCAAGGAGCCCGACGAGCTGCTCACCGCCGTCGTCTTCGCGCGCCCGGGCGCCGGTTTCGTGTCGCGCTTTCGCAAGGCCGGGCCGCGGCCGGCGCTCGAGATCTCGACCGTCTCCCTGGCGCTGGGCGCGCGCCTGCAGGACGGCCGGCTGCAGCAGGTGCGCGTGGCGCTGGGCTCGGTGGCACCGACGCCGCTGCGCGCGCGCCGCGCCGAGGCCGCGCTCGAAGGCCGCGCGCTCGACGAGGCCGCGATCGCCGCGGCCGTTGCGGCCGCGGCCGAGGACGCGCGGCCCATCGACGACGTGCGCGCCAGCGCCTGGTACCGCGGCCATCTCGTGCGCGTGTTCATGGAAGAGGTGCTTCACGATGTCGCCGAAAACTGAGATCCGCTTCAAGCTCAACGGCCGCGAGCTCCAGCTCGAGGTGCCGGTGACGATGAAGACCCTGGACCTGCTGCGCGAGCGCCTGGGCCTCACCGGCACCAAGTACGCCTGCGGCGAGGGCGAGTGCGGCGCCTGCACGGTGCAGGTCGACGGCAAGACCGTCAACAGCTGCCTCATGTACGCCGTCGACCTGGACGGCCGCGAGCTGCTCACCATCGAGGGCCTGCGCACGCCGCAGGCCCTGCACCCGGTGCAGCAGGCCTTCGTCGACCACGGCGCCGTGCAGTGCGGCTTCTGCATGCCGGGCATGATCATGCAGGCCAACTACCTGATCGAGAACCAGCCCGGGCTCACGCGCGAGCAGGCGAAGCGCGGCCTGGAGGGCAACCTCTGCCGCTGCACGGGCTACACCAAGGTGCTGGACGCGGTCGAGGCCGTGGTCCAGAGCAAGGCTTGAGGAGCGCACCATGGACCCGACCGCCAGCTCGAACCGCAGCTCGAAGGCCCGCGCGGACGCCGCGCCCAGCCTCATCGGCCAGCGCGTGAAGAAGCCCGACGCGCCCGACAAGGCCACCGGCAAGACGCGCTACATCAACGACATGGTGCTGCCGCAGATGCTGATCGGCAAGGTGCTCTTTGCCGGCCGGCCGCACGCGCGCATCGTGCGCATCGACACCACGGCCGCGCGCGCGCTGCCCGGCGTGCACGCCGTGCTCACCGGCGCCGACGCCGCGGGCCTGAAGTTCGGCTTCGTGCGCGACAACGTCGCGCTCAAGGACCGCGTGCGCTGCGAGCACGACGAGGTCGCCGCCGTCGCCGCCGAGAGCGAGGCCATCGCCGCGCGCGCGCTGGCGCTGATCGAGGTCGAGTACGAGGACCTGCCCGGCGTCTTCACCCCCGAGGCCGGCGCGCGCGACGACGCGCCGCAGATCCACGACAACTTCCCCGGCAACAGGAGCCTGCGCTTCGCCTTCCAGCACGGCGACCTCGCCGCCGCCGAGGCGGGCTCGGACTTCATCGTCGACAACGTCTTCCGCCCGCACCACGTCACGCACTGCTGCATGGGCACGTCCTGCGCCATTGCCGACTTCGACCACAACGGCAAGCTCACCATCTGGACGCAGACGCAGTACCCCTACAACTACAAGATGGACCTGGCGCCGGCGCTTGGCATCGGCCCGGGCGACATCCGCGTCATCCAGCCGCCGGTGGGCGGCGCCTTCGGCTCCAAGCTCGACGTCTACCCCTACGAGCCCATCGCCGCGCTGCTGGCGAAGAAGACCGGGCGCCCGGTGAAGGTGCTCTACACGCGCGGCGAGGAGTTCAAGGCCTCGCCCACGCGCCAGGCGGCCATCATCCACATGCGCACCGGCTGCACGCGCGAGGGCACGCTCACCTTCCGCAGCGCCGACGTGCTGCTCGACAACGGCGCCTACACCTCCTGGGGGCCGACCATCCCGGTGATCATGATGCGCACCACCTCGGGCCACTACCGCGTGCCCGTGGTCGACTTCAAGGCGCAGGCGATCTACACCAACAACCCCTACGCCGGCTCCTTCCGCGGCTACGGCAACGTGCAGACGACCTGGGCCACGGCGCAGCAGATGGACATGCTGGCCGACCTCATCGGCATGGAGCCGCTGGACTTCCACCTCAAGAACGCGCAGCTCTCGGGCGAGGTCACGCCGCAGAAGTCCTATCTGCGCGAGTGCGCCCTGGTCGAGTGCCTGCAGACCGCCGCTGCCGCCAGCGACTACAGCCGCAAGCGCCGCGCCTACGCCGCCGCGCGCACGCAGCCCGGGCGCTTCAAGAAGGGCATCGGCCTGGCCTCGTCGATCCACAACGCCGGCGGCGCCAAGATCCACAAGTCCGACGGCATCGGCACCATCCTCAAGGTCGACGACTACGCGCGCGTCACCGTCATCACCGGCGCCTCCGAGATCGGCCAGGGCATCGACGCCGTCATCACCCTCATCGTCGCCGAGGAGCTGGGCGTGCCCACCGAGCACGTCACCCTCGTCAACAACGACTCCGACATCGCCCCCTGGGACGTGGGCGTGCACGCCTCGCGCACGACCTTCATCGCCGGCAACGGCGCGCGCCGCGCCGCGCTCAAGGCCAAGGCGCAGATCCTGGCCGGCGCCGAGAAGCTGCTCGGCGAGCCCGCGGCCGGCCTGGCCCTGCGCGGCGGCGCCGTCGTGCGCGCGCAGGACGGCAAGGAGATCATCAAGCTCGAGCGCCTGCTGCGCCAGATGCACTTCCAGGCCGAGCCCGAGCTCGTCATGGTCACCGACTACTACGAACCGAAGAGCGAGCCCGAGGGCGCGAGTCACGTCTCCGACCACTCCGCGGCCTACGCGCACGCCGTGCACGTGGCCGAGATCACGGTCGACACCCTCACCGGCGAGATCAAGGTCGACAAGGTCACGGTGGCGCAGGACGTGGGCCGCGTCATCAACCGCATGGGCCTGGAAGGCCAGATCGAGGGCGGCCTCGCGATCGGCCTGGGCTACGCGCTCAGCGAGGACATGCGTATCGAAGAGGGGCGGCTGAAGAACGCCTGCTTCCGCGACTACAAGCTCATCACCGCGCCGGAAATGCCGCCCGTCGAGATGCACTTCATCGAGAGCATGTGCGCCGAAGGGCCGTACGGCGCCAAGGGCATCTCCGAGCTGCCGACCATCGTCATCGCGCCGGCGGTGGCCAATGCGCTCGCCAACGCCACCGGCGTGCGCATCTTCGACCCGCCGATGTCGCCCGAGAAGGTCGCGCGCGCGATCTTCGAGCAGGGCCTGCCGGGAGCATCCCAGCCGGAGGCCGCAGCGCGGGAAAGCGCGACGGTGTGAGCGCGGGTGCCGATGAAGCTGAAGTACTTCGCCTGGCTGCGCGACAGCCTCGGATGCGATGCCGAAGAGATCACGCTGCCCGGCGAGGTCCGCACCGTGGGCCAGTTGCTCGACTGGCTGCCGACACAGGGCGAACGCTTCCGGCGCGCCTTCGAGTTCATCGACGTCGTTCTGGTCTCGGTCAATGCCGAGTACGCGCATCGCAGCGACCCCGTGCGTGACGGCGACGAGGTCTTCCTGGTGCCGCCGATCGCCGGCGGCTAGGGAGGAGCAAGTGGACGACTGCGGCGAGGGGGCATGAAGAGGCGCACCGTGCTGTCGATGGAGCAGGCGCTGTCGCTGCCTTACGCGACGCTGCGCTTTGCGCAGCTGGGATGGCGCGTCATCCGCCTGGAGGCCACGCCCAGCGGCGAGGGCCTGCCCGGCGACCCCAACCGCTACATCGGCAGCCGCCTCGAAGGCGACGCGCGCGGCGACCGCCGCAGCTACTTCGTCGCTCCCAACGTCGGCAAGGAGGCGATCGCGCTCAACCTGAAGGACGCGCAAGGGCGCGCGCTGCTGCAGCGGCTGCTGAACGCGCTCGAGGTCGACGTCTTCTGCTGCAACACCGTGCCCTCGCGCTACGCGGCGCTGGGCATCGACGAGGCGACGCTGCGCGCGGCGCGCCCGGGCCTGATCTGGGCCGGCATCTCGGCGCAGGGGCCGCAGGTGCCCGACGCGCCGGGCTACGACCCGGTCGTGCAGGCCATGGCCGGCTACATGGAGCTCACCGGCGAGCGCGAGGGGCCGCCCATGCTCACCGGCGTGCCGGTGATCGACCTCAAGGCCGGCGACGAGCTCTACGCCGGCGTGCTGCGCGCCCTGCTCGAACGCGCCGAGAGCGGCCAGGGCCAGGCCATCCACGTCTCCATGCTGCAGGCCGCGGCCTCGTGGCTGATCACCGTGCTGCCGCTGCTGGACTTCGGCTGCCGCCCCGACGAGATCACGCGCGCGGGCAACGAGCACCGCAAGTTCATCCCCACCAACGTCTACGCCGCGCGCGACGGCTACGTCTACCTGGCCATCGGCAGCGACGTGCAGTGGCGCCGCCTCACCGCCGACCCCGCCTTCGCGCCGGTGGCCAGCACCGCGCGCCAGACCAACGAGGGCCGTCACGCCGAGCGCGCCGCCATCCACCGCGACATGGGCGCCGCCATCGCGCAGTTGACGGTCGACGAGGCGCTGGCGCGCCTGCACGCGGCCACCGTCCCGGCCACGCGCATCCACGACATCCCGCAGCTGCGCGCGCTGCCGGTGCTGGCCGACAAGCTCACCCACACCACGCTTCCCGACGGCCGCCGCGTCGCCATGCAGCCCATGGCCTGCGACGTGCCCGGCGCGCGCACCGAACTGCCCTTCCCGCCCGCCTACGGCGCGCACACGCGGGCGCTGCTCGCCGAAGCCGGGCTTGACGCCGACGAGATCGAGACGCTGGCGCAAGCCGGCGTCATCGCCTGAGACCACACCCCGCCCGCATCCGCCACGAGGTCCGCACGTGAATGCCGCCGCCTTCGCCAACCCGCTGCTCCAGACCCCGACCCGAGGCGCGCCGCGGCGCATCGCCGTCGTCGGCGCCGGCACCATCGGCCCGGACATCGCCTACTACCTGAAGTCGGCACTGCCGGCACTCGAACTGACGCTGCTGGACGTGCGCCAGGCGGCCATCGATGCCGCGCTGGCGCGGCTGCGCGGCTACGCCGACAAGGCCGTGGCACGCCGCAAGATGAGTGCCGAGGCCGCGGCCGCCACTTTGGCTGGCCTCACGGGGAGCAACGACTACGACAGCCTCGCGGGCTGCGACTGGGTGCTGGAAGCGGCGACCGAGGACCTGGCGCTGAAGCGGCGCATCTTCGCCGACGTCGAGGCCCGCGTCGGCGCGCAGGCGGTGATCACCTCCAACACCAGTTCGCTTCCGGCCGCGCGCATCTTCCAGGACCTGGCACACCCCGAGCGCGCAACGGTGACGCACTTCTTCGCACCCGCCTGGCGCAACCCGGCGGTGGAGGTCATCGACTGGCCGGCGCTGGACCGCGAACTGCTGGCCTGGCTGCGCCGCTTCTTCGCCGAGACGGGCAAGCTGCCGCTGGTGACCAAGGACGCGGCCTGCTTCATGCTCGACCGCGTCTTCGACAACTGGTGCAACGACGCCGCGCTGCTGCTGGAGCACGCGACCGCGGCGCAGATCGACACCGTGGCAAGCGAGTTCGTGCACGCCGGACCCTTCTTCGTGCTCAACCTCGCGCACGGCAACCCGATCATCATCGAGACCAACACCCTGCAGGCGGAAGAGGAAGGCGAACACTACCGGCCCGCGCCCATCTTCGCCTCGGTGCAGACCTGGAAGACCAACGCCCCGGGCGAGCGCGCCGAGCTCACGCCCGAACGGGCCGCGATCGTGCGCGAGCGGCTTCTGGGCGTGCTCTGGTCGCAGACGGTGGACATCCTCGACCGCGGCATCGGCTCGGCCGCCGACCTGGACCTCGGCTGCCGCGTCGCGCTGGGCTTCAAGGCCGGCCCGCTCGAGCTGATGGAGCAGTGCGGCGACGACATGGCCGCACGCGTGCTGCAGCGCTACGCCGAAGCGCGCCCCGGAATGCCGATGCCGCGGCGCGCGCTCCCGGCCTATCGACCCGGCGAGCGCCACGTGCTCGTCGACCGCGTGCACGATCGCGAGGGCGGCGGCGGCGACGACGTCGTCGTCATCACGCTGCGGCGGCCCGAGGCGCTGAACGCGCTGCACGACGCCATGACCGACGACATCCTGCACGCCATCCGCCGCCACGAGGACGATGCCACCGTCGCCGGCTTCGTCATCACCGGCTATGGCCAGAAGGCCTTCTGCGCCGGCGGCGACATCGGCCGCTTCCCGACGCTGCTGGGCAACGCCGATGGCGCGGCGCAGTACGCGCGCGACTGCTCGCGCCTGCTCGTGCACCTGGACGCCGCGCGCAAGCCGGTGGTCGCGGCCATCCAGGGCATGGCGCTGGGCGGCGGATTCGAGCTCGCCATGCGCTGCCACGCGCTGGTGGCGCAGCGCCAGGCCTGGTTCCAGCTGCCCGAGGTGTCGCTGGGCATCCTGCCGGCGATCGGCGCGATGGTCGTCCCCTTCCGACGTTGGCCGCAGGCGGCGCCGATCTTCCAGCGCATGCTGACCCGGGCCGAGCGCCTGCGCGCGGCCGACGCACACGCCGCGGGCATCGTCGCCGAACTGGCCGAGGATTTCGACGACCTCATCGCCCGCGCCGCAGCGCGCGTGCGCCTGCTCGCGCGGCAAGGCCGGCCGCCACGGCCGGCCGAAGCCGCGGTCACGCTGCCGCCGTTCGCGCCGGCGCCCACCGACGGCCCGCTGCGCGCCGCCGACGGCCGCGTGCTCTCGCCCACCGTGGTGCGCGTGATCGAGCAAGGCGTTCTCGACGCCGCAGCGGCGCCCTCGCTCGGCGCGGCGCTGGAGGTCGGCTACCGCGCCTTCGGCGAGGTCTCGTGCACCGACGCGGCGCGCGAAGGCATCCAAGCCTTCCTCGAGCACCGCGACCCCGATTTCACCCGCACCGGCTGACGCGAGCACGCGCCCGGCCCACTCCGCAACGAGGACCATGCACGAGATCGACGACGGGAGGCAGCGGGGCCGTGCCCCGTCGTCCCACGACTCCCGCAAGGCCTGCGCCTGCGCCGAAGGAGCACTGCCGTGAAGAAGCTGCGGGTCGAACTCGGGTTCGCGCTGCCGCAGACGCCGGCCGCGGCGGTGGCGCGGCCGGCGACCACCGGTGCCAGGCCCGGGTAGCCGCACCGTCCCACGGAGGCCCGCATGACGCTCGCCGCAGTCGATCTCGACGACAAGTACCGCCTCGCGCGCGGGCGCGTCTTCCTCACCGGCGTGCAGGCGCTGGTGCGCCTGCCCATGCTGCAGCAGGAGGCCGACCGCCGCGCCGGCTGGAACACCGCCGGCTACGTCAGCGGCTACCGCGGCTCGCCGCTGGGCGGGCTCGACACCGCACTCACCGAAGCCAAGGCGCACCTGGCCGCGCACGACATCCGCTTTCGCCCCGGCGTCAACGAGGATCTCGCGGCGACCGCGGTCTGGGGCACGCAGCAGTTGCAGCTCATGCCCGGCGCCGACCGCGACGGCATCTTCGCCATGTGGTACGGCAAGGGCCCGGGCGTCGACCGCAGCGCCGACGTCTTCAAGCACGCCAACCACGCCGGCACCTCCCCCCGCGGCGGCGTGCTCGTGGTCGCCGGCGACGACCACGCCGCGCGCTCCTCGGCGGTGGCGCACCAGAGCGAGCACATCTTCTCCGCCTGCGGCATTCCGGTGCTCGCGCCCGCGGGCGTGCAGGACATCCTCGACTACGGGCTGCACGGCTGGGCGATGTCGCGCTACGCCGGGCTGTGGGTGGGGCTCAAGCTCTCGGCCGACATCGTCGAGAGCTCGGCCACGGTCGAGATCGACGCCGCGCGCGTGCAGCCGCGCCTGCCCGACGATTACCGACTGCCGCCCGACGGCGTGCACATCCGCTGGCCCGACCCGCAGTCGGCGCAGGAACAGCGCATGCAGGCGACGAAGATCTACGCCGCCCTCGCCTACGCGCGCGCCAACGGCCTCAACCGCGTCGTCGTCGACGGCCCGAACGCGCGCCTGGGGCTGCTGGCCTGCGGCAAGGCCTGGCTCGACCTGCGCCAGGCGATGCACGACCTCGGCCTGAGCGACGAGCGCGCCGCCACGCTCGGGCTGCGCGTGATGAAGGTGGCGATGCCCTGGCCGCTCGAGGCCGATTCGGTGCGGCGCTTCGCCACCGGCCTGGACGAGATCCTCGTCGTCGAAGAGAAGCGCCAGATCATCGAGTACCAGTTGAAGGAGATGCTCTACGACTGGCGCGACGACGTGCGCCCGCGCGTGCTCGGCAAGTTCGACGAAGGCGGCGAGTGGCCCGCACCACCCGGGCAGTGGCTGCTGCCGCCCACCGGCGACCTCACGCCCAGCATCGTCGCACGCGCGCTCGCCTCGCGCCTGGCGCGTCTGCATCCCGAAGGCGGCTGGACCGCCGCGGGCGGCACGGCCGCAGCCGGCACCGGCAGCGCCACCGCCGAGCGTGCGCCGCTCACGCGCACGCCCTACTTCTGCTCGGGCTGCCCGCACAACCGCTCGACGCGCGTGCCCGACGGCAGCCACGCGCTCGCCGGCGTCGGCTGCCACCTGATGGCAGTGGCGATGGAGCGCAACACGCTCACCATCTGCCAGATGGGCGGCGAGGGCGCGACCTGGATCGGCATGGCCGAGCACGCCGGGCCCACGCACGTTTTCGCCAACATGGGCGACGGCACCTACTTCCACTCCGGCCTGCTCGCGATCCGCGCGGCCGTGGCCGCGGGCGTCAACATCACCTACAAGCTGCTCTACAACGACGCCGTGGCCATGACCGGCGGCCAGCCCGTGGACGGCAAGCTCACGGTGCCGCAGATCACGCGCCAGCTCGCCGCCGAAGGCGTGGCGCGCATCGTCGTGCTCGCCGACGATCCGGCCAAGTACCACGGACAGCAGGCCGACACCGACTTCGCCCCGGGCGTGCCGGTGCGCCGGCGCGAGGAGCTCGAGGCCGTGCAGCACGAGCTGCGCGAAGTGCCGGGCACGACGGTTCTGATCTACGACCAGACCTGCGCCACCGAGGCGCGGCGGCGGCGCAAGCGCGGCGTGCTTCCCGCGCCCAAGCGCCACGTCGTCATCCACGAGGCGGTGTGCGAGGGCTGCGGCGACTGCGCGCTGCAGTCCAACTGCCTCTCGGTGGTGCCGGTCGAGACCGAGTTCGGCCGCAAGCGCGCGATCGACCAGTTCAGCTGCAACCTCGACCTCAGTTGCCTGGAGGGCTACTGCCCGGCACTGCTCACCGTCGAAGGCGGCACGCTGCGACGCGCGCACGGCCTGCCACCGCCGGCCGACATCGCGCTGCCCGAGCCCGAGTTGCCGGCGCTGGCACAGCCCTATTCGCTGCTCGTGGCCGGCGTCGGCGGCACCGGCGTGGTGACGATAGGCGCGCTGCTGGGAATGGCCGCTCACCTGGAGGGCAGGGGCGTCACCGTGCTCGACCAGACGGGGCTGGCGCAAAAGGGAGGCGCGGTGCTCACGCACGTGCGCTTCGCCGCGCGGCAGGACGAACTGCAGGCGCCGCGCATCGTCCGCGCCGACGCCGTACTCGCCTGCGACATGCTGGTGGCCGCCGGGGTCGACGCCACCGCCCGCATGGCTCGCGCGCACACGCAGGCCATCGTCAACACCGCCGACGTCATCACCGGCGATTTCCTGCGCCACCCGGAAATGCCGTTCCCGCACGACGCCACGCTCGCCTTCCTCGGCGCGCGCGTGGCGCGGATGCAGGTGCTCGACGCCACGCGGCTGGCGACGCAGCTCGCCGGGCATTCGATCGCCACCAACATGTTCATGCTCGGCTGGGCCTGGCAGCGCGGCCTGATCCCCGTCGGCCGCGAGGCGATCGTGCGCGCCGTCGAGCTCAACAAGGTCGCGGTCGACGACAACCTCCGCGCCTTCGCCTGGGGTCGCATCGCCGCGCACGACCCCGAGCGCGCCGAACGCTGCGCGCGCGAAGGCGAACTGCAGCCGGCGTCGCAGCGCCTTTCGCGCAGCCTGGACGAGATGATCGAGCGCCGCGGCGCGCAGCTGGTCGACTACCAGGGCGCGGCGCTGGCGCAGCGCTACCGCGCGCTCGTGCAGCGCGTGCGCGCGGCCGAGCAAGCCGTGAATCCGCAGAGCGAAGCGCTCACGCGCGCGGTCGCGCAGCAGGCCTGGCGGTTGCTGGCGGTGAAGGACGAGTACGAGGTCGCACGGCTGCTCTCCGACCGCAGCTTCGACGCCGAACTCGCGCAGACCTTCGAGGGCGGCTTCAGCGTCCAGCTGCACCTGATGCTGCCCTGGAAGCGGCCCAGGGTACGCGCCGGCAGCACCGACCGGCCACCGCTGGACAAGCGCGCCTTCGGCCCCTGGATGCGGCGCGCGCTCGGCCTGCTCGCCCACGGCAAGGTCTTGCGCGGGACGGTGCTGGACCCCTTCGGCTACAGCACCGAACGGCGCCTGGAACGCCAGCTCATGGTCGAGTACGAGCAGGCGCTCGAACGCCTGCTGCGACACCTGAGCCCGGCGCTGCTCGAGGACGCGGCCGAGATCGCCGCGCTGCCCGACGCCATCCGCGGCTTCGGCTGGGTCAAGCGCGACCATGCCGAGCGAACGCGCAAGCAGATCGCCGAGCGCCTCTCGGCCTACGAAGCCGCGGCGGCGATCGAGACGCAGGGCGGCCGGCCCGCCGCGAGCGCCGCGCGCGAAGGCGCCAGCCGCCGCAAGCCGACGGCGAGCACGGCATGAGCGGGCGGTGAGTGCGGCACTTCTACAATCCCCGGTTTCTGCCGCGCCCGGCCCGGCCGCCGCTGTGGGAGGAACCCCGCCTTGTCATCGCCACCATCCGATTCCGCCCCCGGCCCGGCCGGGAACGCCCCGCTCGAGCGCGAGCTGGCGCAGCTCTTCGTCGATGCCCTGAACCTGGAAACGCCGGCTGAGGCCCTCGACCCCACTGCGCCGCTGTTCGGCGACGGCCTGGGGCTGGACTCGATCGACATCCTCGAGGTCGCGCTCGCGATCTCGCAGCGCTACGGCTTCCAGCTGCGCTCGGACGACGAAGACAACGTGCGCATCTTCCGCTCCATCCGCAGCCTGGCAGCGCACGTCGCGGAGCGCCGGGTCAAGTAGCGATGCCGGGCTTTGGCCTCGTCGCCGCGGGGCTGGGCCTGGCGGCCTATTCCGCGCTGTCGTGGTGGCTGATGGCCCACGCGCCCGGGCACGCCTGGACGGTGCTCGCGCTCTTCGGCCCGCTGCTGGCGGGTCTGGCCATCGCCGGACTGCAGCGCCGCCACACGCCCACGCTGCTGGCGTGCGCGCTGCTCGGCGCGCTGCTGCTGTGGGTGTGGCGGCGCGGCGGCGTCGACGTGAACCGCCTCTACGTGCTGCAGCATGCGGCCATCCACGCGCTGCTGGGCTGGAGCTTCGCGATCACACTGCGCAAGGGCGCCGATCCGCTCGTCACGCTGCTGGCCGAGCGCGTGCACGGCCGGCCGCTCGAACCGGCGTTGCGCGCCTACACGCGCCGCGTCACGGTCGGCTGGTCGCTCTTCTTCGCGGTGATGATCATCGCCTCGCTGCTGCTCTACGCGCTCGCACCCTGGACCTGGTGGTCCTTCTTCTGCACCGTGCTGACGCCCATGGCCGCGGTGCTCGCGTTCGTCGGGGAAGCGCTCTGGCGGCGCCGGCGCCATCCCGAATTCGAACCGGTCTCGATGCACAGCGCCATGCGCGCCTGGCGCGAGCACGGGCAGCAAGGCCAGGCGTGATGGCTGCACCTGCGTTTCCCCTGCTCGGCGCGCGCGATCTTCACGCGCCGCTGGCCTGGCACGCCGGGCAGGCGATCGGCGCGGCGCGCTTCCTCGCCGAAGCGAAGGCGCTGGCGGCGACGCTTCCCGCCGCGGGTCCGGCCGTCAACCTGTGCCAGGACCGCTATTGTTTCGCGCTCGGCCTGGCCGCGGCGCTGCTGCGCGGGCACACCAGCCTGATGCCGCCCAACGCACTGCCCGAGACCCTGCGGCGCCTGCGCGAGCTGGGACCCACGCCGTACGCCTTCGTCGATGGCGACGAGGCCGACGCCGCGGAGTTCGCGCGTGTGCACGTGCAGCACACCAGTCCTCCCGTCCGGGGTGCCGCCGATGGCGACGAAGCCGTGCCGGCGCTCGACCCCGACCTCGTCGCCGTCTGCCTGCTGACCTCGGGCTCCACCGGACTGCCGCAGCCGCACGCCAAGCGCTGGGGGCCGCTCGCACGCAACATCGCCGCCGAGGCCGAGCGCCTGGCACAGATGCTCGGCAAGCCTTCGCTTCAAGGGCTCACCCTCGTCGCCACGGTTCCGGCGCAACACAGCTACGGCTTCGAGTCGAGCGTGCTGCTGGCGCTGCTGGGGGGCGCGGCCTTCGAGAGCGGGCGCCCCTTCTACCCGGCGGACATCGTCGCCGCGCTGCAGCGCGTGCCGCGTCCGCGCGCGCTGGTGACGACGCCCTTTCACCTGAAGACGCTGCTGGCTGCGGGCGTCGAGCTGCCGGCGGTCGACCTCGTGCTCTCGGCCACGGCGCCGCTGTCGCCGCAACTCGCGGCCGAGGCCGAGATGCGGCTCGGTGCGCGCCTGGTGGAGATCTACGGCTGCACCGAGGCCGGCCAGGTGGCGGCGCGACGCACCACCGAGGGCGAGGTGTGGACGGCGCTGGGCGAACTGCATCTCTGGCGCGAGCCGTGCGCGGACGGCGGCGAGCGCTTCCTCGTCGAGGGCGGACACGTGGTCGAGCCCACGCCGCTGGCCGACGTTCTCGAGTTGCTGGACGAGCGACGCTTCAGGCTGCTCGGGCGCGCCAACGACCTCATCCACGTCGCCGGCAAGCGCAGTTCGCTGGCGCACCTGAACTTCCATCTCAACCGCGTTCCCGGCGTCGTCGACGGCGCCTTCTGGCTTCCCGGCGAGGTCGCCGACGGCGTCGTGCGCACGGTGGCCTTCGTCGTCGCGCCCGGGCTCACGGCGCGCGAGGTCATCGCCGGTCTGCGCGAGCGCCTGGAGCCCGCGTTCATTCCCCGCCGCGTCGTGCTGCTGCCCGAGCTGCCGCGCGAGGCCACCGGCAAGATCACCGCCGCGACACTGCGCGAACTCGCGGCGCGCCACTTCGGCTCCCCGAAAGAGTCGACGCCCACCCCTGCAGCCGATGCGCGCGACGCCGCCGGCGTCGTCGAGCACGTCCTGGAGATCGCCGCCGACCACCCCGCCTTCGACGGCCACTTCCCGGGCCTGCCGGTGCTGCCCGGCGCCGTTCTGCTGACCCTCGTGATGCAGGCACTGCAGGCGCAGCCGGCGCTGCGCCAACGCCTGGGCGCTGCGCCGACGATCGAGCAGGCGAAGTTCACGGCACCCGTGCGTCCCGGTGCGCGGCTGGCGCTGCGGCTGAGCGCGCAGGCGCACGCAGTCGCCTTCGAGCTGCACGAGGGGACGCGGCTCGTCGCGCGCGGCCGGCTCGCGGCGGGTTGAAGCGGCAGCGCATGGCGACGATGCCAGAGCGCGATCCCAACCGCGTGCGCCCGGAGCAGGCGGCACCCTGGGCCGAGCAGCAGGAGCGCAGCAACCGCAGCGCGCTGCGGCTCATGGCCTGGATCGCCGTCAACCTGGGCCGGCCCGTGGCGCGACTGCTGCTGCACCCGATCAGCGCCTACTTCCTGCTCTTCTCGCCCGGCGCGCGCAGGAACTCGCGGCGCTACCTGCGCCGCGCGCTCGGGCACGCGCCCGGCTGGCGCGATCGTTACCGGCACCTGCATGCCTTCTCCGCGGTGGTGCTGGACCGCATCTACCTCGCGCGCGGCGGACTGAAGGACTTGTCCGTGCAGGTCCATGGCGGCGACCTCGTCTACCGCACGCTCGAGCAGGGACGCGGCGCCTTCATGCTCGGTGCGCACATCGGCAGCTTCGAGGCGCTGCACGCCGTCGGCAAGGGCGAGCAGCTGCCGGTGGCGATGGTCATGTACCCGGACAACGCGCGCATGATCCAGGGCGTGCTGCAGGCCGTCGCCCCCGAGCTGAAGCTGGAGATCATCGCCATCGGGCGACCGGGCTCGACCCTGGCCATCCGCGACTGGCTCGAACGCGGCGGTCTGGTCGGCCTGCTCGGCGATCGGCTGCCGCCGAGCGTGGCCGCCGGCAGCGGCCGCCAGGAGGTGCGCGAACTGCCCTTCCTGGGCACGCCGGCGCGCTTCGGCAGCGGCCCGTTCCGGCTCGCGCAGATGCTGCGCCGGCCGCTGCTGTTCATGGTCGGGCTCTACCTCGGCGGCGACCGCTACGAGGTGCGCTTCGAGACGCTGGCCGATTTCAGCGCGCCGCCCGCCGACGCCGCGGCGCGCGAGCAGCAGCTCGACGAGGCCCTGCGCGCCTACGTCGCGCGGCTCGAAGCCTTGTGCCGCGAGGCGCCGTACAACTGGTTCAACTTCCACGACTTCTGGGGCGAGGATGAAAGGCCTTGATCGACGCGCCCTGCTGATGGCGATGGCGCTTGCCTCGGGCACGGCGATGCCCTTGCACGCCCAGTCCTTGGATCTGGAAGCACTGATGCGGCGCATGGCCGCGCGCAAATCGGGCCAGGCGCGCTTCACCGAGGAGCGCGTCGTCGGCGGCATCGACGGTCCGCTGCGCAGCAGCGGCACGCTGTCCTTCGCCGCGCCCGACCGCTTCGAGCGCCGCAACCTGCAACCGGTGCAGGAGACGATGCTGATCCAGGGGCGCACGCTGGTGCTGCGCCGCGGCACCCGCACGCGGCAGATGGACGTCGATGCCGTTCCCGAGCTCGGCGCGCTGCTCGAGGCGCTGCGCGGAACGCTCACCGGCGACGCCGCGCGGCTGCAGCAGCACTTTCGCACGCAGCTGACCGGCACCGACGCCAAATGGGTTCTGCTGCTGGAGCCGCTGGACGCGCGGCTGCGGCAACAGCTGGCGCAGATCGAGGTCGTCGGTCGCGCCATCGACGTCCACAGCATCGCGCTGCAGATGCGCGGGGGCGACCGCTCGCTCATGCTGCTCGAACCGATGGCCGACGCCGCCGAAACGATCGACGCGAAGAGATGAGCCCGGTTGCCGCGCCCGCGCCGCGGCGCGCTCTCGTGCTCGCGCTGTGGCTGCTGCTGGTGCTGCTGGCGGTGGTGCAGATCGTGCGCACGCCCTTCACCGCCGACCTCGCCGTCTTCCTGCCCGCGGCGCCGGACGCGCGCCAGCGCCTGCTGATCGAGCAGATCCACAGCGGCGTGCCCTCGCGCACGCTGCTGCTGGCGATCGAGGGTGGCGACGCCGCGGCGCGTGCGCAGGCCTCGCGCAGCCTGGCCGCGGCCCTGCGCGACAGCGGCCGCTTCGACCAGGTCGCCAACGGCGAGCATGAGGGCTTTGCCGGCTTCGGCCAGTGGCTGTTCGAGCACCGCTATCAGCTCAGCCCCGCGGTCACGCCGCAGCACTTCGACGCCGTCGGCCTGCGCGCGGCGATCGCCGAGTCGACCTCGCTGCTGGGCACGCCCGCCGGCGAAGCCATCAAGCCGCTGCTGGAGCGCGACCCCAGCGGCGAGACGCTGCGCATCGGTGAGGCGCTGATCCCCGCGCGCACGCCGCGCAGCGAGGACGGCGTGTGGGTCGGCCGGCAGGCGCCGCGCGCCCTGCTGGCCGCTACCGTCAGCGCACCCGGCGCCGACATCGACCGTCAGGCGCAGGCCATCGCGCTCGTGCGCACGGCCTTCGCGCCGCTGGCCGCGCAAGGCCTGCAGCTGCGCATCAGCGGCGCGCCCTTCTTCAGCGTCGACAGCCGCGCGCGCATCGAGCACGAGGTGCAGCGCCTGGCCCTGGCCGGTGCGCTCATGATGTGCACCCTGCTGCTGCTGGCCTTCGGTTCGCCCAAGGCGCTGGCGGTGGCGGCGCTGCCGGTGGCCAGCGGCGTGCTGGGCGGCATCGTCGCCGTGAGCCTGGGCTTTGGCAGCGTGCACGGCATGACGCTGGGCTTTGGCTCCACGCTCATCGGCGAGTCGGTCGACTACGCCATCTACTACCTCGTGCAGTCGCGCGGCGGCGGCGGCGGCGGTGCGCAGGCGCCGGGCTGGCGCGCCTGGGTGCGCACGAGCTGGCCGACCGTGCGCCTGGGTCTGCTGACCTCGGTGTGCGGCTTTGCCGCGCTGCTGTGGTCGGACTTCCCCGGCCTGGCGCAACTGGGCGTGTTCTCGCTTGCGGGGCTGGCGACAGCGGCGCTGACGACGCGCTACCTGCTGCCGGCCTTGCTGCCCGAAGGCGCGCGCGGCAGCGCCCTTAGCCGGCGCCTGGGGCAGGCCGCGCAGTGGGCGATCGCGCGCCTGCCGCGGCTGCGCGCGCCGGTGCTGCTGCTGGCACTGCTGGCCGCGGGCCTGCTGGTGCAGCGCGGCGAGCTCTGGCGCGCCGACCTCGCCTCGCTCAGCCCCGTGCCGCACGCCGCCATGCAGCTCGACGCGCAGCTGCGCGCCGACCTGGGCGCAGGCGAAGGCGGCACGCTGGTGATGGTGCAGGGCGCGGACGTGGAGCAGACGCTGCAGCGCGCCGAGGCCGCCAGCGCGCGCCTGGAAACGCTGATCGAGCACGGCGCCATCGCCGGCTTCGACAGCGCCACGCGGCTGCTGCCCAGCCTGCGCACGCAGCGGCAACGGCAGGCGGCGCTGCCGCCGCCCGCGGCCTTGCGCGCGGCGCTGCACGAGGCCACGCAAGGCGGGCCGCTGTCGGCGGCGCGGCTGGCGCCGTTCCTGGACGAGGTCGAGCGCGCGCGGCAGATGCCGGCGCTGACCTGGGCCTCGCTGCGCGGCAGCGCGGTGGCGCCCACGCTCGACGCCCTGCTGCTGCGCCGCGCCGACGGCAGCGCCGCGGCCCTGCTGCCGGTCTACGCGCTCGACGACGGCAGCGTCGACGTCGGCGTCGTCGAAGGCGTCCTGCGCGGCCTGGACGGCACGCAGGTGCTGGACGTGGGCGCCGAGCTGGGCCGGCTCTACGGCGGCTACCTGGGCGCGGCACAGGCGCAGGCGCTGCTCGGTGCGCTCGGCGTGGTGCTGCTCATGGCCGTCTCGCTGCGCTCCTGGCGGCGCCTGCTGGCCGTGTGCCAGCCGCTGCTGCTGGCGGTGCTGCTGGCGATGGGCGCCCTCGCCGCGCTGGGCGTGCAGCTGGGCATCCTGCACCTGGTGGGCCTGCTGCTGGTGGTGGCGATCGGCTCCAACTACGCGCTCTTCTTCGACATGCTGTGCGAACGCGGTGACCGGGGA
This sequence comes from Burkholderiales bacterium, assembly GCA_026932235.1. Taxonomy (GTDB): domain Bacteria; phylum Pseudomonadota; class Gammaproteobacteria; order Burkholderiales; family Burkholderiaceae_C; genus Rubrivivax. Next base: position 33,473 of record JAIXKR010000082.1, read on the forward strand.
GAAGAAACCCTGGCCTCGCTGCTGCTGGCCAATCTCACCACCGTCGGCTCCTTCGCGCTGCTGGCCGCATCGAGCATCCCCGTGCTCTCGGCCATCGGCTCGGTGGTCGCGCCGGGCGCGCTGCTCGGCCTGCTGCTGGCCGCGATTTTCGTGCGCAGCCAGCCGGTGGCGGAAAATCCGTCGCCGTGAGTGCCGCATTGCCCCTACCCGCCTCGCCGGCCTGGCCCTGGCCTGCGCTCGTCAAGGCGAGCGCGGCCGTGCACGCCGGCGCCGCAGCGCTGGCACTGATTCCCGGCGGCTGGCCCTGGGCCGCGGGTGCCGTGCTCGCCAACCAGGCCGTGCTCACCGCCGCCGGCCTGTGGCCGCGCAGCGCCCTGCTCGGGCCCAACGTGCAGCGCCTGCCCGGGGCCTGCGCCGCACGCGGCGAGATCGCGATCACCCTCGACGACGGCCCCGACCCCGAAGTCACGCCGGCGGTGCTGGACCAGCTCGACGTTGCCGGCGCCAAGGCGACCTTCTTCTGCATCGCCGGGCGCGCCGCCGCGCAGCCCGCGCTGGTGCGCGAGATCGCGCGCCGCGGCCACGCGGTGCAGAACCACAGCCATGGCCACCGCCACCACTTCGCACTCCTCGGCCCGCGCGGCTTCGCCGCCGAAATCGGCCGCGCGCAGGCGGTGCTGGCCGAGCTGACGGGCCGCGTCCCGCACTGCTTTCGCGCCCCGGCGGGCCTGCGCAACCCGCTGCTGGACCCGGTGCTGCACCGCCTGAACCTGCAGCTCGTGAGCTGGACGCGGCGCGGCTTCGACACCCGCGACCCCGACCCGCAGCGCGTGCTGCAGCGGCTGCTGAAGAAGCTCGCCGCCGGCGACATCCTGCTCCTGCACGACGGCAACGCCCGCCGCAGCGCCAGCGGCCGCCCGGTCGTCCTCGACGTGCTGCCCGCGCTGCTGCGGCGGTGCGCCGAGGCGGGCCTGCTGCCGGTGACACTGGACGCGGCCCTGCCGCCGCGGCGCGAGCCGCTCCCGGGGCCCCTGTCCTGAACCCTGCAGAACGAAACCATGCGCCGGACGACAACGTCCCCTGTCAACGAATGAACCCGAAGCGAGCTGAAGGGACGACGGCCGGCGCGCGCGAGCCGGAGGCGGCGTGGCGGGGGCTGCACGCGCAGGCCAGCGCGCCCTACCGCGCCGCCGGGCGCTTTGCCTGGCATTTCGCGCGCGGCAAGCTCGGGCGCGATCCGGTGTTTCGCAGCCTGCTCGAGCGCGGCGAGCTCCGCGGCCGTGCGCGCGTGCTCGACATCGGCTGCGGCCAGGGCCTGCTCGCCAGCCTGCTGCAGGCCTGCAGCGAAGCCGCGGCGCAAGGCCAATGGCCCGCGGCCTGGGGGGAGGCACCGCAGGCGCGGCAGTACACGGGAATCGAGCTCATGCCGCGCGACGTGGCGCGCGCGCAGGCGGCGCTGCGCGGCCTGGCGCTGGCGCCGCGCTTCGTCTGCGCCGACATGCGGCAGGCCGAGCTGCCGCCCTGCGACCTGGTCGTCATCCTCGACGTGCTGCACTACGTCGATCACGCGGCGCAGGCAGCGCTGCTGGCGCGCGTGCGCGCAGCGCTCGGTGCGCGAGGGCGGCTGCTGCTGCGCGTGGGCGACGCGGACGACGCGCGCGGCTTTGCCGCGAGCCAGTGGGTCGACCGCGTGGTGACGATGGTGCGCGGGCACCGCGCGCCGCCCACCTGGGGCAGAGGCCTGACGCAGTGGTGCGAGCTGCTGCGGGGACTGGGCTTCACGGTGCGGACCGTGCCGATGAGCCGCGGCACGCCCTTCGCCAACGTGCTGCTGCTGGGAGAGGCCGGCGCGCCGGCCGACGGAGCGGGCGCATGAGGCCGCTGGCCGTCAGCGACTTCACGCTGGTCAGCGCGCTCGGCCACGGGCGCGGCGCGACACTCGCGGCTCTGCGCGAAGGGCGCAGCGGCCTGCGCCGGCGCGACTTCGAGACCGCGGCGCTCGGCACCTGGATCGGCGTCGTCGAAGGCATCGAGGCAGTCGCGTGGGACGCCGGCCTCGCCGCCTACGACTGCCGCAACAACCGCCTCGCCGAACTCGGCTTGCGCGCCGACGGCTTCACGGCCAGCGTCGAGCGCGTGCGCGCGCGCTTCGGCGCCGCGCGCGTGGGCGTCTTCCTCGGCACCAGCACCTCGGGCATCCTGCAGACCGAACTCGCCTACCGGCGACGCGACGCGGCCAGCGGCGCGCTGCCCGCCGACCTGCACTACGCGCAGACGCACAACACCTATTCGCTCGCGCGCTACGTGCGCGAGCGCTTCGCGCTGCAGGGGCCGGCGGCGGTGGTGAGCACCGCCTGCTCGTCCAGCGCCAAGGTTTTCGGGCAGGCGGCGCGGATGATCGAGCTCGGCCTCGTCGATGCCGCGCTCGTCGGTGGCGTCGACAGCCTGTGCCTGACCACGCTCTACGGCTTCAGCGCGCTCGAACTGGTGTCCAGCGACATCTGCCGCCCCTTCGACGCCGCACGCAAGGGATTGTCGATCGGCGAGGCCGCGGCCTTCGCGCTGGTCGAGCGCGACGCGCCGGTTGCGCAGGGCTGGCTGCTGGGCTGCGGCGAGAGCAGCGACGGCCACCACATGAGCAGCCCGCATCCGCAAGGCCTGGGCGCGGCGATGGCCATGCGCCAGGCGCTGGCACAGGCCGGCTGCGAGCCTGCGGCGATCGACTACATCAACCTGCACGGTACTGGCACGCCGGGCAACGACGCCGCCGAAGCGCAGGCGGTGAACGTGGTCTTCGGCGCCGCCACGCCCTGCAGCAGCACCAAGGGCCACACCGGCCACACGCTGGGGGCGGCAGGCGGGGTCGAGGCGGCGATTGCGCTGCTCGCGCTGCAGCACGGCATCGCCCCCGCGGGCCTGAACGTGCAGCAGCTCGACCCGGCGCTGCAGGTCGACTATCTGCTGCAGCCGCGCCACGCGCCGCTCAGGCGCGTGGCGAGCAACAGCTTCGGCTTCGGCGGCAGCAACTGCTGTCTGGTCTTCGGAGCCGACGCATGAACGCACGGCTGCACGTCGGCGTGCAAGGCGTCGCGGTGCTGGGCCCGGGGTTGCCGGACTGGGCCAGCGCCGCGGCATGCCTGCGCGAAGCCTCGGGTTGGCAGCGCGCCGCCACGGCCGTGCCGGCACCGGAGCTGCTGCCGGCCACCGAGCGCCGCCGTGCCGGCACCGTCGTCAAGGCGTCGGTGGCGGTTGCCGAGGCCGCCTGCGCCGCCGCGGGTCTGGCGCCGGCGACGCTGGCCACCGTCTTCAGCTCGTCGACCGGCGATCCCGCCAACTGCCACGCGATGTGCGAAGCGCTGGCGACGCCCGAGCGCGTGGTCTCGCCGACGCGCTTCACGAACTCGGTGCACAACGTCACGGCCGGCATCTGGCACATCGCGACCCGGGCGATGACCGCTTCGACCAGCCTCGGCGCCTTCGACGCCAGCTTCGCCGTCGGGCTGCTCGAAGCCGCGGTCCAGTGCGTGCACGCCAAGGCACCGGTGCTGCTCGTCGCCTGCGACGTGCCCTATCCGGAGCCGCTGCACGGCGTGCGCCCGCTGCCCGACAGTTTCGCGCTGGCGCTCGTGCTCGTGCCGCAGGGCGGGCGTGCGTTGACGCTGGCGCTGGCCGGCGATGCCCCGCCCACGCGCTGCGCCGACGCCGGCCTGGAAGCGCTGCGCACGCAGATCCCGGCAGCGCGCGCACTGCCGCTGCTGCAGGCGCTGGCCGCAAGGGCGGCGGCCTCGATGATCATCGAGGGCCTGCCGATGCAGGCCTTGTCGGCAAGCGTCGGCGCGGCCGCCGACGCACCTGACGAACCATGAAACCCTTGCCCTCCAACCCGGCGGAGATCGCGCGGCTGATCCCGCACCAGGGCCGCATGTGTCTGCTGGACGCGGTGCTGGACTGCACGCCGGCGCGCATCCGCTGCCGCGCGCGCAGCCATCGCGACCCCGCCAACCCGCTGGCCAGCGAAGGCGCGCTGCTGTCGCCGGCAGCGATCGAGTACGCGGCGCAGGCCATGGCGCTGCACGGCGCGCTGAACGTGCGCGCGGGCGTGACCGGGCGCCCCGGCTACATCGCCAGCGCGCGCGGCGTGACGCTGCACGTGCCGCGACTGGACACCGTCGAAGGCGAGCTGCAGGTCGAGGCAGAGCACCTGGCGGGCGACGAGCGCCAGGTCGCCTACCGCTTCACGGTGATCACCGAAGGCGGCCAGGCGCTGGTCGACGGCCGCGTCACCGTCGTGCTCGACACGCCGCTGCGCACATGAGCACCGCACCTGCCCTCTCGGGCAAGCGGGCCCTCGTCACCGGGGCCAGCGGCAGCATCGGCCATGCCATTGCCGCACGCCTTGCGCGCGAGGGCGCGCAGTTGCTGCTGCACGCGAATTCACGCGGCGACGCGGTGCAGGCGCTGGCCGAGGCGATCCGCGCCGAAGGCGGGCACGCCGAGCCGGTCGTCTTCGATCTCCGCGACGACGAGGCGGTGCAGCAGGCCACCGCGGCGATGCTCGCAGGCGGGCCGGTGCAGATCGTCGTCAACAACGCCGGCATCCACGACGACGCCGTCTTCCCCGGCATGCGACGCGAGCAGTGGCACCGCGTCATCGACGTCTCGCTGCACGGCTTCTTCCGCGTCACGCAGCCGCTGGTGCTGCCGATGCTGCGCACGCGCTGGGGGCGCATCGTCAGCATCTCCTCGGTCGCCGCGCTGGCCGGCAACCGCGGCCAGGTCAACTACGCCGCCGCCAAGGGGGCGCTGCACAGCGCAACCAAGGCGCTGTCGCTCGAACTGGCCAGCCGCGGCGTCACCGTCAACGCGGTGGCACCGGGCATCATCGAGTCGCCGATGGCCGCCGCTGCCTTCGATGCCGATACCATCAAGCGCCTCGTCCCGGTGCAGCGAGCCGGTCGCGCGGAGGAAGTCGCCGCGCTCGTCGCCTTTCTCTGCGGACCCGAAGCCGCCTACATCACCGGTCAGGTCATCTCGGTCAACGGCGGCATGATCTGACGCATTGAAGTACCGCACGCCGCTTCCAGCGCCGACCGCCCTGCCTGCCCCCGATCACCGGAGATTGCCGATGCTCGCCATCCCCAAGCTGCCCGCCGCCCTTCTTGCCCTGACGCTGCTTGCACCCATTCCCGCCGCGGCGACGGTGGCCACCTCGTCGGCGGTGTCCGACAGCGTCGACCTCTCGGCGCGCTCGATCACCAACTCGCTCAAGCGCTCGAGCGACAGCTCCTCGGGTACGCCGGTGGCGCAGGGCGACTACCGCGTGACGCAGATGGCACAGCTGACGCCGGAGCTGCAGGAAGTCACGCTGCAGGCGGTGGCGGGTACGGGCGCGCGCGGCGAGCTCGTGCTGCACATGCCCGAACGCGCGGTGCAGCAGGGCGACCTCGGCATCGGCCGCGTCGTCAGCGCGCGCACGCGGCCCTACGGCGTCGAACTCGCGCGCGCGGACACGAAGACGCCGTTCTTCCTGCTGCTGGAAGACCCCTGGTACAAGGAATTGCAGTCGGTCGTCGTGCGGATGATGTAGGCGTGGCCGGCAGGCTCCACGCGGTCGTGCTGACGCTGGCCACCGGGTTGGCGGCGTCCTGCGCGCACGCGGGCAGCAGCGCGTCCTCGCAGGGCCTGTGCCAGGCGGGGCAAGGGATGAGCGCGGTGCAGCAGGACCACCGGCTGCGGCTGGTGGCGCGCATCCGCGACGAGCTGCAGGCCTCGGGACGCGAGGCGGCGCTGGTCTGGCGCTCGGGACTGGACCTCGAGCGCTTCGGCCAGCGCTACTCGCATGCCGGGGTCAGCCTGCGCGACAGCGCCAACACGCCATGGTCGGTGCGCCAGCTCTACTACGCCTGCAACGAGGAGCGCCCACGCCTCTTCGACCAGGGCCTGGCCGGCTTCATGCTCGGGGCCGAAGCGCAGGCCGAGGCGCGCGTCACGCTGCTGCTGCTGCCTGCGGACGCCTCGACGGCGCTGGCGGCGGCCGCACTCGACGACCGGCAGGCGCTGGCGCTGCTGGGCGGGGATTACAGCGCCAACGCCTACGCGTTCTCGACGCGCTACCAGAACTGCAACCAGTGGGTCGCCGAGCTCCTGGCCGCCGCCTGGGCCCCGCGCGATGCGGCCGACGGCGACGACCCGACCACGCGCGCGCAGGCGCAATCCTGGCTGCAGCAGCGCGGCTACGAACCGCACCGCTTCGAGGGCTCGCCCTGGCTCTACCTGGCTTCGCTCTTCGTGCCGCTGCTGCACCAGGCGGACCACCCCGAGGAGGACCGTGCGGCTGCGCGCTACCGCGTCAGCATGCCCTCGTCGCTGGAAGCCTTCGTGCGCACGCAGGTGCCGGCGGCCGAACGCATCGAGTTCTGCCAGGACGAGCAGCGGATCACCGTGCGCCGTGGCTGGACGCCCCTGGGTGTCGGCTGCGAGCCCGGCCCCGGCGACGAGAGCCTGCCGCTGGACGACGTGCTTCCGATGCCGCGCGGAGACGAAAAAGCGGGCACGCGGCCCGCCTGATGCCGGCGCGCAGGCGCCCTCAGCCGCCGCTGCAGGCGCCGCCCGAGCAGCAGGAGTCCTCGCCGTGCGCCTTGGCCTTGGCGGAGTCCTTGGCGATGTTCACACGCCACTCCTGCGGGCCGGATTCGACGTAGGTCCACTGGAAGAGGCCCGGCGTCCGCGCCTCGAGCTGGTAGCGCAGGGGCTTCGGGTCGTGGTCGTTGATGATCTGCATCGTCTCGCCGTCGCGCAGCGCGTCCAGGCGCGCGAAGATCTGCGCGTGGCGCTGGCTGGGCTCCAGCGTGCGGACGTCGAGTCGGGATACGGGGTTGGCGCTCATGGAAGAACCTCTCGCTCTGAGTGGGAAGGGAAGGAAGAAGTGGAATCGGGAAGCGGACGGGAACAGGACGATGGCAGGGTGCTCAACCGTCCTTGCCGTCGAGGCGCGTGCGCGTGAGCCAGGGCGTGTAGATCGCGAGGTAGATCAGGAAGGCCAGGCCCCACAGGGCGGCGGCGACGCCCAGGGCCATCACGGTCCATTCGGGGTGCAGCGCCGGCACCAGCACCCGCACCAGCGCCGCGACGAGCACGGCGCCGTAGGCAATCGCCTCGCCGCCGGAAGCCTTCAGAGGGCGACCGGTGTGGCCGCGCGCGGTGCGCGTGATCATGCCGATCACGAGCCCGCCGATGACGCCCACCGCGAACGCGTGCACGGCCAGTGAGGGCGCCACCCAACCCCATTGCGCCAGCGCCAGCAGCAGGAAACCCAGCGGCATCCAGACATACGACAGGTGCAGCACCCACAGGATGGGCCGGCGCAGCGTGGCCCAGGGCTTCCAGCACCACAGGCGCCGCGCGTGCATCACGGCCGCGACCAGACTCGCGGCACCGACCAGCGACGCCGGCGCTGCCAGCACCCAGAGCGCGAAGGCCGCGCCGGTGACGCCCAGCAGCCAGAGCTCGAAGCGGCGCGAGGGCGGCTCCAGCACCAGCCCGGGGATGCCGTTGCGCGTGAACATCGGCAGCACGCGCCCGGTCATCACGCTGACGACCATCAGCACCAGCGCCAGCTGCGCGTACAGCGCCGACATCGCCGGCAGCTCGATCGCGCCCATCACCGAGAGGTGGAAGGCCGCGTTCGCCAGCGCCATCAACAGCAACAGGCCGACGAGCGGGACGTTGCGCTTGTTGCCCGCGCGCAGCAGCACGCGCAGCAGGACGATCGCCACCGCCGGCAGCAGCAGCAGGTCGAGCACCGCGAAGACACCATAGGGCGCGGCCACCGCCGCCACGCGCGCGGCCAGCCACAGCAACGCGAGCGCGCCGAGCAGCGCGCCACGCGCCGTGTCCATGCCGGTCCAGGCGCGCACCGCGGTGAGCAGAAAGCCCATCACCACGCCCGCAGCGAAGCCGAACAGCATCTCGTGCCCGTGCCAGAGCAGCGCCGGATAGCCCAGCGGCAGCGCCATGTGTCCGAGGAAGACGCCGACCCACACCGGCACCGAAAGGCAGGCGAGCAGCGCCGTGCCCAGATAGAAGGGACGAAAGCCCAGGCGCAGCAGGGGCCAGTTCTGCAACGCAGGCGCGGAGGGCGCGCCCTGGGCGTCCTGGGACAAGGGCGTCGAGGAAGGCAGGGGCTGGTTCATGGGTCTTCGTCGGCTCTGCGGCAACGCGGTCCGGTCCACTTGCGGCGCGGACCACCAAAAGACGTATTCTGCATGAATGTTTAACCCGGCGGCCGGATTCCGTGCGCCCGGCAGGGCCGGCCCGGGCCGCGGGAATGGCGTCAGGGTTGGAACGGCGGCCGGCGCGCGGCCCGTCGCCACAGCAGCACCGGCAGGCGCGGCAGGAAAGCGAGCATGAGCCGCAGGTGCATCCAGGTCAGCAGGAGGTTGTCGCGACCGTAGCGGAAGTGCGAGACGCCACCCTCCGCGGCGCTGAAGTACCTCACCGGCGCATCGAGGTTGATCGGTTTCACGCCGCGCCAGGCCAGGCGCACGACGGCCTCGGTGTCGAAGTCCATGCGCCGCATCCAGCGGCTGGACCGCATCACCTCCACGAGATCGGCCACGGGGTAGACGCGAAAGCCGAAAAGCGCGTCTCCGATTCCCGCCCCCAGCGTTTCCAGGTTCGTCCACGCGTTCGAGATCCTGCGTCCGCGCACGCGCAGCAAGGGCGCGCTGGCGTCGAAGATCGGCCGGCCGAGCACCATCGTCTCCGGCCGCGCGGCCGAGGCCTGCATGAAGACGGGGATCATCGCCGCCGGATGCTGTCCGTCGGCGTCCATCGCCAGCGCATGCGTGAAACCCGCCGCCTGCGCCTGCACGAGGCCGTGCAGCAGCGCCGCGCCCTTGCCCCGGTTCGTCGGCAGCACGAAGACGCGCAGGCCGGCGTCGGCCGCGGCGAGCTGCTGCAGGCCCTCCGCGGTGCCGTCGGTGCTGCCGTCGACGACCACCCACACCGGGCACCACTGCGCCCGCGCCTCGCGCACGGTGCGGTAGACGCGCGGCCCGGTGTCGTAGCTCGGGATGAGGACGAGATGGCTGGCCGAGGGCGGCGGGCCGCTGCCGGGCGCCGTCATCGCCGCGTCCAGCCCGCGGGCCGCGGCAGGTGCTGCAATTCGGCCGTGAAGTAGGCTTCGAGCCCGGCTTCGAAGGCCTTGGCGTCCTGTGGCGGTTCGAAGCGCCGGCCGAGGCGGACGCGGAAGACGATGGGCAGCGGCGGCAGCCGCCACAGCGGCCAGCCCTTGCCGAGGTAGGGCGAGTCGGTCTCGATCAACACCGCCTGCACCGGCGCGGCGGCGCGCTTGGCGAGCAGCCCGACCACCGAGTGGAACGGCCCCACCGGCCAGCGCGTGCTGCGCGTGCCCTCGGGGAAGAGCACGAGCTGGCCTCCCGTGCGCAGGTCGCCCTCGGCCTGGCGCACCATTTCGTAGGCACTGTCGTTGTGGATGTAGCGCGCCAGCCGCGCCCCGGGGCCGAGGAAAGGGTTGCGCAGCAGGCTCGCCTTCATCACGCAGGCCGAGCGCGGCAGGCGCGCCACCAGCATCAGCGCGTCGAGCAGGCTCGGATGATTGGCGACGATCACCAGCCCCGCCTCCTCGGCCAGCGGCACCAGCGCGTCGGCGTCCATGCGCAAGAGGCCGCTGGCCTGCGCCGCGCGCCAGAAGATCCGGTAGCCCCGGGAAATGCCGAGGCGCCCGATGCGTCGTCCGCGCTCGCGATCGAGCACAGGCAACAGCGCCAAGGCCACGAGGTTCCAGACGATCGACATCAGCCCCAGCAGCAACAGCAGGCATTGCAGCGTCATCCACGCCACCGGCCGCATCCAGGCGCGCGCGATCAGCGGCAGCGGCGCCGGTCGCAGCGCGTGCGGTCCGGCCTCGGGTTCAGCGGAGCTCATCGCGGTCGCGCACGAGCTGCCCGGATTGCAGCAGCACCCAGGACATGCCAATGCCGAAGCTGACGGTGTTCGTGCGCCGCACCAGCGGGCTGTGGCGCAGCGCGCTGCCGGCAAGCGAATCGGCACGGACGAAGGCGCCGATCCAGCGCGTGCCGTCGCGGCGCGAGAAGGAAAGCGTCGCCTGCCAGCCGGCGTGGCCGCCGTCGGCGCGGTAGGCTGCGCGCGCGTGCGTGGCGTCGGCGGCCGCGACGTCGTAGAAGTAGCCGTTCAGTCGCCGGCTGCCCCAGACCCAGCCGAGCTGCGCCCCCATCGCCCAGCCGCCGACGCGGCGGTCGAGGTTCAGGTTGGGCAGCGCCGACCAGCCGATGGCCCGCGGCCGCGTGGACAGCGTCAGCGCCGCGCGCACAGGCAGCCGCGCCTCGAGCCGCCAGCCGGGCCCTTGCGCCAGGCGCCAGTTCAGGTTCGGCCCGATCTCGACCGTACCGTCGAGGTCGGCCATGCCCTGGCGCGCGGGCTCGTCGTCGCTGTCGGCCGGCGCGGTCGCGTTGGCGCTGAGGTCGAAGTGCAGGCGCTCGCGATCGATCAGCCGCAGCTTCAGGCCCTCGCGGTCGGCGCGCAGGATCTCGCCGCGATAGACGACGTAGGGCAGCGGCAGCAGCCATGCGCGCGACTTCCCGGCGCCGCGGTAGTGCGGCAGGCTCAGCGCCGTCGCACCCACGCCCAGTTCCCACAGCGGGCGCTCGAGGCCCTGCGGCGCCTGCGCCGCCGCCGCGGCCGAGAGCAAAGCCAGGAGCAGCGGCGACAGCACCGCGGCAGCCGGGCGCGGACGCGGGCGCGAACCGCGGCATGATGGCCAAGCGCCGTCCGAGCGCGGCCCGGATCCACCGGCGAGGCAAGGATTCGAAACAAGCATTTCGGGAAGTCGGTGGCCGAGCGGCCTTTGCTCTGCGCCGGCGGTGCGGCCTCGGCACAGCAGCGAACTTCGATTATCGGTGCGCAGCCCGGGGTGTTACGCTCGGATCCGCCCGAGGCCCAGGCCTCGACTGCCCCTTCGCCACCCGAAACCGAACCGCCCGTGCGCGAGCCCGGCAACAACCCCGTCGTGCGCACCGCGACGCCGGCCTGGGCCCGGCGGCTGGCGCGGGACTGGTGCTATCGCCCGCTGACGAAGATCGCCGGTATCTGCGCCTTCACCTGGCTCTTCTTCATCGTCTATTTCCAGCTCCTGCGTGCGCCCTCGCGCCCGGTGACGGTGATGCCGCTGACGCCGCTGGACGCGCTGATCCCCTTCCAACCCGGTGCGGTGTGGGCCTATGTCTCGCTGTGGATCTACATCGGCATCGCGCCGGCCCTGCTGCCGACGCTGGGCGCGGGACTGCGCTACGCCGCCTGGGCAGCCGCGCTCTGCGGCAGCGGCCTGTTGTGCTTCTGGCTCTGGCCGACGATGGTGCCGGCCTCGCTGCACGCCGTGGACGTGCCCTCGAGCGCGCAGGCGGGCTTCGCGCTCCTGCGCGGCATCGACGCCGCCGGCAACGCCTGCCCCTCGCTGCACGTCGCCAGCGCCGTCTTCAGCGCGATGTGGATCGCGCGCGTGCTCGGCGCCGCCGGAGCCCCGCGGATCCTGCAGCACTTCAGCTTCGCCTGGCTGCTGGCCATCGTCTGGTCGACGCTCGCCATCCGCCAGCACGTGGTGCTGGACGTCGTTGCGGGCGCCGTTTTGGGCCTGGCCTTCGGCCTCCTCTCGCCCCGCTGGGCCTCACCGCTGCAGTCTTCCCGCGCCAAGCCACCGGCTATCATTCCGACATGAGTTCCCTGGCCGAACTGCAGGAGTTGATCGAGCGCAAGTACGGCATCGCGCCGGCGCAGCTCGACCCCCAGGGCTCGATGCGCGGCAGCGGCATCGACTCCCTCGCGCTCGTCGAGTTCATCTTCGAAGTCGAGGAGCGCTTCGGCATCACGCTGCAGTCCAACCCGGACGTGGACACCCTGGCCGAGCTCGCGCAGCTGATCGACGAACAGCGGGCCGCCAAGGCTGCGTCCGGTGCAACCAACGCGGCCAGCGAGGCCTGAAGCGCCGCCCCCCGAGCTTGCGCCGGCCACCGTCCCGCGCCTTCGCCGCCGATGATCGCCGTCACCGGACTTGGCCTGCAATCACCGCACGGCGAGGATCCGCAAGCCGTCTTCGAGGCCCTGTGCCGCGGTGAATCGGCGGTGCACGAGGTGTTCGCCGGCGAGCTGCCGCGGCCGGCGGCGGCAGCCACGGTCGCCTTCGACGAGACGCGCTGGTTCACCAAGCTGCAGCTGGCCGGCGTCGACCGCGTGAGCCAGCTCGCCGTCGCCGCAGCCGACCTCGCGATGCGCGACGCCGCACTGCCCGAAGGGTCCGATCCCGCGCGCATCGGCGTCTTCGTCGGTTGCGGCATGGGCGGCGGCGCGGCGATCGAGCACGCCTACCGCGCCGGCATGGCCGGCGGCCGCGTGCCGCCGCTGACGATCCCGGCCTTCATGCCCAACGCGCCGGCGGCGCACGTGGCGATGCGCCACCGCGCGCAGGGGCCGGTGCTGAGCTACGCCGTGGCCTGCGCCTCGTCCGCGGTGGCCATCGGCGAGGCTCTGCACGCGCTGAACCGCGGCGAGATCGACCTTGCGCTCGCGGGCGGCAGCGAGGCCTTGATCGTCCCCGGCGTCGTCGCCGCCTGGCAGGCGATGCAGACGCTGGCCGACTTCGCGCCCGACACACCCGGCGCCGCGGCGCGCGCATGCCGCCCCTTCGCCGCCGACCGCTGCGGCTTCGTGCTCGGCGAGGGCGCGGCCTTCCTCGTCCTCGAGCGCGAGGCGCAAGCCAGGACGCGCGGCGCGCGCGTGCACGGGCGATTGCTCGGCTACGGCACCAGCTGCGACGCCGCCCACCTCACCAAGCCCGACGCCGCAGGGCAGGCGCGCGCGCTTGCTGCGGCGCTGCACATGGCGGGGCTGCAGCCGCGAGACGTGGGCTACTGCAACGCGCACGGCACGGCCACGAGAATCGGCGACCTCGTCGAAGCACAGGCCCTCGCCGCGGTCTGGGGCAGCGCGCTGCCGCACCTGCGCGTGAGCTCGACCAAGGCCTTGCACGGCCACCTGCTGGGCGCGGCCGGCGCGCTGGAGGCGATCGTCACGCTGCTCGCGCTGCAGCAGCAGCGGCTGCCGCCGAACATGCACGGCGACGCCGCCGAGCCGCAGTGCGCACTGAACCTGGTGCGCGCGGCCGACATCGCCGCACCCGGGCTGCAGGCGGCCGTCAGCAGTTCCTTCGCCTTCGGCGGCACGAACGCGGTGCTGGTCTTCGGGCCTGCCTGAGCGCTCGCCGCAGCGACACATGCCGCTGCAGGGCCGGCCGATAATCCCCTGCATGGCCACCCCTGCGAACGAAGACCCCAAGCCGAGCAACTTCCTGCGCACGATCATCGAGCGCGACCTCGCGCGCGGCACGCACAGCGGCTGGCGCTTCGCCGGCACCCCCGGTGACGGCACGCACCACGAGGCCGGGCCCATCGACCCGGCCCGCATCCGCACGCGCTTTCCGCCGGAGCCCAACGGCCATCTGCACATCGGCCACGCGAAGAGCATCTGCCTGAACTTCGGCCTCGCGCGCGACTACGGCGGCGTCTGCCACCTGCGCTTCGACGACACCAACCCCGAGAAGGAGGAGCAGGAGTACGTCGACGCCATCGTCGAGATGGTGCACTGGCTGGGCTGGAGCTGGGACGCGCACGGCCGCTCGCACCTCTTCTACGCCAGCGACGACTTCGACTTCATGTACCGCGCCGCCGAGTACCTGGTGCAAAGCGGCCACGCCTACGTCGACGAGCAGAGCGCCGAACAGATCAAGGCCACGCGCGGCGACTTCACGACGCCCGGGCGCGACAGCCCATTCCGCACCCGCTCGCCGGACGAGAACCTCACGCGCCTGCGCGAGATGAAGGACGGCCGCCACGCCGACGGCGCCATGGTGCTGCGCGCCAAGATCGACATGGCCAGCCCCAACATCAACCTGCGCGACCCCGCGCTCTACCGCATCAAGCGCGCCACGCACCACAACACCGGCGACCGCTGGTGCATCTACCCGATGTACGCCTTCGCGCACCCGATCGAGGACGCGCTGGAGCAAATCACGCACAGCATCTGCACGCTGGAGTTCGAGGACCAGCGCCCCTTCTACGACTGGACGCTGGAGCGCATCGTCCCCATCCTGCGCGCGCCGCAGTTCGCGCGCGCCAGGGCCCTCGTCGAGGACATCGCCACGCAGGGCGTGGAGGCCGGCAAGGAGTTCGCGCTGCACTGCCACAACCACGCGCACAAGCTCTTCGCGAGCGAACCCGAAGCGCGCATGCGCGCGCTCTTTTCGCGCTGGGAACACGCGCCCGACGCGGTGCTGCACGACCTGCCGGCCTTCTTCGCGCTGCTGCGCGGGGAGACCGCGCAGTTCACGCCGCTGCTCGCGCACGCGCTCGAGGAGCGCCATCCCAACATCTTCCAGCTCCCGCACCAGCACGAGTTCGGGCGCCTGAACCTCACCAGCGTCATGACCAGCAAGCGCAAGCTCAAGGCGCTGGTCGACGAAGGCCGGGTCAGCGGCTGGGACGACCCGCGCATGCCCACGCTGGCGGGCCTGCGCCGGCGCGGCTACACGCCGGCCTCGATCCGCAACATGGCCGAGGCCACGGGGGCGAGCAAGACCAACATCTGGATCGACTACGGCGTGCTCGAGGGCGCGTTGCGCGAGGATCTCGAAGGCCAGGCGGCGCGCGCCATGGCCGTGCTCGACCCGCTGCGCCTGACGCTCACCAACTGGGCCGAGGTCTTCGGCAGCGCCGCGCACCGCGAACCCTGCCAGGCGCCGGCGCACCCGCAGCGCCCGGAGCTGGGCACGCGCCGCTTCGAGCTCGGCCCCGAGCTCTGGATCGAACGCGAGGACTTCGCCGAAACCCCGCCCAAGGGCTTCTTCCGCCTCTACCCCGGCAACAAGGTGCGGCTCAAGTACGGCGTCGTCGTCGCCTGCACGGGCTGCGAGAAGAACGAGGCCGGCGAAGTCACGGCCGTGCGCGCCGAGGTCGTCCCCGACACCAAGAGCGGCACCCCCGGCGCCGACGCGGTCAAGGTCAAGGGCACCATCACCTGGGTCGCCGCGCACGACGCGCTGGGCGCCGAGCTGCGCCTCTTCGAGCGCCTGTTCGCCACCGACCAGCCCGAGGAAGGCGGCCGCGACTTCCGCGACAACCTGAACCCGGCCAGCCGCCGCGTGCAGCAGGGCTTCGTCGAACCCTCGCTGGCCGCCGTCGAAGCCGACACGCGGCTGCAGTTCGAGCGCCACGGCTACTTCGTCGCCGACCGCGTCGAGCACGCCCCCGGGCGCATGATCTTCAACCGCATCACCACGCTGAAGGACTCGCGCGGGCGCTGAGCGCCCCACCGGGGCCCCGAATCGATGGTTTCGTCGACAGCGCGGAATGCGCAACGAATGACCCCCATGCGCAGTCCTACCCTGAAGCTCGCCCTCGTCTCCGTCCTCGCGCTGGCCGCGCCCCTGGCGCTGGCCGCAGGCGAGGTGCAGCTGAGCATGAAGCCGGCCGATCAGTTGCGCGACGTCGGCCGCGGCCTGGACCGCGCCCGCAACGTCCAGGCCCTGCAGGCCCGGTTCCAGGCCCTGGCGAAGCGCCTGCAGGCGGACGAAGTGCTGACGATCGAAGTGCTCGACGTCGACCTGGCCGGCGAGGTGCTTCCCGTGCGCGCCGGCGAGGAGCTGCGCGTGCTCAAGGGCGGTGCCGACTGGCCCAGGCTCGAATTCAAGTGGACGCTCACGCGCGGAACGCAGACGCTGGCCTCCGGCCACGAGCATCTGGCCGACATGAACTACCTGAACGAGCCGCTACGCCCCGGCCAGGACGGCGGCCTGCCATACGAAGGTCGGATGATCGAACGCTGGTTCAGCGAACGCGTGGCGCCGACAGCGGCGGCCGCCAGGCGCTGAGCCGTCCGCCACGGGCGCGGGCTGCTGCGCGCAGCCCGGCCCCGGAGCAACACCCTCACGGCGCTGCGCCGTGCAGCCACAGCGCCACCACCGCCAGCGAGGCGAGCGTGACCGGCACGCCGATGCGCGCGTGGCGCCGCCAGTCGATCTCGATGCCGTAGCGCCGAGCCGCGTCGACGACGATGATGTTGGCGATCGAGCCGACGATGAGCAGGTTGCCGGCCAGCGTGCTGACGAGGGCGAGCACGGTGCCGGCGTCGCGGGCGCCCGGGCCCGCGGCGGCGGGCAACAGCAGCATCACCGCGGGGACGTTGCTCACGAGGTTGGACAGGCCGAGCGTGGCGGCAAAGAGCGTCGCGGTGTCGTTCAGGTCCACCCCCGCCCGGGCCAGCCCTTGCAGCGCCTGGCCGGCCAGGCCGCTTTGCTGCAGCGCGTGGTTGACGACGAACAGGCCCATGAAGAGCACCAGCAGCGGCCAGTCGATGAGCGCCAGCATGCGCGAGGAATGGAAGCGCTCGCTCAGCAGCAGCACGGCGGCGCCGACGAGCGCGGCCACATCGTGCCGCCAGTCGGTGGCCAGGAAGATCACCATCAGCGCCGCCGACACCGCGAGCCCCTTGGTGGTCTGCCAGGCATCGAATGGCTCGGGCTCGGCGGACGCGGCCGGACGGCGCCCCGGCGGTTCGCCGCGCGGCACCGCCGGGACCGGCGCCGCCGCGCCCGCGCGGCGAAGCGGCACCACCAGCAGCAGCCACAGCAGCGCCAGGCTCGCAAGCACCGGCCCGATCGCGTCGAGCGCGTAGCCCGCGAAGGGCAGTTGCAGCGCCTGGCCGATCAGCATGTTCTGCGGATTGCCGATCAGCGTGGCCGCCGAGCCGATGTTGCTCGCGCAGGCGAGCGCGAGCAGGTAGGGCACGGGATCGAGGCGCCGACGCAGGCATGCCTCGACCAGCACCGGCGTCATCGCCAGGCAGACGATGTCGTTGGTGAACACCGCGGAGAGCAGCGCGGCCACGGCGATCACCAGGGCCAGCAGCACCCCCGGCCCCACCGGCAGCGCGTCGAGCCCGCGCGTGACGGCGACGTAGAAGCCGCCCAGGCGCATCTGCGCCGAGATGACCATGAACGAGAACAGCAGCAGGATCGTCGGCAGATCGATGCCGCGCGCGGCCTCCTCGACGGTGAGCACGCCGCCGCCCACGAGCGCGATCGCACCGAGCAGCGCGATCCCCGTGCGGTCCAGCTTCAGCCAGGGCAGGCCGCCCAGGATCATGCCGAGATAGACCGTGCCGAAGACGAGCAGGACGAAGACGTGTTGCGGAATCTCGGGCATCACGGATCTCGGGCATCGCACGCTTCGAGCGGCACGAAGGCAGGCAACACGCGACGGAACGCGGTCGGCGATTGCCGCGTGGCGGGTTTGCCGCCTGCTGCGATGATCGCACCCTCTTCACTGCTCCCGGAGCCTTCGCCCGTGCCTTCCGCCACCCCGCACCTGCTTCCCGTCGCGCGCATGCTTTCCGTCCTGCCCCTGCTTGCCGCCCTGACCCTGCCTGCTGCCGCGCAGACCGACCCCTTGAAGGCCGCGGCCGCCGAAGCCGGGGCGACCGTGACGGCCAGCGGCCTCGTCTACCGCTCGCTGCAGGAAGGCAGCGGGCCATCCCCCGCGGCCAGCGACACCGTGCGCGTGCACTACCGCGGCAGCTTCCCGGACGGCAAGGAGTTCGACAGCTCCTACGCGCGCGGGCAGCCCACCGAGTTCCCGCTCGAGCGCGTCATCAAGTGCTGGACCGAGGGTGTGCAGAAGATGAAGGTCGGCGGCAAGGCCAAGCTCACCTGCCCGGCCGCGATCGCCTACGGCGCGCGCGGCGCCGGCGGCGTGATTCCGCCCAACGCCGTGCTGCAATTCGAGGTCGAGTTGCTCGGCATCGCCGGCAAGTAGACGCGCCCTCAGGCCTGCGCCTTGGCCTCGCGGCGCAGCAGCCGCTTGGTCAGCAGCACGGCGGCGAGCACGATGCTGCCGCCGACCATGCCCACCAGCGCGTCCCCCAGCGCCGACAGCAGCGTGGCCGCCAGGCCTTGTGCGGGCTGCACCAGCGCCTCGATGGCGTGGTGCAGCGCCGGCAGTCCGTGCACCAGGATGCCGCCGCCGACGAGGAACATCGCCGCCGTGCCCAGCACCGAGAGCGCCTTCATGAGCCAGGGCGCGAAGACGAGGATGGCGCGGCCGAGCCCGCGCGCCGCCGCGCCCTCGCGCCGGCTGAGCCAGAGCCCGGCATCGTCGAGCTTGACGATGCCGGCGACGAAGCCGTAGACGCCCACCGTCATCAGCAGCGCGATGCCGCTGAGCACCATCACCTGCGTCGCGAAGGCGGCACCGGCCACGGTGCCCAGGGTGATGGCGATGATCTCGGCCGAGAGCACGAAGTCGGTGCGCACGGCGCCCTTGATCTTCTCCTTCTCCAGCGCCTCGAGATCGCCCTCCACCGGAGCGGAGCCTGCGGCTTGCGCGCCCGTGCCGGCGCCTTGCGCGTCGTCGCCCTCGTCCGCCGCCGGCGGCGGCTCGCGGTGCAGGAAGCGGTGCGCGAGCTTCTCCACGCCTTCGAAGCACAGGAAGGCGCCGCCGATCATCAGCAGCGGCGTCACCGCCCACGAGGCGACCGCGCTGATGAGCAGCGCCGCGGGCACGAGGATGGCCTTGTTGACGAGCGAACCCCTGGCCACCGCCAGCACCACCGGGATCTCGCGGCTGGCGAGCACGCCGGCCACCTGCTGGGCGTTGAGCGCCAGGTCGTCGCCCAGCACCCCGGACGTCTTCTTGGCGGCGAGCTTGGTGAGCACCGCCACGTCGTCGAGGACGGAAGCGATGTCGTCGATGAGGGCGAGAAGGCTGCCGCCGGCCATGGGAGGGCGCGTGGGTCGGGAAAGCGCCTATCGTCTCACGTCTCAGGGCAGGCGCGCGGGCTGCCTGTAGGATCGGAACGGCCATGAGCACGCCTCACGCCCTCACCCCGCGCGCCTTCCTGATGCTGCTGCTGATCGCGGCCATGTTCGGCGGCAACCACGTCGCGGCGCGCTTCGCATTCAACGACGGCGTCGACGTCGCCACCGCGGTGATGGTGCGCAGCAGCGTGACGGCACTCGTCGCCGGCGCGCTCGTGTGGGGCCAGCGGGCGCTGTGGACGATGCAGGCACGCGAGCGCAAGGTGCTCGCCGGCGTTTCGCTGCTGCTGGCGGTGCAGAGCCTGGCGCTGTATTCGGCGGTCGCGCGGCTGCCGGTGGCGCTGGCGCTGCTGGCCTTCAACATGTGGCCGATGTTCACCGCCGTCTGGGCCGGCCTGATCTACCGCCAGCGGCCGTCGCGCCGCGTCCTGCTCGTCACACCGGTGCTGCTGATCGGCCTGGCGCTGGCGCTGGACGTCTTCGGCGCCGCCTCGGGCCTGGGCGCGCAGGCGCAATGGGGGCGCATCGGCGCCGGCGTCGCGTTCGCCGTCACCGCCGCGGCGGCCTTCGCGCTGCTGATGGTGATCACCCAGCACGAGATCGGCCGGCTCGACGGCCGCGTGCGCAGCGCGGTCACGATGGGCGTCGTCGGCGTGCTCGCCTTCGTCGTCACGCAGGCACAGGGCGGCATGCATCTGCCGCAGTCGGCCAGCGGCGCCTGGGGGCTGGCGATGCTGACCGCTCTCTACGGCACCGCCTTCGTCGTCATGTACACGCTGCTGCCGCGCTTGGGCGTCGTCGGCTCGTCGCCCATCCTCAACATCGAACCGGTGCTGGCGATGATCATGGCCTGGGCGCTGCTCGGCCAGCGCATCGCACCGATCCAGGTCGTCGGCGCGCTCATCGTCGTCGGCGCGGTGATGGTGCTGGGGCTGAAGAAGCGCTGAGGCCGGCGCGCGACCCGGCGCCTCAGACGAAGCGGAAGGCGACCGCCCCCAGCGGCCCGTAGTCGACGTGGAAGCTGTCGCCTGCCACGGCGTTGACCGGGCGCGTGAAGGAGCCGGCGAGCACCACCTGGCCCGCTTCGAGCGCCTCGCCGTGCGGCGCGATCTTGTCGGCCAGCCAGGCCACGCCGGTGGCCGGGTGGTTGAGCACCGCCGCGGCCAGGCCCGTCTCCTCGATGACGCCGTTCTTGAAGAGCATGGCGCCGACCCAGCGCAGGTCCACGTCCAGCGGCCGCACCGGGCGCCCGCCGAGCACGATGCCGGCGTTGGCGGCGAAGTCGCTGATCGTGTCGACGACCTTGCGCATCTGCTTGCTGTCGCGGTCGAACTGCTCGATGCGCGCGTCGATGATCTCGATCGCCGGGCACACGTAGTCGGTGGCGGCGAGCACGTCGAAGAGGCTCACGCCCGGGCCCTTTAGCGGCTTGCCGAGGATGAAGGCGAGTTCGACCTCGACGCGCGGGGCGATGAAGCGCTCGATCGGGATGTCGCCGCCCTGCGCGAAGAACATGTCGTCCATGAGCGGCGCGTAGTCGGGCTCGGTGATCTGGCTGGCGATCTGCATGGCGCGCGAGGTGAGGCCGATCTTGCGCCCCCTGATCGTGCGGCCGTCGGCGCGTTCGAGCTTCACCCATTCGCGCTGGATGGCGTAGCCGTCGTCGATCGTCATGCCCGGGTACTGGCGCGAGAACTGGCGCAGCGGCGTGCGCGTCTTGCGCGCCTCGTAGAGCCGGCGGGCGAGCGTCTGCGTGGTGGCGTGGTCGAGCATCGTCAAGGCCTGGCGAAAAGGGGGTGGAGGTTGCCGAACTTGGCGTCGAAGACCTCGGCGCCGACGTCGACCTGCAGCGTCAGGCCCACGTGCCGCTGCTGCAGAAGCGGCGCGAAGTGCGCCTTCGCGGCCGCGGCCAGGGCCTGGCCGGCGGCCTGCTGCACGGCCTCGCTGCGGCCGCGGCCCATGCGCAGGTTGAACCAGCAGAAGCCGTAGTCGTCCGCGCCGTCGGCGACCGCGAAATGCGCCGCCGGGTAGGCGAGCACGCGCGTGCCGCCGGTGGGAAAGACCTGCGCGCCGCGCTCGTCCTTCACCGTCAGCATGGCGTCGGCGAGCTTGCGGCAGAGGCCGCCGATGTCGGCCTCGGGCTCGAGGTTGCCCGTGTAGAGCAGCACCAGGTGCGGCATGGCGCGTCGATGCCGTGACGGATCAGAGGCGCACCGAAACCGGCGTGTAGCCCTCGGCGGCCGAGGCTACGGGCTTCGGAATCGCGTGCCCGTCCTGCGGCGTGACCGGGAAGACGGCGTTGAGCTGGCCCGTGCCGCTGGCGCCGAAGTAGGGCGTGATGATCTCGGCCTGGCCGTCGTAGGCCGACCAGCCCAGCGCCCCGAGCAGCATGGCGGTGTCGTGCATGAAGCCCTCGCCGTGACCCTTGACGGCGTACTCGGGCAGCATGGCGCAGAACTCGGCCCACTCGCCCTTCTTCCACATCTCGATGACGTCGCGGTCCATGCGCTCGAGCAGCGGGCTCCAGATCTTGAAGCCGAACTCGGGCGCGAGGCCGTTCTGCGCGAAGCGGTGGCTGAGCGAGCCGCTGGCGAGGATGGCGACCTTGCCGTCGTAGCGCTCCTCGATCGCGCGGCGGATGGCCCAGCCCAGGCGCGCGCTGTCGTCGAGGTAGTGCACGGTGCACAGCGCCGAGACGGAGACCGTCTTGAAGTGCTGGTCCTCGTTCATGTAGCGCATCGGCACCAGCGTGCCGTACTCGGGCGCGAGCGTGGTGCGGTCGTGCGCCAGCGCCTCGACACCCATCTCGTTGGCCACCTCGGCCAGCAGCTTGCCGAGCCTGGGGTTGCCCGGGAACTCGTAGCCCATGTTCGAGATGAAGTGCGGCAGCTCGGGGCTGGTGTAGAGGCCCTTGAAGTGCGCGCCGCAGTTGATGTGGTAGTTGGCGTTGACGAGCCAGTGCGTGTCGAAGACGACGATGGTGTCCACGCCCAGTTCGCGGCAGCGGCGGCCGATCTCCTTGTGGCCGTCGATGGCGTCCTGGCGCGTGCCCTTGCGCGCGCCGGGCTGCTCGCTCAGGTAGAGGGAAGGAACGTGGGTGATCTTGGCGGCAAGGGCGAGTTGGCCCATGACAGTCTCCTGGTGACGAGGGGGTGTGCTGGGCGTGCGCGGCGCTGCGGCCTCACGCGCCCCAGCGTGGGATAGGGTGCGAGCCCAGGCTGACGCAGACGTTCTTGGGCTCGAGGAAGACCTCGTAGCTCCAGGTGCCGCCTTCGCGGCCGGTGCCGCTGGCCTTGGTGCCGCCGAAGGGCTGGCGCAGGTCGCGCACGTTCTGGCTGTTGACGAAGCACATGCCGGCCTCGATGCCGGCGGCCACACGGTGCGCGCGACCGAGGTTCTCGGTCCAGACGTAGCTGGAGAGGCCGTAGGCGATGTCGTTGGCGATGCGCACGGCGTCGGCCTCGTCCTCGAAGGGGATCAGGCAGGCCACCGGGCCGAAGATCTCCTCCTGCGCGATCTTCATGCGGTTGTCGACGTCGGCGAAGACCGTGGGCTGCACGAAGTTGCCCTTGGCCAGCTCGCCGGCCAGCGCGGGCGCGTCGAGCCCGCCGCACAGCAGCGTCGCGCCCTCCCTGGGCCCGAGCTCGATGTAGCGGCGCACCTTGGCGAGGTGGTCGGCGCTGATCATGGGGCCGACGATGGTGGTCTCGTCCATCGGGTCGCCGACCTTGATCTTCTTCGCGCGCTCGACGAAGCGCGCGACGAAGTCGGCGTAGATCGACTTCTGCACCAGGATGCGGCTGCCGGCGGTGCAGCGCTCGCCGTTGTTGCTGAAGATCATGAACACCGCGGCATCGAGCGAGCGCGCGGGATCGGCGTCGTCGAAGATCACGAAGGGGCTCTTGCCGCCGAGCTCCATGCTGAACTTCTTCATGCCCGCGGTCTGCACGATGCGGTTGCCGGTCGCGGTGGAGCCGGTGAACGAGATCGCGCGCACGTCCGGGTGCGCGCAGAGCGCCTCGCCCGCGGTCTTGCCGTAGCCGTGCACGACGTTGAGCACGCCCTTGGGGATGCCGGCCTCCAGCGCCAGCTCGCCCAGGCGCGCCGCGGTCATGGGCGAGAGCTCGCTCATCTTCAGCACCGCGGTGTTGCCGAAGGCCAGGCAGGGCGCGACCTTCCAGGTCGCGGTCATGAAGGGCACGTTCCAGGGGCTGATGAGCGCGCACACGCCCACCGGGTGGTAGAGCGTGTAGTTCAGGTGCGTGGGCGTGGGGTAGGTGTGGCCGTCCACGCGCGTGCACATCTCGGCGAAGTAGTGGAAGTTGTCGGCCGCGCGCGGGATGAGCTGCTTGCCGGTCTGCGCGATCACCTGCCCGGTGTCCGCCGTCTCGGTGCGTGCGATCTCGGCGACGTGGCGACTGATCAGCTCGCCGAGCGCGCGGATGCGTTTGGCGCGCTCAAGCGCCGCCATGCCTGCCCAGGCCGGGAAGGCCGCCTTGGCGGCGGCCACGGCGGCGTTGACCTCCTCGGCGCCGCCGCTGGCCACGGTGGCCAGCACCTGCTGGTTCGCCGGGTTGAGGGTCTCGAAGCGGTCGCGGCTGTCGACGGCCTCGCCGTTGATCAGGTGTCGGATGTGCATGTGCGGCTCCTTGGTTCAGGCGGCGAGGACGGCATCGGTCGCGCGCCCAAGACGGGTCCAGATCTCGTCGACCCACTCGCGGTGCTCGGGCTTCATCAGGCACGAGCGCAGGCAGGTGACGCGCTCGGCGTCCCACTGCAGCGGCCAGTGCGGGAACATCGCGCGCGGGAAGCTCGCCACCGCCAGGTGCAGGTCCTCGCGCGCGGCGGCCTCGAACACCGCCTGCGTGCGCGCCGAGACTTCGCTAGCGCTGGCGCCGCGCGGCGCCCAGACGACGATGTCCAGCTCCGGCTGCGGGCCGCTGAGGAAGCGCGCGTCGGCCTCGATGCGGCGCTGCAGCTCGAGCGCGGCCTCGCGGCAGGCCTCCAGGCCCTGCGCGAAAGCGCCGCCGCGCTGCAGCGGCAGGCACTGCTGCGTGGCCCACAGCGCCACCGCGGCGGCGCCGGCGCGCGAGCATTCGAGGCTGATCTCGCCCAGGTGCAGCTCCTTGGAGCTGAAGTAGGTGTAGGGCGAATCGTGGCGGTAGAAGCGGCCCACCGTCGGGTCCTTGAACAGCACGCAGCCGCAGCCATAGGGCTGCAGGCCGTGCTTGTGCGGGTCGACGACGATGGAGTCGGCCGCGCCGATGGCCTCGTAGGCGGCGCTGGCCTCGGGCCCGAGGTTGCGCGCTAGGCGGTAGTAGCCGCCGTAGGCCGAGTCGACGTGCACGCGAAAGCCGTAGCGCTCGCGCAGGCGCAGGATCTGCGGCAGCGGGTCGACGGCGCCGGCGGCCGTGGTGCCCAGCGTGGCGACGACGGTGCCGACTTCGCCGGCATCCAGCGCCACCTGCAGCGCGCCCAGGTCCATGCGCGCGCGTGCGTCGTGGGCGACGGATGCGAAAGGAATCTTCAGCACCTCGGTGATGCGCGCATGCGTGTAGTGCGCCTGCTCCGAGGCGAGGATGCGCCGCCCCGGCTGCGAGAGCCCGGCCACCCACAGCGCCTCCAGGTTGGCCATGGTGCCGCCGCTGGTGAGGTGGCCCAGGTGCGCGTCCCAGCCGAACATGGCGGCAATCTCGGCCACCGCCTCGCGCTCCATCGCCGAACTGGCACGGCCGCCGTCGAGCGCATGGTTGTTGGGGTTGACGAAGCTCGCCAGCGCATAGGCCAGGCGCGCCACCGGGTGCGGCGGCTTCATCATCTGGCCGGCGTAGAGCGGGTGCGCGTAGGGGAAGTTGTCCTGCATGCGCTCGGCCGCGCGCCGCAGCACCGCGGCGATCTGCGCCTGCCCGACCTCGGGCTGCGCCGCGGTGTCGAGCGCCGGCAGGCCCGCCTGGCCTTGCGCCATGCGTTGCACGGCCGGCGCCAGCAGCGCCAGGGTCTGGATGTCGAACATGAAGTTGCCTCGTGCCTCAGCTTGCTGCCGGCGCATCCGCCACCAGCGTGTTGACCAGGCGCCCGATGCCGTCGATCTCGCACACGACCTGCTCGCCGGCCTGGCAGTTCACGGTGCCCTCGGGCGTTCCGGTGAGGATGATGTCACCGGGCTCGAGCGTCATGAAGTCGCTGAGGTACTCGATCAGCGCCGCCACCGAGTGGATCATGTTGGCGGTCGTGCCCTGCTGCACGAGGCGGCCGTCGACCGTGGTGCGCAGCGACAGGCGCTGCGGGTCGGGCACCTCGTCGGCGCTCACCAGCCAGGGGCCGAGCACGGTGGCGCCGTCGCGGTTCTTCACGCGCAGGTTGGGGCGGTACCAGTTCTCGAGGTAGTCGCGGATGGCGTAGTCGTTGCAGACGGTGTAGCCCTGCACGTGCGCAAGCGCGTCGGCGGCGCGCACGCGGCGCGCGCGCCGCCCGATGACGACCGCCAGCTCGCACTCGTAGTGCATGAAGCCCGCATCCAGCGGCCGCCGCGTGTGCGCGCGGTGGCCGATGAGGCTGCCCGGCGTCTTCAGGAACACGAGCGGCTCGTCCTGGTTCGTGCGCGTGAGCTCCTTGGAGAGCTCCTGCACGTGGTCGGCGTAGTTCAGGCCGAGCGCGATCACGGTGCCCACCTGCGCCAGCGGCGGCAGCCAGACCACGGCGTCCTCGGCGAGCAAGCGCCCGTCGGCCAGCTGCAGGCCGTCGAGATGTGGCACGGCGTCGTGGATGGCGCCGTCGTAGGCCACGCGTGCGCTTCTCATGACAACTCCTCGCGGACGAGATCGAAGGACAGCGTGCCCAGGCCCTCGAGGCTCACGCCCACCGTGTGCCCAGGCTCGACGTGGGGCGCGCCGGCGGCGACACCGGTCATGAGCACGTCGCCGGGCGCGAGCGTCATGAAGGCCGAGACATCGGCCAGCAGCTGCGCCGCGCCGCGCACGCGCTCGCCGGTCGTGCTCTCGTGCACGCTGCGGCCGTCGACCGTCACCTGCAGCTCGAGCGCGTCGGGCGCGGGCACGGCCTGCAGCGGCCACACGCGCGGGCCCAAAGGACAGAAGCCGTCGCGCGCCTTCAGCCGCACCGAGGGGCGATAGAAGCTCTCGTGCGGCACCGAGAGGTCGGCGACGATGACGAGGCCGGCGACGAAGGAGAGCGCCTCCTCGGCGCGCACGCGGCAGGCGCTGCGGCCGATCACCAGGCCCAGCGCCGCGCCGACTTCCAGCGCCGGCACGCCCGCGGGCACGGCCACACGCGCGCCCGCGCCGACCTGCGTGTTGCGCGGCTTCACGTAGAGCACCGGCGCCTTGGGCGGCGCCTTGTAGGGCGCGGCGTGCACGGCATCGCCGAGGGCGGCCAGCGCCGGGCGGTGGTTGAGCAGCACGCCCAGCACGGTGCCGGAGAGCCGCCAGGGGGCGAAGTCGAAGCTCAGGACGGACATGACGGCAGCATTCGTTCGACGGCAGTGACTGGCTGGGCCGCACTGTAATTGCTAATATGTGAGTAAGTCAAGTCGGATTGCGGCGCTCCACGCCGGCACTGCGGCCATTGCTAGCATCGCAACGACTGCGCCCGACCTCGCTCGCCCTCTGCCCGCCCCCGATGAGCCCGACTCCTTCTTCGCCCGCCGTCGCCGACGCGAACGTCTTTGGCCACCGCAACCTGCCGCTGCTGCTGCTGCAGGCGCGCGAGCGCGTGATCACGCGCTTCCGCCCGGCGCTGCAGGCCGCCGGCGTCACCGAGCAGCAGTGGCGCATCGTGCGCTGCGTGGCCGAGGCCGGGCCGCTGGAGCCGCGCCAGCTCGTCACCCTGTGCGCCATCAGCAGCCCGAGCCTGGCCGGCGTGCTCGCGCGCATGGACGACCTCGGCCTCGTCACGCGCAAGCGCCTGGGGCACGACGCGCGCCGGCTGCAGGTCGCGCTCACGCCCAAGGGGCGCGCGCTGGCGCGGCGCCTGGCGCCACGCATCGAAGCCATCTACGCCGAGATCGAGGCCGGCATCGGCAGCGAGTTCGCGCGCGACTTCTACCGTGCGCTCGACACGCTCATCCAGCGCCTGGACAGCGTCAGCGGCGACGAAGGCGAAGCCGAGGGCGCATGAGCCGACCCGGCGTTCACAGCACCATCGTCTGCTCCCCGCGGCGATCGCCGGGGGCCGCGGGGCCGAGCAGCTCCAGCGTCACCACGCTCGAGAGCACGGCCACGCTGCCGGGGCCGACGGCCACCTCCTCGCCGCGCTGCAGCGCGCGCCCGTCGACGACGGTCGAGTGCGAGCTGACCGCGCGCAGCACGTAGCCGTCGCGGCCGCGGCGCAGCTCGACGTGCCAGCGGCTGATCTGGCGCGTGGCGGTGGCGTCGGGCAGGCTGAGCACGATGTCGTTGGCCGGCATGCCCTCGATCACGTCCAGGCGGCCGAAGGCGACGACGTCCTGCTCGGGCAGCGCGATGCAGGCGCCCGTTTCGCGCACGCGCACCGCCACCGGGTGGCGCTCGCCTTCGACCCAGGCCAGCGCCAGCAGCTCGAGCGGCCGGCCCACGCCTTCGAGGGCGACTTCGCCCAGCGGTCGGCAGCGCAGCCGCGCGTCGAGGTCGAGCTCGCGAAAGCACGCGCGCGAAAGGCGGATCTGCCCCGGCTCGGCCGAAGCCGCGATGCGCGCGCACACGTTCATCACCTCGCCCGTGACCTGCACGCCGTCGGTGAGCACGCGGCCCCAGTGCACGCCGATGCGCAGCACGAGCTGGTGCTCGCGAGCACGATGCATGTTCTCGGCGCTCACGCCCTGCGCCAGCGCGCACATCGCCGCGGCGGCGGCGCCGGCAGCCGGGAAGATGCAGGCCGCACCGTCGCCCGCGGTGTCGACGAGCCGTCCGTCGTGCATCGCGAGCACGCGCGCCAGCAGGTCGAAGTGCAACTGCTGCAGCTGGCGCCCGACGACATCGCCGAAGCGCGCGAAGTAGGCCGTCGAGCCGACGATGTCGCTGAAGCAGATCGCCGCGTCCGTCTCGAAGCGCCGCGACAGCTCCTGCGACAGCAGGTTCTGCAGGCGGACGATCTCCGTCATCGAGAGCGCGGCGAGGTCGAGTTCGGATGCCATGGGCTGCGGCGCGGGCAGCGGTGCCCGCCAGCCGCGATGCTAGGGTGATTCGCGCCGCCGGGACAGCGGCAGCGACGCGCTGGCCACGCTGCCGCAGCGGAGGACGCAGGGCGCCACCGCGCACCCGCGGCCGGTGTTTGCCCTAGTAAGACATGCCGGGACGCCGCGCAGAATCGAACGGACTCGACAACGCAGGCGGTTCGAGCAGACTGCTCCGCGATCGCCGCAACCGACACGAAGGAAGACCCGATGATCTCGATGAACGCTCGCCGCCGTGCACTCGCTGCCCTCGGCACGATCGCCGTCGCCGGCCTGCTCGCCACCCCCGGCGCCCGCGCGCAGGACACCCAGGTGCTGCGCATCGTGCCGCACTCGAACCTGGCCATCCTCGATCCGATCTGGACCACGGCCTACATGAGCCGCAACCACGGCTACATGATCTACGACACGCTCTTCGGCACCGACGAGAACGGCAAGGTCAAGCCGCAGATGGTCGAGAGCTGGACCGAGAGCCCCGACCACCGGCTGTGGACCTTCAAGCTGCGCAAGGGCCTCGAGTTCCACGACGGCAAACCCGTAACCGGTGAGGATGTCATCGCCAGCCTCCAGCGCTGGGGCAAGCGCGACGCCATGGGCAGCGCGCTGATGCAATTCGTTTCCAAGATGGACGCGCCCACGCCCGACACTTTCCGCATCTTCCTGGGCGAGGCCTGCGGCTTCATGCTCGAAGCGCTCGGAAAGCCCGGCGCCAACGTACCCTTCATCATGCCCAAGCGCGTCGCCGACACCGACGCCTTCAAGCAGATCGACGACTACACCGGTTCCGGTCCCTATGTCTTCAAGCGCGACGAGTTCAAGCCCGGCGACAAGGCCGTCTACCTGAAGAACGCCAGGTACGTGCCGCGCAACGAGCCGCCTTCGGGCACGGCCGGCGGCAAGCGCGTGTATGTCGATCGCGTCGAGTGGAACCTCGCGCTGCGCGACGCGCAGGCGCAGGTCAACGCGCTCAAGAAGGGCGAGGTCGACATCGTCGAGCAGTTGGGCTTCGACTTCTACGAAAGCGCCAAGACCGACCCCGACCTCCAGATCCCCCGCTACACCAACGCGGGCCTGCAGTACATGGCACGCTTCAATCACCTGCACAAGCCCTTCGACAACCCGAAGGTGCGGCAGGCGGCGCTCGCCGCGTTCCAGCAGGAGCCCTTCCTGCGCGCGCAGGTCGGCGTCAAGAGCCTTTACAAGCCCTGCTACTCGATGTTCATCTGCAACACACCCTACGGCACGACCGCCGGCAGCGAGGTGCAGGCCAAGGGCAACATGCGAAAGGCGCAGGAGCTGCTCAAGGCCAGCGGCTACGACGGCACGCCCGTCGTGCTGATGAAGCCCACCGACCTGCCGAGCATCCAGAAGCTCCCGGACGTGGCGGCGCAGCTGCTGCGCCAGGCCGGATTCAAGGTCGATCTGCAGGCGATGGACTGGCAGACGCTGGTGAGCCGCCGCGCGAAGAAGGACGGCCCGGACAAGGGCGGCTGGAACATGTTCCTGACCGCCTTCAATACCTTCGACGTCTGGAGTCCGATCGCCAATCCGACCGCCGACACGCGCGGCGAGAAGTCCGGCTGGTTCGGCTGGGCCAGCGACGACAAGGTGCAGGAACTGCGCAACCAGTTCATGCGCGCCACCGACGAGGCCACGAAGAAGGACCTCGCCGACAAGATCCACGTCCGCATGTACGAAATCGGCACGCACGCACCAGTGGGCGAGTTCGACCAGCCGATGGCCGCGCGCAAGAACATCAGCGGCTTCTTCATCACCAACAACAACCTCTACTGGAACCTGAAGAAGAACTGACCACCAGAAGCGCCGCGACCATCGCCGCCGCGGTGCCGATGGTCGCGGATGATCCATGCTCCAGTTCCTTTCACGCCGCCTGCTGTCGACGATTCCGGTGCTGCTGATCGTCGCGGTGCTGGTGTTCCTGGTGTTGCGCCTGACGCCGGGCGACCCGGCAGCGGTTCTCGCCGGGGATGCCGCCAGCACCGAGCAGATCGCTCAGATCCGCAAGAGCCTGGGCCTCGACAAGTCGGTGCCCGAGCAGTTCCTCATCTGGTTCGGCCGCATGCTGACCGGCGACCTCGGCGAGAGCTACTACTACAAGACCGAGGTCACGACGCTCATCGGCCAGCGCCTGGAGCCCACGCTGTCGCTGGCGCTGATCACCATCACCATCGCCGTGCTCGTCGCGGTGCCGCTCGGGGTGATGGCCGCCTGGCGCTTCGGCAGCTGGCTGGACCGCGCGCTGATGAGTTTTTCGGTGCTCGGCTTCTCGATCCCGGTGTTCGTGCTCGCCTACATGCTGATCTGGCTCGTGAGCCTCAAGCTCGGCTGGCTGCCGGTGCAGGGCTACAAGCCGCTGGCCGAAGGCGTCGGCGGCTGGCTCTACCAGCTCATCCTGCCCTCGCTCACGCTCTCGGTGATCTACATCGCGCTGATCGCGCGCGTCACCCGCGCAAGCGTCCTCGAGACCCTCGGCGAGGACTACATCCGCACCGCGCGCGCCAAGGGCCTGCCCGAGACCAAGGTGCTGATGCGACACGCGCTGGCCAACGCCGCGGTGCCGATCATCACCGTGATCGGCATCGGCATCGCGCTGCTGATCGGCGGCGTCGTCGTCACCGAGTCGGTCTACGCGATCCCGGGCCTCGGCCGGCTGACGGTCGACGCGGTGCTCGCGCGCGACTTCCCGACGATCCAGGGCGTGATCCTCTTCTTCAGCGTCGTCTACGTGCTGGTGAACCTGCTGATCGACCTGTCCTACGTGTTCTTCGACCCGCGCATCCGCTACTAGCCGGCGCGTCAGCGACGAACGAGCCCCGCCGGAAAGCCCAAGACCGTGACCGAACCTGCAACGACCCCCGACGCCGGGCGCACGTCGCTCGAATCGCTCTCGGTCGAGTCGGCGACGATCGTCAGCCAGCCCAGCGTCTGGCAGCGCGTGCGGCGCAACACCTCGGTGCGCATCGGCGGGCTGATCCTGCTCGTGCTGGTCGCGGTGGCCGTGGCGGCACCCTGGCTCGGCACCGTCGACCCCTCGCTCTTCGACCCGGTCAGCCGCGACCTGCTGCCCGGGCAGACCGGCGAGATCACGACGCTGGACGGCGACACGCTCGAGCACCGCTTCATCATGGGCAGCGACAGCTTCGGCCGCGACGTCTACAGCCGCGTGATCTACGGCACCCGCGTCTCGCTGATCGTCGGCCTCGCGACCGCGATCGTCGCGGTGGCCTTCGGCGTGCTCTTCGGCCTGCTCTCGGGCTTCATCCGCTGGCTGGACGGGCCGCTGATGCGCTTCATGGACGGGCTGATGGCGATCCCGGCGATCCTGATCGCGATCGCGCTCGTCGCGATGTGGCGCGGCACGCTGCCCACCGTCGTGATCGCGATCGCGATCCCCGAGATCCCGCGCGTGACCCGGCTCGTGCGCTCGATGGTGCTGACGATCCGCGAGGAACCCTACGTCGAGGCCGCGGTCTCGATGGGCACGCCGACCCCGCTGATCATGTGGCGCCACATCCTGCCCAACACGGTCGCGCCGCTGATCGTGCAGGCGACCTTCATCTGCGCCTCGGGCATCCTCGTCGAGGCCATCCTCTCCTTCCTCGGCGTCGGCCTGCCGCCCGACATCCCGACCTGGGGCAACGTGATGGCCGAGGGCCGCGCACAGTTCAACCAGTACCCACACAACATCTTCTTCCCCGGCCTGTTCCTGGCGGTGACGGTGCTGGCGGTCAACATCCTCGGCGACGGGCTGCGCGACACGCTCGACCCGAAGATGGCCAAGCGCGGATGAACGCCGACGCCCCCATCCTCCAGGTCGAGCAGCTCACCGTCGGGCTGCCCGGCGGCGGCGACCGCGCCGTCGCGGTGCGCGAGGTCTCGTTCAGCGTCGGGCGCGGCGAGATCCTCTGCCTGGTCGGCGAATCCGGCTCGGGCAAGAGCGTGATCGCGCAGGGCGTGATGGGGCTGCTGCCACGGCAGCTCCCGATCCTCTCGGGGCGCATCCTGCTGCAGGGCGAGGACATCACGCACGCGCCGCTGTCGCGCCTGCGCGAGCTGCGCGCCACGCGCATGTCGATGATCTTCCAGGAGCCGATGACCGCGCTCAACCCGGTCATGACCTGCGGCGACCAGATCGACGAGGTGCTCGCCGAACACACCAGGCTCAGTCCCGCCGAGCGCCGCGCCAAGGTGCGCGCGATCATCGAGGAGGTGCTGCTGCCCGACCCCGACCGGATGATGGCCAGTTACCCGCACCAGCTCTCGGGCGGGCAGCGGCAGCGCATCATGATCGCGATGGCGCTGGTGCTGGAGCCGGTGCTGCTGATCGCCGACGAACCGACCACCGCGCTCGACGTGACGACGCAGAAGCAGGTGCTCGAGCTGATGCTGCAGCTGCAGCGCAAGCACGGCACCGGCGTGCTCTTCATCACCCACGACTTCGGCGTCGTCGCCGAGATCGCGCAGCGCGTGGCCGTGCTGCGCCTGGGCGACATGGTCGAGGTCGGCACCAAGGCCGAGGTGCTGCAGCAGCCGCGGCACGACTACACGAAGATGCTGATCGGCGCCGTGCCGACGCTGCGCCTGGCCGAGCGCCCGGTCGACGACAAGGCTCCGGTCGTGCTGCGCGCGCGGGGACTGGCCAAGACCTACGTCGACAAGGGCTGGTTCGGCAAGGCGCGCACCGTCTACGCGGCGCAGGACGTGAACTTCGAGATCCGGCGCGGCCAGACGCTTGGCATCGTCGGCGAATCGGGCTCGGGCAAGAGCACGGTCGCGCGCTGCGTCGTGCGCCTGATCGACCCGAGCGCCGGCGAGGTCCGGCTCGGCCAGGACGACATCGCCCAGCTCCCGCCACGCGCGCTGCGCCCGCTGCGCAAGCGCGTGCAGATCGTCTTCCAGGACCCCTACCGCTCGCTCAACCCGCGACGCACGATCGCCGAGGCGATGATCGAAGGGCCGCTGAACTACGGCGTGCCGCGCGCGCAGGCGCTGGCCAAGGCGCGCGAGCTGGTGGCGCTGGTGCGCATGGACGCCAGCGCGATGGACCGCTTCCCGCACCAGTTCAGCGGCGGCCAGCGCCAGCGCCTGTGCATCGCACGCGCGCTGATGATGGACCCCGAGCTGCTCGTCGCCGACGAGGCGGTCTCGGCGCTCGACGTCTCGGTGCAGGCGCAGGTGCTGCGCCTGTTCGAGGAGATCAAGGCGCGGCTCAACCTCGCGATGCTCTTCATCACCCACGACCTGCGCGTGGCCAGCCAGGTCTGCGACCAGCTCGCGGTGATGAGCCAGGGCCGCGTCGTCGAATACGGGCCGGCGCACCGCGTCTTCGCCGCACCCGAGCACGAGTACACCAAGGCCTTGTTCGCCGCCGCGCC
>JAIXKR010000056.1:0-828 GCA_026932235.1 Burkholderiales bacterium
CGCGCAGCAGCACCTGCTCGCCGCGGATGGCCACGAGCCGCTCGGCGCCGATGGCGGTGCGCTGCGTGTAGCGGCTCAGGTAGTCCAGCACCGCCGCCGGCCCGGCCAGCGCTGTCTTGGTGTAGACCACCCAGTCGTGCCGGCGCAGCGCGCGGCGGCGCTCGTCGCGCTGCGCGGCGTCGGCGGCTGGCTCGCGCGGCAGTTGACCACTCTGCTCGGCGCCGTGCAGTGGACTTGTAGTTGGACTTGAAGCGCAAGACCGAGGAACTGGCCGCAAGCCTTGACGGTGAGCTCAGCGAGCGGCACCTGTTCGTGCTGCGCCACCTGGGCGAGAGCATCGAGCAGATGCAGCGCCAACTGGCCGACATCGACGCCTACCTGATGCGGGCCATGCAGCCCTATGCCTGGGCGCACAGCCTGCTGCAGACCATCCCCGGCATCGACGAAGTGGCAGCCGCGCTGATCCTCATCGAGATCGGCGACGACATGGCCCGCTTTGCCAGCCCCGAGCGGCTGGCCTGCTGGGCCGCGCTGAGCCCGGGCAACAACGAGAGCGCGGGCAAGCGCAAGTCTGGCCGCACGCGACACGGCAACAACGTCATCCGCTACATCCTGTGCGAGTGCGCCAACGCCGCGCGCATGACCAAGAGCACCCTGGCGGCCAAGTACAAGAGCCTGATGGTGCGCAAGTCGCACAAGAAGGCCATCGTTGCCGTGGCGCACAAGATGATCCGGCTGATCCACATCCTGCTGTCGCGCCGCCAGCCGTATCTTGAGGTGCCCGTCGAATTTCGTCTTCCAGCAGGCCGCTCTTATGCCGCCATGCAG
>JAIXKR010000056.1:838-3404 GCA_026932235.1 Burkholderiales bacterium
TGAGGTGCCCGTCGAATTTCGTCTTCCAGCAGGCCGCTCTTATGCCGCCATGCAGGGCTGAGCAGCATGCTTGCTGATCCAGTCCTCGAGGAACCGAATCGGCGAGCTGTAGCCCAGCGTGGAGTGGCGGCGACTCCGGTTGTAGAACACCTCGATGTAGGCGAACAGGTCGGCCTGCGCGTGGGCTCGCGTCGCGTAGGTCGTTCCATACACTCGCTCGTTCTTCAGGCTGTTGAAGAAGCTCTCGGTGGGCGCGTTGTCCCAGCAGTCGCCCTTGCGGCTCATCGAGGCCGTCATCTCGTACTCGGTGAGCTTGGCGGCCATGGCCTGACTGGCGTACTGGCTTCCGCGGTCGCTGTGAAAGAGCACACCGGCGCCGGGCTTGCGCCGGAACCAGGCCATCGTCAGCGCATCGGTGACGATGTCAGCCGTCATCCTCGGCTTGATCGACCAGCCCACGACCTCGCGGTTGAACAGGTCCAGCACGATGGCCAGGTACAGCCAGCCCTCGCCCGTCTGGATGTATGTGATGTCGCCCGTCCACACCTGGTTCGGCGCCTCGGGCGTGAAGTTGCGCGCCAGCAGGTTGGGTGCTACCGGCATCGAGTGCTTGGAGTCGGTCGTCGCCTTGAAGCGCCGCTTGTGCCGAGCCCGGATGCCATGCTCGCGCATCAGCCGCTCGACACGGCGCAGGCCGATGCGGTGGCCCCTGCCCTGCAGTTCCCGATGCATGCGTCGCGAGCCGTAGGCGGCCTTGACCTCGGCGTGGATGCTCTTGATCAAAGCCACGGCCTGCGGGTCCGTCAGGCGCGTACGGTCGGCCTTGCCGCCGCGCTTCCAGGCGCGGTAGCCGCTGATGCTGACGGTCAGCACCTCGCACATGTCGGGCAGGGGGTATTCGCGGCGCTGCGCGTCGATCCAGGCGTACTTCACAGCGCATCCTTCGCAAAGTACGCCGTCGCTTTTTTTAGGATGTCGACGTGCATCTTCAGCCGCGCGTTCTCCGCGCGCAGCCTGGACAGCTCCATCTGCTCGGGCGTCACCGGCTTGGTGCCGGGTGCCGTCAGCTTGCCGGCGGCCGACGCCTTGACCCAGTTACGCAGCGTCTGCTCGACCAGCCCCAGTTCCCTGGCGGCCACCACGATGCCCACTGCCTGGGCGTGCTTGACGGCCTGTTCCTTGAACTCGGCCGTGTACTCCTGTTTCGGTATCTTCTTCACTTCTCGTCCTTCCAGCTTCGATGCTAACCATCGGCCCCTGGAAGACGAAAAACGGCAGGCAGCTCATCTCGACCAGGCCATCGACTACGCGGCCATGAGCGCCAAGAAAAAGACGCCCCGCGCTGGATCAAGCAACTCAAGGCCATCGGCAAGTGGCCTGCAACGTGCGCAGCTGCGGCCAACGCCGCGACCTGATTCACCGCTGCATTCCTGGGGTCGAGCCCAGCGGTTCTCAAATTGATGCTGCAGGCCGGCAGGTATGGTCACGTCACTTGGGCGTTGGGCTTTCACGGTAACTTAACGGTATTTGGTCAGGCGCCGCCTTCACAGGGCTTCGATGAACTCCTCGGGCGAAACGTCAGCCTGCCGGAGCAGACCCGCGAGCGTGCCGACCTTGAGTTCAGCGTGCATCGGGATCACGCATCCCTTCGATCCCCTGCGTGCGACCACGTGACTTCCGCTTTGGCGGACCTTCTCGAAACCGAGTCGTTGCAGCGCCCTGAGAGCCTCAGCGCCGGAGACTCGAGGCAGCTTAGGCATGCTCCGGGATGGAGAACGTAGTGACGACGGGATGACCGCGTGAAGCCATGGGGAACTCAGACAGGTACAGCGCGGTGGCCTCGCGCAGGTTGGCCACGGCTTCTTCTACTGTCTCGCCCTGGGTAGTGGTGCCCGTCTCGGGGTTGAGCGCGACGTAGCCACCTTCATCGGCAGGGGTGAGAACGGCAGTCAGTTCCATCGTGGGCCTCGGTCGGTGGTGCGGGCGTCGCAATTGTCGCGCAAGCGGGTGTTGGCGGCGCCTGACGAATAGCGTTTATCCGACGCGCTGCGACCGCATCGAAGCGCCCGGCGCGACCCGCGTCGGATAAACCCCGTTGAACTGAACCGCCGGGCCGGCGGTGCCATGGGCACTGTAAGTTTCAGTCGCTGCTGTGGGCAATGCGTCGGGGCCAAAGGGTGCTCGAGGCGACGCACACGGCGGTGCCGGCAACGGCGGCAGGGGCAGATCTGGCGCCGGTGGGGCGTTGCCGGCCGGGCGCTTGCTGCGATCGGGGGTGCTTGTGGGCCGCAGGCGCAGCCTCGGGCGCATCGCGTGCTGCTGCGCGATGAGGCCTTGCGCTGGGAGACACACGCTGGGGGTCACAGCGGGCTCCGGCAGGAGGTGGCGATCGCGCCCAGCGCCGCGCGGTCGACCGGCAGCGACTGCACGCAGCGCCAACGGCCCGTGCGGCAGTGCCGGCCGCGCTCGATATCGATCGCGGCCACGCGCCGCATGAAGGCAGCGGCGTCCTCGACCGCATGCGGGTTGGGCATCGGCATTTGCAGCAGACTGCGCGCCAGCGCCA
>JAIXKR010000056.1:3622-8360 GCA_026932235.1 Burkholderiales bacterium
TTCACTTCGGCGCGCCTCGCGCGGCCGGCCGAGCGCGTGCCGCCGCGCCGGCTGCTCGCCGGCGCACCGGATTCGCAGCGAGCCGCGCGCGCGCGTTGCGCAACCATGCGAGCTGCGCCTCGCACCAGGCCACGCCGCTCTCGATCGACAGCGACCAGATCAGGCGCTCGCGCGCGCTGCGCGCCAGGCCGAGCACGGCCTCGTCGGCCATGCGCGCGCGGTACTCGGTGAGCCGTTCGCGCAGGCTGCGCTCGTAGTCGGCCAGTGCGGCATCGAGCTGCGCGGCCGGCATCGCGGCAGCGAAGACCAGCCGCAGCAGCAGGGGGTCGCGCAGCTGCATCGGTTCCATCGGCGAAGCGAGCCAGCGCTGCAGCTCGCTGCGGCCCGCCTGCGTCAACGCGTGCAGCTTGCGCGGCGGCCTGCCGTCCTGGGGCACGACCTCCATCGTGACGAGGCCGGCCTCGAGCAGGCCGTGCAGT
Organism: Burkholderiales bacterium; assembly: GCA_026932235.1. GTDB lineage: Bacteria > Pseudomonadota > Gammaproteobacteria > Burkholderiales > Burkholderiaceae_C > Rubrivivax. The sequence continues at coordinate 4,102 of JAIXKR010000056.1, forward strand.
TCGCGATAGATCTGGCTCTGCGTGGCCGTCCAGAACGCGCCGACCGAGCCCTCGAAGCGCTGCATCAGCGTGTAGCCGGTGGCCGGCTCGATGTCGAGGAATCCGAGGATGGCGTGGCGCAGGGACATGCGCCGATCGTACGGCTTTGGCTGCCACCGGGTGCATATTGACCAAGCAGAATATGACACATATGCTATAGTGTCACCAACACGCCCAATGGCCATCACAGGAGAGCACGGCATGCAGTTCGACGATCAGGTCTGGTTGGTGAGCGGGGCCTCCACCGGCATCGGGCTCGAGATCGCGCGTGCGCTGGCCGCGTGCGGCGCGCGGGTGGCGCTCGCCGCGCGTTCGGCCGACGCGCTGCAGCGGGAGGCCGCGGCCCTCGCCGCCCGCGGCCTGCAGGCGCTGGCGGTGCCGATGGACATTCGCTCCGACGAAGCCGTGGCCGCGGGCATCGCGCGCGTGCTCGACACCTGGGGGCGCCTCGACGGCATTGCCAACGTCGCCGGCAACGGTGGCACGCTGTCGCGCTGGTGCGATGCGCCGTCGCACGGCACCGAGTCGATGTTCGCCGTGCACGTGCTCGGCGCCGAACGGGTGCTGCGCGCCGCGCTGCCGGCGCTGGTGCGACAGCGCCGCAGCGTGGTCGTCAACTTCGCGTCGACGGTGGCATGGGTGCCGATGCCGGGCGCGGCCGCCTACAGCGCCGCCAAGGCGGCGGTGGTCGCACTGTCGGACGCCTGGCGCGCCGAGCTCGCGCCGCTGGGCGTCGACGTGCGGGTGTTCGCGCCGCCGCACACCCGCACCGAGGCCGGCCTGGCGTGGCCCTTGCCGCTGCCCAAGGTGTTCGAGCCGCAGTGGGTGGCGCAGGCCTTCGTGCAGTCACTGCGCCGGGGCGCGGCGCGCTCGGTTCCCGGCGGCAACGGGGCCTTGCTGGCGCTGCAGCGCCTGTCGCCGGGGCTGGCGCGACGGATCATGCAGCGCATCGGCTTCGAGGCGCTGCGCCGGGTCGAGGCGGCAGCCTGACGCGAGCGGACGGCCAGACCTTGGTCAGTGTGCGCTACAGCCCCGAGGTGCTGGCCCATTTCAAGGCCGGTGGCGCCGGCTGGCAAACGCGCATGGACGATGCGCTCAAGCAGTGGGTGGCCCGGCAAGGCAAGGCAGGCCCGGCGCGGCGCACGAAGCAGGCCTGAGCTCGCCTTGGCTTTGGCGGCTGACGCCGCGCGTGATTGGCGCCGGTTACGGGTTCCGGCCTCCGCCCAGTGTTGCGGTCGGTTCTCGCCAATGACGCAGGCCATGCTAGCCGGCATCCGATGACGGCATCGTGACAGTCGGCCCGGAATCACCGTCCATTTCGTGCGTCGGCGCTGGCGCTGGCGCTGGCGCCGGTCAGCGGAAGACCACCGTCTTGTGGCCGTTGAGCAGCACGCGGTGCTGCGCGTGCCAGGTGAGGGCGCGCGCCAGCACCGCGCATTCGACGTCGCGGCCGATGTGGGTGAGCTGCTCGGGGTCGCAGGCGTGGTCGACGCGCGCGATGTCCTGCTCGATGATCGGGCCCTCGTCGAGGTCGGCGGTGACGTAGTGCGCGGTGGCGCCGATGATCTTCACGCCGCGGTCGTGCGCCTGGTGATAGGGGCGCGCGCCCTTGAAGCTGGGCAGGAAGCTGTGGTGGATGTTGATGGCGCGCCCGGCCAGCGCCTTGCAGGCCGCGTCGCTGAGCACCTGCATGTAGCGCGCCAGCACGACCAGCTCGGCCTCCTCCTGGGCGACGATCTCGAGCATGCGCGCCTCGGCCTGCGCCTTGGTGGCCGCGCTCACCGGGATGTGGTGAAACGGAATGTCGTAGCTGGCGGCGAGCTGGTAGAAGTCGCGGTGGTTGGAGATCACGGCGCGGATGTCCAGCGGCAGCGCCTGCGTCTTGTGGCGAAAGAGCAGGTCGTTCAGGCAGTGCCCGAGGCGGCTGACGAGCAGCACCGTGCGCATGCGTGCCTGCGCGCGGTGGATGCGCCAGTGCAGGCCCATGCCGTCGGCGAGCTGGGCCAGGGCCTCGCGCACGGCGTCGGCGCCGGCGGCGGGCAGGTCGAACTGCACGCGCATGAAGAACTGGCCGGTGCTGGCGTCGTTGAACTGCGCGGCGTCGGTGATGTTGCCGTCGTGCGTGGCGAGCACGCCGGTGACGGCGTGCACGATGCCGGTGCGGTCGGGGCCGGAGAGGGTGAGGATGAGCGGATCGGACATGCGCCGATTCTCGCCGCGCCGAGCGCGAGCAGCGCGACCGGCGCGGCCAGCGCGCGGCGCTTCAGCCGCCGTCTTCGCCCGCGACGATCGCGGCCACCGTTTCGGCGATGGCAAGGCAGGCGGTCAGCCCCGGCGACTCGATGCCGAAGAGCTGCACCGTGCCCGCCGCGCCGTGCGCCCGCGGGCCGTCGATGCGGAAGTCGGCGGCGGGCTCGCCCGGGCCGCTGAGCTTGGGGCGCACGCCGCTGTAGGCCGGCTGCAGGCGCTCCTCGGGCAGCTGCGGCCACCAGCTGCGGATCGCGGCGGCGAAGGTCGGCGCCAGCGCCGGGTCGACGCCGTAGTCGATGTCGGCGTCGGCCAGGCCCGCGGGCAGCCACTGCACGTCGGGGCCGAAGCGCGCCTGGCCGGCGAGGTCCAGCGTCAGGTGCACGCCCAGGCCGCCGTCCACCGGCAGCGGGTAGATGAGCTGCGTGAAAGGCACGCGCGCGGCGAGTGAGAAGTAGTGGCCCTTGGCCAGACGCCGCGGCGGGATGGCCGCGGCGTCCAGGCCCTGCATGGCCGCGGCCACCGCCTGCGCCTGCAGGCCCGCGGCGTTGACGATCCAGCGCGCGTCGAGCGCGAAGGGCTGGTCACCGCCGGTACGTGCGCGCCAGCCCGCGCCGCGGCGCTCGGCGCCGACGAAGGGGCTGGCCACGGCGTAGAGCGCGCCGTGCTGCTGCGCCTCGCCGAGCAGCGCCGTCATGAGGCCGTGGCTGTCGACGATGCCGCTGTCGGGCGACCACAGCGCCGCGTGCACGCGCAGCGCCGGTGCGCGCGCCAGGGCCTGTGCGCGCGTGAGCGGCTGCAGGCCTTGCACGCCGCAGGCCTGCGCGCGCGCGTGGATGGCGTGCAGCGCCGCCTCCTGCCCGGCCTGCGTGGCCACCAGCAGCTTGCCGCAGCGCCGCATGGCGACGCCGCGCGCCGCGCCGTAGGCGTAGAGCAGCTCGCGCCCGCGCACGCACAGCCGCGCCTTGAGGCTGCCGGGTTCGTAGTAGAGCCCGGCGTGCACGACCTCGCTGTTGCGGCTGCTCGTGCCGCTGCCGTAGCGCGGCGCCGCTTCGACGATGACGACCTCGTGCCCGGCCTGCGCGAGCGCGCGCGCACAGGCCAGGCCGACGACGCCGGCGCCGACGACGAGGACGTCGACGGGATCGAATTCAGCCATGGACGAAGGCAGGCCGCGCGCGACCGCGACCGCTGCCGGGGTTCATGCCCGTATTGCAGGTGCGGTTAGTGGTTTTCCGAAGAATACGCGGTCCTGCACGGACCCTGCCATGGCCAACACCGAAACCTACAACGACAAGGTCGTCCGCCTCTTCCTCTTCGCCTCGGCGGTGTGGGGGATCATCGGCATGCTCATCGGCATGTACGCCGCCGCCGAGCTTGCCTGGCCGGCGCTGAACCTGGGCGTGCCCTTCCTGACCTTCAGCCGGCTGCGTCCGGACCACACCTTCGGCGTCATCTTCGCCTTCGGCGGCTCGGCGCTGATGGGTACCTGCTACTACGTCGTGCAGCGCACCGGGCACACGCGGCTGGCGCTGCCGCGCCTGGCGGAGTTCACCTTCTGGGGTTGGCAGCTGGTGTGCGTGCTGGCCATGGCGACGATGCCCTTCGGCATCACGCAAAGCAAGGAGTATGCCGAACCCGAGTGGTTCATCGACATCCTCATCGCCATCGTCTGGGTGAGCTTCGGCACCGTCTTCTTCGCCTCGCTGGCGCGCCGGCGCATCCGCCACATCTACGTCGCCAACTGGTACTACGGGGCCTTCATCATCGCCGTCGGACTGCTGCACATCGTCAACAACCTCGCGCTGCCGGTGTCGCTGACGAAGTCCTACCCGATCTACTCGGGCGCGGTCGACGCCATGGTGCAGTGGTGGTACGGGCATAACGCGGTGGCCTTCTTCCTCACCGCGGGCTTCCTGGGCATGATGTACTACTTCGTGCCGCGCCAGGCCCAGCAGCCGCTGTGGAGCTAC
>JAIXKR010000036.1 GCA_026932235.1 Burkholderiales bacterium
ACCGAGGGGATGCGGAAGTCGCCGATCTCGATGGCCTTGCCGAAGCTGAAGCCGAAGATGTTCATCGAATCGATGCGATCCAGTCCGCGCGGGCCGTTGGTGATGTTGTACGGGTACTCGAGGTTGTTGAGGAAGACGCGGATGATCTCGCCGAAGCCCAGCGTGACGATGGCCAGGTAGTCGCCGCGCAGCTTGAGCACCGGGATGCCCAGCAGCACGCCGACGATGCCGGCGAGGAAGGCCGCCATCGGCACCACGATCCAGATCGGCGTGTGCAGGCCCTCCGGGAACATCTGTGCAAACCACTCGAAGTGCTCGCCCAGGTGTGGGCTGGCCATGAGCGCGTACATGTAGGCGCCCACGGCGTAGAAGGCCACGTAGCCGAGGTCGAGCAGCCCGGCGTAGCCGACGACGATGTTCAGGCCCAGGGCCAGCAGCACGTACAGCAGCGCCAGCGAGAGGATGCGAACCCAGCCCTGGCCGAACTGCTGCGCGAAGAGCGGCAGCGCGATCAGCGCCAGCGCGCACAGCAGGAAGACGATCACCTTGCTCTTCATCGCATCGTCTCCAGGTCAGGCGCGGTCCGCGACGCGTTCGCCCAGGAGGCCCGAAGGACGCAGCGTGAGCACGAGGATGAGCGCGGTGAAGGCGAAGATGTCGACGTAGTTGCTGCCGAGCACTCCGCCGGTGAGGTCGCCGAGGTAGCCCGCGCCGATGGCCTCGATGAGCCCGAGCATGACGCCGCCGACGACCGCGCCGGCCAGGTTGCCGATGCCGCCGAGCACGGCCGCGGTGAAGGCCTTGAGGCCGGGCAGGAAGCCCATCGTGTGCTGCACGGTGCCGTAGTTGGCGGCCCACATGACGCCGGCCACGGCCGCCAGCGCCGCGCCGATGATGAAGGTCGCCGAGATCACCCAGTCGGGCTTGACGCCCATGAGCGAGGCCACGCGCGGATTCTCCGCGGTGGCGCGCATCGCCCGGCCCAGGCGTGTGCGGTTGACGACCCACATCAGGCCCGAGAGCGTGACCACCGTCAGCCCGAGGATGAGGCACTGCGTGATCGTGATCACCGGGCCGCCGAGGTCGATCGGCGTCGCCGGCAGCAGCGGCGGGAAGGGCTTGGGATTGGGTTTCCAGATGATCATCGCCAGCGTCTGCAGCAGCAGGCTCATGCCCATCGCGGTGATCAGCGGCGCCAGCCGCGGCGCGTTGCGCAGCGGCCGGTAGGCGAGCTTCTCGACGGTGAAGTTCAGCGCCGCGCAGACGACGATCGCCAGCGCCACGCCCACCAGCAGCATCAGCCAGGCCGGCCATCCCGAGCCCGCCATCGCCGTGACGAAGGTCCAGCAGGTGAGCGCACCGAACATCAGCACCTCGCCGTGCGCGAAGTTGATCAGGTTGATGATGCCGTAGACCATCGTGTAGCCCAGTGCCACCAGCGCATACATGCTGCCGAGCACCAGACCGTTGATGATCTGCTGGATGAAGATCTCCATCAGGATCGTCCCGGTCGTCGGCCCCGCGAAGGGACCAGGGCGCATTCGCGGAAACCGCTCGAATACGTACGAATAACCCGGCCCGCACGCCGGGGTGCAGAAGCACCCGCAGAGCCTGCGGCCGGGTTCATGGGGGGCGGATTGTAGGCATCGGGCAAGGGGGTCCAGGGCCGGACTTTCCCTTTGCGCCGACCGACCCCGCGCAGGGAACGGCAGGCCGCGCGCGCGCCTCAGCGCGGCTTGCCCGCACCCTCGTCGAGCGCACGCAGCTCGCGCAGGCGCTCGCCGATGCGCAGCTCGAGGCCGCGCGCCACGGGCTCGTAGAAGCGCCGGCTGGGCACGCCGTCGGGCAGGTAGCGCTCGCCGGCGGCGTAGCCGCCCTCCTCGTCGTGCGCGTAGCGATAGCCCTCGCCATGGCCGAGCTGGCGCGCGAGCTTCGTCGGCGCGTTGCGCAGGTGCGGCGGCACCGGCCGCGAGCCGTCGGCCTGCACCGCGTCGCGCACCGCCTTCCAGGCCGTGTAGACGGCGTTGGACTTGGGCGCCACCGCAAGATAGACGACGGCCTCGGCGATCGCCAGTTCGCCTTCGGGGGAGCCCAGGCGCTCGTACACCTCGGCGGCGTCCAGCGCCAGCCGCAGCGCACGCGGATCGGCCAGGCCGATGTCCTCGCTGGCCATGCGCAGCACGCGGCGCGCGACGTAGCGCGCATCGGCGCCGCCGTCGAGCATGCGCGCGAGCCAGTACAGCGCCGCATCCGGGTCCGAGCCGCGCACCGACTTGTGCAGCGCCGAGATGCTGTCGTAGAACGCGTCGCCGCCCTTGTCGTAGCGCCGCAGGCGGCGGCCCAGGGCGCGCTCGAGCCGCGCTTCGTCGAGCACCTGCACCTCGGGTCCGGCAAGCTCGACCAGGCTCTCGTAGGCGTTGAGCAGGCGGCGCGCGTCGCCGTCGGCGTGGGCAACGAGTTGCCTCCGCGCCGGTGCATCCAGCGGCGGCGCCTGAAGGATCTCCTGCGCGCGCTGCAGCAGGCGCTCGAGATCCTCTTCGGCCAGCGGCTCCAGCACGTGCACGGTCGAGCGCGAGAGCAGCGCCGAGTTGACCTCGAAGGCCGGGTTCTCGGTGGTCGCGCCGATGAAGGTGAAGAGACCCGATTCGACGTGCGGCAGGAAGGCATCCTGCTGCGCCTTGTTGAAGCGGTGCACCTCGTCGACGAAGACCAGCGTGCGGCGTCCGCGCCGGGCCTCGCGTTGCGCCACCTCGACGGCCTCGCGGATGTCCTTCACGCCGGCCAGCACCGCCGAGAGCACGATGAATTCCGCGTCCACCGCGCCGGCCAGCAGGCGCGCCAGCGTCGTCTTGCCCACGCCCGGCGGCCCCCAGAGGATCATCGAGTGCACGCGGCCGCCCTCCAGCGCCACGCGCAGCGGCCGCCCCGGCCCGAGCAGTTGCGGCTGGCCGATCACCTCGGCCAGGCTCGTCGGCCTCAAGCGCTCGGCCAGCGGCACGGAAGCGGGCGCCGTGCGCGCCGCGGCGGGTTCGGTGGCGAAGAGCGATTCCTGGGCATCGGACATACCGGCATTCTCACTGCGCCGCGCCGCCCGCTGCCGCGCGGCTCACTGCTCGATGAGGTCGGCGCCGGGCGGCGGGACGAAGCGGAAGGACTCCGGCGCCAGCGGGACGTTGGCGACGAAGCCGCTGAAGTCCAGGCGCGAGCGCTGGCCGAAGCTGTCGACGATCTCGATGGCCGCCGGCTCCGCGCCCTTGAAGCCCACGCGCACGCTCTTGAAGCCGGTGTCGGCAGTACGCGGGGTGGCCAGCACCCAGTCGAGTCCGCCCTGCGAGGATTCGGCCTGCAGCGCGAAGTCGCGTTCCAGATCCCCGCCGGCCAGCAGCGCCGCAGGTGTCCCGCTCAGCGCCTGCGCCAGCTTGCGCGAGCTCGCCTGGTTCAGGTCGGCATCGTAGATCCAGACCTTGCTGCCGTCGGCGACGAGGGTCTGCTCGAAGGGCGCGGCGTAGACGAAGCGGAAGCGGTTCGGCCGCAGGAACTCGAAGTTCCCGCGACTGCGCTTCTGCCGCAGGCCGTCGACCGCGGTCACCGTCTGCGTGAATTCGGCGCGTCCGCTGGACACGTCGCGCACGAACGCGCGCAGCGTGTCGACGGCGTCGGCGCGCGCGGGCAGGCACAAGGCCAGCGCCAGCGCGCCGGCCATCAGCGTGCGGATCATTCGTCCTTGCGCGGCAGCAGGAGGTCGCGGTTGCCGTTGCTGGCCATGGCGCTCACCAGTCCGCTCTTCTCCATCTGCTCCAGCAGTCTTGCGGCACGGTTGTAGCCGATGCGCAGGTGCCGTTGCACGAGCGAGATCGAGGCGCGCCGATGCTGCAGCACCACCGCCACCGCCTGGTCGTACATCGCGTCGCCCTCGCCGCCGCCGGTGGGCCCGTCGGGATTCGCGCCGCCCTCGCCATCCACTTCGACCGTGCCGCCTTCGAGGATGCCCTCGATGTAGTCGGGTTCGCCCTGGCTGCGCAGGTAGTCGACGACGCGGTGCACCTCCTCGTCGCTGACGAAGGCACCGTGGACGCGCACCGGCACGCCGCTGCCCGGGGGCAGGTAGAGCATGTCGCCCTGGCCGAGCAGCGCTTCCGCGCCCATCTGGTCGAGGATGGTGCGGCTGTCGATCTTGCTGCTGACCTGGAACGACAGCCGCGTCGGGATGTTGGCCTTGATGAGGCCGGTGATGACGTCGACGCTCGGGCGCTGCGTCGCCAGGATCAGGTGCAGCCCGGCGGCGCGCGCCTTTTGCGCCAGGCGCGCGATCAGCTCCTCGATCTTCTTGCCGACGACCATCATCAGGTCGGCGAGCTCGTCGATGACGACGACGATGTGCGGCAGCCGCTGCAGCGGCTCCGGCGCCTCGGGCGTGAGGCTGAAGGGGTTGGGCAGCGAAGCGCCGCGTTCGGCGGCTTCCGCGACCTTCTTGTTGAAGCCCGAGAGGTTGCGCACGCCGAGCCGGCTCATGAGGCGGTAGCGGCGCTCCATCTCGGCGACGCACCAGTTGAGCGCGTTGGCGGCCTGCTTCATGTCCGTGACCACCGGCGCCAGCAGATGCGGAATGCCCTCGTAGACGCTCATCTCGAGCATCTTCGGATCGATCAGGATGAGCCGCACGTCGCGCGCCTCGGCCTTGTAGAGCAGGCTCAGGATCATCGCGTTGATGCCCACGCTCTTGCCCGAGCCGGTGGTGCCGGCGACGAGGCAGTGCGGCATCTTCGCGAGGTCGGCGACGACCGGGTTGCCGACGATGTCCTTGCCCAGGCCGAGCGTCAGCATCGACGCCGCGTCGTTGTAGACCTGCGAGCCGAGGATCTCGGCCAGGCGGATCGTCTGCCGGCGCGCGTTGGGCAGTTCGAGCGCCATGTAGTTCTTGCCCGGCACGACCTCGACGACGCGGATGCTCACCAGCGAGAGCGAACGCGCCAGGTCCTTGGCCAGGTTGACGATCTGCGCGCCCTTGACGCCGGTGGCCGGCTCGATCTCGTAGCGCGTGATCACCGGCCCGGGCTGCGCCGCGACCACGCGCACCTCGACGCCGAAGTCCTTGAGCTTCTTCTCGATGAGACGGCTCGTCATCTCGAGCGACTCCGGCGGCACGCTCTCCTGGCGGCCCGGCGCCGCATCCAGCAGGTCGACCTGCGGCAGCCTGGTGTCGACGAGCTCCTTGAACAGCGGCTGCTGGCGCTCGCGCGCCACGCGCTCGGACTTGGGCACTTCGAGCACCGGCGCTTCGATCACGCGCGGCACCTGCGGGCGCTCGTCCAGGCGCTCGAGCTCGAGGTCGACCAGCTGCTCGCGCTCGCGCAGCGCCTGCTCGCCGATGCGGCGATCCTGCGCCTGCTCGCGCCGCTCCTGCCGGCGCGCCAACAGCGCCTCGACGCGCGCGCCGATGGCGTCGGCCAGCCGTGCCCACGAGAAGCCCAGCGCCAGCGCGACGCCGACGACCAGCAGCGCGATCCAGGCCACGCCCGAGCCGGTGAAGCCCAGGCCCTGCATCGACGCGGGGCCGAGCAGCCGCCCGAGCACGCCCCCGGCGTGCCCCGGCAGCGCCGCCTCCCAGCGGTAGACGCGCGTCCATTCGAGCGCGCAACTCGCGGCCAGCAGCAGCGCGAGGCCGAGCCAGAACCGGGCGCGCCGCGGCCGCGCGGCGGCGGGCTCGGGATCATCGCCGCGCACGGCGCGCGCGAGGCTCGAGAACCAGGCGCGCCAGCTCACCGGCACCAGCCACCAGGCCGACCAACCGAAGAGGAAGTACAGCAGGTCGGCGACCCAGGCCCCGAGCGCGCCGACGCGGTTGCGCGTGGCCTCGCCGGTACCCGAGGTGGTGTAGGCGGCATCGCTGCCGTGATACGTCGCCAGCGCCAGCAAGAGCAGCGTGCAGCCGACGAAGCCGAGCACCAGCGCGAACTGACGCCGCGCGCCGATCGCCGCGGGCACGCGCGCGCGCGCGGCGCCGGCAGCGGCGGCGGTGCCGTCACCCTGCAGCGATCCGAGGGGAAAACTCATGCGCCCATTGTGCGCGAAGGCGGCGCGAGGCTGCGCGCACGCCGCGCGGGCACGCGGCCGTCAATCGCTCTGCAGCCGCTCCTTGATGACGACGAAGCCATTCTCCTGCGTCTCGATGACGCCGCGGTCCTCGAGGTCCTTCATCACGCGGCTGACCATCTCGCGCGACGCGCCGACGACCTTGGCCATGTCCTGGCGCGAGACCTTGTGGCGGATGATCTTCACGCCGTTGTCGTCCTCGGCCATGTCCAGCAGCGTGCGCGCGACGCGGCCGTAGACGTCCAGCAGCGCCAGCGACTCGATCTGGCGATCGGCGTTGCGCAGGCGCCGCACCAGTCCGCGCAGGATGGCGTAGGCCAGGGACGAGCCCTCGGGCAGGCAGCGCGCGAAATCCGCGCGCGCGAGCACCAGCATGTCGGTCTGCACCTCGGCGCGCACCGTGGCCGAATGGGGCTCGTTGTCGATCAGGCTCATCTCGCCGACGTAGTCGCCCGCCTCCAGCACCGCGAGGATGACCTCGCGCCCGCGCGAGTCCGAGGTCAGGACACGCGCGCGGCCATTGAGCAGGATGAAGAGCGCGTTGCTCTTGCGCCCCTGCTCGACCACCAGTTCGCCGCGGCGAAAGCGCCGCTTGACGACACTGTCGGCCACCGACTGCGCGTGCTCGGCGGTCAGCATCGAGAACAATGGCACCCGGCGGATCAAGTCCAGGTTCGACAACATCGACATCGGCAGTCCCCTCGTTCGTCATGTACGCGCCCGGCGTCGTCACCGGTGGATTCCCCGCCGGGCGTGCATCACGCCGCGGTCTGCAAGAATCCGCCTATTGTGCCCATCTGGGCCGGCGCGACCAGCCAGTGCCCGTCCCGGCGCCATCGACTCGCGATTCTTCGTGGGTCCGGCGCGACGCGAACCCCGGACGCCCGGCCCCTCACCGATCGCATCGCCATGAACGCACCGACCCCGCACGCACGCGTCCTCATCCTCGGCTCCGGCCCCGCCGGCTATACGGCCGCGCTCTACGCCGCGCGCGCCAACCTGCAACCGGTGCTCGTCACCGGCATGGCGCAAGGCGGACAGCTCATGACGACCACCGAGGTCGACAACTGGCCCGCCGACGTGAAGGGCGTGATGGGCCCGGACCTGATGCAGCGCTTCCTGGAGCACGCCGAGCGCTTCGACACGAAGATCGTCTTCGACCACATCGCCAGGGTCGACTTCGCGCGCCGACCCTTCGTGCTCGAGGGAGACGCGGGCACCTATACCGCCGACACCGTGATCATCGCCACCGGCGCCAGCGCCAAGTACCTGGGGCTGCCCAGCGAGCAGGCCTTGATGGGCAAGGGCGTGAGCGGCTGCGCCACCTGCGACGGCTTCTTCTACCGCGGCGAGGTGGTGTGCGTCGTCGGCGGCGGCAACACCGCGCTCGAAGAGGCGCTCTACCTCTCCAACATCGCGTCGAAGGTGCACCTGATCCACCGCCGCGACAAGTTCCGCGCCGAGGCGGTGATGATCGACAAGCTGATGGCCCGCGTCGCCAGCGGCAAGGTCGAACTGCACCTCTTCCACACGCTGCAGGAGGTGCTGGGCGACGACAGCGGCGTCACCGGCGTGCGCATCGCGTCCACGCAGGACGGCAGCACCTCCGACCTCGCCCTCAAGGGCTGCTTCATCGCGATCGGCCACCACCCGAACACCGACATCTTCCAGGGCCAGCTGGAGATGCGCGACGGCTACATCGTCACGCGCGGCGGCCAGGACGGATTCGCGACCGCGACCAGCGTCGATGGCGTCTTTGCCGCCGGCGACGTGCAGGATCACGTCTACCGTCAGGCGATCACGAGTGCCGGCACGGGTTGCATGGCGGCACTTGATGCGCAACGCTTCCTGGAGCAGCAACAGGGTTGAGGCGCGCCGACGCGTTATAATCTGCAGTTTTGCTGGATTGCCGGCCTCCAGTGGAGGGGCGATGAGGGTGATGGGGGTCAGCGGGCGCTGACGCCTTCCGGCAACAGGCCTTTCAACGAGAACCCTGGAGCGAGCGTCATGGCACGCGTCTGTCAAGTCACGGGCAAGCGCCCGATGGTCGGGAACAAGGTTTCCCACGCCAACAACAAGACCAAGCGTCGGTTCCTGCCCAACCTGCAGTACCGCCGTTTCTGGCTCGAGAACGAGAACCGCTGGGTCCGCCTGCGCATCAGCAACGCGGCGCTGCGGTTGATCGACAAGGTCGGCATCGAGCAGGTCGTGGCCGACCTGCGTGCCCGCGGCGAACTCTGACCCGAGGAGAACGAGCATGGCCACCAAAGGCGGACGCGAGAAGATCAAGCTGGAGTCCACGGCGGGCACCGGTCACTTCTACACCACGAGCAAGAACAAGAAGACGACGCCCGAAAAGCTCGAGTTCCTGAAGTTCGACCCCAAGGCGCGCAAGCACGTGCTCTACAAGGAAATCAAGCTGAAGTGATCCCGGCGCGGCAGACGCTGCGCCGTTCCGGTTCCGACGAACCCGCCCGCGTGGCGGGTTTTTTCTTTTTACGCCGCGCACGGATCTCCACCGGCCGAACCCGGTGATGCGCGGATGCAACGAACGCGCAAGCCGCTTGAGATACAGCAGATTCGGCGCTGGGCTATTCAATAGAATAAGAATCATTCTCAGCCTCCCCAGCCCCTTTCGCCAGGCGCAGGCACCCTGCCTTGTCTTCGACGAAAGGAGTCACCATGTCCCCGCTGGGCCGCGCCCTCTCATTGGGCGCCGCATTCCTGGCCGCCCCTGCAATCGCTCAGGACGACATCCTGGCGTTGGGAACGATCACCGTCATCGGCACCGGACTGCCGACCGAGGTGATGCGCGATCCGGCCTCGATCACCGTGATCTCGGGCGAGTCGCTCAAGCAGACCGCACCCGTCTCGATGGCCGCCCTGCTGCGCCACGTGCCGGGCGTGCAGATCTCCGAGGAAGGCATCGAGCGCATCTCGATCCGCGGCGAGACCGCGCGCCGCGTGGCCATCCTGATCGACGGCCAGAAGCTCACCGACCACACCAACTACGGCCAGCCCATCCTGGTCGATCCGACGACGATCGAGCGCATCGAGGTCGTGCGCGGCTCGTCCTCGGTGGTCTCGGGCAGCAGCGCGATCGGCGGCGTGATCAACATCATCACCAAGCGAGGCGCGAACAAGCCCTTCAGCTTCAGCGCCACGGCCGGCTACATGTCGGCCACGCGCGGCTACCGCGCCTCGGTCTCCGCGGCGGGCACGGTCGAAGCCGGCCCGGGCGCGCTGGACTACAACGTCAGCGCCGGCCGCATGGAGCAGGGCGACCGCCAGACGCCGGACGGCCGTCTGGAGCCCTCGGACGTGTCGGACCGCAACCTCTCGGCCCACCTCGGCTACCGGCTGGGCCAGCACTACGTCGGCGTCAAGGCCCAGGCCTACGACCTGGCGGCCAACGTCTACGTGGGCCAGCCCGGCTTCCTGATCTCGCTGCCGCACCGCGACCTGCGCAAGGCCGCGCTCTTCTACGAAGGCACCCAACTCGCCCCCTGGCTCACCAAGCTCGGCGTCAACGTGTACCGGCAGACCATCGAGCGCGACTTCCGCAACGACGTCACGACCGCCGCCGGACCGTTGCGCATCAACGTGCTGTCCGATTCGCTCGACGAGCAGGCCACCAACGGCGCGACGCTGCGCGCGGAGATGAAGTTCTCCGCCAGCAGCCGCACCGTCGCCGGACTGGAGTGGGAGGACGACGGGCTGCAAGCCCACAAGACCAGCCACACCACGCGCACGCCGCCCGGGACGACCACCACCAGCCTGCGCTACGACGATGCCAAGACGCGCTCGGTCGCGGTCTTCGGCCAGCACGAGATGACGCTGGCGCCGCAGTGGACCGCCACCGTCGGCGCGCGCGGCTACCGCGTGCGCTCGGACCTGCTCACCTCCACCACCAACGGCGTCGCCAACGCGCGCAACAAGGGCTCCGACAGCCAGGTGCTGGGCGCCGCCGGCCTCGCATGGACCCCGATCGAGCGGCTGGCGCTGCGCGCCAACGTCTCGCAGGGCTACATCTATCCGACGCTGGGCCAGCTCTTCCTGACGACGACCGGCGGCGGCGTCACCCTCACGGGCAACCCCGACCTGAAGCCCGAGACCTCCACCACCTACGAACTGGGCGCGCGCTACACCACCAAGCACACGGTGCTGGACGCGACGCTCTTTCATGCGCGCTCCACGGACTACATCGCCACCATCTCCACGGGCACCACCGGGACCTACGGCAACGTCGACGCCGCGCACAGCTCGGGGCTGGAGCTGTATGCCGAGCACACCCTGGGCGCCTTCGGGCTGACGCCCTACACCTCGTTCGCGGCGATGCGGCGCCAGCTGCGCTACGCCAACGGCTACCACACCAACGATGGCGGTTCGCCCGTCTTCAGCGGCCGCATCGGCGTGCGCAAGGACTGGCATTGGGGCCCGGCCACCGGCAGCGTGGACCTCTTCATGCGTGGCGAAAGCAAGGTCCGCCTGCGCAGCGCCGCCGGCGCGCTCAGCGGTTCGGCCGCCGGTTACGGCACGCTGCACCTGACGATCCAGGCCGACTTCGACAACGGACTGGGCGTGGTGGCGGAGCTCAACAACCTGGCCAATCGCAGCTACGCGCCCTATGGGCAAATGCCCGGCGCCGAACGCTCCGCCAACCTCTTCATGAGCGTCAGATTCTGACGATGGGGCGCTGCGCGCGCCGCCTCGTCAGCTCCGCTCCCAGACGGCCGCAAAGAAGCCGTCGGTGCCGTGCCGGTGCGGCCACAGCCGCAGCCACCGCCCCTGGACCAGACTCGCCGCCCCCTCCACGCGCGCCGACTGCAGTGCCTGCAGGGCCGGCAACGGCGTGAAGTCCCTTCCCTCGGCGGCCTCGAAAGCCGCGACCACCTCCTCGTTCTCGGCCGCGAGCGGGCTGCAGGTGGCGTAGACGAGGCGCCCGCCGGGCTTCGGCAAGCGCGCCGCGGCGGCGAGGATCGCCTGCTGCTTGAGCTGCAGCTCGGCCACCGCGCGCGGGCTCTGGCGCCACTTCAGGTCGGGGTTGCGCCGCAGCGTGCCCAGGCCCGAGCAGGGCGCGTCGACCAGCACGCGGTCGATCTTTCCGGCCAGGCGGCGCACGCGGTCGTCGCGCTCATGCGCGAGTTGCGCCGGATGGACGTTCGAGAGGCCGCTGCGCGCCAGGCGCGGCTTGAGCGCATCGAGCCGGTGCCCCGAGACGTCGAAGGCGTAGAGCCGCCCGGTGTTGCGCATCGCGGCGCCGAGCGCCAGCGTCTTGCCGCCGGCGCCGGCGCAGAAGTCCACCACCATCTCGCCACGCCTGGCGTCCAGCAGCAGCGCCAGCAACTGGCTGCCCTCGTCCTGCACTTCCACCGCCCCGGACGTGAAGACCTCCAGCTGGTTGAGCGCGGGCTTGCCTTGCACGCGCAAGCCCCAGGGGGAAAACGGCGTCGGTTCCGAGGCGATGCCAGCCTGGGCGAGCACCTGCTGCACGTCCTCTCGCCGCGCCTTCAGCGTGTTCACGCGCAGGTCCAGCGGCGCCGGCTCCGCCAGGGCCTGCACCAGCGGCCAAAACTCGTCCTGCGGCAACTGCCCGCGCAGCGCGCCCGCGAGCCAGTCCGGCAGGTTGTGGCGCAGCTTCTCGGGCAGCGTCCGGCGGTCGACGGCATGCACCTGCTCGAGCCACTGCTGCTCCCTGGGGCCGAGCGCGCCGCTCAGCAAGCCGCTGCCACCCTGCCAGGCGAGGAGCGCCAGGCGGCGCTCGAGCGCGCCGCCGCCCGACTGCGCCAGGTGCTGCAGCAGCAGACGCTGGCGCAGCACGACATACACCGTCTCGGCCAGCGCGTGGCGCTCGCGCGGACCCAGCGCCCGGTGCTTGCGGAAGAAGGCCGAGACCACGGCGTCGGCCGGCTTGTCCAGGCGCAGCACCTGCCGCAGCAGGTCGGTGGCGAGGTCGAGCAGGGCGTTCGGATGCATGGCCTACATCAGCACCTGGGACGCGCCGTCGAGCTGGCGCACGAGGCCTGACTCGATCACCAGCCGGTCCTGGACGAACCAGCGCACCGCCTGCGGGTAGATCACGTGCTCGGTGGCGAGCACGCGCTCGGCCAGCGCACCCTCGTCGTCCCCGGGAAGCACCGGCACCGCCGACTGCATGACGATCGGCCCGTGATCGAGCTCGGCGGTGACGAAGTGCACGGTGGCGCCCACCAGCTTGCAGCCGGCCGCGAGCGCGCGCCGGTGCGTGTGCAGGCCGGGGAAGGCCGGCAGCAGCGAAGGATGGATGTTCAACAGCCGTCCGGCGTAGCGCTGCACGAACGCCGCACCGAGGATGCGCATGAAGCCCGCGAGCACGACGAGGTCGGGCGTGAAGCCGTCGATGGCCCCGGCCAGCGCCGCATCGAAGGCTTCGCGCGAGGCCTGCGCCCGGTGGTCGACGACCGCGGTGGCGATGCCGCGTTCCCGCGCGAATGCCAGCCCCTCGGCTTCGGGCCGGTTGGCGATGACGGCGACAACCCGCGCCGGCCAGCTTTGCTCGGCGCAGCGCTGCACGATGGCCTGCATGTTGGAGCCACGGCCGGAGATCAGGATGACGATGCGCTTCATGGGGCCGCGCAGTGTACCGAGGCGCCGCGCGGCAGGCATCGACGCGTCTCGTTCGCCGGGCGATCGGCGAGAATGCGTGTCCTTGTCCGCCGCCCAGCCCCTCGCCATGCGTTCCCGCGTCCTCTCCGGCATGCGCCCCACCGGCGCCCTGCACCTCGGCCACTACCACGGGGCGCTCAAGAACTGGGTGCGCCTGCAGGACGAGCACGACTGCTTCTACTTCGTCGCCGACTGGCACGCGCTCACCACGCACTACGAGGAGCGCGAGGTCATCGGGAAGAACGTCTACGAGATGGTGATCGACTGGATCGCCGCCGGCCTGGACCCGGAGCGCAGCACGATCTTCATCCAGAGCCGCCTGCCCGAGCACGCCGAGCTCTTCACCCTGCTGGCCATGGGCACGCCGCTGGGCTGGCTCGAGCGCGTGCCGACCTACAAGGACCAGATGGACAAGCTCAAGGACCGCGACCTCGCGACCTACGGCTTCCTCGGCTACCCGCTGCTGCAGGCGGCCGACATCCTGATCTACAAGGCGACCTACGTCCCCGTGGGCGAGGACCAGAGCTCGCACGTCGAACTCACGCGCGAGGTCGCGCGCCGCTTCAACCACCTCTACGGCCGCATGAGCGGCTTCGAGGAACGCGTGGCCGCGGCCCTGGCCCGGCTGCCGAAGGACGACCAGCGCTACTACGAGAAGCAGCGCAAGGCCTTCGGCGAGACCGGCTCGGCCGACGCCTGGGCCAAGGGCGAGGCGCTGCTGCGGCGCGCCGCCGCCGCGATCCCCGGCTGGAACGAGGCCGACACCGAGCTGCTGCTCGGGCACCTGCGCGGCAGCGGGCGCGCCGTGCTCGTCGAGCCGCAGGCGCTGCACACCGAGGTCCTGCGCCTGCCCGGCACCGACGGCCAGAAGATGAGCAAGAGCTACGGCAACGCGATCCTGATGCGCGACGAGCCCGCGGAAGTCGCACGCAAGATCCGCGGCATGGTCACCGACCCGGCGCGCGTGCGTCGCACCGATCCCGGCACCCCCGAGAAGTGCCCGGTGTGGGACTTGCACAAGATCTACAGCGACGAGGCGACGAAAGACTGGGCCTACGAGGGCTGCAAGACCGCCGGCATCGGCTGCCTGGAATGCAAGCAGCCGGTGATCGACGCCATCACCCGCGAGCAGAAGCCATGGCGCGAGCGTGCCGCGGCACTGGTCGCGGACCCGGCGCAGGTGCACCGGATCGTCGATGCGGGAACCGAGCGCGCGCGCACGGTGGCGCGCCAGACGATGACGGACGTGCGCGAGGCCATGGGGCTGACCTATTGAGCCACGGCCTCCTGCACGGCGCGGCACGCAACGTCGCCCGCATCGGCGAGCTCGCCTGGCCCCTCTTCATCGGGCAGATCTCGGTGGTGGCCTTCGCCACCGTCGATACGCTGCTTCTGGGGCGCCATTCGGCCGCCGACCTCGCGGCGCTGTCGGTGGGCACCGCCGCCTACATCACCGTCTTCATCGGCCTCATGGGCGTGGTGCTGGCGCTGAGCCCCATCGTCGGCCAGCTCTACGGCGCCGGACAGAACGAGCAGGCCGGGCGCCAGCTCCACCAGGCGGTGTGGCTGGCGCTGGCGCTGTCCGTCGTCGGCGCGGCGGTACTGCTCTTCCCGGCGCCCTTCATGACGCTGGCGCGCATGTCGACCGAGCAGGAAGCGCGCGTTCGCACCTATCTCGCGGTCCTGGCGCTCTCGCTGCCGGCGTCGCTCCTGTTCTCGGCGTATCGCGGCTTCAACAACGCGCTCTCGCGCCCGAAGGCGGTGATGGCCTTGCAGGTGGGCGGGCTGGCGCTGAAGCTTCCGCTCTCGGCCTGGTTCATCGGCGGCATTCCGGTGCTGGGAATCCCGTCGCTGGGCGTGGTCGGCTGTGCGGTGGCGACGGCCATCGTCATGTGGATGCAGGCGCTGGCGGCCTGGCTGGTGCTGCGGCGCAGCGCCTTCTACGTCCCCTTCCGACTCTGGGGCCGCGGCCTGCACGCGCCGGACCCGCAGGCGCTGTGGGCGCAGCTGCGTCTGGGCGTGCCGATGGGCCTCTCCATCCTGATCGAGGTCAGCGGCTTCGCGATGATGGCCGTCTTCATCGCGCGCCTGGGAACGAATGCGGTCGCCGGTCACCAGATCGCCGCCAACCTGGTGTCGCTGATGTTCATGCTGCCGATGGCGCTGGCGATCGCTACGAGCACGCTGGTGGCGCAGCGCCTGGGCGCGCGCGACCTGCCCGACGCGCGCGCGCTGACGCGGCACGGCATCGGCCTGGGCGTGCTCGTGGCCGCCGCGCTGGGCAGCCTGGTCTACCTCGGCCGCGCCGGCATCGTGCGCCTGTACACGCAGGACGCCGCGGTGATCGCCGCGGCGCTGCCGATCCTCGCCTGGGTGGCGCTCTTTCACCTCTTCGACGCAACGCAGACCATGGCCGCCTTCGTGCTGCGCGCGCACCGCATCGCCACGGTGCCAATGTTCATCTTCGCCGCCTCCCTGTGGGGAATCGGCCTGGGCGGAGGCTACCTGCTGGCCTTCGATCCGCCGGCCTTCGTGCCGGCGGC
Organism: Burkholderiales bacterium; assembly: GCA_026932235.1. Taxonomy (GTDB): domain Bacteria; phylum Pseudomonadota; class Gammaproteobacteria; order Burkholderiales; family Burkholderiaceae_C; genus Rubrivivax. Next base: position 15,282 of record JAIXKR010000036.1, read on the forward strand.
CCTGCACGGCGCACCGGGCTATTGGGTGGCGAGCACGATCGGCCTGACGGTGGCGGCGTCGCTGCTGCTGGCGGTGGTCTGGCGCGTCATGCGCGCCCGTCCCCCCGCGCCAGCGCCAGCGTGAAACAGCTGCCGCCGCCTTCGCGCGACGTACAGCTGGCGCTGCCGCCGTGGCGCTCCGCGATCTGGCGCACGAGCGAGAGCCCGAGCCCGACGCCGCCGGCCTTCTCGGCGTGCCCGGGCAGGCGGAAGAAGGGCTCGAAGATGCGCTCGCGGCAGCCTTCGGGAATCCCGGGACCGCGGTCGCAGACCTGGACGATCGCCTGCGTGCCCTGCGATTGCACGCGGACGTCGATCTCCTCGCCGCCGTAGCGGCGCGCGTTCTCCAGCAGGTTGCGCAGCGCGCGCCGCACGAGGCGCTCGTCGCCGCGCAGCGTCACCGCCTCGCCGCGCACCACGGCATCGACGCGTGCGCCCTCTTCCGCGGCGAGCCCGAGGAGGTCGATCTCGTCCTTGCCCTGCTCGGCGGTGGCGGCGTCGAGCCGGCTGGCCAGCAACACCTCCTCCACCAGCGCATCGAGCTCGCCGATGTCGACGTCGATCTCGCGGCGCAAGGCTTCGCGCCCGGCTTCCGGGGTTTCGTCGAGCATGGCCACTGCCATCTTCAAGCGCGCCAGCGGCGAGCGCAACTCGTGGCTGGCGTTGGCGAGCAGGGTCTTGTGCGATTGCAGCAGCGCCTCGATGCGCGCCGCGGCACGGTTGAAGCTCGCCGCCACCGCGGCGACCTCGTCGCGACCGTCCTCGGCCACGCGCTCGTGCAGCGCGCCTGCGCCGAAGGCCTCGACACCGCGCTGGAGCGCCTCCAGCCGCCGCGTCAGCCGGCGCACGACCGGCCACGCCCCGGCGGCGACCGCGGCAAAGAGCACCAGCAGCAACAGCACCAGCGTCGGCCCCGCAGGCCAGCCGGCCGGCGTCAGCCAGGGCGCGGCGCCCCTCGGTGGCGGCGGCGCACCCGCCGGGCCCGGCCGGCGCACGTTTGGACGCAGCACCCACAGCGTGCGGCCGTCTTCCATCGGCACGCGCTGCAAGCGGCGCGCGAACGCGGGCCCGGGATCGGCTTCGCGGCGCCGGAAGAGCTCGCTCGTGGCCAGGCGCCGCCCCTGCTCGTCGTCGAGCGCCAAGGGCAGGCGCAGGCGTTGCGACCAGGCCTGCAATGCCGCCTCCTGTTCGCCTCGTGGCGCCTGCGCCTCGGGCAGGCCGCGCTGCAGCAATTCGGCCCAGGCCTCGGTGCGCTCGCGCACGCGTTCCTCCCAGCGCCCGCGCTCGTGCTCGAAATGCTGCTGCACGAGCCAGCCCGAAACCAGCGCGAACAGCGCCAGCGCCGCGACGACGGTGAGCCAGATGCGCAGGTAGAGCGACTTCACGACGGCGGCGGCGAGGCGGCGTGCGGGTGACGCGCCTTCAGCCCTCGTCCTGCTTGCGCGCGAAGACGTAGCCGCTGCCGCGCACGGTGAGCACGCGGCGCGGGTTCTTGGGATCGTCCTCGATGAGGGCGCGGATGCGCGAGATGTGCACGTCGATGCTGCGGTCGAAGGCCTCCAGCGGGTGGCCCTTGAGCGCGTCCATGATCTGGTCGCGCGAGAGCACGCGCCCGGGGCTGCGCGCCAGCACCACCAGCAGCTCGAACTGGTGGCCGGTGAGCTCGCAGGGCCGGCCATCGAGCCGCGCCTGGCGCGCACCGAGGTCGATCTCGAGGCGGCCGAAGACGAGCACATCGTCGTCGCCGGGATCGGGCGCGGCGCGGCGCAGCAGCGCCTTCACGCGCGCCAGCAGTTCGCGCGGCTCGAAGGGCTTGGGCAGGTAGTCGTCGGCGCCGATCTCCAGGCCGAGGATGCGGTCCATCGGCTCGCCGCGTGCCGTCAGCATGAGCAGCGGCAGGCGGCGCCAGCGGGGATCGGCGCGCAGCTCGCGCGTGAGCTCCAGGCCGTCGCCGTCGGGCAGCATCAGGTCGAGCAGCAAGGCGTCGAAACTGCCTTGGCGCAGCCGCTCGCGGCCCTCGTGCAGCGAACCGGCGACCTCGACCTCGAAGCCGTGACGCCGCAGGTAGTCGCCCAGCATGCCGGTCAGGCGCGCATCGTCATCGATCAGCAGCAGTCGCGTGCTCAAGGCGGGTTCCCTGCGGGCAAGCTCCAGGCTCCAGGCGCGAAGCTTACTTCTCCGGTCTGGGCCCGCCGTCGCGCCGCATCCGGGCCTTGCGCTGCGCGGCCTGCTCGGCGAGCCTGACGCGCTGCTCGGGCGTGAGCACGCGGCTCACGTCGAGCATGAGCTGCAGCTGGCGCTGGCTTGCGGCATCGATGCGCGCAAGTTGCTGCTGGCGCAGCGCCTCGGCGGCTGCGGCATCGATCGTCGGCTGCGTGAAGAGCTGGCGCATCTGCTCGTGCAGCGCCGCACCGCCCTCGCGCGCGGCGTCGCCCTCGGCGCGCGCGGCCTCGAAGAGCCGGCGGATCTGCGCCTGCTGTTCGGCACTGACGCCGGCCGCCTCGAGCATGCGCTGGCCACGGCGGCCGGCCATCATCGCGCCCCAGGGGCCGGGGCCGGGGCCGGCATCGGCAGCCCAGGCCTGATGCGGGGGGCCGCCCCAGGGACCAGGGTGAGCCTGGACGAGCGCCGCGGTGCCCGCCAGGGCGAGCAGGACGCCACCGGCGAGCAGGATGCGCGCGCGGCGGGACCAGGGATTGGAGACGGTGATCGCGTTCATCGACGTTCCTCGAAGGGATGGGAAGGTGAAGGCGATGTTCGACCCACGACGTATCCGGCGCATGCGCCACGCGTAAAGTTCTGTGCATCGCCGGCGATCCGTTTCCGGCGCCGGGCACGTCGGCCGGTCGCGGCGGCGTGCGCCGCGCGAACCGGGTCAGACCTGCGCTTCGCTCGTCGCCGCGGGCGCCGGGACCTCGCCGCCGCGACGAATGGCGCGGCTGATCGCGCGCGCGGACGGCGAAGCGAGTTCGCCCTGGACCTCGACGGCGGACGCTTCGGGTGCGCCCTCCATCGGCGCGAGATGGAGGTCGGGGATCATCACCGCGCCGTAGGCGGCACGCAGTGCGGCTTCGGCGGCGCCGTCCCCGTCGTCCTCGAGCGCGGCCGGGGGCGCGAGCGCCTCGGCGTCGAGCATCGACACCGCCGCGACGGCACCGCCCTGCCGCGGCGCGGCGGCCGCACCGGCGTCAGCGTCGGGCTCGGCCTCGCGCTCGATCAGCGTCACCGCCATCTTCGAGCGCAGCGTCGCCAGCCCCGCGTCGGACCAGTTGGTGACGACGCCCTCGAACTGCTCGAGCGCGCGCTGCAGCACGTCGAGCGGCACCTTGGCGAGCGCGCGCGCGCCCTTCTTCGCCAGCGCGTACTCGATGAAGGCGAGGTGGCGCAGGGTCGTGCGGTTCCCGGGCAATTCGTCGAGCAGTGCCGTGAGCGCGGCTTGCATCGCCTGCGCCTCCTGCTGCGCCTTCAACGCCGCGCCGTCGTTCTTCCTCGCCGCCTTGCGCCGACCGCCGGCCGTGGTCGCAGGGCTGCTCTCCTCGAGCACGACCTCGATTCCGCGTTCGCCGCGCTGCAGGCGCAAGTCGGCGCGAAAGAAGGCGCGCACGGCGCGGACGAGGGCGATGCAGGGGCGCAGCAACGGGGACATGAGCGGAAACGGCAGGGCTGACGGTCGGGACCGCGGGAGACGCCCGGGCCCACGTCCGCACTATCGGCCGGCGACGCCGAAACCTTGAGGGTCGCGCGGCGTACCGCCTGTATCCAGGCGCAACCGGGCAGGTCGGGGCGCGTCCGCCCAGCGCGAGACACGCATCCGCCGCGCGCGCGCCGGCTCAGGCACGGCAGGTGCGGTTCTTGCCGCTGCGCTTGGCTTCGTACAGGGCCTCGTCGGCGCGTTCGAGCGCGGCCTCCAGGCTTTCGCCGGACCGCCATGCCGTGACGCCGGCGGAGAAGGTGACGAAGACCTCGGACTGATCGTGCATGAAGAGCGCGGCGCTGAGCGCGCGCTGCAGGCGCGTCAGCGCCTCCTGCGCCGCGTCGACCCCGGTTCCCGGCAGCAGCACGACGAACTCCTCGCCGCCGAAGCGCGCGAGGTGATCCACCGGCCGCAGGCGCTCGCGCACCGCCGCCGCCAGCGCGGTGAGCGCCTTGTCGCCGGCCGCGTGTCCGAGCCTGTCGTTGAGCTTCTTGAAGTTGTCGATGTCGAGCAGGCCCACCGACAGCGGCGCGTCCGCGCCTTCGCGCTCGCAGCGCGCGGCCTCGGCGGCAAAGGCCTGCGCCAGGCCGCGCCGATTCGCGACCTGCGTCAGCGCATCGGTGGACACCTCTTCGGAAAGCGCACGCAGCTCGCCCTCGAGCGCGCGCACCTGCGCCTCGAGCGCACCGGCGCGCGCCTGCTCCGTCGCCATGCGCTGCTGCGCCTGCGCCACCAGGTCGCGCACGGCACGGCTGTCGTCGAGCAGTTCGCGCACGACGCCGGCGAGGCTGCCGATCGTCTGCGCCTCCTCGATCGCCTGCACGTGCCGCCCGACGTTGTCGTGAAAGCGCCCTGCCTGCGTGCCGAGCTCCCCGATCTCGCCGAGCAGCCGCTGCATGAGCTGCTTGAGCGCATCGCGCGCCTGGTCGCGCTCGCGGCGCACGCCTGCGTGGCGTTCCCGCGTCTCCGCGAGCATCGCGGCGGCGGCGCGCATGCTGCGCGCATTCAGGCCCTCGGCGAGGCGCTCGCTCAGCATCAGCGCCTGCCCGCGCGCCCAGCTTTCATCCTCGGCAAGCTCGACCAGTCCCTGCCCGAGCTGCGCGCACAGCTGGCCGGCCTGCGCGATGAGATGGTGGCGGTGCGCGAACTGCCGTCCGATCTCGGCGCAGACCTCCTGGAGCGCCTGCAGGCCGGCGGGGCTGGGGCCGTCGCGTGCGAGTTCGTCCGCCAGCCGAGCCAGCCGGTCGGCGAGCTCGCGCGCACGCGCGTCCTCCGGCGGCAGGCCGGCCTCGATGACCGCGCGCAGGTGGTCGACGGCCGTGGTCCAGTCTGCGGCGGCGGTGTCGGTCTGCACCGGCAGCGGCGTGTCGCCCTCCCAGGCGCCCAAGAGCGCCGACAGCCGCTGCTGCAGCCGCTGCATGTCGCTGCCGCTGCCGTCGAGGACGCGCTGCAGGCTCTCCTTCTTGCGCGCGACCGTCCACTGGCGGCTGCCTCGCTCGACGCCGCGCAGCAAGCGCTCGAGCAGCTTCGCCCAGGCCTGGGCCTGCGCCGTGGCGCCCGGCCCGCCCCGCTCCAGTGCCGCAGCGACCTGCTCCCACTGGCCCTGCATGAAGGCCGTGACGAGGTCCGCGCGACGCGGGCCCTCGTCGGCCCAGCGCACGGCCAGCCGCTCGAGCAAGGCGCGGGCGCGCTCGGGCAGGACCGCGGGCGCGTGGCCGGATTCCTCCGCGTAGGCACGCGCATAGTTCTCCGGCGTGGGCTCCTGCTGCGCCAGTGCCAGCCGCCGCAAGGCGCCCTTGGCGAGCTGCGCTGCCGTCACCGCGCCCACGCCCGACGCCTCCGCATCGCCGACCCGCGCCGCCCTCAGCCGCGGCCGACCAGGACGCGCGCACGGCCGCCTTCGTCCTCGGCGACGCCCGCGCTGATCCAGGGCATCTTGCGCCCGTGCAGCGACTGCTCGAGCCAGAGCTCGAGTTCGGCCGCCGGCACCGGGCGGCTGAAGAGGAAACCCTGCATCACGCTCACCCCCAGGCGATGCAGAACCTCCATCTGCCGCAAGGTCTCGACGCCCTCGGCGACGACGCGCAGGCCCAGCGAGCGCGCGAGCGCGATCACCGCCGTGATCACCGCCGAGCTCTGCGGACTGATGCCGAGTTCGCGCACGAAGCTGCGGTCGATCTTGAGCTCGGAGATGGGCAGCGTCGTCAGGTAGGACAGCGAGGAGTAGCCGGTGCCGAAGTCGTCGATGGCGATCTCGACGCCGATCTCGTTGAGGCGGTGCAGCGCGGGGATCACGCTCTGCAGCTCCTGCATCAGGTTGTCCTCGGTGATCTCGAGCATGATGACGCGATGCGGCACGCCCTCCTCGGTCACGACCCGGTGGATGAAGTCGACGAGGTCGCCACGCTCGAACAGGCGGCTCGGCAGGTTCACGGCGATCGATTCGGCGAAGCCGAATCCCTTCTGCCAGCTCCGCGCCTGGCGTGCGGCCTCCGCCAGCGCCCACTCGGAGATCGGCACGATCAGCCCCGTCTCCTCGGCCAGCGGGATGAACTCCCCCGGCGGCACCAGGCGCCCGCCGCGCTGCCAGCGCATCAGCGCCTCGACACCGGTCATGCGCGCGCCTCGCACGTCGATCTTGGGCTGGTAGTGCAGCACCAGTTCCTCGCGCTCGAGCGCCTTGTGCAGCGCCGTCTCGAGCTCGAGCTTCTCGCGCCCGCGCCCCGCCAGCTGCGGGCCGTACAGCGCCGAGGCGTTGCGTCCGGTGGCCTTGACCGAGTACATCGCGACGTCGGCGTTGCGCATCAGGTCGGCGACGCCGTCGCCGTCGCGCGGGTAGATGGCGACGCCGACGCTGGCGGTGACGAAGCACTCCTGCCCGGCGACGACGATGGGTTCGCGCATGACTTCCAGCATGCGCTGCGCCACGCGTTCGGCGTCGTGCTCGTCGCCGACCTCGGGCAGCAGCGCGACGAACTCGTCCCCGCCCAGCCGTCCGACGGCCTCCAGCGAGCGGTGCGAGCGCACGCCCATGCCGTGGCCCTCGTACACCGCCTCCAGCACCTGGTCGGAGTGGCGCACGCAGCGGCGCAGCCGGCGCGCGACCTCGGTCAGCAGTTCGTCACCCGACTGATGCCCCAGCGTGTCGTTGATGTTCTTGAAGCGGTCGAGGTCGATCAGCAGCAGGGCGCATTGGTGGCCCAGGCGCCGCGCCATCTCCAGTGCGCGCTCGGCGCGCCACAGCAGCTGGCGCCGGTTGGGCAGGCCGGTGAGCGCGTCGAAGTTGGCGAGATGGCGGATCTTGTCCTCGGCCACGCGGCGGTCGGTCACGTCCTGGATGACGCCGGTGTAGCCGATCATCTGCCCCAGGTCGTTGAATTCGGGCTCGGCCTCGACGTGCACGACGTGGTCGCCGCTGTACCAGCTCGGGGTGATCGGGATGTCGGTCGTCAGCACGGCGCCATGCTCGAGCGTGCTGCGCAGCATGCGCACGAGAACGCTCCGGTCCTCTGCGGGCACCATGCGCAGCAGGCCGTGCATCGACAGGCGTTCGCGCGAGGGCAGCCCGAACACGCGCAGCGCCTCGGGCGAGAGCACGAGCCCGCCCTGGCGCCGCCACTCGAAGCTGCCCATGCGCGCCAGGTCCTGGGCCCGCGCGAGCTTGGACTTGCTGCGCTCGAGCTCCTGCCGCGTGCGCGCAGCCCGCAGCAGATAGCGCAGCCGGCCGTCGAGCAGGCTCCATTGCTGCGTCCACTGCTGCGTCTTGACGAAGAAGTCGGTTGCCCCGGCCTCGTAGGCACGGGCGATCGAGGCGTCGTCGTCGAGCCCGGTGAGCATGAGCACGGGCACGTGCTCGCCGCCCGGCAAGGCGCGCAGGGCACGGCAAGTCTCGAAGCCGTCGACGCCGGGCATCATGGCGTCGAGCAGGATGACGTCTGGAAGGCCGTCGGCGAGTGCGTCCAGCGCCGCCTGGCCGCTTTCGGCCTCGCGCACGACGAAGCCGCGCTCGCGCAAGGCGGCGGCCGCGATCATCAGCGTCACCGGGTCGTCGTCGGCCAGCAACACGCGCGCGGGCTCGTGCGCCTGCTCGTCAGGGCTGAACAACGGGACGGAGGCGCTCATCGACGACAAGGATTCAAGCGTCGAGCATAGCGGCAACCGCCCGACGCACGGCGTGTGCGTGCGCGAGCACGGCATCGAGCTCGGCGCCGTCGGGCGCACCCCCCTCCTGACGCGCACTCTGCTCGATCGCCGCGCAGCCCTGCGCCAGCGTCGTGGCGCCGACCGCCGCGGACGAGGATTTCAAGGTGTGCGCGATGCGCCCGAGCTGCTGCACATCGCCGCGCGCCCGCGCCTGCAGCAAGTCCTGAAGCTGGCGACCGAGCGAACTCTCGTAGGTCTGCAGCACCCTGCGCACCAGGCCCTGCCGCCCGTCGGGGTCGAACTCGCCCAGGCGCGCCAGCACCTGCAGGTCGATCAGGGTCGCCGCCGAGGCGGCATCACCCTGCGCTGCACGCGCGGGAACAGCAAGCCCGGTAAGCGCATTCTCAATCTCGTGCATCGAACGACTCGCGCAGTAACCGCCCCTGCCGATCCGCGCCGGAGCATGCCGGCTGCGACCCTCTCCCGTCAAGCGAGAACGACCGGATCCGCCGGGACGCGATGCGGATCCATCCGCAAGCTTATCGGGCCAGCCGGCGGCAACTTGAGCATCACGCCCAGCGGCAGGCGCTTCGTACAATGCAAGCCATGCACGAGTCCACGGCCAGGCGTTGCAGCGCCCGTCCGGGCGTCACCGCCGCGACGCTGCTGTCGGCGGCCGCGAGCGCGGCGACCGCGGCGGCGCCCTCGGCTGGCCCTCAGGCTGCAGATGGTGGCGCCTGGGTTTTCGTCACGGTGGCCTTTCTGGTCGTGGCGGTGCTCGGTTTTGCAGCCGGCCTCTGGCGCGGCCGCGCGTCGCCGATGGCGCGCGACGATGCACGAACCCCGGGCACGGCGACACCGGCTCGGGACGCGGGCCCGCCCAGCGCATTTCACGCCTTGGCCGACGCCCTCGCGCCGGACCCGCGCCCGGTGCTGCTGATCGAGTCACCCGCACCGGGTGCGCCGCCCGTCCTGGCCCGAGCCAACGCCGCCGCGCTGCGACTGCTGGGGCTGAGGCCGGAGGCTTGCGGGCAGGCCTGGGCAAGCGTCGAGGCGGCCGCACCGGCGGCGCTGCGCCAGGTGCTCTCGGAACCCGCGGCGGGCCCCTGGTGGTTGTTGCACGACCCCGCGGGAAGCGCGCGGCTGGCGCTCGGGCCCGACGGCGCCGCCGAGGACGAAGCCGCCTCGCTCGTCTACACCGTCTCTCACGACCTGCGGGCGCCGATCCGCGTCGTCGAAGGCTTCACGCGCATCGTCAAGGAAGACTACGGACCTCAGCTCGACCGCGTCGGCCATGACCACCTCGAGCGCGTGCTGGCCGCCGGCGCACGCATGAACCAGATGATCGACGCCATGCTGACGATGGCGCGGCTGGGCTCGCAACCCCTGGCGCGCCAGTCCGTCGATCTCTCGCAGACCGCGGAATGGGTGCTCGAGGAGTTGGCGCGCAGCGCGCCCGAACGCCGCGTGGAGGTGCGCATCGAGCCCGGCCTGCGCGCGCGCGGCGACGCCACGCTCCTGCGCCTGGTGCTCGAGAACCTGCTCGGCAACGCCTGGAAGTACAGCGCCGGGACCGCATCGGCGCGCATCGAGTTCCTCTCCGCCGAGATCGACGGCCGTCGCAGCTTCGTCGTGCGCGACAACGGCGCGGGCTTCGACATGCGCGCGGCCGATCGCCTCTTCGGCCTCTTCCAACGCCTGCACAGCGCCAAGGATTTCGCCGGCACCGGCGTCGGCCTGGCGTCGGTGCGGCGCATCGTGCAACGCCACGGCGGCCAGGTCTGGGCCGAAGCCGCGCCCGGCCGCGGCGCCTCCTTCTACTTCACGCTCGCCGAATGAACCGGTGCCGATGCCGGCGCCCGCCTCATCCCAACTGCGACTGCAGGTAGTTCTGTTCTCCGAGCTGGCCGGCAAGACGCGTCTCGGTGTCCAGCCAGTGCAGGTGGTGTTCCTCGTCGTCGAGCATCTCGCGCAACAGGTCGCGGCTGACGAAGTCGCCGCTGTCCTCGCAATCGCCGATCGCCGCACGCAAGTGCACGATGGCGCGGCCGACGAGGTCGTGGTCGCGCGCGAGCTGCGCCGCCAGCGTCGCGCCACCGGCGACCGGACCGAGTTCGCGCGGCGTGGCCTGCCCGTCCAGCAGCAGGATGCGGTCGATGATGCGCGCCGCGTGCTGCGTCTCCTCCGCGCTGTAGGCCTCCTGGATGCGCGCCATGCGCTGCAGGCCCCAGTGCCGGCACATCGCGGCGTGGATCAGGTACTGCCGATGACCGGTGAGTTCGTAGGACAGGTACTCGTTCAGGGCGGCAAGCACCTTGGGATCAGCCTTCATCGACACACTCCTTCCTCGTCTTCCCGCGCCGACGATACGACAGGCCGGTCATCCGACGGTGCCGACGCGGGATCGCCGCCGCCCTCGACGCTCAATCGGCAGCTCCGCGCGCGAGCTCCTCCACCGCCTGCACCAGCCGCAGCGCCTGCAGCTCGGGGGTCAGGCCCTGCTCCTGCGCCAGGCGCCGGATGCGCTGCCAGGCGCGCTCGCGCGTGAGCGAGTAGCGGTGCATGACGACGCCGACCGCGATCGCGAGCATGTCCTGCGGCACCGCGACCGCCGCGGCCGCAGCGTCCCCCGCGCTTGCCGGCGCCGGTGCCGGCGCTGGCGATCGCGCGCCCGCGCGCAGCCGCGCCAGCACCGCGTCCACCGTGGGCACGATCTTGCCGACGTCCAGCGGCTTCACGAGGTAGGCCACGGCACCCAGGGCCTCGACCTTGGCCGTCGTCGCCTCGTCGGAGAAGGCCGAGAGGAACATGAAGGGGATGCGGCAGACGTCGCGCAGGTACTCGGCGACGTCGAAGCCGGTCTTGCCCTCCATGCGGATGTCGAGCAGGGCCAACTCGGGCCGGTGCTCGCGCGCCAGCAGGATGGCGTCGTCGCCGTTGTCGGCGTCGATGACCTCGTAGCCGGCCTGCGCCAGGCCGTGCACGACGGTCGCGAGCACGAGTCGGTCGTCGTCGAGGACCAGGATGCGGCCCTTGCGCGCGGCCGCGCCGTCCGCTGCGCTATTCATGTCCCTGCGATCCCCGCCCAGTGCATGACGCTCATTGTGCGCCATGCTCGGCCAGCAGCAGCGGCGCGGCCGGTGCCGCGTCGCGCTGGACGCTCGGCGCGCGCAGCTCGACGCGCGCCAGCACCTCCTCGCCCTGCTGCTGCAGCGCCAGGCTCGCGCTGCGACGCGGCAGCAGCGCGCGCGCCAGACCCAGGCCCGAGAGCCCGCCGGGCAGGCGGGAGAGGTCGAAGCCCGCGGGAAGGCGGCCGTGGTTGGCGATCTCCACCCAGACGCGTTCGCCGTGCACGCTCGCCTCGCAGCGCACGCCCTGCCCGTGCCCGTGCTTGATGGCGTTCGTCAGCAATTCGTTGAGCGTGAGCGCGATCGGAATCGAGTCGGCCTCGGGCATCTGCCAGTGCGCGGCTTCTTCGCTGGCGTGGACGTGGATGCTGCGGCCGAAGGTGCGCTGCACCGAGCCGGCGATGGCCTGCAGCACATGCGCGACGCGCAGCGGACCGCCGGCCCCGACCTGCAGCCCGTAGACCTGCGCGATCGCATGCACCTGGCCCACCGCTTCGGTGAGCATGGGCGCGACGTCGGGGTGGCGCTGGGCGTGCTGCTGCAGCAGGCCCGCCACGCCCTGCAGGTTGTTCTTGATGCGGTGATGCACTTCGCGCACCAGCACCTCGCGCTGCGCGATCGCCGCCTGCAGCCGCGCCTGCTCGGCCTCGCGCTGCACCGTCACGTCGCTGGCGACCAGCAACAGCTGCGGACCGCTTTCGGCGCCGGGATCGACCGCGACCACGCGCACGTCCCACACGCGCGCGGCGCCGCCTTCGCCTTCGTCGCGCCATTCGTGCTGTTCGGCCTGCGCCTGGCCGCTGCTGCGTGCGAGCCAGCCGTCGAGCAGCGCCGCGCGCTCGGGGGCCAGGCACTCCTCGGGCGTGCGTCCGGTGACGCGAAGCGCCGGCTGGCCGAAGAACGCGCTGGCGGTCTGGTTGAGCTGCAGCACGCGGCGCGAGCGCGCGTCGAAGAGCGCGATCGCCAGCGGCGCGGTCTCGATCATGCGCTGCAGCGAAGCCTGCGCCTGCGCGATGCGGATCTCCGCCTGGCGCCGCCGTTCGATGTCCAGCAGCGCGAACGTGAGCTGGCGCGAGCCGTCGCCGGCCTGCGCGGTGACGACGGCGTTGCCCACGACCCAGAAGCGGCGCCCGTCGCGCGCCTGCAAGCGGCATTCGAAGGTCTCGGACTGCCCTTCGCGCAGTTGCGCGAAGGCTTCGCTGCGACGCAGCGGGTGGTCGGGCTCGGCGGTGGCGACGATGGCGATCTCCTCACCCACGAAGTCGGCGAGCTCGCCGCCGAACATGCGCCGCGCCGAGCGGTTCATCCACTCGATTCCGCCCGCGCCGACGGTGACGATCCCCACCAGCACCGAATCGAGCAGCGCACGCGTGCGCGCGGCCTGCGCCGACAAGGCCTCGCGCACGCGGTAGCGCTCGTCGATGTCGACGTAGGAGCAGATGACGCCCGCGCCCGCATCCTCGCTGTCCACCGGGCGTGCGGCCACCTGCACCCAGCGCAGGCTGCCGTCGCGGCGGCGCAGCCGGCGCTCGGCGCCGTAGCGCCCGTGCAGGTGGATGGCACGCGCGAGCTCGGTCTCGAACTCGACGCACTCGCGCGCGTCGGCGTGCAGTTCCGAGCCGTCGAGCGCCGTCAGCTCGGGCGCGGCGTAGCCGGTGAGCGCGGCCATCGCCTGGTTGGCGCGCTCGATGCGGCGCCCTCGCAGGTAGACGATGCCGACTTCGGAGAGGCTGAACATGAGCTCGCGCTCGCGCAGCAGGCGCTCGAGCTCGAGCTGCTGCGCCTTCAGTCGCGAGACGTCGGTGAGCACGGCCACCGTCTCCGGCGTCTCGCCGGCATCTTCGGCGCCGCGCAGCGAGAGCGAATACCACACCGGCGCACCGCCGCTTTCGCCCACCGGCAGCTCGGCTTCGAAGGGCTCGCCCGCGGCCAGCGCCGCAGCGGCCTGGCGCGCCGCGGCCGCAGCCAGCGGCAGGGCCGCAAACAGGCTCTCGAAGCTCGCCCCGGCCGCCGATCCCGGCAGCAGGCCGAGCATGCGCTCGAAGCGCAGGTTGCAGCGCAGCAGCAGCGCGCCGCGCAGGTAGGCGATGCCGGCGGTGGAACTGTCCAGGATGGTCGAGAGTTCGCGCAGCAGTTGCTCGTTGCGGCGCTGCGCCTCCTCCTGCTCGGTCACGTCCAGTGTCACCACCGAGGTCGTGCGCCGGTCGCTGCCGAGCAGCCCGGGCTCGACCCGGGTCAGCAGCCAGCGCAGGCCCAGCTCCGGATGGCGCACCGCGAAGCGCACCTCGGTGCGCTCGCCGTGGCGCAAGGCGTGCTGCAGGCGTTCGTACTCGGGCAGCGAACCCGGCTCGACGAGCTCGCGCCCGATTCCCTGCAGCCCGCCGGGGGCGCCCTCCGACGCCGCCTTGCCGCCTTTGCTTGCGGCTGCCGTCGCCGCGCCGCGGCGCAGCGGCGCGAGCCAGCCGCGCGCGGGATCGAAGGTGGCGACACCCACGCTCGCCGTGTGCATGAGCGCGCCCATCTCCAACTGCGCCAGGTCGCGCTCCTCCTCGGCGCTGAGATCCTCGACCACCGCCATGTAGCGCCGCTCGCCGCCGCGCGTGGCAAAGCTGGACAGGCGCGCACCCAGCCGGCGCAAACGGCCTTCGGGCAGCCGCAGCAGCGCCTGGCGCTCGAGCGGCGCCGCGCCGGGAGCGAGTTCCGGCAGCGGCGCGCCACCGCCCCAGGCGAGCAGCGACTGCAGTTCGGCGTCGGCATCCGACAGCAGCACCGGAACGCGCTCGACGAGGCGCTCGAAGGCGGAGTTGGAGCGCACGATGAGCCCGCCATGGTCGAACACCAGCATCCCCGCCGGGCTGAGGTCGAACCATTGGCCCAGTTCGCTGAGCGAGCGCTCGGCATGCGCGCGCGCCACGTGCTCGCCGGTGCTGTCCTGCAGCAGCTCGAGCAGCAGGCGTCCGCGCTCGCCCTGAACCGGGTAGAGCGCCGCGCGGCACCAGCGCTCGGCGCCGCCGGCGTGCAGCAGGCGTCGCTCGGGCAGCGTCGCGACGCTGCCCGGGGCCGGCGTGTCGCCGAGCGCCCGCCGCGCGGCGACGAAGAGTTCGCGCTCCTCGAGCGGCGAGAGCTCGACCACGTCGTGCCCGAGCAGCGCCTCGCGCGCGTGCCCGCTGAAGGCGACGAAGGCGTCGTTGGCGTCGACGATGCGGTCCGCGGCGTCGTGCAGCAGCGCCGGGAACGGCGAGGCCCACAGCATGCGCAACAGCTCGGCCTGCGCGGCGTCGGGGACCGGGCCGGCGCCGGTCTCGGTCAGGCGCGTGGCCAGGGGCGCGGCCAGCAGGTGCAGGCGCAAGAGGCGCAAGCCGCCGCTGACCCAGTGCTCGGCGCGCACTTGGCCCGCGTCGCCGCCCTCAGCGGCGTCACCCACCGCGAGCAGCGCCTGGCTGCGCGCATCGCGCTGGCGCGCGAACCAGCGCTGCAGCCCGCGGCCCAGCGGCGCCAGCACGCGCTCGGCGCTCTCGCCCGCGGACAGCGGCAGCAGCGCACGCGCCGCGGCGTTGCCGCCCACGAGCGTCGCCGTCGCGGCGTCGAACCAGAGCAGCGCGTCCGCGAGTTCGTCGAGCAACTCCGCCGGCACGCGGCCGGCAGCGGGAGGGCCGCTCGGGTTCACGCCAGCGCGCCCCTACTCGAGCTGCGACGCCGTCGTCAGCGCGGCCAGCAGCGCGCGATTGACCTCGCCCACCGACAGCATCAGCCGCTCGGCCTTCTCGCGCACGTCGATCACGGACTCCTGCTCGATCGCCTGCACCAGCTCGAGGTAGGGCAGGAATGGCCCCTCCTCGCCCAACAGCGCCTGGCGCACCTTCTCCGATACCGGAACCGAGCGCAGCAGCTCGGCAAAAGGCTGTGCCAGCAGCCGGTCCAGGAGCGAGAACACGCCGCAGATGAAGAGCTCGCCGCGCAGTTCGGCGTCGCCGCCGGCCTTCACGAGTTCTTCGAGAAAGAGGCCGCGACGCACGGCGGCGAACATCACGGGCTTCATGTTCGCGTCCTTGCTCGCCGAGGCCAGCAGCAGCGCCAGCCAGCGCTTGAGCTTCTGGTAGCCCAGGATCATGAGCGCGTGGCGGAAGGAGCCGATCTCCACCGACAGCCCGAAGCCCGGCGAGTTGATGTAGCGGATGAGCCGGAACGCCAGCGTCGGGTCGTTCTTCAGCACCGCTTCGAGGCGCTCGACCGGCTCCTCGCGGTCGACGCGGTTGATGAGTTCGAGAATGACCTGCAGTTCCGGCGCCACCGCCTTCTTCGTGGCACTGGGCGGCGGCGCATCGCCGAAGGGCCAGCCCGCGGCGAGCACGCAGCCCGCGGCAAACGCCGCTTCGAGATCGCCCGGGCTGCGCACGCCCAGGCGCACACGCGGCGTTGCGCCGCCCTTCGGCGCGGCGGGCGAGGACGACGCGGGCACCGTGGCCTCGTCGGCACGCAGCGCGAAGCTCGCGGCCAGCGCTGCGGGCAACGGCTCCTGCGGCAGGCCCTTGAGCACGAGTGTGCCGCCGGCCTCCGCCAGGGCCTGCGCGGCGGCGGCGGCCGCGGCGTCCGCCATCATGAAGCCCGGCACCTCGATCGCGAAGCGCGGCGTCGCCGGGGCCGCGAGCAGCGCCCGCAGCAGCGCCTCGCCCGCCGCGTTGACGAGCAGCGACAGTCCTGCGCTGGCCTTGGCGCCGCCGCCACCTTCCAGCGGCCGCATGCGCAACGAAAGCGCGCCCGCGGCGTCGGGCCAGGCCTGGCCGAGCCAGTCGACGATCTCGGCGCCGTCGAACGCGCTGGCGCCGCCATCGGAGGACGCCGGCGCCAGCGTGAGCCGCGTGGCGACGACCGAGCGCTGGCGGTCGATGACGGCGCTGTAGCCCAGCACGAGCCGGGCCAGGAGGGGATGATCGAGCATGAGTAAACCGCAATGGCCGGGCCCGCAGGGCGAGGCGGGCGCCGCGAGACGGGGCGGCGCCGAGGCGCCGCTCAGCCGCTGATGTAGTCGAACAAGGACAGCTTCTGCACCATCGAATAGGCCTTCAAGGCCGCATCGTAGCCGGTCTGCTGGTTCTGGAAGTCGGAGATCGCCTGCACCAGGTCGAGGTCCTCGGCGTTGGAGCGTTCGGTCTGCGCCGCGAGCTTGGTGTCGGCGATGCGCAGTTCGGCCCGATCGGTGCGGTTGAGCGCCTCGCCGACGCGCGCGCGCACGGACAGCAGGTGCGAGAGCGAGTGGTCGACGCCGGCGACGCCGGCCTTCACCGCAGCGGCCACATCGTCGCCGCTTGCGCCGGAGGCCGAGAGCGCCGAGATCGCCTTGTCGAGCACCTCGAACACGGACACCGTCGTCGGATCCGGCGGCTGGGCACCGTTGGGGGCGAGCAACCAGGTGTCCTCACCGTCGATCATCGTTCCCAGGCGCTCCTCGGTGGCGACGCGCGTGTCGCCGCGCACGCCGCGGTACTCGACCCGCGTCGGCGGATCGGCAACGCCGGTGACGGGATCGGGGGCGTTGGGAACCTCGACGAAGGGCGGCGAGGCCGAACCCTGCCCCCCGAAGAGATGGCTGCCCACGCCGTCGCTGCGGTTGGCCACGCCGAGCAGCTGCTCGCGCACGCCCTTGAGCGTCAGGACGAGCGCCTGGCGCTCCGCGTCGGTGTAGCTCGCGTTGCCGGCGGCCAGCAGCGTCTCGCGCGCGGTCTGCAGCAACTCCCCCGCATCGCCGAGCGCCGATTCGGTCATCTGCGTCACGGTGCGCGAGGCCTCGAGCGCGCGCTGCTGCGCGTCGGCGCGCGTCATCGTGGCCAGCGCGCGCTCGGCGCGCGCCGCGGCCACCGGGTCGTCGCTCGGCTTGGCCACGCGCTTGCCGCTGGTGAGCTGCTCCTGGATCTGCTGCAGGTCCTGCTGGCGTTGCTGCAGGTTGTGGATCGTGTCGCGGTAGGCGTTGTAGGTGGTGACGCGCATCGCACTTCCTTTCGGGCTCGATCAGCCGCCCGTGATCTTCAGCAGCTCGGAGAACACCGACTGCGCGATCTGCAGCACCTTGGCGGCGGCCTGGTAGCTCTGCTGGAACTGGATCAGGCGCGCGGCTTCCTCGTCGAGATTGACACCCGACTTGTCGACGCGCGCCTGCTCCGCCTGGTCGGCACGGGCAGCAGAGATCGCCGCCGCCGCTTCGGCACCCTGCGCGCGCACGCCGATGTCGGCGAGCGCGGCGATGAAGGCGTTGTTGAAGGAGAAGCCGCCGCTCGGCGCGCCCGTCGGAGTCGCGCTCAGGCCGATCAGGTTCAGACTGCCGAGACCGTTGAGGGCCAGGGCGTTGCCGTTGTTCTGCGCCGGGTAGGTCGTCGGCTCGATGCGGATGGCATCGCCGGCGGCCGGAACCCCGGTGACGGTGAGCGTGAAGCCGTTGATGTCCGGATCCGGCGGTGCGGGAATCGTGCCCCCCGGCATCCAGGTGTTGCCGCTGGAGCCGCCGACGAGGTTGCCCAGGTCGTCGTACACCGCGGTGTCGTAGAGCATGCCCTGGCCGCTTGCATCGGGCCCGGTGAAGGTGATGGCGATGTTGGAGACGTTCGCCGGCGCATGCGTCGGCGTGTCGACCATGCGCAACGCCTGCACCGCCAGCGAGCCGGTGTTGGCGGCCGGCGTGTCGGCGACGAAGGGCGAGGCCGCGGCCAGCCCCAGCGGGTCCGAGAGCGCGGTGGTCATGCCGATCGCCGCGCGCGTCACCGGAGCGAGGAGGAAGCGATCCGTGTCCGCGACCGTGCCCAGGATGTCGAAGTCGATCTCCAGGCCGTCGATCGCGAGCGTCACGCCCGGGACGATGGCGACGGGGGCGCTGCCGTCGGCGGGCACGCGCCGCACGATCCAGTTGCCCGGAATGGACGGGTCGGCGCGCAGTTCGTACTCGCTGGCCTGGAGCTGGCTGGCATCGACGACGCGCATCTCGAGCTGGTAGTCGGCCGACGTCGACTGGTTGGTGCTGGCGGCGTACACCTTGCCCTTGGCGCTCTCCTCGATGCCGAAGAGCGCGGACGAAGCCACCGTCCCGGCAGGCGGCAGCAGGTTCATGCCGAGCATCTGCTGCTTGTTGACGGCGTCGGTGATGCCGTAGGCCAGTTGCCCGAGCTGGAGCTGCGCCGCGACGATGTCCGTGTTCTGGAACTGCAGCAGCCCCGCGATGCGGCCGCCGCCGAGCGCGTCGGTGGCCAGGCGCCGCGTCGTCGCGCCCTCGGAGAGGGCGATCGCCGAGCGCGAGGAGTCGAAGGCGTCGGGCACCAGCGTCAGCTTCTCCGCCACCGTGCCCAATACGAGGCGCTCGCCGCCCGCCATGAAGACGCCCACGGTGCCGTCTTCGGCCGGCAGGGTGCTCACCTGCACATGCTCGGAGAGCTGGGAGATCAGGCGGTCGCGCTGGTCGAGCAGGTCGTTGGGCTCCTGCCCCAGGCCGCGGGCCGCGGCGATGTCGTTGTTGACGCGCGCGATGCTGGCGGCAATGCCGTTGACCGTCTGCACCGAGACCTGAAGCTCCTGCGTCACGCCGGCCTGCAGCTGCGCCAGCTGCGTGCCCGCACCCTGGAAGAGCAGCGCCAGGTCCTGAGCACGCGCCAGCACCACCTGGCGCGTGGCGGCATCCGCGGGCTGGCTGGCGAGGTCCGAGGTCGCGGCGAAGAACCGCGAGATCGCGTAGCCGATGCCCTGCTCACCCGTGCGAAAGACCGACTGCAGCTGGTCGAGGTAGGTTGCGCGCACCGCATCCTTGGCCGCCAGCGCCTTGGCGGTGGCGGCCTCGCGCGTGAGGAAGGCGTCCCGCGTGCGCACGACGCCGGCGACGTCGACGCCGCGGCCGAAGAAGCCCGCGCCGGTGAACTGCCCCTGCGAAGTGGCCAGCAGCGTTTCCTGACGCGAGTAGCCTTCGACGCCGGCGTTGGCGATGTTGTGGGCTGTCGTCTGGATCGACGCGTAGCTCGCCGCCATCGCGCGCACGCCGATCGAGATCAGTGCCGTGCCCATGCCCTAGGCCTCCGGTCCTTCAGGCCAGCGCCCGCTGCAGGCGCAGCGTGGTGTCGATGACGCGCGTGAGCTTGTCGCCATAGGCGGGATCGGTCGCATAGCCGGCCTTCTGCAGCCCCTGCGCGAACGCACGCGCATCGCCGCCCGAAGCGACGACGCCGGCATAGCGCGGGCTCTGCTTCATCAGGCGCGCGTAGTCGGCGAACGATTCCTCGTGGCTGCTGTAGGCGCGGAACCTCGCCGTCACCTTGCGCGCCACGCCGCCGATGTACTCGGTCGTCGTCACCTCGGCCACCGGCCCCTTCCAGTTCGCGCCGGCCTTGATGCCGAAGAGGTTGTTGGCGCTCGTGCCGTCGGCGTGGCGGATCTCCTTTCGGCCCCAGCCCGTCTCGTGCGCGGCCTGCGCGATCATGAAGGCCGCCGGGATCCCCGTGGCCGCCTCGGCGCGCGCGGCGGCGTCGGTATGCTGGCGAACGAAGCCCGCGGCACCCTTCTCGGGAATCCTCACCGGCTTGTCCAGGCGATCGATCGGTTGCGCCGTCGCGTTCGCGCTGGCGCGCGTCCCGGTCGCCGGGATCGGCCCCGGCGACAAGCCCATCTGCCGTTCGAGCTGGCGCGCGATCGCCTCGGAGAGTCCGCCCGGCATCCCCGAGAGCCCTGCGGCAAGCTGCGTGTCGAGCATCTCGGTGCCGAGGCGGCTGCCCTCGTTGTCGAGCATGCCGTTGGCCGGCGTGGTGGCGCGCATGCTCTTCATCAGCTCCTGCATGAAGAGCGCTTCGAACTGGCGCGCCGCCTCGCGCACCGCCGCCTTGGGATCGCGCGCGGCCGCGCCGCGCAGCGCGTCGAGCGCGCGCGCGTCGATCCCCAGGCCTTGCGCGCGCGCCGGAATCGGTGCCGTCGCCATCTTCAGATCACTTCGATCTCGGCGTTGAGCGCGCCCGCGGCCTTGATCGCCTGAAGGATCGCCAGCAGGTCCTGCGGCGTCGCGCCGAGCGCGTTCAGGGCCTTCACGACGTCGGCAAGCCTGGCGCCCTCGGGCATCTGCACGAGCGAGCCGCCCTGCTGCGTGATGGCGATATCGGCCTTCTCCGTCACCGCCGTCCGGCCGCCGGCGAAGGGCCCGGGTTGGCTCACCAGCGGCGTCGAGCTGATCGTCACCGCCAGGTTGCCGTGGGCGACGGCGCAGGCGCCGAGCGTCACCGCCTCGTTGAGCACGATCGAGCCGGTGCGCGCGTTCAGCACGACGCGCGCGGCGCGGCGCTGCAGCTCGACGGGCAGGTTCTCGATCTCGGCAAGGAAGGCCACGCGCGCGTGCGGCAGCGCGGGTACGCGCACGCGCACCAGGCGGCCGTTGATGGCCGCCGCCGTGCCGTCGCCCTTGGCCTCGTTGATCGAGCGTGCCACCGCGTGCGCGGTGGCGAAGTCGTCGCTGCTCAAGCCGAGGTCCAGCGTCTCGCCGTGGTGCAGCGGCGTCGGCACCGAGCGCTCGACGGTCGCGCCTTCGGGAATGCGGCCCGCCGAGAGGTGGTTGATCTGCACCTTGGAGCCGCCGGCCGCGGCGCCGGCGCCGCCGACGATGAGGCTGCCCTGCGCCAGCGCGTAGACCTGCCCGTCGGCGCCCTTGAGCGGCGTGGCCACGAGGGTGCCGCCGCGCAGGCTCTTGGCGTTGCCGATCGACGCCACCGTGACGTCGATCGCCTGCCCCGGCTGCGCGAACGGCGGCAGCTGCGCCGTGACCATCACCGCGGCGATGTTCTTGCTCTGCACCTGCACGCCCGCGGGCAGCGTGATGCCCATCTGCTGCAGCATCGCGGTCAGGCTCTGCACCGTGAACGGCGTCTGCGTCGTCTGGTCGCCGGTGCCGTCGAGGCCGATCACCAGCCCCACGCCCTGCAGCGGATTGCTGCGCACGCCCTGCACGCTGGCGATCTCCTTCACGCGCGCGCCGATCGCGGCCCGCGCCTCGGCCGGCCACCACAGCGCCGCGCTGGCCAGGCCGAAGGCGATGGCGACGAGCACGCGCAACCAGGCGTCGGCGCCGCTCGCTGAGTCGCGCTCGCGGCTCATATCGGCAGCAGGCTCAGGAAGACGCGGCCCAGCCAGCCCATCACCTGGGCATCGGCCTGCGCGCCGCGGCCGCGCTGCTCGACGCGGACGTTGGCGATCTGCGTGCTGGGCACGGTGTTCCCGCTCTGGATCGAGCGCGGGTCGAGCTGCCCCGAGAAGCGCAGCATGTCGACGTTGTTGTTGACGCCGATCTGCTTCTCGCCGGCCACCACCAGGTGGCCGTTGGGAAGCACCTCACGCACGACGACGGTGATGGTGCCGCTGAAGTTGTTGCTGCTCTGCGTGGCACCCTTGCCCCCGAAGGTGTTGGAGCTGCTGCCCGAGAGGGCCGCGCGCGAGATGCGCCTGACGCCGGGGAAGGCGCTGATGCCGGCCTCGATGCCGCCACCCTTGTCGACGCTGCTGGTGGAACTGGCGGTGGCGTTGACGCGCTCGACGATCTGCACCGTGAGCGTGTCGCCCACCAGGCGCGCACGCTGGTCCTCGAACAGCGGACGGTAGGTCTGCGCGCTGTAGATCGATCCGCTGGCCGGCGGCGGCGCGATCGCCGCCACGGCAGGCTGCGGCGGCGCCAGCGGCTTGGTATCGCCCATCTCCACGCGCGGGTAGAGGAAGTCCGAGACCGTCGCCAGGCAGCCCGCGAGCGCCGGCAGCGCCGGCAGCAGCAGCAGGATCCGCAGCCGACTTGCCGACAGGCCCGGGCGCAGGCGCGGCAGGTGCCGCAGGATTCGCGTCGCGATCATTCCCGACCTCAGAGCTGGCTCAGGCGCTGCAGCATCTGGTCCGAGGTCGCGATCGCCTTCGAGTTGAGCTCGTAGGCGCGCTGCGTGGCGATCATCGCCACCAGTTCCTCGACGACGTTGACGTTGCTGCCCTCGACCATGCCTTGCTGCAGGCTTCCCAGGCCGTTGCTGCCGGGGGCGCCGGCCTGCGGCGGGCCCGAGCTCGCGCTTTCGGTGTAGAGGTTGCCGCCGCGCGGCTCCAGGCCGGCGGGGTTGACGAAGCCCGCGAGCTGGAGCTGGCCCACCACCTGCGGCTGCGCCTGCCCCGGCACCCTGGCGCTGACCGTGCCGTCCTGCGCCACCGTCACCTTTTCCGCGTCCGCGGGAATGGTGATGCCCGGCTGCACCGCGTGCCCGGCGGCGGTGACGAGCTGGCCGTTGGCGTCGAGCTGGAAGCCGCCGTCGCGCGTGTAGGCGGTGCTGCCGTCGGTGAGCTGCACCTGGAAGAAGCCCTGGCCCTTGATCGCCAGGTCCAGATCGCTGCTGCTCTGCTGCAGCGCGCCCTGCGCGAAGTTGCGCGTCGAGGCCGCGACGCGCGAACCCAGGCCCACCTGCAGGCCCGTGGGCAGCGTCGACTCCCCGGAGTCAGTGGCCCCGGTCTGGCGCAGGTTCTGGTACATCAGGTCCTCGAACACGACGCCGCCGCGCTTGTAGCCGTTGGTGCCGACGTTGGCGAGGTTGTTCGAGATGGCGTCCAGCTTGGTCTGCTGGCCTTCCATCCCGGTCTTGGCGATCCACAGCGAACGGATCATGGCGCGGAGCTCCCGGTCGTTTGCGCCATCTTCACCGCGACCGAAGGCAGCGAAGCGCCCGAAAAGAGCGGCGTTCCCGGCGCTGAACGAGCGAAGGGGCACCCGCGGGTGCCCCTTCGCGCCTGGGCGCCGCCGCCGGGCGCTACAAGGCCGTCGGCGAGAGCAGGCGCGCGGCCGACTGCTCGCGCTGCTCGGCGGTCTGCAGGCTCTTCATCTGCTGCTCGAACTGGCGCGCCGCGGCGATCATCGCCACCATCATCTCCACCGCATTCACGTTGGAGCCTTCGAGCGCGCCCGACAGCAGCCGCGCCGCCGGATCGGCGTCGAGCTCATTGCCGTCGGCGCTGCGAAAGAGACCGTCCTCGCCGCGCTGCAGCGGCGCTTCGGGGGTGACGAGCTTGAGCCGCCCGACCGACTGCGGGCGCCCGTTGTCGACGGTCGCGTTCACGGTGCCGTCGCCGGCGATCTCGACGCGCGCTGCGGCGGGGACGACGATCGGCCCGCCGTCCCCCAGCACCAGGCGCCCGCTCGCGGTGACGAGCTGGCCTTCGGCGTCGCGCCCGAGCGCGCCCGCGCGCGTGTAGGCCTCGGTGCCGTCGGCTCCCTGCACCGCCAGCCAGGCCTGACCCTGCAGCGCCACGTCGAGCTCGCGCCCGGTGGTCTGCACCGGACCGCTGCGCGCGTCGTGGCCGATGGTCGACTCGAGCGCATAGGCACGCGTGCTCGCCCCTTCGCCGCGCACGGGCACGGCGCGAAACGCCGCCATCTCGGCGCGAAAGCCGTTGGTCGACACGTTCGCCAGGTTGTTCGAGAGCACCTCCTGGCGCTGCAGCGTGGCCTTGGCGCCGGCCATCGAGAGGTAGATGAGACGGTCCATGCCTCAGCTCCGCGCCGCCGCCGCCATCAGCGCAGGTTGACCAGGGTCTGCAGCACCTGGTCCTGCGTCTTGATGGTTTGCGCGTTGGCCTGGTAGGCGCGCTGCGCGGTGATCATGTTCACCAGCTCGCCCGTGAGGTCGATGTTCGATTCCTCCAGCGCCGCGGCCTGCAGCACGCCCAGGTTGCCTTCGCCGGGAACGCCGGTGATCGGGTCGCCCGAGGCATGGGTGTAGGCCCAGAGGTTGTCGCCCAGCGGCTGCAGGCCCTGCAGGTTGCGGAAGTTGGCGATCTCGATCTGACCCGCGCTCTTCGTCTGCCCGTTGGAGTAGCGCGCGGTCACGATGCCGTTGTCCTCGATGCCGATGGACACCAGCTGGCCTGCGGCGAAGCCGTTCTGCTTCATGTCGGTGACGCCGAATGGCGAGGCGAACTGCGTCACGTCGAAGGCCAGCGATGCGATCGCGATCGGCTGCGGCACGATGCCGTTGCCGTCCGGCGCGGTGACCTGGATGGCGAATCCCAGGCGGTTCGCCCCGGTGGCCGCGTCGAAGTCGGAATCGGTGATGGCCGCGTTCGGCGTGAAGGCGGCCAGCTTGCCGCCGCTGGGATCGAACTCCAGCGTCACCATGGGCTGCGGCGCCGAGTTGTCGGCCGCCATCGCCGGGAACACGGTGCGGCCGTTGGCGGTGACGTAGACCTCCCAGATGTCGGGGTCGCTCGGCGAGGTCTCGGAGGGTCCGCTCGTGTGCCGGAAGTAGTAGGTCAGCGCCACCGGCGCGCCCTTGTCGTCGTAGGCGGTCACCGAGGTGGCGTTGTTGTAGGTGCCGGCGTCGACGAAGTCGATGGTGCCGATCGCCGGAATGACCGCCTTCGTCGCGTCCAGGTTGAGCTGCATGTCGATCTTCGAGGTCGCCTGCGGCGCGATGCCGCCGGTGGGCAGCTTGATCGGCACCGCCAGGCCCGGCCTGATCTGCCCGGTCCCCAGGTCCGCCTCGTAGCCCAGCAGCTTGAGGCCGGAGTTCGTGGTGATGTAGCCGTCGCGGTCGAGCTTGAACTGGCCGTTGCGCGTGTACTTGGTCGGGCTCGCGCCGTCGCTGACCTGGAAGAAGCCGCGGCCGTTGATCGCCAGGTCCAACGGGTTGTCGGTGGCGGTGATGCTGCCCTGCGAGAACTGCTGCGCGATGCTCGAGAGATAGGTGCCGATTCCCGGGCTCGTGGCCATCGAGCCGTTGAGCGAGGCGGCGTAGACGTCGGCGAACTCGGCGCGCGAGGCCTTGGCGCCGTAGGTGCCCGAGTTGGCGATGTTGTTTCCGATCACCTCGAGGCTCTTGCTCGTGGCGTTGAGGCCGGAGAGGCCTTGCTGGAAGCTCATGGGTTCGTCCTCGCTGCCGCGCTCGCGGCCATGGGTGGATGGATCGGGTTCAGTTGAAGGCGGCGATCTGGCTGAACGGCACCTCGCCCAGGTGGCTCAGGTTCAGGTTCAGCGTGTTGCCGGAGATGTTGACGGACTGCACGCGGTCGACGGTGAAGGTGCGCCCGGCCACCGCGCTGCCGCCCTGCGTGGCGGCGACGCGAAAGCCGTAGGCGACGTCGGTGGGCAGCAAGCCCGGATCCCACTCGAAGGCGAGGCGGCCGCTCTCGGCGCCGCCGAGGTCCAGCGTGTCGACGACCTCGCCGGCGAGGTTCAGGATCTCCACCGTCACCGTGTCCGCCGCGCCCTGCAGCTCGATCGCGCCGCGGCCCACGCCGTCGGTGAAGCCGATGAGGTCGCCGTCCAGCGAGACCTCGCGCCCGACCAGCGCCGCGCCCTGCAGCATCTGCATCTGCAGGAACTGGCCCGAGAGCGACTGGATCGATTCGTTGACCTTCTCCAGACCGGTGACGGTGTTGATCTGCGCGATCTGGCTCGTGATCTGCGCGTTGTCCATCGGGTTCAGCGGATCCTGGTTCTGCAGCTGCGTCACCAGCATCGTCAGGAAGCGCTCGGCGCTGCCCGGGTCGTCGGCCTTGCTCGTGCTCGTGCCGCCGCCGAGTCCCAGCGCGGCGAACGTGTCGGCGCTGGTGGTGTCGATCGCGGTGCTCATGCTGCGCTGCCCCGATCAGGCCTGCTGGCCCATCTGCAGCGTCTTCTGCAGCAGGCTGCGCGCGGTGTTCATGACCTCGATGCCGTTCTGGTACGAACGCGAAGCCGAGATCATGTTCACCATCTCCTCGATCGGGTTGACGTTGCTGTAGGTGACGTAGCCGTCGGCGTCGGCGCTCGGGTTCTCGGGGTCGTGCACGCGGCGCCCGGGCGCGTCGCTCTCGCGGATGGTGCTGACCTCGACGCCGGCCGCGCCCTCGGGCTGCTCGCGCGCACCCATGAGCACGGTCCGGAACACAACCTGGCGCGCCTTGTAGGCTTCGCCGTCCGGGCCCGCCACGGTGTCGGCATTGGCGAGGTTGGAGGCGACGACGTTCAGGCGCTGGCTCTGCGCGCTCACCGCGCTGCCGGCGACGTCGAAGATGCGGAACATGCTCATGGGCGCTCCCGCGGCACTGGGCCGGCTTACTGGTTGTAGGGCTTGATGGCGTCCAGCGTGTTCTTCACGCTGGAGCTGATGAAGCGCAGCGTGCTCTCGTAGCGGAGCGCGTTGTCGAGCGACGAGGCGCGCTCGCGGTTCATGTCGACGGTGTTGCCGTCGAGGTTGTCCTGCGCAGTCGTGGCGTAGTTCAGTCGCGGCGGCCGCGCCGCTCTGCCGGCATCGGCGGGCAGGCCCTGCCCGGCGTTCTCGGCGAGGCGGAAGCGGCCTTGCGTGCCGCCGGTGGCCTGGCGCAGCGCCTGTGCGAAATCGAAGTCGCGCGCGACGTAGCCCGGGGTGTCGGCATTGGCGATGTTGCTGGCAATGAGGCGCTGGCGCTCGGAGCGCAGCGTCAGCGCCTGCGCCTGGAAGTCGAGCACGCCGGTCAGGCGATTGATCATCGTGGTGGCCTCCCGCACGGTGGACCCGATGCGACATGAGCGGCATTCTGGAAGCGATGCACAGCGTCCGAGCGCACGAACAAGGCGGCGAACCGGCTGCATTTCCGCGCCCCGCGAGGCGACCACGTCCCTAGAGTGCAGGGTCGTGATGAAGCCTCTGCGATCCGCGCTCGAGCTCGCGGTCCTTGCAGCCGTCGCCGCACTCGTACCGGTGCTGGCGCACGCGCAGGCCGCGGCGGACGCGGTGCTGGACGCGCAGCTCGTCGAGCGTGTGCAGGCGCTGGTGCGAACGCAGGCTCCGCGCGCGGCGGGCGCAGCGCAGACGCCGCGCGTGGTCGTCGAGGTCGGCCGGCTCGACCCTCGGCTGCGGCTGGCACCCTGCGAACGCGTGGAGCCGCGCCTGCCGCCGGGGCGGCTCTGGGGCCGCACGCGCGTCGGGCTGCGCTGCGTCCAGGGCCCGACCCATTGGCAGGTCTGGCTGCCGCTGACCGTACGCGTCTTCGCGCCCGGCCTGGTCAGCGCTGCCGGCCTGCCCGCCGGGACGGTGCTCACGCCTGCGGACCTGCAACTGGCCGAAGTCGACTGGGCCGGCAACGCGCAGACACCCTGGCTTCACGCCGCCGAGCTGGTGGGACGGACGCTGGCGCGCCCGCTGCGGCCGGGGCAGGCGATCTACGCCCGCGATCTGCGCCAGCGACAGTGGTTCGCCGCCGGCGAGACGGTGCAGGTGATGGCGCGCGGCTCCGGCTTCACCGTCGCGGGCGAGGCGCTGGCACTGGGCCCGGGGCTGGAAGGCCAGCGCGTGCGCCTGCGCGTCGAATCCGGCCGCGTCATCACCGCCCGCGCGGTCGCGCCGCAGCGCGCGGAGATCGAGCTGTGAATCCCGGCCGCAACCGGCGGGACCCCGTGTTCAGGGGGGATGGACGAAAATCCATCGCCTGGACCCTAAAGTCCGCGCCGCCGGCAGCCGATACCCCGTCCACGTCGGACGGAAAGCCTGCGCTCGACGTGCTCCCATGGAGTCCCGCATGAAGATCGTTTCCCCCGAGAAGACCCTGCCCGTCAAGCCCTCCAACCCCGAGCGCAAGACGCCCGCCAACGCGCAGGCCGCCGCCGGCAGCCCCGCCGCGGCCGACGGCAGCACCAAGGTCGCCATCTCCTCGAAAGCCGCGGCCCTGGCGGCCGGAAGCGACGGCAGCTTCGACGCCGCCAAGGTGGAGCGCGTCGGCCAGGCGATCAAGGACGGCAGCTACCGCATCGATGCGGAGGTGATCGCCGACAAGCTGATCGCCAACGCGCAGGAACTGCTCGGCCGCGGCAGCCGCTGACCCCGAGACGGACGCCGTTCGTGATGTTCACCTCCGCCGAAGAGATGCAGGCCCTGCAGCGCGTGGCCGAACTGGACCCGCCGCTGACGGCGCTCGAGGAGAGCCTGGCCGCGCTCGGCCAGGCCTTGTGCAGCAACGACGCCGCGGCCATCGAGCAGCAGGCGAGCGAACTGCACTGCACGCTGGCGCGCGCCGTGACCCAGTTCGCGCACGCCGCGCGTGCCGGCAGCGTCCCGCCGGTGCTGCGCCGGCGGCTGGCGCTCGCCGGTGGGCGCGTCGCGGCGCAGCGCGAGGCGCTGGCGCGCGCCACCGCATCGCTGGATCGCGCCATCGACGTCCTGCTGCCGCCCGAGCCTGGCGGCAACGGCCTCTACGGCGCGGCCGGCCATGGTCGCCGCCCGAGCGCGTCGGGAAGCCTTCAGGCCTGAGCCCTCGCCAGCGGGATTGCCCGCGGCGGCGCCGCTTCACTCGTCCTCGGCCTCACCAAAGTCCCGGTCCAGGCGCTTCATGCAGCCCTCGTAGAGCCGGATGACGAGCACGTAGACGACGAGCGCACCCTGGGCCGCGGCCCAGAAGCCGAACGGCCAGCCGAAAGAGCCGACGTCCAGGTTGCGGGCGAAGTAGCCGATGGCGAAGCTCACGGAGAACCAGACCGCCAGCAGGATGCCGGTGATCCGCCGCGTCTTGCACCGGTGCGCCCGTCGTCGCTCGCTCGGCTGCATGACCGTTCGCTCCTGGTCTTCCCCCGGTCCTGCGCCGGCGTTGCGTCGGTCTTCTCCGGGAGGCGCCGCATCATCCGGCCGCTGCCGTGCTCTATCCTCGGCGTTCGCCCGGCATCGAATCCCGCATCGGTTTGAACCCGCAAACGCCCGCCGAATCCGTCCCGACGCGGTCGCAAGCAACGCGGGCAGGCGCCGCGCCCGACGGTGACCCGTCGACGCGCGACGCCACCGACCTCGCGCGCGCGCTCGACGCCGACCTCGAGAACGGCCTGAGCAGCGCCGAGGCGGCGCGGCGCCTCTCCCGCGCCGGTCCCAACGAACTGCACGCCGCGGCGCCGACGCCGCGCTGGCGGCGCCTGCTGGCGCAGTTCCAGGACCCGCTGATCTACCTGCTGCTGGCGGCGATCGCGGTCGCGCTCGCCGCCTGGCTGATCGAGGGCCGCGTCGGCTGGCCGGTCGACGCCGTCGTCATCGGCGTCATCGTCGCGCTCAACGGCCTGCTCGGCTATGCGCAGGAGGCCAAGGCGCGCGACGCCGTCGCCGCGCTCGCGCGCATGACCGCCGTCACTTCCGCGGTGCTGCGCGACGGCCGGCAGCAGCGCGTCCCGAGCGCGCAGCTGGTGCGTGGCGACGTGCTGCTGCTCGCCGAGGGTGACGCCGTGGGCGCCGATGCCCGCCTGCTCGAGTCGGCCGCGCTGCGCGTGCAGGAAGCCGCACTCACCGGCGAGAGCGAAGCGGTGCTGAAGGACGCGGCCACCCTGCCCGGACCGGCCGCGCTCGGCGACCGGCTGAACATGGTGTTCAAGGGCACGGCCGTGGTCCAGGGCAGCGGCCGCGCGCTCGTCACGGCCACCGGCATGGGCACCGAGATGGGCGCAATCGCCGACATGCTGGCCGCCACCGCCGAAGCGCCGACGCCGCTGCAGGAGGAGGTGTCGCGCATCGGGCGCATGCTCGGCACCGCCGTCGTCGTCATCGCGCTCGTCGTCGTCGCCACCGTCTTCCTCCTCTTCGAAGTGCGCAACAGCGCCGACGTCATCGACCTGCTGCTCCTGGGGGTCTCGCTGGCCGTGGCGGCGGTGCCCGAAGGCCTGCCGGCGATCCTGTCGGTGGTGCTCGCGCTTGGCGTGCAGCGCATGGCGCGGCGCAACGCGATCGTCAGGAGCCTGTCGTCGGTGGAGACCCTGGGCTCGGCCTCGGTCATCTGCTCCGACAAGACGGGAACGCTGACGCGATCGGAGATGACGATCGAGCGGCTGATGACGGCGTCCGGTTCGGCGCGCATCGACGGTGTCGGCTACGCGCCTCGAGGCCGCGTCGAGTTCGACGGCACGGCGATGCAGCACGATGCCCAGCGCGCCGAGGCGATCGTCGTGCTCAGCGGGGGCAGCCTCGCGGGCAACGCGCAGCTGCAGCGCACCGCCGACGGCGGCTGGCAGATCCAGGGCGACCCCACCGAAGCGGCCTTTCTGGTCGCCGAACGCAAGCTCGGCGTGCACGAGCGGCGCATGCGGCGCTTCGAGCGCAGAGGCGAGATCCCGTTCAGCTCCGAGCGCAAGATGATGTCGGCGATCGGGCTCGACCACGAACACGGCGGCGCGCGCGTGCTCGTGAGCAAGGGCGCACCCGACGTGCTGCTCGGGCGCTGCACGCACGTTCGCGTCGGCATGGACGTGCTGCCGCTCGACGCCGCGCGGCGCCGCCGCATCCTCGCCGACGTCGATGCGCTCAGCGACGCCGCGCTGCGCACGCTGGCCGTGGCCTATCGGCCGCTGCGCACGGACGAACGCGTCGACCCGGAGCGGGCGGCCGACCTCGAGCGCGAGCTCGTTTTCGCCGGCACCGTGGGCATCATCGATCCGCCCCGCGCGGAGGCGGCAGAGGCCATCGCCGAGGCGCACCGCGCCGGCATCCGCGTCATCATGATCACCGGCGACCACCCGCGCACCGCCGCGCGCATCGCCGCCGACCTCGGCATCGTCGAGCCCGGCGCCACCGCGCTCAGCGGCGCCGATCTCGACCGCCTGGACGCCGCGGGCTTCGAGCAGGCGGTGCGCGAGCGCTCGGTGTTCGCGCGCGTGGCGCCGGCGCACAAGCGCCGCATCGTCGACGCGCTGCAGGCCGACGGCAACGTCGTCGCGATGACCGGCGACGGCGTCAACGACGCACCGGCGCTGAAATCGGCCGACATCGGCGTGGCGATGGGGATCGCCGGCACCGAAGTCACGAAGCAGGCGGCACGCATGATCCTTGCCGACGACAACTTCGCGACCATCGTGCATGCCGTGCGCGAGGGCCGCGCCATCCTGGACAACATCCGCAAGTTCCTGCGCTACCTGTTGTCGTCCAACATGGGCGAGGTGCTGACGGTCTTCTTCGGCGTCGTGCTGGCGGGCACGATCGGCCTGAGCGGGAACGACGCCGGCGGCGCGCCGGTGCTGCCGCTGCTGGCCACACAGATCCTGTGGATCAACCTGATCACCGACTCCGCGCCGGCGCTGGCGATGGGCGTCGATCCCGAGACCGAGGACGTGATGACGCGTGCGCCGCGGCGGCGCGACGAACGCGTGATCGACGCCCGCATGTGGATCGGCGTGCTCGGCGTGGGCGCGGTGATGGCCGCCGTCACGCTGCTGACGCTGGACCTGCACCTGCCGGGCGGCCTGATCGAAGGCACGCAGGATCTCGCCAACGCGCGCACCGCCGCGTTCACTACGCTGGTGTTCGCGCAGCTGTTCAACTGCTTCAACGCCCGCTCCGACAGCGTGAGCGCGTTCCGCCACCTGTTCGTCAACGCGTGGCTGTGGGGCGCGATCGCCCTGTCCGTCGGGCTGCAGGTGGCCGTCGTCCACGTCGGCTTCCTGAACACGGCTTTCGGCACGGTGCCGCTGCACCCCGGGCAATGGGCGCTGTGCGTGGCGATGGCGAGTGCCGTGCTCTGGTTCGACGAGGGGCGCAAGCTCGTCGCGAACCTGCGCCGTCGCCAGCGGCGGTAGGCGCGCATGTCGGCGACGCCGCTGCAGCGCAGCGACGGACGCGCCTCAGTCCGGCCGCAGGGCCAGCAGGTTGGTGTGCAGGCGCTGCAGGACCTGCTCCGCGGTATTGCCGAGCAGCTTGCCGCGCGCACCGCTGCGGCCCACCGTTCCCATGACGACCAGATCGGCCTTCAGGCGCGCGGCGATCCGGGGCAGCAGCCGCTCCGGCGGCCCGGCCTCGATGATCACGCGCTCGGCGGGAATCCCGTACTCCGCGGCCAACGCCGCCAGCGGCGCCCCGAGCCGCGCGCGCGTGCGCCGCTGCAAGGCCGCGACGTCGATCAGGTCCAGGTCGCGCGCGATGGTCGACACCGGCACCACGTAGGCCGCATGCACGCGCGCCCCCAGCGCCGCCGCAAGCCCCGCGGCCGCGCCCAGGACCTTGCGGTCCAGCCCGAGCTGTATCGGGTCCGCCGAGCCGGCGTCGACCGTCGCGAGAATGCGGCACAGCTTCGCGCGCTGCTTCGGGCCCGTGATCAGGACCGGCGCCGGGCAGCGGCGCAGCAGCTGCCAGTCGCTGGGCGTATGGAACAGGCTTTCGCTGCGGCGGCCGGCCTTGACGACGAGGTCGATGCCCTCGCGACGCACGGCCTCGACCACCCAGTCCACGAGGTCCGCCGTCCAGACGGCCTCGATGCGTGCGCGCGTGCCTTCGGGCAGCAACGCGCCGACGCATTGCTTCAGCCAGCGCCGCTTGGCGGCCAGCAGCGCCCGCCGCAGCGTCGCCGCGGCGCTGGCCGACAAGACGCCCGGCTCTGCCGCCGCGTGTTCGTAGACGAAGCCCGCGACCTGCAGTTGCCCGGGTGCCGCGGACAGGAGTTCGAGTGCGGCGCGTACGGCCGGTTGGCGCGCGTCCTCCTGGTCCGCGACAGCCAGAATACGGTCGAGCTTCATGGTGGGTGGGGTGCTGCGGTGGGCGCGATGGCGGAGCGGGTGCGGCGCGGCAACGCGGCGATGCTACAAGCACGGCTTGCGGCGGTGGTCGGCGGCTCACCGCGGAATCGGTCTTGACTTGTCGAGGGTGGGATGACGCAACTGAGCCTGCGGCGCGCGTTCTTGCAGAACTTCCTCGGCAACGCCCCGCCCTGGTACAAGAACACGATCATCGGCTTCCTGCTGCTGAACCCGATCATCCACGCGGCCAGCCCCTACCTCGCGGGCTGGCTGCTGTTGTGCCAGTTCCTCTTCACGCTCGTGATGTCGCTGCGCTGCTACCCGCTGCAGCCCGGCGGTCTGCTGGCGATCGAGGCCGTCGCCATCGGCATGACCTCGCCGCTGGCGGTCTACCGGGAAGTGGTGCGCGGCTTCGACGTCATCCTGCTGCTGATCTTCATGGTGGCCGGCATCTCGTTCCTGAAGGAGCTGCTGCTCTACATGGTCACCAAGCTGGTGATCTCGATCCGCTCGAAGCAGCTGCTGATGATGTCCTTCACCACGCTCACGGTGGCGCTGTCGGCCTTCCTGGACGCCCTCACCGGAATCGCCATCATCATCACGGTCGCGATGGGCTTCTACCGCGTCTATCACCGCGTGGCCTCGGGCAGGCACCTGGCGCAGGCCGACGCGGAGGGGGCCTCCGAGCCGGATCTTCCGGCCGGGCATCCGGCCGCGGCCGCCGCGGCCGAGGACGGCGAGCAAGTGCAGTCGATCCTGCGCGCGACGCGCTTCGAGTGGGATCTGGTGCAACTCGAGGACCTCGAGCAGTTCCGCGCCTTCCTGCGCAGCCTGGTGATGCACGGCGCGGTCGCGACCGCGCTCGGCGGCGTCATGACCTTGGTCGGCGAGCCGCAGAACCTGCTGATCGGCTCGCTCGCCGGCTGGGACTTCGGCGCCTTCTTCGCGCGCATGGCGCCGGTCTCGATCCCCGTCGTCGCCGCGGGCCTCGTCACCTGCTTCCTGCTCGAGCGTCTGCGCCTGTTCGGCTACGGCGCCGAGCTGCCCGAATCGGTGCGCGCCGTTCTCGTCGCCTTCGACCAGGCGGAGGAAAGCCGGCACAACGCGCGCGACAAGGCCGCGCTACTGACACAGGCCGCGGTGCTCGCCTTCCTCATCGCGGGGCTCGCGCTGCACCTCACCGCGGTCGGCCTGATCGGCGTCTCGGTGATCGTGCTCGCGACGGCCCTGCTCGGCATCGTCGACGAACGCCGCCTGGGACACGCCTTCCAGGAGTCGCTGCCCTTCACGGCGCTGCTGGTCGTGTTCTTCACCGTCGTCGCCGTGATTCACGATCAGCATCTGCTCGGGCCGATCTTCGCCCGCGTGCTGCAACTGCCGCCCGAACTGCAGCCGCCGGTGCTCTACGCCGTCAACGGCCTGCTCTCGCTCGTGACCGAAAACGTCTTCATCGCGACGGTCTTCATCACCGAGGTCAACGCCGCGCTCCAGAACGGAATCATCGACCGCGCCCAGTTCGAGCTGCTGGCCGTCGCGGTCAACACCGGCACCAACATCCCGAGCATCGCCACACCCAACGGGCAGGCGGCATTCCTGTTCCTGCTCACCTCGGCGCTGGCGCCGCTGATCCGGCTGTCCTACATGCGCATGATGATGATGGCGCTGCCCTATACCGTCGTGATGACGCTGACCGGCTTCGCCGCCGTCACCTGGCTGCTCTGAGCCGGGGCCCGGAATCACCCCGGTGCCGCTGGGGCTAGCGGATCCGCAGCACGTCGAGGGCGGAGACCGGCGCCGCGCGATGTCCCCAGGACTGGCGCATGAAGGTGATGAGGGCGGCAATCTCGGCGTCGTCCAGCAACTGGCCGAACGGCGGCATGCCGAACGGCCGGGGGTTTCCCGCCGTGCTCGGCGGGAAACCGCCGTGGCGGATGACCTGCACCAGGTTGTGCGGCATCGCCAGCGTGAGCGCGCGGTTTCCCGCCAGCGCCGGATAGATGCCGGCGACGCCCTGCCCGGCATCTCCGTGGCAGGAGGCGCAGTGCTGCGCGTAGAGCGCGTCGCCGCGCGCAAGCACCTCGGCGGCGGCAGCCTCGACCGCACGCGCGGCCGGCTCGCGCCGGGGGATCGACGCCAGGTAGCGCGCCATCGCCGCCAGGTCGGTGTCGCTCAGGTACTGCGTGCCCGTGAAGACGACGTCGGCCATCGGTCCCGAGACCGAGGCCTGCGCCGAGACGCCGTCGCGCAGCAGTCTCACCACCTGCTGCGGCTGCCAGCCCTGGACGCCGGCCTCGGCCGGCGTCGCCAGCGAAGGCGCGTACCAGGCGCCGCCGGGCATCAGGCCGCCGGCGAACCGCGCCGGCGCGACTATGCCGCCCAGCCGGTCGCGCCCCGAGTGGCAGGCGGCGCAGTGCCCGAGGCCTTGCACCAGGTACTTGCCGCGGTTCCACGCCGCGTCCTGCTGCGCGTCGCTTCGGAACTCGCCGGGCCTGAAGTACAGCGCCCGCCACAGCGCCAGCGCTGCCTGCGTGCCATAGGGAAAGCGCAAGGCATGCGGCGCGTTCGCCTGCGCCACCGCCGGAACCGAGCGCAGGTAGGCGTAGAGGGCGTCGGAATCCGCGCGCGTGACGACGCTGAAGCTCGGGTAGGGGAACGCCGGATAGAGCAGCCGGCCGTCCCTGGCGCGCCCGTGGTGCAGCGCGCGCCAGAACTCGTCCGCCGACCACTGGCCGAGGCCGGTGTTCGCGTCGGGCGTGAGGTTGGGGGCGACGACGACGCCGAAAGGCGTCTCGATGCCGCGCCCGCCCGCCAGCGGCGCGCCGCCGCTGGCGGTGTGGCAGCCGATGCAGTTGCCCGCGCGCGCCAGGTAGGCGCCGCGCTCGACGAGCTCGGCCGCAGCCGGCGTCGTGGGCAGCGTGCGGTCGATGGGCGCCTCACCGCGCAGGTTGAGCCATGCCACCGCCGCGCCCAGCGTCGCCAGCCCCAGCAGCGACAGAGCGAGCGCCGCAGCGAAGGTCCGCGCCACGCCGGGCCTGCGCATCACGGCTCCCCGCTCCCGCAGCGCAGCGGCAGCGGCTCCGTCGCGTGCGCTGCCGGCTTCGTCCCCAGCGGCAGCGTCTGCGACGAAAGCCAGCGCGCGACGGCACCCACCTCTTCGGCCGTCAAGCGCCGCGCCACCTCGGCCATGCAGTCCGGCGCCGCCGCCTTGCGCTGCCCCGTGCGCCAGGCGCCGAGCTGGCCGATGAGGTAATCCGCCGGCAGCGCCAGCAGCCCGGGCATGGCCGGCAGGCGGCCCGCCATCGCAGCGCCGTGGCAGGAGACGCAGGCCGGGATCCGCCGCTCGGGTGCGCCTTCGAAGACGAGCCGCTGCGCCGCGCGTTGCTGCGCGGCCGACAAACCATGCGCCTGTGCCGGCGGATACGGCAGGTCGAGCTCGGCGAACCAGCGTGCGATGGCGTGCAGGTAGTCGTCCGACATGCGCTGCATGAGGTGGTTCATCGCGCGGTTGTGGCGGCGCCCTTCGCGGAAGTTCGCGAGCTGGTTGAAGAGATAGCCCTCGGGCTTGCCCGCGATACGCGGGTAGTAGCCGTCGCGCGCGGCGCGCCCCTCCTGGCCGTGGCAGACGACGCAGGCCTGCATGCGCTGGGCCATGGTGTCCTCGACCGCGGCGGGCGCCGGGGGCGCCGCGCGCCCCACGGGCAACAGGCCGACCAGGCCGACCAGGCCGAGCACGCCGGCGCCGACGATTCCTGCAAGCTTCGCGCTCACGGGTCGACCCTGGCGCCCGGGCACTGGGCCGCGCGCGGCCGCACAAGCGCATCGGCGTCGGCGCGCACCGCGGCGGCGAGCGCCACCGCGAGCCGCACGCGGCGCAGCAGCCAGGGGCTGGCATCGGGCTCGAGCGGGTCCGGCAGCGCTTCGGGGATTCCGGGCAGCGCGGAGGCGTCGGCCTCGGTGCCGTCGATGGGCGGCGGCGGCTGCTTCAGGTCGAGCGCCGCTTCGATGCCGCGCGCGGCCTGCGCGATCGGCGCGCCGACCGTCGCCGCCGGCAACCGCTCGGTGCGCAGCAGCATCAGCGACTGCACCGCGCTGAGCTGGCCCAGCAGTTGGTAGCCGTGCGCCTGCAGGCGCTCGAGCGCCTGCAGCGGCGGCTGCACCGAACCGGGCTCGAAGCGCGCACGCTCCCACGCGTGGCCCAGCGCCGAGAGCGCATCGTAGGCCTCGCGCCGCGCCAGGCGCCAGGCGAGCTCGGGCTGGGCGGTGATCTCGGCCAGCGTCGCCATGTCGAGCGAGCGGCGCGCGTGCTGCGCCAGCGCGCGGCAGACGCGCTCGACCACCGCACGCATCTGCTGCCGCTCCCAGGACGGCAGCACGTAGGAGAAGGCCCAGGCGATGGCGGCACCGAGCAAGGTGTCGGCGACGCGCTCGACCAGCGCGAAGGCGGGGTTGGTGGCTGCATAGAGCAGGTGCACCATCACCAGCCCCATCAGCGACCCCGCCACCGAGGTCACCGTGTAGCGCCGCACCGCGAACGCGTGCGCCACGCCCTGGCTGAGCACGAGCACGACGAGCAGCAGCGGCAGCGGCGGCTCCAGCACCAGCAGGCCGGTGGCGAGCAGGCTGCCGATGAGCGTGCCGAGGACGCGGTCGTTGCGCCGCGACAGCGTCTGCGCCAGGCTGCCGCGCAGCACGACGACGATGGTGATGAGGATCCAGTAGTCGCGCGCGACCCAGGGCAGCGCCAGCGCCAGCAGGTAGCCGCTGCCGACCGCCAGCGCCGCGCGGATGGCGTGGCGCAGCGCCGGCTGGCGCCAGTGCCACAAGGTGAGCAGCGGCTGCACGCTCCAATAGGCCGGGCTGACGAAGAGGCGCCAGCCCGCGCGCACCGCCGAGAGGTCGGGCGCCAGTTCGCCGCGCGCGAGCGCGGCGAGCTGGCGCACGGCGTCGTCCTGCGCCGCGACGCGAAAGCTCACGACGCGCAGTTGCGCCAATGCGGCGCGATGGTCGTGCGCCGGCTGCGGCGTGCGGCCGAGCAGCAGCGCGTCGCCGATCCGCTCCAGGTCGGCAGCCATCGTGCACAGGATCGCGGCGAGTTGCGGCAGCGTACCCGCTTCGCCGCGGCGCACGCGCTCGAGGTCGAGCTCGCTGGCGATGAGGCGGTCGCGCATCTCGAGCACGAGGATCAGCATTCCTGCCAGGCGCTGCCGCCGCGGCGTGCGTGGCGATTCGAGCACCAGGTCGCGCGTGGCCTGCAGCTCGTCGGAGAGCGCGGCGTGGCGCAGCAGCAGGTCGGTTCCCGCCGTGGCGGCCGCCCCCGCGTCGGGGGCGTCATCGAGCAGGCGCGCCGCATGCGTGCGCAGCAGGGCGGCGAGCGAGAACAGCAGCTGCGCCGTCATCTGCGCGCGGTAGCGGCCGTTGAGGGCGGCGTTGACGCCGACTCCCCAGACGAGGTAGAGGGCGGCCCCAAGCGCGCACCAGGCGGTGCGCTGCAGCGCCTCGTGAAGGTCGGCCGCGGGCTGCGGCGCGAGCGCGAACAGCATCGCGAACATGCCCGCCATCGCCACCGGAATGCCGCGGCTGCCCCAGGCCATCGCCAGGAAGGCGAGGAAGGTTCCCGGCAGCAGCAGCAGGCCGAGTTCGAGCGGGTGCGGGCGCAGCCATTGCACCGCGAGGAACAAGGGCAGGCCCAGCAGCGGCGCCGCCAGCATCTGCGCGAACTTGCCGCGCCTTGCGCGCGCGGTGTCGGTCAGCAGCACCAGGGTGACGCCGACGGCCGCGTTGGCCCCGGCGGTCATCCCCCAGCGGGCGCCGATCGCCGCCGTGATCAGCAGCATGCCCAGCGCCACCGCGGCGCCGTTGAGCACGTGCGCGCTCAGCAGCTCGCGCATCAGCGGCCGCAGGCGCTCGACGCTCCAGCGTCGCGGCGGTGCTGCGCGTTTCACGGCCGGCGCGCTCAATCCCCCTCGCCCGCAGGCAAGCCGAGCGCGCGCCGCGCGGCGGCGATGCGCTTGCGCAGCGAGACCTCGGAGAGGTCGAGCTCGCCCACCAGCGCGCGCAGCGTCTCGTCGTTGATGCGCTGCGCCTGGCGCTCGGCGTACAAGGCCTCGCGCTCGGCGCGCAGTGCCGCCAGGCGCAGCTCCATCTCCACCAGGTAGCGCTGGCGTCGCTCGTGCACGGCCTCGGGCGATTCGGCCTGCGCCTCGGGCGTCTGCGAGGCCTCGGATGCGTCCAGCATGTCGATGCGCTTGCGGTAGTCCTGCGTCAGGCGCCCCACGGCTTCCTGGTGCTGCGCGCGCCGGACCTCATTGTCGGGCTGCGCGCCCTGCGGCGGCCGCGCCAGGAAGTCGATCGCTGCACGGCAGGCGGCGAGGCGCGCTTCGCGGTCCTCGCGCGCCAGCAGCGGCTCTCCCGCCGGCGGCAGCCGGCGCAGCACCAGCGGCAGGCCGATGCTGCCGATGACGAGCGTGCACAGGATCGTGCCGGTGGCGAGGAAGATGAGCTGCTGGCGCGCCGGGAACGGCGTGCCGTCGCTCAACAGCAGCGGCACCGAGAGCGCGCCGGCGAGCGTGACGGCGCCGCGGATCCCCGCCAGCGTCGTCGCCAGCGTCAGCAGCCGCGAGGGCCGCTCGGCCATGCGGCCGCGCTCGTGCGCGCGCCACAGGCTGCCGCGCACGCCCAGCGAGAGCCAGATCCAGCGCAGGCCGAGCAGCCCCACGCTGATCGCCAGTGCCTGGCCCAGCGGCTGCCACCAGCCCTCCCCGGCGGCCTCCAGCGTCCCGCCGACGATGGCCGGCAACTGCAGCCCCAGCAGCAGGAACACGGCGCCGTTGAAGGCCGATTCCATCATCGCCCAGACGCCTTCGGACTGCATGCGCTCGGCGATGAAGGCGCTGCGCCGCAGGTCGGCGTAGTTGGTCGTGAAGCCCGCGGCAACCGCCGCCAGGATTCCCGAGACGCCGAGGTACTCCGACAAGAGGTAGGCCGCGAAGGGCAATAGCACCAGCAGCAGCACCATCTGCGTGGCGGCGACGTCGCCGACGCGGCGCGTCACGGTCTCGCGCGCGGTGGCGAAGCCCCAGCCGAGCAGCGCCCCCACGCCGAGGCCGCCGAGCGCCACCCAGAGGAACTCGCGCACCGCCGCGGTCCACGAGAAGACGCCGGTGAGCATCGCGGCGACGGCGAACTTCAGCGCCACCAGGCCGGAGGCGTCGTTGAGCAGCGACTCGCCCTGCAGCAGGTGCATGGTGCGCGCGGGCATTCCCAGGTTGCGCGTGATCGCCGACACCGCCACCGCGTCGGTGGGCGAGACCACGGCGGCGAGCGCGAAGGCCACCGCCAGCGGCACCTCGGGCAGGAGCCAGTGGATCAGCGTTCCCAGCCCCAGCACCGTGAACAACACCAGCCCCAGCGCCAGCCGCAGGATCGGCGCCTGCAGCGCGAAGAACTCGCGCTTGGGGATGCGCCAGCCGTCGGCGAACAGCAGCGGCGGGATGAACAGCGCCAGGAAGAGTTCCGGGTCGAAGGCGATGTGCAGCCCGTCCTGCGGCCAGGACAGCAGCGCGCCGAGCGCGATCTGGATCAGCGGCAGCGGAACGGCGCGCAGGTAGCGCGCGACGATGCCCGTGAGGGCCCCGAGCAGGACCACCACGAGAACGATCTCGACGGTGTGCATGACGCGAGTTTCACTGAAAACGCAAGGCTCGCCGCGCGTCCGGACAAGCCGTGCCGCGGTGGGCGGCGCCTTCCCCGGTTCACTGCTGCAGGCGGGGCAGGCCCTCGCGCGAGGAGCACCCAGGCCGCGCTCAACGGACGTCTCGCGCCAGGCGCAGGCCGGTGAACTGCCACGTCGCTTCGG
Organism: Burkholderiales bacterium; assembly: GCA_026932235.1. Lineage (GTDB taxonomy): Bacteria > Pseudomonadota > Gammaproteobacteria > Burkholderiales > Burkholderiaceae_C > Rubrivivax. The sequence continues at coordinate 55,598 of JAIXKR010000036.1, forward strand.
GCGGGAAGAAGTTGCGGTAGGTCGGCCGGATGTGCGACTGCGGCGTCACGCAGGAGCCGCCGCGCAGCACGAACTGATTGCACATGAACTTGCCGTTGTACTCGCCCACGGCGCCGCGGGCGGGCCGGAAGCCGGGATAGGCGACATAGGGGCTGCGCGTCCACTCCCAGACGTCGCCGAACATCTGCTGCAAGCCCTCTGCCCCCGGCGCGGCCATTGGATGCAGCGCCCCGCTCTCGACGAAGTTGCCCTGCATCGGGAGTTGCCGCGCCGCGACTTCCCATTCGGCCTCCGAGGGCAGGCGCGCACCGGCCCAGCGCGCGTAGGCATCGGCTTCGAAATAGCTCAGATGGGTCACCGGCGCCTCGGGCTCGATCGCCTGCAGACCGGCCAGCGTGAAGCACATGTCCTCGCCGTCCCGGCGTTCCCAGTAGAACGGCTTGCTCCACTCGTTCGCCTGCACGGCGGCCCAGCCCAGCGACAGCCACAGTTCGGCGCGCCGGTAGCCGCCATCCTCGATGAATTCGCGGTACTCGGCATTGCTGACGAGGCGCGAACCGAGCTCGAAGGCGTCCAGAAACTCGCGGTGCCGCGGCCCCTCGTTGTCGAAGGCGAACGCCGCTCCCTCGTGCCCCACCTCGTGCCCCACCTCGTGCAGGCCCTCGGCAAAGGCGATCCAGCGCAAGTCCGTGTGCGCGGCCGGCGACCGGCGGACGCCGCTGCCCGCCCGGGCGCGATAGGCCGGCCGCAACGGGTTCACCGAAAAGACGTGCTTGATGTCCGTCAGCAGCAACTCCTGGTGCTGCTGCTCGTGCTGCAGGCCCAGTTCGACCAGTCCGTGCACCGCCGGCGCCAGCGCCGCCGCGGACCGCAGCAAGCGGTCCATGCGCGCATCGACATGCTCGCGATAGCGCAGCACCTCGGCAACGGTGGGACGCGAGAGCAAGCCGCGCTGCGCGCGGCAATGGCGCTCGCCGGCCTGCACGTAGTAGGAGTTGAAGAGGAAGGCGTAGGCCGCATCGAAGGCCGTGTAGCCGGGCAGGTGGGGCGCGAGCACGAAGGTCTCGAAGAACCAGCTCGTATGCGCCAGGTGCCACTTGGTGGGGCTCACGTCGGACATCGACTGCACCACCATGTCCTCGCGCTCCAGGCCGTCGCAGAGCGCGGTGGTGAAGGCACGCACCTGCCGGTAGCGGCGCAGGAGGCCCGGGCCGTCCACGGGCCTTCCGCGCCGGTCCACGCCGTCGGCCGGAACCTTGACGCGCGCTGTTCGGTTCATGGGCACACCTCGTTCGGGGATCGATACCCCCGAACCTACCACCGGCGGCCACGCTGGCGCCGTACCGGCGCCTGTTGCCGAAGCGCCCGCCGCCGGGCGGGCCCCCCTCACCACTCGCGCAAGCGCGCGCGCAGCCGGGCGATCGACTGGCTGTGCAACTGGCAGACGCGGCTCTCGGTGACGCCGAGCACCGCCGCGATCTCCTTCAGGTTCATGTCCTGCTCGTAGTACATGCTCATCACCAGTTGCTCGCGCTCGGGCAGGTTCTTGATCGCGTCGACGAGGGCGCGCCGCATGCGCTGGTCCTCGACGCGCCCCAGCGGATCGGCCTCCTCGTCGGCGACATGGCGATCGAGGAAGTCGTCGTCGCCGCCGTCGCTGCCCATGTCCTCGAGGTAGATGAGCTGCGTGCCGCGCACCTTGCCCAGGAGCTCCTGGTAGTCCTTGAGCGCAAGCCCCATCTCCGCGGCGATCTCGCTCTCGCTGGGCGCACGTCCCAGGCGCTGCTCGAGGCGGTGCACGGCGTTCTCGATCGAGCGCTGGTGGCGGCGGTCGCCGCGGCTCATCCAGTCGCTGCCGCGCAGCTCGTCGAGCATGGCGCCGCGGATGCGCTGGGTGGCGAAGGTCTCGAACTGCACGCCCTGCGCGGCGTCGAAGCGCGTGAGCGCGTCCGACAGGCCGATCATGCCGACCTGGATCAGGTCGTCGAGCTCGACGTTGGCCGGGAGCTTGGCGATCATCTGGTGCGCCAGCCGGCGCACGAGCGGGCTGTACTGCCGCAGCAGCGAGCTGGCGTCGAGTTGTCCCTTGGCGGTGTACATGGTGGCAAGCCTGTGGATGAAACGGTTCAGATGGCGGCGAGCGCGACCTCGCGCCTCGTCGCGCCGCGGACCGGCGGCCGTGCCGCAGTCCAGGACGCTGCCGCGGCGGCGGCGGGCCGGCCGTCCTCCCCCGCCTCGAGCTGGCCTTGCAGCAGGCGCGCAAGGCCTTCGTCCTGCGCAGCCAGGGGGTCGCACAGCGCATCGACCGTCACGCACGTGTGCAGCACGGCGCCGAGAAAGGTGTCGGCGCAGCTCGCCAGCCGTTCGACGACGAGGGCGGCGCGGCGCGACGAGGGGCTGGCAGCGAGCAGCAGGTCGAAGCACATCAGCGCGCAGCGCTGCGCCAGCAGCTTGCAGCCGGCGTAGGCCTGCTTGACCGCCTCCGGGTCTTCGGCGCCGAGCAGCAGCGGGCGCGCCGCGCGCCGGCCGAGCAGGCGCGCGAGGTCGGTCGGGTCGGCGTGCAGCAGCACGAGGTCGCAGTCCGGTGCGGCATCGAAGACGGCGTCGACGAAGGCCGCAGCCGAGCCGCGCGCGTCGACGTAGGCCAGCGGCAGTCCGCGCGCGGCCAGGTAGGCGACCTGCGCATGCAGCGGCTCGACGCCCGCGGCGAGATCGATCGCCGCCATTTCGTGCGGCCGCGGCGCCGTGGCGGCGGCGTCGACGACGAGCACGCGGCGGCCCTGCGCGGCGAGCGCCGCCGAAAGCAGTTCCAGCACCGCCTGCACCGCGGGAACGAAGGGATTGGCGACCACCGGCAGCAACAGCCGCCGGCGCGCGCTCGCGAAGAGGCGGCGCAGGCCACTGGCCTGGTCGGGTGGATCGTCGAAGGCGCGCGCGCGGCCGACGGGGGGATGAAGCGTCGCGTGCATCGTCGCCACCCACTCCTCAGGCGCCTGCGGCGGCCAGCGCCTGGCCGTGCGGCGGCTGGCCGCTGAAGACGAGCTTGACGTCGACGTTGTCGAGCTTCCACGCCGCCGAGCCGCCGCTGCGCAACGCGCGCTGCACCAGCGCCTGCGCCGAGAGGCGATGCCAGTCCTCGGGAACGCGCTGGCCGTTGGCGACCGCGAGCACCTTGACCTTGTGGCGGATGAGCGCATCGAGCGCGGGCGCGAGCTTCATCGCCTCGTCGATCTTCGAGAGGACGACGCCGCGGCAGGTGCCGGCGCGGTAGGCGCCGAGCACGTCCTCGATCGTCTCGCCCTGGCTCGCCGCGTTGACGACGAGCAGCCGGTTGACGGCGCGGTGCGAGAGCATGTCCAGCAGTTCCTTGGTGCGCGTGTCGCGCTGCGCCATGCCGGCGGTGTCGATGAGCACCATCTTCTTGCCCGCCAGCAGCTCGAGCAGGTCGTCGAGCGAGGCGCGGTCGTGCGCGGTGTGCACCGGCACGCCCAGGATGCGGCCGTAGGCGCGCAGCTGCTCGTGCGCGCCGATGCGGTAGGCGTCCAAGGTGATGAGGCCCAGGTTGCCGGCCCCATGCCGCGCCGCGAAGGCCGCGGCGAGCTTGGCCGTGCTCGTGGTCTTGCCGACACCGGTGGGGCCGATGAGGGCGTAGACGCCGCCCTGGTCCTCGAGCGCGCTCTCCTGCTCGCCGGTGAGGAGGTTGCGCTGCAGGATGCCGCCGGCCCATTCGGTCTCGTCGCCGCCCTCGGGCAGGCTCTCGACGAGCTTGCGCACCAGGGCCGGCGAGAAGCCGCACTCGAGCAGGCGGTGACTGAGCAGCGCCTGGCGCGGCTGGCGCTGCAGCTTCTCGATGAAGGCGAGTTCGCCGAAGCGCTGTTCGATCAGCCCGCGTACCGAGCGCAGCTCGCGCAGCATCGCCTGCTGTTCCTGCTGCAGCTCGATCGACGCATTTCCGGGCACGGCGGGGCGCGGGTTCGCCTGCGGTTGCGGTGGCGAGCCCGGCGGCTGTTCAGCCAGGATCCGGTCCTGCAGTGCGCGCAGCATTTGCGCCTCGGAATCGGATACCGCGGTCGGCATGATCGTGCGGCGCGGCGGCGCGGGCTGCGCCGGCACCGTCGCGGGCGCCTCCGAAGCCGCCGAAGCCCCGGCTGCGCCCGACGCCTCGGCCGCCCCGGCACCCTGGGCGTCGAGCTCGGTGCGGCGGCGCTTGAGCATGCGCTCGCGCACGTAGTCCTGGAACGACAGCGTGCTCATCGCCAGTTGCTCGACGTCGCGCTCGACCGGACCGTCGGTGGACACGAGCCCGATCTCCGGCCGGGCCTGCCGCGAGGCGGCCGGCCGTGTCGGCGAGGCGGCAGCGGCAGGGGCTTCCGCAGCCAGCTTCTCGAGCTGCGGCAGGCTCTCCGGCGCCATGGCCAGAACCTCCACCCCTTCGGCACAGGTGCGCGTGGACATGACGACGGCGTCCTTGCCGAAGGCCTGCCGCACGAGGCCCAGCGCCTCGCGCGAGCTGCGACCGGTGAAGCGCTTCAGGTTCATGCCAGGCCTCCGATGACCGAGCCGATGCGGATCGAATGGGTTTCAGGGATTTCGCTGTGGGCGAGCACGCGCAGGCGCGGTGCCGCGCGGCGCAGCAGGCGCGCGATGGGCGCGCGCAGCATGTCGGGCACGAGCAGGCAGGCCGGCAGGCCCAGGCTCTCCTGCCGCGTCGCGTTCTCCGCGGCGCTGCGGGTCAGCGTCTCGGCCACGCCCGGGTCGAGTGCGGCGCCGTGCGGCGACGACAGCGCCTGCGTCACCAGGCGCTCGAGCTCGGGCTCGAGCGCGATCACGTCGAGTTCGGTCACCGACCCGTAGATCTGCTGCACGATCATCGGCGCCAGGTGCACGCGGATGCGCGCCACCAGCTCGGCGGGCTCGGTCACGCTGCCGGCGTGCTCGGCCAGGCACTCGACGATGGAGCGCATGTCGCGGATGTGCACGCCTTCCTCGAGCAGGAGCTGCAGCACCTTCTGCAGCGTGGAGATTCCGACCATCTTGGGGACCACGTCCTCGATCAACTTGGGAGCCAGCTTGGTGACGTGCTCGACCAGCGCCTGCGTCTCCACGCGTCCCAGCAGCCTCGCCGCACTCACCTGCATCAAGTGTGAGAGGTGGGTCGCGACGACGGTGCTGCAATCAACAACCGTAAATCCGCTCATTTGGGCGGTCTCCTTGTGGCGCTCCTCGACCCACACCGCGGGCAGCCCGAAGGCCGGGTCGGTGGTCCTGGTTCCGGGCAGCTGGACGGTCGCGCCGCCGGGGTTGATCGCCAGGTACTGGCCCGGGAACGCCTCGCCCTGCCCCACCACCGCGCCGCGCAGCGTGATCTGGTAGGTGCTCGGCTTGAGCTCGAGGTTGTCGCGGATGTGCACCGGCGGCGGCAGGAAGCCCACGTCCTGCGCGAACTTCTTGCGCACGCCCTTGATGCGCCCGAGCAGGTCTGCAGCGCTGCCCGAGCGCGTCTTGTCGACGAGCGAGATGAGGCGGTAGCCGACCTCGAGGCCCAGCGTGTCCACCGGCGTCAGGTCGTCCCAGCTCGCCTCGGTGCCGGCCACCGGCGCGTCGCCCGCGGGCAGCGGCGCCGCCGCCTGCTCGGCCTCGGCGCGCACGCGCTTGAGCAGCATCCAGGAAAGCCAGCCGAGCGCGCCGCCGACGAGCCAGAAGACGAGGTGCGGCATTCCCGGCACCAGGCCCAGGCCGAAGACGATGCCCGCGGCGATGGCCAGCGAGCGCGGCGAGTCGAAGACCTGGCCGCGGATCTGCGCGCCCACGTCCTCGTCCTTGCCCACGCGCGAGACGACCATCGCCGAGGCCACTGAGATCAGCAGCGCCGGGATCTGCGCCACCAGCGCATCGCCCACGGCCATGGTGACGTAGCTGGAGGCGGCCTGCCCCGCGCTCATGCCGTGGCTGGCCATGCCGATGACGAAACCGCCGACCATGGTGATGAAGAGGATCAGCAGGCCCGCCATGGCGTCGCCGCGAACGAACTTGCTGGCACCGTCCATGGAGCCGAAGAAGTCGGCCTCCTCGCCGACCTCGGCGCGGCGCCTCTTCGCCTCCTGCTCGTCGATGAGGCCGGCGTTGAGGTCGGCGTCGATCGCCATCTGCTTGCCCGGCATCGCATCCAGGGTGAAGCGCGCGCCGACCTCGGCGATGCGCTCGGCGCCCTTGGTGACGACGACGAAGTTGATGACGACGAGGATGGCGAAGACGATCAGGCCGACGGCGAAGTTGTCGCCGATGAGCACGTGACCGAAGGACTCGATGACCTTGCCCGCCGCCCCCGGGCCGTTGTGGCCGTCCATGAGCACGACGCGCGTGGAGGCCACGTTCAGCGACAGCCGCATGAGCGTCGTCACCAGCAGCACCGTGGGCAGCGCGGTGAAGTCCAGCGGCTTGACCATCTGCGCCGAGACCATCATCACCATCAGCGCCATCGCGATGTTGGTGGTGAAGAGCAGATCCAGCGCGAAGGCCGGCAGCGGCAGCACCATCATCGTCAGCATCAGCACGACGAAGGCCGGGATCGTCAGCGTCCTGACATGGCCCGCGTGCGGGCCGAGCCACGCCTGCAGCCGCTGCATCAGCGCTCTCACCGCACGCTCCTGCGCGTCCTACGCGGCCGGCCGCCCTGCAGCGGATCGAGCTCCGGAGGCACCAGCGGCTGCGGCGCGGGAACCGTGGTGCCCGCGGCGGCGTGGCGCAGCTGATAGACCCAGGCCAGCACCTGCGCCACGGCGGCGAAGAGCGCGCCGGGAATCTGCTCGTCGATCTCGGCGTGCGCGTAGAGCGCGCGCGCCAGCGGCGGCGCCTGCAGCACCGGCACGCGGTGCTCGGCGGCGAGGTCGCGGATCTTCATGGCCAGCAGGTCGGTGCCCTTGGCCACCACCGTCGGTGCGGCCATCGTCGCCTCGTCGTACTTCAGCGCCACCGCGTAGTGCGTCGGGTTCATCACCACGAGGTCGGCCTGCGGCACCGCGGCCAGCATGCGCCGGCGCGCCATCTGGCGCATGCGCGCCTTGATCTGGCCCTTGACCTCGGCGTTGCCCTCGACCTGCTTGTACTCCTCCTTCACCTCCTGGTGCGTCATGCGCAGCTGGTGCGCGTTGCGCCACTTCTGCAGCGGCACGTCGACCACGGCGAAGCCCGCGAGGACGAGCAGAACCAGCATCAGGCCGCCGCGCAGCAGCTCGCCCAGGCTCGCCAGCGCCGTGGGCAGCGGCTGCTGCACCATGCCGGCATAGGCCCAGAGCTCGCGCCACAGGTAGTGGGCGCCCAGGCCCATGAGCAGCGTCGCCAGCACGCAGGACTTCAGCGTCTCGACGAGCTGCACCCTGGAGAACAGGCGGCCGAAGCCGGAGATCGGGTTGAGCTTGCCGAACTTGGGCTCGAGGGGCTTGAGCGTCCAGTTCCAGCCCCCGCACAGGCGCGCGGCGGCCAGCGCCGCGAGGATCATCGCCGCGCCGAGCGCGAGCACGAGCAGCAGCGCCTGCCCGCCCAGCGCCGCGAGCTGGCGCAGCATGGCGTCGCGCTCGGCCAGCGCCGCCACGTCGAAGTGCAGCGCCGCGGAGAGCACGTCGCGCAAGCGCTCGACCACGCGCGGGCCCAGCGCCGCCAGGAGCAGCGCGCCCGTGCCGATGGCCGCGGCATGGCCGAGGTCGCGCGAGCGCGGCAGCTGCCCGTCCTCGCGCGCCTTCCTGATCTTGCGCGCCGATGCCGGCAGCGGCTTGTCCTGGGAATCGGCCATGGCCTCGTGCAGTGCCCTGCGTTTTGCAGCGTCGCCGATCGTGCCCGCGCAGGCCGCCGGCTTGAGCCGGATAAGCGCGCAGAAGTTGCCCTTCTTTCGCCTAAGGTCCCGGTGCTGCGGTGCCGAAAGGGCCCTTGCGGTACAGCGTTTGCACGAGCCGAGTCTCGCGCGCGGCGCGCCGCGAGCGCCTCTGCGCGCCTGCTCCTCTCCCTGCCAGGGGAAGGGCAGGCCGGAAGGCGCTTCAGCGACCCTTTCCCGAACGCCCGACGCGAGCACCCGCCATGAAGTTCATCCGCCACCTGTCGATGCCCGCCAAGTTCGCGCTGATCGGCGGCCTCACCGCCTGCATGCTGGCCGCGCCCACCGCGCTCGTCGTCGGCAATGCGATGCAGGAGATCCGTACCGCACAGCAGCAGCAGGCGGGCATCGAGCCGGCACGCGAACTGCTGCGCCTGGTGCAACTGACGCAGCAGCACCGGGGACTCTCCGCCGGGCTGCTGAGCGGCGATGACTCGATGGGCGCGGGGCAGCAAGCGACGGCGAAGGAACTCGCAGCGGCCTTCACGGCCACCGAGGCCGCATTCGCGACCTTCGGCGACGCCGCCCTGAGCGCGCGTCTGGCCGAGAACGCGAAGCTCACCCAGTCGCTTGCGGCCTCGGTCGGCAAGGGCGCGGTCACCGTACCCGACAGCTTCAGGCGCCACAGCCGCCTCATCGCCGCCCAGCTGGAGATGCTGGAAGACCTGACACAGCTCAGCGGTCTCGTGCTGCTGGCCGACGCCGGCGACTACCACCTGCAGAACGCCGTCCTGAACCTGGTGCCGAAGATGATCGAATCGCTCGGGCAGTTGAGGGCATGCGGCGTCGAGGTGCTCGGCCAGGGGACGCTCGGGCCCAACGGGCGGGCCGACCTGCAGACGCTGCTGGTGACCGCCCACCAGATCGACGCCGCCTCCGTCAAGGCCTTGACCATCGCCGCGCGGGACAGCGCCGAGCTGCAACAGCTCCTGGCGGGGCAGAGGGTCAAGGCCGAGGCCAGCCTGAAGTCGATCTTCGCGCTGATCGACGGCGAGCTCGTGAACGCCGAGATCCTGAGGCTCACGCCCAAGGAGTACTTCGACGCCAGCACCAAGGCGCTCAACGACGTCTTCGCCTTCGGCAACGAGGCCTTCGAGCATCTGGACGCGCGCGCCAGCGGGCGGCTCGCCAGCGAACGCTCCGGGCTCGCGGGCATGGGGCTGGCGATCGCCCTTCTGGCGGCGCTATGCGCCTGGCTGATGTGGGCGATCGCGCGTGCCACGACGAGATCGGTCGCCGCGGCGGTACGCGTGGCGCAGGCCGTTGCCGATGGCGACCTCGGCGCCCCGGTGCCCGACGGCGGGCGCGACGAACTCGGGCGCTTGCTCGCCGCGCTGGGTGAGATGCAGCAGCGCCTGGGCGGGGTCGTCGGGCAGGTGCGCGGCAACGCCGAATGCGTGGCCAGCGCCAGCGCGCAGATCGCACGCGGCAACCTGGACCTGAGCCAGCGCACCGAGGAGCAGGCCAGTGCTCTGCAGCAGACGGCGGCCTCGATGGAAGAGCTCGGATCCACCGTCGTCCACAACGCAGACAACGCGCGTCAGGCGAGCGAACTGGCGCAGGGAGCGAGCGCGGTCGCCGGCCAGGGCGGGACGGTGATGGCGCAGGTGGTGCAGACGATGAGGGCCATCCAGACGAGCTCACAGAAGATCTCGGAGATCACCGGCACCATCGACAGCATCGCCTTCCAGACCAACATCCTCGCGCTCAACGCAGCGGTCGAGGCTGCACGCGCGGGCGAGCAGGGCCGCGGCTTTGCCGTCGTCGCCTCGGAAGTGCGCAGCCTCGCGCAGCGCAGCGCCGACGCCGCGCGCGAGATCAAGTCGCTCATCGGCGCCAGCGTGGAACAGGTCGACGCCGGCACGCGGCTGGTCGATCAGGCCGGCACGACGATGCAGGAGATCGTCGCCTCGATCGCCGGCGTCAGCAGCATCATGGGCGAGATCCGCAGCGCCAGCGCCGAGCAGAGCCAGGGCGTTTCGGAAGTCGGCGCAGCCGTCAGCCGCATGGATCGGACGACGCAGCACAACGCCGCGCTCGTCGAGCAGACCGCCGCCGCCGCCACCAGCCTCGAGGAGCAGGCGAGGCAGCTCGTCCAGGCCGTGGCGGTGTTCAAGCTCGGCAGCTGAGGCCCGCGCGAAGCCTGGGTGCGGGAAGGGGACAGGAGGCGAGACCTGAGCCTCTAAAGAAATCCTGGACGCAGGCGGCGCTTTCGGGCAGAGTCGGACGCGGCGGCTTGCCCGTGGAGGGCGCCGCATTCCGAGTCGGGACGCGCGTCAGGAGGCATGGGGTCGGGAATCGCTGCCAGTAGGTCTGCCGGGGCAGGCGCCGGGAACGTCGGCAAGGTGCTGCGGGTGCGCGGCGACGTCGTCGACGTGCGCTTCGATGGCGAGGCTGCGCGCGTGCGCGATCTGCTCCATGCCGGCGCCTTGCCGCTGGAGGTCAGCGCCCTGCTCGATGAGCGCACGGTGCGCTGCATCGCACTCGCGCCGGTGCGCGGGCTGGCGCTGGGCACGGCGGTGCAGGCCACCGCGGGACCGCTGCAGGTTCCCGTGGGCAAGGCGCTGCTGGGGCGGGTGCTCAACGTCTTCGGCGAGCCCATCGACGGCGGACCGCCCCCGGCGGTGACGCAGTGGCGCCCGATCCACCGCGACCCGCCGCCGCTGGTGGAGCGCGTCGTGCGCGGCGCGGTGCTCGAGACCGGCATCAAGGCCATCGACCTGTTGGCGCCGATCGAGCGCGGCGGCAAGACCGGCCTCTTCGGCGGCGCCGGCGTCGGCAAGACGATGCTCATCAACGAGCTCATCCACAACACGGTGCAGCACCATCGGGGCGTGAGCCTCTTCTGCGGCATCGGCGAGCGCTCGCGCGAGGCCGAGGAGC
>JAIXKR010000139.1 GCA_026932235.1 Burkholderiales bacterium
TCAACATCCTGCTGCTGCACCAGATCACCGGCGAGATGTACCTGACGCGCAACCGACGCAAGGTGCTCTTCATCGACGAGCTGAAACAGCAGTTGGGCGACATCGGCGCCGACGATCCCGTCAAGGCCGCCGTCGTGGAGGAAGCCGCGCGCCGCGCCCGCAAGTACGGCGGCTCGCTCGGCACCGCGACCCAGAGCGCCGACGACTACTACGGCTCGGCGCAGATGGAAGCGGCCTTCAACTGCTCGGACTGGGTCTTCCTGCTGCGCCAGAAGCCGGAGTCGATCGAGATGCTGGACCGCCAGGGTCGGCTGTCGATGGACGAGCCGAAGAAGCGCCTGCTCAACTCGCTGCGCACGGAGCCGGGCGTGTTCTCCGAGGTCTACATCTCGTCGCCTGTCGGCGAAGGCGTGGCGCGCAACATCCTCGATCCGGCGACCCACCTGCTGTTCTCCAACAAGCTCGAGGACAACGCACCAATCGACGAACTGCGCGCGCAGGGCCTGTCGATCGACGAAGCGATCGCCGAGCTGCTGCGGCGCCGGGGGCATGCGTCGTGAGCCCCGGCCTGAAGTCGGCGCTGCTGAACGCGGGCATGACCTGCGCGATCGTGCTCAGCACGCTGGCGGCCTACGACCGCGTCGTGGTGCGACCCGCGCAGCTGATCGGCGTGGTCGATGTCGCCGAGGTCTACCGCCAGAAGGAAGCCGAGTTCACGCTGATCCTGACGCGCGCCGCGAGCGACGGCGAGCGCGAGCAGGCGATGCGCATGGCGCGCAGCTTCGCGCAGCGCCTGCCACTGGCACTGGAGGAACTGCCGCGCGACTGCGGCTGCCTGGTGGTGCTGAAGACCGCCGTCGCGGCGCCTGCCCCACGGACCGTGGACCTGACCGCGCATCTGCGCCGCAAGGTGGAGGCGCCATGACCCGCCGCATCGACCGCTTCGGCAAGACTGCCCGCGATTTCGGCGCCCACCTGCGTCAGCGCTGGTACCTGTACCTGCCGGTCTTCGCGATCTGGGGTTTCGCCTACACGCGGCTGTTCATCGACCCCACGCCACGGCTGCCGGTGCTCTTCAACTGGACACCGAGCCTGCCCTGCCGGGTGGCGCTGCTGCAGTACGGGCCGAACGCGCTCAAGCGCGGCGACTACGTGGTGTTCGCTTTCGACGGCGAGGCGCAGGCGCGGTATCCGGGGCTGCGTGGCCAGCCCTTCTTCAAGATCGTCCGCGGCTTGCCGGGCGACCTCATCACCGTCGAAGGGCGCGTGGTCGCGATCAACGGCGAGGTCGTCGGCCTGGCCAAGACCCACACACACGACCGGCAAGCGCTCGAGCCGATCCCGGCCGCCGTGATCCCCGCCGGCCACTACTACGTGCAGGGCACCAGTCCCGACTCCTTCGATTCGCGCTACCGGGCCAGCGGCCTCGTGCGCGCGGACCAGGTGCTGGGCACGGTGATCCCGCTGTTCTGACGGGTCGCTGCGATGCAACGAGCCCAACACTTCGCCGCCACGATGTTGGCCCTGTCCGGAATCGTCGTGGCGGCTTCCTGTCCGGTGCACGCGCAGACCTCACCGGCGCAGCAGGGTGCTCCCGGCACCGGCGAAATGTCCATCGAGGACTACCTGGCGCTGCTGGCGCGCATCGCGCCGGCCGCGCACGACGGTGCCCGCGCCTACCGGCAGGCCTGGCAGCAGCGCTGCGGCCGACCCCTGACGACCGCGGAACTGCGCGTGGCGATGGCGGTCGGCGACGGCAACCCGGTGCTGATGGGAATGATCCGGGCGAGCCATCTGCGCGACCCTGCGGCACTTGCCAGTCTGGCCTCCCAGATCGACTGCACGCGGGGTGCGCGATGAGCCGGGCCACCATGTCGTTGCTGGTCGCGGCCTTGTTGGTCGTCGGTAGCAAGGCCGGCGCGGTCGACCTCGGCACGATCGGGCCCACTTACGAGATCGCCGAGCCGCATCTGCTGGCCTTCATCGAGCGGCGGCTGCGCGAGAAGGAACACAGCGGCGAATTGCAGCGGCTTGCCGAGGCGGCACGGGACCGTGGCATCGACACCGTGCGCCAGCCGCCGCCAATCGAAGGCCTGCGCACCACCGAGCGCCCGCGGACCTTCTATGTCGATCCGAGCTTCACGCTCGACCGCAACATCACCGACCCGCAGGGCCGCCTGATGTTCGCGGCGGGCACACGCAGGAACCCGCTGGAGGTCGTGTCGCTGTCGCGCCATCTGCTGTTCTTCGACGCTCGCGACCCGCGGCAGGTGAAACACGCGCGCGAGCTGAGCGGGCGCTACGCGGGCCGCATCAAGCCGATCCTGACGGGAGGCTCCTACCTCGACCTGATGAAGGCCTGGCGCGTACCCGTGTACTACGACCAGGCCGGCACCCTGACGCGCCGCTTCGGCATTCGCCAGGTGCCGGCGCTGGTGTCGCAGGACGGACTGCGCCTGCGCATCGACGAGCTGGGGCTGCCATGAACCTTGGCCGATACCTGCGCGCCTGGGCAGCGATGCTGGTCGCCGCAATCACCGCCGGTTCCGCTGTGGCTGGCGACAGCCTGACCTGCACCGGTCGGTTCCCGAACCCGATTACCGACATCTGCTGGAGCTGCATCCTGCCGATCACCCTGGGCGGCACCACGCTGGCCAACTTGGACGGGCAGGAAGACATCGCCAATCCGTCCAGCCCCGTCTGCAGTTGCGGCGTGAACCCGACGGTGGGCCTGTCGATCGGCTTCTGGGAGCCGGCGCGCCATGTCGAGGCGGTGCGCAAGCCCTTCTGCCTGGCGTCGCTCGGCGGCGTCGACCTGGACCCCGGTATCGATGCACCGACCGCCGCCCGCTTCACGCGGCCGGAGGGCGACGGTGACGGCGGCAGCTTCTACCAAGCGCATTTCTACATGAACCCGGTGCTGTACTGGTTGGAGGTGGTGACGGACTTCCCGTGCCTGGAACGTGGTTCGTTCGACCTCGCCTACCTCACGGAAGTCGACCCGCTGTGGAACGACGACGAGCTGACGTTGATCCTCAACCCCGAGGCGGTGCTGTTCGCCAACCCGGTGGCCGTGGCGGCTTGCGCTGCCGACTGCGTCGCCGCCACCTCGGGCTTCGGCATCGCCGAGATGTTCTGGTGCGCCGGCTGCCAGGGCGGCCTCTACCCGCTCGACGGCCATGTGCCCTACCACCTGGGCGGCGTCCGCACCGCAGCGCTGATCGCCCAGCGCCTGACCGCCAAGATGCACCGCGAACTGCTGGCATGGGGCTGGCATGGCAGGGCTGGCCTGTGCGGCCCCTACTTCCTGCCGGCGATGGACAAGACCGCCTACAAGACCCAGCTGACCTACCCGGTGGCCAACACCGCCAAGGACGGCGGGCGCTGCTGCCAACCCTTCGGCCGCAGCACCATCGTCTGGGGCGCCGGCAAGGAGTACCCGGTGCGCGGCGAGGACTTCGCGTTCATGTTGTTCCGCAAGAGGAACTGCTGTGTGGGCTACTGAATTCCATCGCCTTGCCGCACTCGCGGCCGGACTCCTGCTCACCGCCACGGCCGTGCGCGCGCAAGCCCCCGTCGGTCTGCCGCCCGCCAAGGTGATGCCGCGGGTCGATGCGCTGCCGATGCCGGCCACGCAAACGCCGGTGGACCTGGAGGCGCTGGCGCGCGGATTCGCGGGCGCTACAGGATCGCCCACGCTGCCTGGAGCCGACGAGCCGCGACTGTTCGTCTTCATCAGCCTGGCCATGCCTGAGGCGACGCTGGCGCGGTTGGTGGACCAGGCCGCTCGCGCTCGCGCGCAACTGCTGCTTCGCGGCCTGACCGAGGGATCGCTGCCGCGCACCGCGGCACGCATTCAGCAGCTGATCGGCACACGTCCAGTGGCCGTTCAGATCGATCCGCGGGCCTTCGACCGCTATGCGATTCAGCGCGTGCCGGCGTTCGTGCTCGCCCGGGCCGGCGGAACGGACACCGCCTGCAGCGGCGAGCAATGTGCGCGGTCCGAGGACCATGTCGTGGCGGCGGGCGATGTCAGCCTCGACTACGCGCTGGCCCACTTTCAACGTTCGGCGCCGGCCTTCGCGAAGGACGCCGGCCGTTTCCTGGCCCGACTCGGCCGCCGGGAGTGACGTCATGCGCAAGCTGATCGCCTGCCTCACCGCCTTCTGCGTGGCCGTGACCCCGGTCGCGGCGCCCGCCGGCCCTCATGAAGAGGGTGTTGCGGCGGGTCAAGCCGCCAATCCGGCCGCCCGCGCCACGGTCAATGCGCCCAGTGCCACCAGCGTCGTGCCGGGCTACACCGCCGCGCCACCCGAATCCGCGTACTACCGGCAGCCCAACCTGTCGTCGCAGGGAAGCGCGCGGCTGTCGCTCTGCGCCACGCTGCCGAACGACCCGGTGTGCCAGGCGCAGCGCGGCGCGATAGGGTCAGCGAACCTGCCCCGTCCGGCCATCGGGCCCGGCGACCCCTCGGTGTCCGCGGCACACGGCATTGCCCGCGCGCCGTCCAGCGTGCTCCAGAACCTGGCGTCGTACTACAGCGGCTGCACCACCACGACAACGGCCGTCCCTGCAGGCACGCAGACCCGCAGCTGCCTGCGCTACGAAGGCATCGGCAACTACCGCTGCACGCGCAGCCTGACCGTCGGCATTGAACGAAGCACCAACTGCACGCCCGGTGACTGGTTCGCCCAGGCCAGCGCCGGCCGTACCGGCGTGGACGTGCAATGCCTGCCCGACCGCCCGGACACGGCGCAGCACTTCCGCGTCACGCAGGACGCATCGCCGCTGGCCTTCTTCGACGTCGACATGACGACACCGGTGGTGTTCCCGCAGATGGTCGCGGTGCTCGACACGAGCTACTCCTGGAGCACCGGCACGGAGATCCGCACCGGCGTCTGGGTCGCCGACAAGACCTGCACCGGCGACACCTGCGCTCTGACGGCCATGATTGCGGCCGAGCGGGCCGAGATCTGCACCGGCAGCGGCGACTCCGGCAACAGCTGCACCAGCGTCGAGCCTTTCCTGAGGCGCTATGCCGCCTGCCCGGCCGGCACGCAAAGCGGCGACCTGATCCAGGACACCGTCTGCCAGGGCGACAGCGGCTGCACGACGACGGCGCTCGACGGCACGCGCTGCTATGCGCCGGCCGGTGGCGCCACGGCGCTCGTCGGCTACGACGTGACAGGCAGCTTGCCCGGCTACTACTGGAACCTCGACAGCGAGCGCAGCGTCGTCGGCTGGGATCCGCATCCTGCCTACGGCCCGATCCCGACGATGCGGCTGTCGTACACCCGGCCCCGCACCACCATCACCGAAACCGACCGCTGGGACGACCAGTGCCCCGCCGTCGCCGACGGCAGCCGCTGCACCGTTCAGACCGCGGCCGTGTGCACCGATGGCCCGGCGACGAAGGTGATCGACGGCGCATCGGTGACCCGCGACTGCTGGCAGTACGAGAGCACGATGAACTGCAGCGGCGCGGCGCCGGGCAGCCAGTGCGGGCCGCTGGTCGCCGCCGGCTGCACGCCCTCGGGGTCGATCTGCCGGCGCAGCAGCGCCGTCACCGGGGCCTGCGAGGTGCACGAGGACAGCTACAGCTGCCCGGTGCCGGCGCAGACGGTGACCAGCGCCAGCAACTGCCCGTCGAACGTGTTCTGCCTGCAGGGCAATTGCTACGACATCAGCCACGCGAACGATGCCGACTTCGCGCGCAGCATGTCGATGCTCGAGGCCGCGCGCGAAGCCGGTGTCTACCTCGACACCGACCGCATGCAGGTCTTCAAGGGCGAGGACAACCGCTGCCGCGACCGGCTGCTGAGGAACTGCTGCTACGCCGACAACGCCGGCGCCGGCATGACCAACCAGAGCCTCTTCGGCACCGGCTCGCGGCTGGTCTACGACGTGCTGATGAACGCGGAGAACCGGCAGTTCATCTACCAGGGCATGTCGGCCTTGCTGATGGGCGGCGGCTTCAGCGGCACGTTCACGACCTATGGCGTCACCGTCGCCATCAACGGGGCGGCATTGCCCGCGGGATCGGTCGCGGTGTACTCCGGCCAGAGCCTGGTCGTGGCGTTCGACCCCTGGTCGCTGGTCATCGCGGTGATCATCTACGTCGTGATGTCGGCCTCCTCCTGCGACGAGGAGGAAGGCAAGCTCGCGATGAAGGAAGGCGCCGGCCTGTGCCACGCCGTCGGCACCTACTGCTCATCGTGCATCCGCGTCTTAGGCTCCTGCGTCTCGTGCATCACGCACACCACGCGCAAATGCTGCTTCAACAGCATGCTGGCCCGCATCGTCAACGAGCAGGGGCGATCGCAGGTCGGCAAGGGCTGGGGGAGCGCGCAGAACCCGGATTGCTCGGGCTTCACGATCGCGCAGTTGCAGTCGTTGGACTTCGCGGCGATGGACCTGAGCGAGTTCTACGCCTCGCTGGTGCCGACGCTGCCCAACGTGGCGACGCTGCAAGGCCAGAGCAGCGGGCGCATCCCGACCTGCTACTACGGTCAAGGGAGGTGCCAGTGAACCGTCAGCGCCCACCGATGACGAACGTGCTGGGCCTCGCCCTGGTCCTCTCGTCCTGCATGGCGACAGCCCAGGAGCGCATCGCGGTACCCGACGCGCGCCCCCTGCTGCTGGCTGCCATTGACGCACCGGATGGCCGCGCGCACGGTTTGCTGTCGGGGCCGATGGCGGATGCCATCACGGCGCGCTTCAAGGCCACCTCGCCGGTCTACATCGACGTGAGCACCGAGCGCCGCTATGCGCAGCCGGGCTGCCGGCGCCTGAAGGTGAGCTTCTGGCAAGACGGTGTGCAGCTTCCCGGAGAGCCGGGCCCGCGCCGACGGACCATCGACTTCGGCATCAACTACTGCCGCGACGGGCTGCCGCCGCGCTCGTTGTCCTGAGGTGCGTGATGCCTGGCGTCCACCGCTTGATGTTGCTTGCGCTGGTCGCGGCATGCGCTCCAACGGCAGCAAGCGAAAGCGGAGGCGAGTCTCACCGTTTTTGGGGCGACACCTGGCGCGGGTGGCACTTCTACGAGAACCCGGTGCCCGAAGCCGAGCCACCCCGATCCGTGCCGCCCAAGCCCGCACGCCCACCCGCCGCGGCCCGTGATTCAAGGCGGGATCCCCGGCCGCCAGAACTGGTGGAACTCGAACGCCTGCGCCGACGGGTCGAGGATCTGCGCGGCATCGCGGTCATGCGGCCCACAGAGGCCAACGTGCGGCGCTACATGGAACTGGAGGCCAAGGTCGTCGCCCAGGCCTCGACCTTCGCCGACGTGGCGCAGCGGGTCGCCTGGACCACGCCCGAGCTCGACCCTTCGCTGCAGGGACGCCCGGTCAACGCCAAGGCGCTGGAAGTCTTCGAGGCCCAGCAAATGGGTGATCGCTCGCGCTCGATCGCCGAGTTGGGTCGCGACCACGTGCTGCTCTTCTTCTTCCGCGGCGACTGTCCCTACTGCCATGCCTTCGCGCCGACGTTGGAGGCGTTTCAGGGTCGTCACGGCATCCGCGTCGAAGCCGTCAGCCTGGACGGCGGCGCGCTGCCGGGTTTCAGATCCGCGCGCCGCGACAACGGCGCGGCCACCGCGCTGCGCGTCGCTCAGGTTCCCGCCGTCTACCTGGCCCAGCCCTTCACCGGCCGCATCGTGCCGATCGGCTTCGGTGTGCTGTCCGAGTCGCAACTGCTCGAGCGCATCTCGGCCGCCGCGGCACCCGCCTTCGAGGCCATGGTGCCCAGCGCCGTGCGACAGCTCGGATTGCCCTGATCCCGTTCCCGGAGGATCGTCATGTCCAATCGCTCCACCCAACGCACCTGTGCCACCCTCGTCGCCCTAGCCACCGCGTTGCACGCCGGGTCCGCACGGGCAGGCGATCTCAACGCCGAGGTGAACACGATGTTCAACAACCTCGGCACGATCGGGAACTACACCGCGCCGGGAGCGTTTCGCGGGCAGACCTTCAACACCTACACCGGCGGCAGCCTGTTCATGCGCTCGCAGAACAAGGTCTACCAGCTCGCCGCGATCCAGTTCCCGAGCGCCAAGGCGGGGTGCGGTGGCATCGACGTCTTCGGCGGCTCGTTCTCGCACATCTCCGCCGAGGAGTTCAAGAACATGCTACGCAACATCACGGCGGCGTTGCCCGGCATCGCCTTCCAGCTTGCATTGGAGTCGGTCTCGCCGCTGCTGGGTGGCCTGACCAAGTGGGCAAAGGGCCTGGAGACCTGGATCAACAACGCGCGCATCAACTCCTGCGAGACCGCCAAGGCCATCGTCAGCACGGCGGCCGAGGCCACGGGCTACAGCTCACAGGAGGCCTGTGCCGACTTGGCGATCGAGATGGGGCTGGAAAGTGACCGCGACGCGGCCCGGCGCCGATGCGCCAGCGACCGGCCGAGCATCCTGGCCTCGGCGCGCAGCTCCGCAGATCCCAATGTCCGCAACAAGGCGCCCTTCGTCGGCAACCTGACCTGGAAGGCTCTGCAGCGCACCGGCACGGCGCTGGACGACGCCGAGCGCGAGCTGATCATGAGCATCGTCGGCACGGTCATCTTCCACCCCGAGAGCGCCAACAGGGACCCGGAGCCTGTGCCGCCGACGATCACGTCGATCGGCCAGTTGCTCTACGGCCAGGCGGCGGCGACCGGCACCAACGTCACCCAGCACCTGCTGCGCTGCAACGACTACACGAACTGCGACGTCGTCACGCTGAACACGGGCTACACGCACACGCCCTTCACGGCCCGCGTCGAGACCATGATGCGGTCGATCGCCGACAAGATCGCAACGCGCACCGCGATCCCGAACAACTCGGCCGAGGTCGGCTTCGTCAACCAGACCACCGAGCCGGTGTACCGGATGCTTTCGATCGGCGCCACGATTCCCGGGTCGGGGCTGGCCGACAGCCTGATCGGTCAGTACCGCGACGTGATCGCGGCCGACTATGCCTACGTCTTTCTCGAGCGGAACCTGCGACTGGGCATGGCCGCGCTCGACAAGGACTACACGCTGCAGCAGAGCCAGCGCGAGCTTGCCAACCAGGTGCGCCAGCGTGCCCAGGCGATGCTGCTGCAGCTTTCGCAGGAGAAGAACCTGCTGTACCAGAAGGTCGGCTCCTTCCGCGCCGTCTCCAGCCACCTGGAGCAACTCGAGAGGCAACTGCGCTCGAGCATGCCGCAGCACGTGATGGACATGCTGGGGCAGCGCGCGGCCTACGTGGCCCGGTAGCCCGCTCCGATGCCTCGAGGCGGCCATGTGGGAAATCTTCGCCTACCAGAACGCGGACAGCCTGTTCGGCATCTTCAATGCCGCGGCTGCCATCCATGCGTCGAGCGACTACGCGGCCGCTGTCGCGGCCGTGGCCTTCTGCGGCTTCATCGCCGCCCTGCTTGCCTATGCCTTCGCCCCCGACAAGCTGCAGGGCTGGAAGTGGCTGGCCACCGTGCTGCTGGTGTTCTCGGTGCTGATCGTGCCCCGAGTGACCGTGGGCATCGTGGACAAGACCGGCGGCTCGGCCGTAAAGGTGGTCGCCAACGTGCCGTTCGGCGTGGCCATGCTCGGCAGCATCACCAGCACCATCGGCCACACGCTGACCGGCCTCTTCGAGACCGCGTTCCAGGTCATCCCCGGCGCGGGCGCAATGCCGGCCGAACTGAGCTACGAACGCAACGGCCTGATGTTCGGCAACCGCCTGATCCGCGAGACCGGCAACGTCGTGTTCCAGGACCCCACCTTCCGCACCGACCTGATCAACTTCATCCACAACTGCACGATGTACGACCTGATCGACGGCACCGTCGATCCGGCCACGTTCTCCACGTCCGACGACGTATGGGCGCTCATGGCCACGCCAAACCCCGCCCGGTTCAGCACGGTGACCGGCGCCGGCGGCGCGGTGACCGTCGATACCTGCCCCAACGTCTATGGCAACCTGAACGGCCGCCTGCCGGCGCAGGTCACGCGCATCGAGGGCCGGCTGGCCTTCCAGCTGAACCCCACGCTGCCCAGCGCGGCCGCGACGGCCGCGATCGCCGGCCAGATCCAGCAGGCCTACATCCGCAACAGCATCGCGAATGCCGCCGCGACGGCAACAGACCTGATCCGGCAGAACGCCGTGCTCAATGCCATCAGCGACACCAGCAACATCATCGGGCAGAAGGTGAACGACCCGGCGGCGATGGTGCTCGCGGTCGGCCGGGCGCAAGCGGTGGCGCAGCAGAACGCGACCTGGATGAACTACGGCAAGGTCGCTGAACAGTCGCTGCCGGTGTTCCGCAATGTCATCGAGGCCCTCACCTACGCGCTGTTCCCGCTCTTCGTGCTGCTGCTCCTGCTGACCAGCGGGCGTGAGTCGATGATCGCTTTCAAGGGCTATGCGGCGATTCTGATCTGGATCCAGTTGTGGCCGCCGCTGTACGCTGTGCTCAACTACATGGCTTCGGTGTACGCCGCCTATGACCTGGCTGCCGCATCGGACCTTGGCACCGGCACCAAGGCCCTGGCGCTACAGACCGCTTCGACGATCTACTCGCGCGCGATCTCCGGCGAGGCCGTGGTCGGCTACCTGGCCATCAGCATCCCCTTCATCGCCTGGGCCGCGCTCAAGCGCATGGAGAACTTCGGCACGGCACTCGTCGGCGGCTTGTCCGGACTCCAAGGCATGCTGGCCGGCAGCACCGCGGGGGCTGCAGTCGGCAACGTGTCGATGGGCAACGTCGCGATGGACCAGTTGCAACTGGCGCCGAACCGCACTTCGGCGTTCATGAGTTCGTGGCAGAGCGATCTCAGCGGCAACACCTTCACGTCGAGCACGCTCACCGGACGCACGGCCGCGAACCTGCTGCGCAACCAGGGCTTCGCGTCGCGCGTGGTGTCGATGAGGGTCACCGAGCAGGACGTGACCGAGGCCAGCCGCCAAGCCGACGCAGCGCGGGGCGAGATGGTGTCTGCGAGCAACGAACGGTCGGCCGTCCTGACCGAGACCTTCACCAAGGGGCTGGCAAAGCTCAAGTCCTCGCGCAGTTCGTCGGGCACGTCGACCAGCAGCTTCGAGCAATTGGGCGAGACGCTGACGCGCCTGGACCAGATCACCAAGAGCGTCGCCGACAACACAGGGCTCACCCAGTCGCAGGTAGCCCGCATAGCGTTCGGTGCCTCCGGCCGCCTCGGCTTCAACGCGGGCGTGGCGGGAGCGCAGGTCGACGCCAGCGCGGACAAGGCCTACATGAGCGGCCTCTCAGCGGAGCAGAGGAAGGTGCTTGGATCCATGACAAGCGATCAGATCGCCGAGTTCAAGCAGTTCGGAGACCGCGTCTCGCGTGACGCCACTTTGGTCAGCGCGATATCCGACGACTCACGCCAAGCGCGGGAACTGGGGAGCCGACTCGCTACTACCGCGTCGCGAGCCCAACAGGCTCAGGCCTCGTACGGCGAGCGCAGCGCATTGGCCGAACGAGTCTCCGAGGCGCGCGAGCGTGGCGAGTCCATTGCCATCGATATCGCTCAGGATCCCTACAACCTCGCCATGTTCCTGCGCTACGCCGAGCGCTACGGAGGCGACAGCGCAGCGGCTGCCACCATGCTCGATGCCGAGTTGGCGCGACAGGGCCTCCGTCCCTCGCGCAGCTTCTCCGACGGAGCCGCGCTGCCCGCATCCTTCCAGGATGTGCGCGAGCAGTGGTCCGCGTCGGCGTCCGACCCCGCCTTGAATCCCGACTTGGCCGCACGCAATGCGCAGAACCGGGGCGCCGTTGGGCGGGCACTCGGAAGCGACCCGCCAACCACTTCCGAGCAGCCGCGACCCAGCATCAGACCTGAGGTCGGCCTGGGTGGGGCGGCCATCCGCGAGCGAACCGACCGGTCGCGCCGCGGATTCGACGCCGAGGCCGAAGTCAGCCGGTCACCGGACGGGACCGTCTCGAGCAAGAAGTCGCTGCTTCTCCAGTCCGGGCGGCAGGTTGCAGCCGATGCCGGTGCCACCCTGGACGAGGCCAAGGACGCGGTGAAGGGAGTGCTCAAGAAGAAGTAGGAAGCGGCAGGTGTTGACGGACGACCTGCGCCAGACCCGGGCGCTCGCTGGCCTACACGGGTGGACGGCCTTTGTCGCGCCAGAAGTTCGCTGCGATGTCTGCCGTCGTCGTGCCCATCCCTGGGATCTCTCGGCGCTCCGTGGCCCGTCGCCCAAGCTTGATCGCGGCACCACCCACTGCAGCCCCGACAAGCGCGCCGAGTGCCGCCATCACCACCCGAAGACCCCAGTCCCCATTGATCGCAGCAACAACGCCAACCAGGGCGCCTACCCCGACGAGAGTGAGAAAGATGGCCTTCCGCAGCATTTCATGCCTCTGGTTCGCAAGGTAGCGCCGATGGGCCGCCGTTGCAATGCCCTCGGGCGAACGCCTGCCCGTGGGCAGAGATTCGCCACTGCACCGCGCGACTCCATAGGTTGTCAAAGTTGACATACGAGACAAACGAGACTACTCTGCCGCATCTCAGTGCATCCGCGGAGTTCGCCATGCGCAAGGCACAAGCGGCATCAGCTGTGAACCAACCACTTGTCACCCCGACGGAAGTTCGCCGCTTCGACAAGGCGGTCACGGTTCGCGACCGTGGTGCATTCCTGTTCGAGCTTGACCGCCTTGTTCGAGAGAAGCTGGCGGCTGCCACGCACGTCGCCGACGAGGCGACACCCCTGACCGAAACACTGGGCCGTAAGGCCGCCTCGCTGCGCGCAGCCACCTCCTGGGCGCCGACAGCCGTCGACGTCCAGCGAGGCCGCACCGAACTGCTTCGCGAGTTCGAACGACCGCACAACCTGCCGCTGGCCGACTTCGTGCGCCTGGCCCACAAGTCCCGCCAGCAGATCTACAAGGACATCGCCGCCCGCAGGTTGCTTACGCTGGACGTCGGTCGTCGCGGCCAGCGCATTCCCGACTGGCAGTTGCAGGCACCAGGCCTGCAGCTGACGCGCTCCGTGCTCCAGGCTGCGGACGATGTCGACGCCTGGACGGTGTACCGCGCCCTGGCGGAGCCCTGCGAAGCCCTTGGCGGACAAGCTCCGGCGGCGATTGCGAATCGAGGCAACGTCGACGCCATTGCGCGCGTCGTACTTGCTTCGCTCGGGGTGCAGCCGGCGGAGCGGGCCGGTGCCGACGCCTGATGTTCCAGCCAGAGTCATTCCGGCAGGGGAACTGCTCCAGCACGTGAGCCGAGCTGCGTATCGCGGGACGGCACTTCACTTCGGCCGCTCGGGTGGTAGTCGGTACGACGACCCAGCGCTCCGGTTTGGCACGCTCTATGTCGGCTTCGACCTGGCGACCGCGCTCATGGAGTCCGTCTTCCGCCAGCACCGTTGGAACCGCCGCACCAAGCGCGCGATCACCCGAACCGAGGTGTACGCGCGCATGGTCAGGGCAATCGGCGTCCTCGAGCCGCTGTCGCTGGTCGATCTCACGGCGCCCGGCGTGATGGCATCGCAGTTCGGATTGAACCTGTCCCAGTTGTCCAGCCGTCGCTACGTTCACACGCAGCGCATCGCTGCGCTGGTGCACGCGCTCGCCGAGCCGGACGGCGCGCCTCGATTCGACGGCGTCCTCTACCCTTCCCGCAACAACCACCCGGCCGCGTGCGCCGTGCTGTTCGACCGTGCAGCCGAGAAGCTCGCGCTCGTCGACGACATCGCTTTGCGTGACCACATCGACTGGCCGAGTTTCCTCAGGACGTACCAAGTCGTCGTCCTGCCCGCGTGAGAGTCGGCAACTATCCCGTTCTGCAAGGGGCGATCAGTGCAAGCGGCAGCTGCGCAATCAGAGTGTCAACGTCGTCGCGGAGCAGCCCACGAGCTACGCCGCCCTCGCGGTTGGGCTGGGGCTGCTTGCCGCACTCTCACCGAGCGCAAGTAGGATCGCCGCAGCCGCTGCCGCCTTGCAAGACCACCAAGCCTGGACAGCGGTCCATGGTTGGCACTGTTCGGTGTCAAGCGGTCCCTGGAGAGGTCATGCCGGCTCGACGAAAATAGGTAGCTAGACGGGTAGCCAGAACAAAACTTGCGCTGCGTTTCTCTGAAACATCTATAAAAATCAACATTATAGAGATACCATGAAACTCGCCACCTGGAACGTCAACTCGCTGGCCGTGCGGCTGCCGCAGGTGCTGGACTGGCTCGCCACGCAGGCGCCGGACATGCTCGCGCTGCAGGAGACCAAGCTCACCGACGAGCGCTTCCCGCACGAGGCCTTTGCGGCGGCAGGATGGCAGGCGCAATGCTTCGGGCAGAAGACCTACAACGGCGTCGCGCTGCTGAGCCGCGCGCCGGCGGCGGACGTGGTGCGCAACATCCCGGGATTCGAGGACGAACAGGCGCGCGTGCTCACGGCGACGGTCGGTGAGCTGCGCGTCGTCGGCGCGTACTTCCCCAACGGGCAGGAGCCTGGCAGCGACAAGTTCGCCTACAAGATGCGCTGGCAGGATGCGCTGCGCGAGTGGCTGCGTGCGGAGCTGGCGGCGAATCCGCAACTCGTGCTGATGGGCGACTTCAACGTCGCGCCCGAGGATCGCGACGTCTACGACCCGGTCGCGTGGGCGGGGCAGATCCACTGCACGCCGGAGGAGCGCGCGCAGTTCCAGGCGCTGCTGGCGCTGGGGCTGCACGACGCCTTCCGCCTCTTCGAACAAGCGCCCAAGAGCTGGAGCTGGTGGGACTACCGCAACCTCGCGTTCCGGCGCAACCAGGGACTGCGCATCGATCACATCCTGGTGTCCGAGGCCCTGCGCGCGCGCGTGCGCGCCTGCACCATCGACAAGGCTCCGCGCCGCAACGAGCGCCCGAGCGACCACGCGCCGGTGCTGGTGGACATCGAGCTCGCCTGAGGAGCCGCCGCCACCGCGCCACGCCGGCGCGGCGTCACTCGTCCAGACCGTAGTCCTGGAGCTTGCGCGTGATCGTGTTGCGCCCGATGCCCAGGCGCTGCGCGGCATCGATGCGGCGGCCCTGGGTGAACGCGAGCGCCGTGCGGATGAGCCGCGTCTCGAAGCGGCGCACGAGATCCTGCCAAGGCTCGGGCTCGCCCGCGGCCAGTCGGCGGCGCAGATCCTGCTCCAGCAGGGGCAGCCAGTCGTCCTCGTCGGGCGCCGCCATGGCGCTCGGTGGCGGGGCCGGGGAAGGCACCGGCGCGGGCGCCTCGGACGTCGCCGGCACCGCGGCCGCGGGCGCAGCCTGCAGCTCGGGCGGCAGGTCGAGCGGGTCGATCGTGCGGCCGGGCGCCATCACCGTCAGCCAGTGGCAGATGTTCTGCAGCTGCCGCACGTTGCCGGGGTAGTCGAAGGCCTGCAGACGCTGCATCGCGGCCTGGCTGATGCGCTTGGGCGCCACACCGAGCTCGTGCGCGCTGCGGGCGAGGAAATGGCGCGCGAGCAGCGACACATCCTCGCGCCGCTCGCGCAGCGGCGGCAGGCGCAGGCGGATGACGTTCAGGCGGTGGAAGAGGTCCTCGCGGAAGGCGCCGGCGCGCACGCGCTGCTCCAGGTCCTGGTGCGTGGCCGCGATGACACGCACGCGCGCGCGCAGCGGCTGATGGCCGCCGACGCGGTAGAACTGCCCGTCCGAGAGCACGCGCAGCAGCCGTGTCTGCAGCGCCAGCGGCATGTCTCCGATCTCGTCGAGGAAGAGGGTGCCGCCCTCGGCCTGCTCGAAGCGGCCGCGGCGCATCGCCTGCGCACCGGTGAAGGCGCCGCGTTCGTGGCCGAAGAGCTCGCTCTCCAGCAGTTCGTGCGGGATGGCGGCGGTGTTGATGGCGACGAACGGTCCCGGCACGGCGCCCGCCCCGCGCGCGCCGTGGCGGTGCAGCGCCTGCGCCACCAGCTCCTTGCCGCTGCCGCTCTCGCCGGTGATCAGCACCGTGGCCTGGCTCTGCCCGAGGCGGCCGATGGCACGGAAGAGCTCCTGCATCGCCGGCGCCTGGCCCAGCAGCGGGCCGGCCTCGTCGGGAAGGGCGTCCGCCGCCTGCTCGCGCAGGCTCTCGTCGATGGCGCGGCGCACCATCTCGACCGCCTGCTGCAGGTCGAAGGGCTTGGGCAGGTAGTCGAAGGCGCCGGCCTCGAAGCTGCCGACGGCGCTGTCGAGGTCGGAGTAGGCGGTGGTGACGATCACCGGCAGCCCCGGCAGGCGCGCCTTCACGCGCGCCAGCAGCTCCAGGCCCGACACGCCGGGCATGCGGATGTCGGTGAGCAGCACCTGCGGCTCCTCGTGCGGCAGCGCGGCCATCAGTTCGCCGGCATCGGCGAAGCTGCGCACGGGAATCTGCGCGCGCGCCAGCGCCTTCTCGAGCACGTAGCGGATCGAGGCGTCGTCGTCGACGATCCAGACGGACTTCATGGGTGGGCAGGCCGGTCGCTTGCAGCCTCTCAGGTCAGCGGAATCGTCAGCGTGAAGACCGTGCAGCCGGGTGCGCCGTCGCACTCGATCGTGCCCTGGTGCCGCTGCAGGATCGCGTGCGCCAGCGTGAGCCCGAGGCCGGTGCCGCCCTCGCGGCCCGAGGCGAGTGGATGAAAGATGCGCTCGCGCATCGTCTCCGGCACGCCGGGGCCGTTGTCCTGCACCTGCAGCGCCAGCGCCAGGCGATGGCGCCTTCCCCGCAGCGTGACCTGGCGCCGCACGCGCGTGCGCAGCACGACGCACGGCTGCGGCGTGGCGCCGGCGGCGAGCGCCTGCGCGGCGTTGCGCACGACGTTGAGCACCGCCTGCACGAGCTGGCCGCGGTCGCCGCGGAACTCGGGGATCGAGGTGTCGTAGTCGCGCTCGACGACGAGCGCGGGCCCGAACTCGGCCACCACCAGCGCGCGCACGTGTTCGCAGACCTCATGCAGGTTCACGTCGCTCACCTGCAAGGTGCCGCGGTGCGTCGCGAGCAGTCGATCGACGAGCGCGTGCAGGCGGTCCGCTTCGCGCACGATCAGCTGCGCGCACTCGGCCAGCGCCGGCGCGAGGGGCTCCATCAGCAGGAGTTGCGCCGCGCCGCGGATGCCGCCCAGCGGGTTGCGCACCTCGTGTGCGAGGTTGCGCAACAGCTCGCCGTTGGCCTGCGCCAGCTCCTGCACGCGGCGCTCGCGTTCGTCGCGCAGCTGCAGCCCGAGCGGGCTCATCTCGATCAGCACGACGCCGGAGGCGGCGTCGAAGGCGCTGGCGCTGAGCTGCACGCTGCGCTCGCCGGCCGTCGTGCCCGCCGACGCGCTGCCCACCGGCGCGTGCAGGCGTACGAGCAGCCGGCTGCTGGCGAGCTCGCCGTTCGCCACGCGGGTGAACAGTTCGTGCAAGGCGGCGGCGTCGACGAACCAGTGGCGGATGTCCTCGCCGACCAAGCTGCGCCGCGGCAGGCCCAGCGCCGCTTCCAGCGCGGCGTTGACGTGCAGGCAGCGCCCGCCGCCGTCGACGAGCGCGACCAGCGTCGTGAGGTGATCGAAGACGGCGAAGGCGCTCGCGTCCACGCTGCCCGCCGGCGCGGCGCGCGTGCCGCTCACGGCGTCGGGAGCTTGGCGATCTCGCGCTTGAGCGCCGCGACGTCGGCCTCCTTGCGCGTGATCGCCGCCTTCATCTCGGCGACGCGGTCGAGGTAGCGCTGGTAGTTGCGCTCGTCGCCGCGCCGTTCGGGCTGGCCGTTGTTGTAGTCCTTTCGCAGCGCGGCGAGCTTCTCTTCCTCGCGCTTGAGCTCGTCCTCCAGGATGCGGCGCGCCTCGCTGTCGCGCTGGCGCTGCGCCGCCGGCTCGACGCGCGCCTGCTCGCTGCCGGCGCGCGCCGGCGCCGAAGCGCCGGCGGGCGCGGCGCGCGGGCGCGGGCCCTGGATGATGGTGATCGGCGTGCCCTCGATCGTGCGGCAGCCGCGCTCGGCCGCCTCCTTGGGCGAGATGGCGTCGGTGTAGAGCACCGGCGGCCCCGGGCAGCGGTAGACCTGCGATGCCGCCGTCCCCGCCTCCGTCTGCGCGCGCGCCGCAGTGGCGCAGAGCAGCAGCACGAACAGCGGCGCCAGCAGCAAGGGCAGCGCCGACGGCGCGGGCGACGGGGGACGGGCCTGAAAGCGCAGGTTCATCGGCTCGGGACGGCAGGTTCGGGTCGGGACGCGGCGCTGTTACCGTCATGGCAAGCGGCCCGCAGGCGCCGTCATTGTCGCCCAGACCCGATCCGCCGCGGTCCGGGCGTCACAGGCTGTAGTACATCTCGAACTCGAGCGGATGCGTGGTCATGCGCATGCGCGTGACCTCCTGCATCTTCAGATCGATGTAGGCGTCGATGTAGCCGTCGGTGAAGACCCCGCCCTTGGTGAGAAAGGCGCGGTCGCGGTCGAGGTACTCGAGCGCCTGCTCCAGGCTGTGGCAGACGGTGGGGATCTTCGCGTCCTCCTCGGGCGGCAGGTGGTAGAGGTCCTTGGTCGCCGCGTCGCCCGGGTGGATGCGGTTCTCGACGCCGTCCAGCCCCGCCATCAGCAGCGCGGCGAAGCCGAGGTAGGGGTTCATGAGCGGATCGGGGAAACGCGCCTCGATGCGCCGCCCCTTGGGGTTGGCGACGTAGGGGATGCGGATCGAGGCCGAACGGTTGCGCGAGGAGTAGGCGAGCTTCACCGGCGCCTCGAAGCCCGGCACCAGGCGCTTGTAGCTGTTCGTGCCGGGGTTGGTGATCGCGTTGAGCGCACGCGCGTGCTTGATGATGCCGCCGATGTAGAAGAGCGCGAACTCCGACAGGCCGCTGTAGCCGTCGCCGGCGAAGAGGTTCTTGCCGTCCTTCCAGATCGACTGGTGCACGTGCATGCCGCTGCCGTTGTCGCCGACCACGGGCTTGGGCATGAAGGTCGCCGTCTTGCCGTAGCTGTGGGCGACGTTGTGGATGACGTACTTCTGCAGCTGCAGCCAGTCGGCGCGCTGCACCAGGGTGCTGAACTTGGTGCCGATCTCGTTCTGGCCCTGACCCGCGACCTCGTGGTGATGCACCTCGACCGGGATGCCCAGCGACTCGAGCACGAGGCACATCTCCGAACGCATGTCGTGGAAGGTGTCGACCGGCGGCACCGGGAAGTAGCCGCCCTTGACGCCCGGGCGGTGCCCCTTGTTGCCGCCTTCGATGGCCGCGCCGCTGCTCCAGGGCGCCTCTTCGGAGCCGATGGAGACGAAGCAGCCCGACATGTCGACGTTCCACTGCACCTGGTCGAAGATGAAGAACTCGGGCTCGGGGCCGAAGTAGGCGACATCGCCGATGCCGCTGCTCTTCAGATAGGCCTCGGCGCGGCGCGCCAGGCTGCGCGGGTCGCGCTCGTAGGGCTTGCCGTCGCCGGGTTCGAGCACGTCGCAGGTGAGGATGAGCGTGGGCTCGTCGAAGAAGGGGTCGATGTTGGCCGTGTTCGGGTCGGGCATGAGCAGCATGTCCGAGGCCTCGATGCCCTTCCAGCCGGCGATGGACGAGCCGTCGAAGGCGTGGCCGGCCGTGAACTTGTCTTCGTCGACGTGCGAAACCGGCACGGTGACGTGCTGCTCCTTGCCGCGCGTGTCGGTGAAGCGGAAGTCGACGAACTTGACTTCGTTCTCCTCCATCATCTTCATGACGTCGGCAACGGTCTTGCTCATTGGAGTTCTCCTGACAAATGCGGCGGATGCAGGTGCCGCCTCGGGGTTGGGAATCTTGCGGAATCGCCCGGGGGGATGGATCTCCCACCCTTGCTCCTCGTCATGACAAGCACGCACCGTGCCAGCGGCGCTCCGACGTGCGCTGCCGGGGCAGGATTGTGCAACGCACCATCGGGGTTCATGCAGAGCCCTGCCCGCGCACCATTTCGGTGCCAATGCGTGCACCAAGAAGAGTCAGGCCGGCCATGAGCGCCGCGTAGGCGGCATCGACCGCGGTACCCCGGCCCTTCACGCCGAGCTCGATGTGGCGACCGAGCACGGGGTGGTCCACGCTCGGCAGGCTGAACACCTTGACGCCGGGGTGCGCGGCTTCGATCCGCTCCATCAGCGGCGTCAGTGCGGCCTCCATGCCGTCGTGCACGATCACCGAGCGTTCGAGCTGCGCCGTGAGTCCGTGCAGGTGCGCGTAGCGGCCGTCGAGCAGGCTCTCGATCATCGGATGCGCCATCACCGGGAAGCCGGGCATGAAGTGCACGTCGCCCACCGAGAAGCCTGGGATCTTGTTGTAGGGGTTGGCGATCAGCGTCGCGCCCTGCGGGAACACGCCCATCTGCAACCGCTGCACGTTGTCTGCGCGCTCGGGCTCGAAGGGCTGCCCCTGCGCGCGCGCCATGTCCTGCATGCGCTCCTCGATCAGGCGGCGCGCCTGCGGGTGCAGTTCCAGCGGGCGCTGCAGCGCCGCCGCGGCGCACTGGCGCGTGTGGTCGTCGGGGGTCGCGCCGATGCCGCCGCAGCAGAAGACGATGTCGCCGCTGGCGAAGACCTGCTGCAGCAGCGCGGTGATGCGCGCGCGGTCGTCGCCGACGAAGCGCGCCCAGTCCAGCGCCAGCCCGCGCGCGCCGAGCAGTTCGATCACGCGGGGCAAGTGCTTGTCCACGCGCTTGCCCGAGAGGATTTCGTCGCCGATGACGACGAGGCCGAAGGCGGTCGTGTTCATGATGCGGGGAGCCTGGCCGTCGCCAGCGCGGCGAAATCGAGGCGCAACTGCTGCAGCGCCGTGAGCAGGAAATGCGTGAACCAGAGCGCGGCGAAGGCGAAGAGCACCGTATAGAGCCACAGCAGCAGCGGCACGAGCAGCGGCGCCCGCAGCGGCGCTGCGGCGCCCAGCGCCCAGGCCAGCACCGGCAGCGCGCACGCCAGCCCGCACAGCACCGCCGCGGCACGCAGCGCCCAGCGGCGCCGGTGCAGCACCAGGCGGCGCTCGTCGGCGCTGGCGTGGCACGCCAGCGCCGAGAACGAGAACACGCGATAGCAGAGCCAGCCCCAGACCAGCGGCGGCAGCACGAAGACCAGCGGCGGCAGCAGCCACAGGGGGACGCTGAAGAGAAGGGCCGCCAGCGCCGCGAGCGCGCACAGCAGCGACCAGGCCAGCGCGCGCCAGCGGCCGGCGGCACCGGGGCTTGGCACGAGATCGGGAAAGCGCCGCCGCGCCACCAGCCGAACCATCGCCGGGGCCAGCAGCCACGCCACCAGCAGTAGGGTGAGCAGGACCAGAACCGGCATCGCCAGCGCCACCACCATCAGCGGCGCCAGCAGCGGCCGCGGGTCGGGCAGGCCGACGGCCTGCATCCATTCGAACAGAGCAGCCAGAAGGTCGGTGCGGTCGAGCAGCGCACGCACCTGGCTCACCGCGGGCTCCCAGCCGATCCAGCCCAGGCCCAGCCCGCCGCCGGCCGCCAGCGCCAGCGGCAGCAGCCCCCACAGCAGCGCCAGCGGGTGCCAGCAATAGGCGGCGGCGCGCCAGCTCGCATCCAGCATGTCGCGCATCCGGCGGCGTCGGCTGGCGTCTCAGCGGGCGCGCGGCTTCACTCGTCGTCGCCCATCAGCAGACCGCCGAGCAGGCCGCCGCCGGCCAGGCCGCCGAGGACCGAACCCTCCTCGCGCGAACCGCCGCGCTGCGGCGCTGCGGCGAAGACGCGCGAGGCCAGGCGCGAGAAGGGCAGGCTCTGCAGCCAGACGTGGCCCGGGCCGGTCATCTTGGCGAAGAAGAGGCCTTCGCCGCCGAAGAGCGCGGTCTTGATCTTGCCGACGTACTGGATCTCGAAGTTCACGTTGGGCGTGTAGGCGACCACGCAGCCGGTGTCGACCAGCAGCGTCTGGCCGGGCTGCAGCTCGCGTTCGAGCAGCGTGCCGCCGGCGTGCACGAAGGCCATGCCGTCGCCATCCAGCCGCTGCATGATGAAGCCCTCGCCGCCGAAGAAGCCCACCGAGAGCTTCTGCTGCAGCGCGATGCCCAGCTGCACGCCGCGCGCGGCGCAGAGGAAGGCGTCCTTCTGGCAGATCAGCGTGCCGCCCAGGCGGCGCAGGTCCATGGCCAGGATCCTGCCCGGGTAGGGCGCGGCAAAGGCCACGCGCTGCTTCTGCCGCGCGTTGTTCGAGTACACGGTGGTGAAGAGCGATTCGCCCGTCACCAGGCGCTTGCCCGCGCCCAGCAGCTTGCCGAAAAGGCCGCCCTGCTGCGCCGAGCCATCGCCGAACACGGTATCCATGGCGATGCCGGCGTCCATGAACATCATGCTGCCGGCCTCGCCGACCGCCGCCTCGCCGGGATCGAGCTCGATCTCGACGAACTGCATCTCGGCGCCCTTGATCTCATAGTCGACCACGTCCATCGCCATCGCTCACCCGCCTTCGGCACGCACCGGAAAACCGTGAATCCTAGCAAGAGGTCCGGCCCCGTGGTCGAAGGACGCGAGCACGGGACGCGCCGCACGGCGATAGCATGGCCCGCTCCACCCGCATGCGCCCTCAACCTCCGGAGACCCCTGCATGAACGCCCCGCTGCCGCCGCCGGCCCTCGCCGAGATCCGTGTCCACGAAGACGAGATGATCGCCATCCGGCGGCAGATCCACGCCAACCCCGAACTCGCCTACGAGGAGCACGCGACCGCCGACCTCGTCGCCGAACGCCTGCAGCGCTGGGGCTACGAGGTGCACCGCGGCCTGGGCGGCACCGGCGTCGTCGGCACGCTCGTGGCCGGCAGCTCCAAGCGCCGCATCGGCCTGCGCGCCGACATGGACGCGCTTCCCATCGTCGAGACCAGCGGCAAGCCCTGGGCGAGCAAGGTCTTCGGCAAGATGCACGCCTGCGGGCACGACGGCCATACCGCGATGCTGCTCGCCGCGGCGCGCCACTTCGCCGCCACGCGCAACTTCGACGGCATCCTGCACCTGGTCTTCCAGCCCGCCGAGGAGGGGCAGGCGGGCGCGCGCAAGATGCTGGAAGACGGCTTTCTCGAGCTCTTCCCCTGCGAGGCGATGTTCGGCATGCACAACATGCCCGGCAAGCCCGCGGGCAAGTTCGTGGCCGTGCCGGGTTTCGCCATGTCGAGCTCGGACAGCGTCACCATCACCGTGCGCGGCAAGGGCGGGCATGGCGCGATGCCGCAGGCGGCTGTGGACCCGGTGGTCGCCGCGTCGAGCATCGTCATGGCCTTGCAGACCGTCGTCAGCCGCAACGTGCCGCCGCTCGAGATGGGCATCGTCACCGTCGGCGCCTTCCACGCCGGCGAGGCGCCCAACGTCATCCCCGAGACGGCCGAGCTGCGCCTGTCGGTGCGCGCCTTCCGCCCCGACGTGCAGGATCTGCTGGAGCAGCGCATCACCGCGATCGCGCACGCGCAGGCCGCGGTCTACGGCGCCAGCGCCGAGGTCGACTACCAGCGCCGCTACCCGGTGCTGCAGAACGACCCCGGACAGACCGACTTCTGCAAGCGGGTGATACGCGACTGGCTGGGCGAGGACGGCCTGTTGCCGATCGACGAGCCCGTGACCGGCAGCGAGGACTTCGCCTTCTTCCTCGAGAAGGTGCCCGGCTGCTACGTCTTCATCGGCAACGGCGAAGGCAGCGAAGGCGGCTGCATGGTGCACAACCCCGGCTACGACTTCAACGACGCCGTGCTGCCCACCGGCGCCAGCTACTGGGTGCGCCTGGCCGAGGCCTACCTGAAGAAGAGCGCCTGAGCCCGGCGCGCGCAAGGCAAGGCGCGCCGGGCGCAGCCCTCAGGCCTGCGCCATCTGCAGGCTCTCGCGCACCGCCACCGGCTGGTCGCGCCGGCCCTCGCGCATCCAGGTCTCGAGCCCGAGCTCGGCCATCAGCTCGAGGAAGGGCCGCGCGGGCAACTGCTCGACGTTGACCATGCGGCGCACGTCCCAGCTGCCTTCGGCGACGAGCATCGCCGCGGCGGCGGCGGGCACGCCCGCGGTATAGGCGATCGCCTGGCTGCCGACGTCGTGCCAGCTCTCGACGTGGTCGGCGATGTTGTAGACGAAGACCTCGCGCGGCTTGCCGTGGCGTACGCCGCGAACGAGGGTGCCGATGCAGGTCTTGCCCTTGTAGGTCGGCGCGAGCGAGGCCGGGTCGGGCAGCACGGCCTTGACCACCTTCAGCGGCACGACCTCCAGCCCTTCGGCGGTGCGCACCGGCTTCTCGGAGAGCAGACCGAGGTTCTTCAGCACCGTGAAGACGTTGATGTAGTGCTCGCCGAATCCCATCCAGAAGCGGATGTCGGGCACGTCCAGGTGCTGCGAGAGCGAATGCAGTTCGTCGTGCCCGGTGAGGTAGGCGACCTGGCGCCCGACCACCGGCAGGTCCCACTCCTGCTTGCGTTCGAACATGCGCCCGGCGACCCACTTGCGGCCCTCCCAGGACCAGACGGTGCCGGTGAACTCGCGGAAGTTGACTTCCGGGTCGAAGTTGGTGGCGAAGTAGCGCCCGTGGCTGCCGGCGTTGATGTCGATGATGTCGATCGAGTCGACGCGGTCGAAGCACTCGTCGACCGCCAGCCTGGCGTAGGCGTTGACGACGCCGGGGTCGAAGCCGGCGCCGAGGATGGCCGTCACCCCGGCCTGCGCGCAGGCCTCGCGCCGCTTCCACTCGTAGTTGGCATACCAGGGCGGCGTCTCGCAGACGATCGCCGGATCCTCGTGGATCGCGGTGTCCAGGTAGGCCGCGCCGGTGCGGATGCAGGCCTGCAGCACCGACATGTTGACGAAGGCCGAGCCGAGGTTGAGCACGATGCCGGCCCGGATGCGGCGGATCAGCGCCTCGGTCGCCGCCACGTCCATGGCGTCGAGCGCGTGCGTGTGCAGCGGCACGCGCGGGTAGCGCGCGCCCTTGGCGCGGATCGAGGCGACGATCGCGTCGGCCTTTCGCACCGAGCGCGTGGCGATGTGGATCTGGTCGAAACCGCCGCGCTCGGCCAGCTTGTGGGCTGCGACGTGGGCGACCCCCCCGGCGCCGATGATCAGGATGTTGCGCTTCATGGCTCTTCTCCTTGCCTCCTGCGAAAGCCGCCTGCCTCAGGACAGGCTGTCCAAGTAGTCCCGGTAGCCGAATTGCCGTACCAGGCGCTGGCTGCCGTCGAGTTCGCGCACGGCGATCGACGGCATGGTCAAGCCGTTGAACCAGTTCTTCTTGACCATCGTGTAGGCCGCGGCTTCGCGCAGCGCGATGCGGCTGCCCACCTGCAGCGGCTCCTCGAAAGCGAACTCGCCGAAGACGTCACCGGCCAGGCACGAGCGGCCGCAGACGAGGTAACGGTGCGGCCCGCGGTCGGGCAGCACCTGTGCGGGCTCGCGGTAGATCAGCAGGTCCAGCATGTGCGCCTCGGCCGAGGCGTCGACGATGGCCAGCGGCTTGCCGTTGAAGCCGATGTCGAGCACCGAGACCTCGAGCGTCGCGGCGTCGCGCACCGCCGCCTCGCCGGGCTCGAGGTAGACCTGCACGCCGTGCCGATCGGCGAAGGCGCGCAGCCGCGCCGCGAGCGCGTCGAGCGGGTAGCCGGGCGCGGTGAACTGGATGCCGCCGCCGAGACTCACCCAGCGCACGCGCGCGAACAGCGGCGCAAAGCGCGCCTCGATCTGCGAGAGCATGGCGTCGAAGCGCTCGAAGTCGCGGTTCTCGCAGTTGTTGTGGATCATGAAGCCGTCGAGCCGGTCGAGCACCGCCTCGACGCGCGCCACGTCACCCTCGCCCAGGCGGCTGAAGGGGCGCACCGGGTCCGCGAGGTCGAATCCCGACGAGCTCAGGCCCGGATTCAGGCGCAAGCCCAGCGGCTTGCCCTGCGCGCGCGGCGCGAAGCGCTCGAGTTGCGGGACGCTGTTGAAGATCAGCTTGTCGGCATGCGCGACGACCTCGTCGAACTCGTGCTCGGCGTAGCCCACGCTGTAGGCATGCGTCTCACCGCCGAACTTCTCGCGCCCCAGGCGCACCTCGTAGAGCGAGGACGAGGTCGTGCCGTCCATGAACTCGCGCATGAGGTCGAACACCGACCAGGTCGCGAAGCACTTGAGCGCCAGCACGAGCTTCGCGCCCGAAGCGCGACGCAGCCGCTGCATCGCCTGCAGGTTGGCCAGCAGCGGCGTCTTGTCGATCAGGTAGTAAGGCGTCTGGATCATCGCTCTCGAAGCACGCAGGATCGAGGCCCGGACGCGGCACCGGCCTCGACGCGGCCGACACCGACCGCGCAGGCCCGCCGACGCGCGCCCGCCCTGCCCCGGCGACGCGGGGCACAGGCAAGGTCGATCGATGGGGAAAACGGAAAAGCTGCGGGAGAGGCTGCGATCAGCGCCCAGGCAGGCGCGCGCGCAGCAACGGACTTCGCTCACGCCTCGGTTTCGACGAAGCGGTGCGAGTCGAGCATTCCGTTTGGGAGCTGTTCAGACGGACTGAAACTATCCCCAATTGGAACAGGGCGTCGTCAGACATGGCGTCCTCTCCAACCAGCAGATGAGTACCCCTTGCAGGGTGTCGCGGATTGTAAGGCCAGCCACCGATGCGTGCGACCCCCCTGCCCAGGCGACCCTGCACGACAATGCCGGTGCCCCCGCTCTCACCGGACGCCCAACGATCCGTCATGCCCGAATTCCCGCTCACCGTCAGCCAGGCGATGCAGATGCGGCGCTCGACCCGCGCCTTCCTCCCCACGCCGATACCGCGGCCCGTCCTCGAAGAGGTCTTCACCACGGCCTTGCGCGTGCCCTCGAACTGCAACACCCAGCCCTGGCGTGCCTATGTCGTCTCGGGTGAGCAAAAAGACGCGCTGAAGCAGGCGCTGATCGAGGAAGCCGGCAGCGGCCGCCCGCCCAACTCCGACTTCGCGTGGGACGTCAAGTTCGTCGGTGAGCACCGCGAGCGCCAGTTCGGCGCCGCGGCGGCGCTCTACGGAACGACCGGCGTCGAACGCCACGACCGCGCCGCGCGCCAGCGCTCGCTGCTGCGCAACTGGGGCTTCTTCGACGCGCCGCACGCCGTCTTCTTCACGATGGAGCGCTACCTCGGGATGGTCGGCGCGGTGGACCTCGGCATCTTCGCGCAGGGGGTGTCGCTGCTGCTGGCCGAACGCGGCATCGCCAGCTGCTTCCAGGGGGCGCTGGGCATGTACCCGGGGCCGGCGCGGCGTTTGCTGGCCTTGCCCGAGGAGGTCGGCATCCTCTTCGGCATGTCGATCGGCTACGCCGACCCCGAGGCGCCGGCCAACCGCACCTGCACCGAGCGCGTCGGCCTCGACGCCGCCGTGTGCTTCGTCGGTTGAGACGATGACCGCGCACGGCATGCGGCACGAAGCCGACAGCGTGCTGCACAGCTGGTGCGTGCCCGCGGACTGGGACGCGCCGACCGTCGTCGGCGGCGAAGGCGCCTGGCTGCTGCTCGAAGACGGGAGACGCATCCTCGACCTGAGCTCGCTCTCCGAATGCAGCCTGCTCGGCCACCAGCACCCGCGGCTGGTGCAGGCGATCCGGGATCAGGCGCAGACGCTGTGCTTCGTCACCAACCAGTGGGGTGCGCGCGTGCGCGCCGAACTCGCCGAGGAGCTGCTCGAGGTCTCGGGCCTGCGCGGCGGGCGCGTCTTCTTCACGCTCGGCGGCGCCGACGCCAACGAGAACGCGATCAAGATCGCCCGCCTGGCGCAGGAGCAACCGCAGGGCGCGGTGATCGCGCGCGACCGTTCCTACCACGGCGCGAGCTACATGGGCATGGCGCTCTCGGGCGACGCGCGCGTGCAGGCGTTCGTCGACGCCGGCGCGCTGAACGTGCACCACGTCCCGCCGCCCTACCCCTACCGCTGCCCCTTCGGCACGAGCAGCCCGGAAGCCTGCGGCAGGGCCGCCGCGCAGGCGGTGGCCACGAAGATCGATGCCGTCGGCGCGCAGCGCACGGCGGCGGTGATCATGGAGCCCAAC
The DNA here is from genome assembly GCA_026932235.1 of Burkholderiales bacterium. Taxonomy (GTDB): domain Bacteria; phylum Pseudomonadota; class Gammaproteobacteria; order Burkholderiales; family Burkholderiaceae_C; genus Rubrivivax. The sequence goes on from JAIXKR010000139.1 coordinate 27,860, forward strand.
GCCGGCAGCAACGGCATCGTGCCGCCCGGAAGCTTCTGGCCGGCACTGCGTCGCGTCACGCGCGATCGCGGGGTGCTGCTGATCGCCGACGAGGTGATGAGCGGCTTCGGCCGCTGCGGCCACTGGTTCGCCTGGCAGCAGCATGGCCAGCCGCATGCGCCGGACCTGATCACCTGCGCCAAGGGCCTCACCGGCGCCGCCGCGCCGCTGGGTGCGGTGATCGTCTCGGCCGCGGTCTACGAGCGCATCGAGCGCCGCATGCTGCCGATCGGCCTCACCTACTGCGGGCACCCGCTGTCCTGCGCCGCGGGGCTTGCGGCGGTGCGCACCTACCGCGACGAGGGCCTGATCGAACGCTCGCGACGGCTCGGCGCCTGGATGTTCGAGCGCCTGCAGCGGCTGCAGGAGCGACACGAGGCGATCGGCGAGGTGCGCGGTGGCGACGGCCTGTTCGCCGTCGTCGAACTCGTCGCCGATCGCGCCACGCGGCACCCGCTGGCGCCCTGGCCGCAGACGCCGCCGGCGCTGGCCGCGCTGCTGCGCGAGGCGCTGGCGCAAGGCCTCTCGCTGGCCAGTCGCGGCAATCTGATCATCCTCGCGCCGCCGCTGGTGATCGCGCAGGCCGAGCTCGCCGATGCGATCGCGCGCCTGGACGCGCTGCTGGCGCGGCACCTCTCCCGCTGAAGCAGGATTCACCGCATGAGCTTTCGCCTCACCTACGCCAGCATGTTCGATCCGCCGGCCTCGATGCACGAGGCCTTCGAGGCGGCGCTCGCGAGGCTGCGCGGCGAACTGGGCGCCACGCACGGCCTCTTCCTGCAGGGTCGGGATGCGCCGCGCCGAGGCACGCAGCGGCTCGTCTCGCCGATCGACACGCGGCTCGAACTCGGGCGCTTCGCGATCGCCGAAGCCGGCGACGTCGAACGCGCGCTGCAGGGCGCGCACGACGCCTTCCCGGCCTGGCGCGCGACGCCCGCGGCCGAGCGCGTGGCGCTGCTGCGGCGCGTGGCCGAACTGATGCAGCAGCGCGTCTACGCGATCGCCGCGGCACTCGCGCTCGAGGTCGGCAAGAACCGCATGGAGGCGCTTGGAGAAGCGCAGGAGACGGTCGACTTCTTCCGCCAGTACGCCGACGACTTCGAGCGCGCCCGGGGTTTCGACGTGCCGCTGCCCGACGATCCGCTGGTGGGCGTGCGCTCGACCAACCGCTCGGTGCTGCGGCCCTACGGCGTCTGGCTCGTGATCGCGCCCTTCAACTATCCGCTGGCGCTGATGGGCGGGCCGACCGCGGCCGCGCTCGTCACCGGCAACGTCGTCGTCGCCAAGGGTTCACCGCACACGCCCTGGGGCGGGCGCCTGCTTGCCGACTGCCTGCGCGACGCGGGGGTGCCGAGCGGCGTCTTCCAGTGGCTGCACGGCGACACGCACGAGCTGGGCGCAGCGCTCGCCGCGCACCCGGACGTCGCCGGCATCACCTTCACCGGCTCGGTCGCCGTCGGCCGCGGCCTGCTCGCGCAGTGCGTGGGCGGGCGCTGGCCGCGACCCTGCATCGCCGAGATGGGCGGCAAGAACCCCTGCATCGTCACCGAGCGCGCGGACCTGGACGTCGCCGCCGCCGGCATCGTGCGCTCGGCCTACGGCCTCTCGGGGCAGAAGTGCTCGGCGCTCTCGCGCCTCTACGTGCATCGCGGCGTCGCCGACGCGCTGATCGAGCGCCTGCAGGCGCAGACGCGTGCCATCTCCGTCGGCGACCCGACCGCGCAGCGCAACTGGATGGGGCCGGTCAACCACGCCGCGGCGCGCGCGCGCTTCGAGCGCAGCGTGCAGCAACTGCTGGAGGGCGGCGCCACGCTGCTCGCAGGCGGCACGCTGCCGACCGGGGACGAATACGCCCACGGCCACTACGTCAGCCCCACGCTGGTCGAGGCTCCGGCGCAGCATCCGCTGTGGCGGCAGGAGCTCTTCCTGCCGCTGCTCATGCTGCAGCGCGTCGACTCGCGCGACGAGGCGATGGCGCTGGCCAACGACAGCGAGGTCGGCCTGAGCGCCGGCTTCTACGGCGGCGCCGACGAGGTCGCCTGGTTCCACGAGCACATCGAGGCCGGCGTCACCTACGCCAACCGCGCCCAGGGGGCGAGCACCGGCGCCTGGCCCGGCTACCAGCCCTTCGGCGGCTGGAAGGGTTCGGGCTCCACCGGCAAGGCGATCGCGAGCTTCCACTACCTGCCGCTCTACCTGCGCGAGCAGTCGCGCACGGTGGTGCTGGGCGGATGAAGGCGCGCAGGTCCACGCTCGCCACGAGCCGGAGTCCTGGCTCAGCCTGTGAGCCAGTGGCGTGGCAGGCTGGTACGCACACGGCGCGTGCCCGGTCCGGGCGCGGTCGCGCACGGACCCGAGCATGCTGAACCTGCACTTCTCCAACCGCACCGAGGCCTTGACCGAGCGCCTGCTCGCCGCCCTGGCCGAGGACGAGGGCGGCGGCCCCTTCGCATTCACGGAGCTGGTCGTTCCGAGCGCCGCGATGCGCCGCTGGCTGACGCTTGCGATCGCGCGCGAGCAAGGCCTTTGCGCCAACCTGCGCTTTCACTTCCTGGCGCAGTGGCTGTGGCAGCTGCTCGCCCGTGCGCAGCCGTCGGCGCCGCGGGAATCGCCGCTGGCCGCCGCCGTGCTCGGCTGGCGCATCTACGCCGTGTTCGGCGACGCCGGCTGGATCGGCGGCCACCCGCGCCTGGCGCACTATCTCGAGAGGGCCGACGCGCCGATGCGCGCGGAACTGGCGCAGGCCGTCGCCGCGCTGATGGAGCAGTACACGAGCTGGCGACCGGACTGGCTGCAGGCCTGGGGCGAAGGCCGGCTGCTGCTGCCCGCGCACCCCGACGAGGCCTGGCAGGCCGCGCTCTGGCGGCGCCTGGCGGCCGAGCTCGAGCTGCCCGAACGGCAGCCGGTCGCCGCCTTCGTCGATGCGCTGAAGCGCGACGGCGCCGCGGGCGCCCGCGCCGCGGGCCTGCCCGCGCGCGTTCACGTCTTCGCGCCGCCGACGCTGGCGCCGCTGCACCAGCAGCTGCTGGTGCAGCTGGGGGGCGTGATGGACGTCTTCGTCTACCTTCTCAACCCCTGCCGCGAGTACTGGTTCGAGCTCGTCGACCGCAAGCGCCTGGCACACCTGGTCGCGCGCGGCCAGGCCGCCGGCCATGAGGAAGGCAACCCCCTGCTCGCAGCCTGGGGCCGGCAGACGCAGGCGCTGGTCGACGGCCTCGTCGACCTCGGCGGCGACGCGCTCGTCGACGACGGCGACTACCGGCCGCACCCCGGCCGCAGCCTGCTCGCGCAAGTGCAGAATGCGCTGCTCGACCTGCAGCCGATCGGACCCGGCTCGATCACGCTCGAAGACGGCGACCGCAGCCTCGAGCTGCACGTCTGCCACTCGCGCACGCGCGAACTCGAAGTCCTGCACGACCGCCTGCTGTCGCTCTTCACGGCCGACCCCGAACTGCAGCCAGGCGACGTCCTCGTCGTCATGCCGGATCTGGACGCGGGCGCGCCGCTGGTCGAAGCCGTCTTCGGCAGCGCCCCGGCGCCGCGGCGCATTCCGTTCACGATCACCGGGCGCGCGTGCAGCACGGTCGACGCGCCGGCGCGCGCGCTGCTCGCACTGCTCGACCTCGTCGATTCGCGCATGCCCGCAAGCCGCGTCTTCGGCCTGTTGCAGCAGCCGCTGGTCGCGCGGCGCTTCGGCCTCGACGACGACGCGCTCGAGCAGGTGCACGCCTGGCTGCACGCCGCCGGCGTGCACTGGGCCCTGGACGCCGCCCACCGCGCCGCCTTCGACGTGCCGGGCGAGCCGCGCCACACGCTCGCCGACGGCATGGCGAGGCTCTTCCTCGGCCACGCGCTGCCCGCGGACACGACCGAGCCCTTCGCCGGCCTGCTGCCGGGCGCCGACATCGCCGGCAGCGAGGCTGACCTGCTCGGGCGCCTCTGGGCCTTCGTCGATGCGCTGCGGCATGCGCATGCGACGCTCTCGCACCCGCACGCCCCCGCGGCCTGGGCGGCGCTGCTGCACGAGGTCTGCGGGCATTTCATCGCCGCGCAGGGCGACGAGCGCGCCGCGCTGCGCGAGCTGCACGCGAGCATCGACCAGCTGGCCGACGAGATGATGCAAGGCGGCCTCGCCGAAGCGCTGCCGCTGCCGCTGGTGCGCCGCGCGCTGCAGCAGCGCCTGGACGACTCGGCGCGCGGCGGCGTTCCCAGCGGCGCCGTGACCTTCGGCGCGATGGGCAGCCTGCGCGGCCTGCCCTATCGCGTCGTCTGCGTGCTCGGCCTCGACGACGGTGTCTACCCCGGCCCGGCGCGTACCGCCGAGTTCGACCTCCTCGCCGCTGCGCCGCGCCGCGGCGACCGCCAGCGCGGGCTGGACGAGCGCAACCTCTTCCTCGACCTGCTGCTGGCGGCGCGTACGCACCTGCACCTGAGCCACGTCGGCCGCAGCGTGCGCGACAACGCACCGCTGCCGCCTTCGGTGCTGGTGGCCGAGCTTCTCGACCTGCTGCTGCCCGCGATCGCGGGCGACCCGGCCGATCGCGCGTGCCTCGCCGCAGCGCGCGCGCGCCTCGTGGTCGAGCATCCGCTGCAGCCCTTCTCGCCGACGGCCTTCCGGCGTGACGGCGATCCGAGGCGGCGCAGCCACGACGAGGTTTTGGCCGACGCGCTGCGGCGGGCGCTGGCGCCCAGGCCGGCGCGGGCAGCGAGCGCAACGGGAACCGACGAGGACGAGGACGAGGACGAAGGCGGGTTGCCCGACCTGTCGCAACAGGCACCCTTCGTTCCCCTGCCCCTGCCTGCGCTCGGCCCCGAGTGGCGACGCGTGACGATGGAACAGCTCGTGCAGTTCTTCCGTCACCCCAGCCGCGCGCTGCTGCGCCGGCGGCTGGGAATCGAGCTCGCCTGGGACGCGGACGAACTCGATGACGACGAGCCGCTGCACGCCGATGCGCGCACCCAGCGCCGGCTGACCGAGCGCCTGCTGCCGGCGCTGCTGGCCGGCGCCGATGGCGTCGGCGCGCGGCGCCTGGCACAGGCCGGCACCGACTGGCCCGGCGGCACGCTCGGCCGCCTGCAGCTCGAGCAGACGCTGCCGCTGCTCGAACGTTTTGCCGCGCGCGTGCGCGAGGCGACCGCCGTGCCGCCGCTCGACCCGCGCGTCGTCGAGCAGGCCTTCGATCTCGACGGCGAGCGCTGGACGCTCGTCGTCACCCTCGCCGGCCTGCGCCCCGAAGGCCAGACGCGCTGGCGCGCCCGGAGCCTGTGCGCGCAGGACCGCCTGGAGGCGTGGATCCAGCACCTCGCGCTCTGCGCCGCGGCGCCCGCGGACGTCGCCCCGCGCACGCGCTGGCTCGCGCTCGACGGGACCCTCGGCTTCGCGCCGGTGGCCGATGCGCGTTCCGAGCTTGCGCGGCTTCTGCGCCTCTACCGCGACGGGCTCGTCGCGCCGCTGCACTTCTACCCGCGCAGCGCCTGGATCTTCGTGCAGACCCAGGGAAATCGCGACGAGGCACTCGAGGCCTGGACGCCGGGCCCGTACAACGAGCACGCCGAAGGCGCCGATGCCGCGCATCGCCTGGCGTTGCGTGGCTGTGCCGAGCCGCTGGACGCGGCCTTCGAAGAGCTTGCTCGTGCCATCTTCGAGCCGCTGCTGGCGCATCTCGAGGCCGAGGGCGAAGACGACGCGCAAAGCGAGGCCGGCGCATGAAGCCGCAGCCGCTCGACGTCTTCGAGGACGCGCTCGACGGCACGACGCTGATCGAGGCCTCGGCCGGCACGGGCAAGACCTGGAACCTTTGCGGCCTGGTGCTGCGCCTGCTGCTCGAGCAGGGCCTGGCGCTGCCGCAGATCCTGGTCGTCACCTTCACGAAGGCGGCGACGGCGGAGCTGCGCGCACGCATCCGGGCCCGCATCGCCCAGACGCTGGACGGCCTCGACGACCCGCCCGGTGGGCTGGCCGGCGCCGATCCCTTCGTCGCCACGCTGCTCGGCGCGCTGCGCCGACGCGGCCTCGAGGACGAGACGATGCGCCGCCGCCTGCAGCTCGCACTGCAGACCTTCGACGAGGCGTCGATCTTCACCATCCACGGCTTCTGCCAGCGCGCGCTGGCCGAGGCGCCCTTCGCCGCGGCGCTGCCGCTGGGCGGCGAACTCGGCGCAGACGACGCCGAGCTGCGCCAGCAGGTGGTCAACGACTTCTGGCGCCGCCACGTACTGGCACCGTCGGCGCAGGCGTTGCCGCCGGCCCTGGCCGCGCACCTCCTCGAACGCAGGGACACGCCCGCGCGCTGGGCCGGGCTGCTGCAGCGGCGCGTGGCGCGGCCGCTGGCGCGCGCGATCTGGCCCGAGGCGCCGCCGCCGGCCGCCGACGCCGCCGCGCTCGCCGCGCGCTTTGCTGCACTGCAGACGCTGTGGCGGCAGGAGGCGCAGGCGATCGTCGCCCTCGTCGCGGCGGCGTTGCCGCGCCTGCCGGGCAACGTCTACAAGCCCGCCACACTGGCCCAGGCGGCGCAGGGCTGGGAGCTGCTGCTCCTGGCCTCGGGCGCCGACAGCGCGAACTTCCGCCTGCCCAAGCTCGACCTGCTCACGCGCACACGGCTGCGCGCGAAGAAGGGCCATGCCGCGATCCAGACGCATCCCTTCTTCGACCTCGCCGATGAGCTGCTGGCACTCGCCGCTCAGCGCTGGACCTCTCTCGAGGCGCAGCGCCTGCGGTTGCTGCGCGCGCTGCTGGAAGAGGGGCCGGCGGCGCTGCGCGCGCTCAAGCGCCGGCAGCGCGTGATGGCCTTCGACGACCTGCTGCACGACCTGCACGAGCGCCTCGTCGGGCCCGGCGGCACGCTGCTGGCGGCGGCGCTGCGCGCGCGCTGGCCGGTGGCGCTGATCGACGAGTTCCAGGACACCGACCCGCTGCAGTGGGCGATCTTCGACACGCTGCACGGCGCCGCCGGCGCGCCGCTGTTCCTGCTCGGCGACCCCAAGCAGGCGATCTACAGCTTCCGCCATGCCGACCTGCACACCTACCTGCAGGCACGCGGGCGCGCGCAAGCGCTGCGCTCGCTCACCGAGAACCAGCGTTCGACACCCGGGCTGCTGGCGGCGCTGAACGCGCTCTTCGGGCGCCAGGCCGACGCCTTCGCGCTGCCGGGCCTCGACTACCTGCCGGTGCAGGCCGGCGCCAAGCCGCGGCCGGGCTTCGTCGACCGCAGCGAAGCGCGTGCCCCGCTGCAGTTGTGGTCGCTGCCGCGCGACGACGAGGGCCTGCCGCTGGCGAAGCACGAAGCGCGCGCGATGGCTGCACAGGCGGTGGCCGGCGAGATCGCGCGCCTGCTCGCCGCCGCGCGCCGTGGCGAGGTCGAGCATGGCGGACGGCCGCTGACCGCGGGCGACCTCGCGGTGCTGGTGCGCACGCATGCCGAAGGCGCGCGCATGCGCCGCGCGCTCGCCGCGATGGGCGTGGGCTGCGCCGAGCTGTCGCAGGCGGACGTGCACCGCAGCGTCGATGCCGAAGAGCTCGAGCGCGTGCTCGCGGCGATGCTCGCGCCGCGGCACGACGGCGCGCTGCGCGCGGCACTCGCCACCGGGCTCATGGGCCTGGACGCCGCCGCGATCGAGGCGCTGGCGCACGACGAGGCCGCCCTGCTCGGCCACGCGAGCCGCTTCGCCGCCTACCGTGAGGCCTGGGTGCGGCAGGGCGTGGGTCCCATGCTGCGGCGCTGGCTGCAGCAGGAGCAGGTGGCGCCGCGCATGCTGCAGCGCGAGGACGGCGAACGGCGCCTGACCAACCTGCTGCACCTCGCCGAACGGCTGCACGAGGCCGCCGCGCAGCACGCCGCGCCCGAGGCGCTGCTGCGCTGGCTGCAGGCGCAGCGCCGCCACGGCGGCGACAGCGAGGCCGCGCAGCTGCGGCTGGAATCCGACCGCGACCTCGTCGCCATCGTCACCATCCACAAGAGCAAGGGGCTCGAGTACCCGCTGGTCTTCTGCCCCTTCCTCTGGGATGGCGGCCTCGGCCGCGGCGAGACGCTGTGCGCCGGCGTCGAGTACCACGACGAGCACGGCGCCGCGGTGATGGACTTCCGCCCGGACGCCGCCAGCCCAGAGGTCAAGGCGCAGTTGCAGCGCGAGCGCGCGGCCGAGCGTGTGCGCCTGATCTACGTCGCGCTCACGCGCGCGGTGCAGCGCTGCTACCTCGTCGTCGGTCCCTACCGCAGCGGCAACTCGAGCGCGCAGGCCGGCGCGGCGCCGCTGAACCGGCTGCTGGCCGGCGGCTGCAAGGCACTCGAACCCGATCGGATCGACGCCGCCTGGGCCGCGTTCGCCGCCGAGGCAGCGCCGCAGGCGGGCCTGCAGGCGCTGCCGCTGCCGCGCGTGCAGGCGCTGCCGCCGCAGGTCGTTGCGCCCGCATCGCTGGCGGCGCTGCCGGCCCCGGCGGAGCGCGCGCCGAGCTGGGTCCTCGGCAGCTTCAGCGGCCTCGTGCGCGGCCTGCGCCACGAATCCGCGGCGCGCGATCACGACGACCTGCTGCCGGCCCCCGGGGGCGCGACGGTGGGCGACGGCGCAGGCACGGCGGGTGCCTCGGACCCGCTGGACGACGACGACATCCTCGCCTTCCCGCGCGGCCCCGAGGCCGGGGAGTGCCTGCACGCGCTCTTCGAACGCGCCGACTTCGGCGACCCCGCGTCCTGGCCGGCAGCCGCCGCGCACGCATTGCGCCTGCACCCGCAGCCACGGGCCGACGCTGCCGCGGCGCAGGGCCAGCCGCGCCGGCTCCTGCGCCTGCTGCGGGATGTGTTGCACACGCCGCTGGCGCCGGGGCTGGAACTCGCACAGGTGTCCGCGGCGCGGCGGCTCGTCGAGTGGGAGTTCAACCTGCCCGTCGGCCGCCTGAGTCCTGCTGCGCTCTCGGCCACCCTGGCACGCCACGATTTCGCGCTGCCGCTGCCGGCGTTCGCGCCGCTGCAAGGCTTCTTGCGCGGATTCGTCGATCTCGCCTTCGAGCACGACGGGCGCTGGTACATCGTCGACTGGAAGTCCAACCATCTGGGCGACACCGCCGCCGACTACGCCGGTCGAGCGCTTGCCGACGCCGTCCATGGCCACGGCTACGGCCTGCAGGCGCTGCTCTATGCGCTCGCGCTGCACCGCCACCTGCGGCGACGGCTGCCCGGCTATGACGCCGCGCGCGACTTCGGCGGTGCGCTGCTGCTCTTCGTGCGCGGCGTGCGCCCGGGCTGGCGGACCGAGGACGGCGGCCCCTGCGGCGTGTTCCGGCTGCAGCCGGATGCGGCCTTGCTCGAGGCGCTCTCGGCGCTGATCGACGCGCCGCCCGACGTCGCGCGCCTCGCCGAGGAGGGCAGCGCATGAGACACGCCCCGCCGCACGCCGCGCCGGACGCCGTCGACGCCCGCCTCGGCGGCGACCCGCTGGCCGAGGGCCTCGCGCTGCATCTGGAACGCTGGGCGCTCGCGCTCGGCGCCGACGCGGCGCTTGCGCGGCAGATCGCCGCCATCGGGCGCGCGCTGTCGCGGGCGGCGCGCCTGGGCCACGTCGGCCTGCCGCTGGCGCAGGCCCTGCCCGAGGACGAGCGCCCCGCGCTGCAAGCCCTGCTCGGATGCGGCGTCGTCGGCACGCCCGCGGCACCGGCGGCCTGCCCGCTCATCCTCGACGACGAGGGCCGGATCTACCTGCACCGCAATTTCGCGCTCGAACGCCGCCTCGCGCAGCGCCTCGTTCGCGCCGCGCGGCTTGCGCCGCAGTCGCTGCAAGGCGCGATCCCGTCGCGGCTGAGGGCGCTCTTCGGCGGCCGTGAGAACCGCGGCGGTGACGCCGCACCCGACTGGCAGCAGTTGGCCACCGCACTCGCGCTGCGCCAGCGCCTGGTGGTGATCAGCGGCGGACCCGGCACCGGCAAGACCTCGACCGTGGTCAAGCTGCTGGCCTGCCTGCTGGCCGACGCGCCCGACGCCCGGATCGCGCTCACCGCCCCCACCGGCAAGGCCGCGGCGCGCCTGGCCGAGGCGGTGGGCGAACGCGCCGCCGCGCTGCCCGCTGCGCTGCGCGAGCGCCTGCCGCAAAGCGCCAGCACCGTGCACCGGCTGCTCGGCGTGACGCCGCAGGGCTTCGTCCACCACGCCGGCCGGCCGCTGCCGATCGACGTGCTCATCGTCGACGAAGCCTCGATGCTCGACCTCGCCCTGGCCACGCAGCTGCTCGAGGCCGTTCCGGCCAGGGCGCACATCGTGCTGCTGGGCGACCAGCACCAGCTCGCGGCGGTCGAGTCCGGCGCGGTGTTCGCCGAACTCGCCGCCGACCCCGGCCTGAGCGACGCCTGCCGCAGCGCGCTCGAAACCGCCTGCGAGCTGGCCGCCGGCAGTCTGCGCACACCCGCACCGCTGCGCCGCGGCGTCCTTCCCGACAGCGTGGTCTGGTTCGAGCGCAACTACCGCTTTGCCGCGGACTCGGCCATCGGGCGCCTGGCCGCGCAGATCAGGACCGGGGACCGCGAGGCCGCGCTGGCGACGCTGCACGAGGCCGCGCACGCCGCGGCCGTCGACGGCGAGCTGCAGTGGTGGGACGAAACCGGCGCGGCGCCGACGCCCGCGCTGCGCCGGGCCTGGCTGCAAGGCTACGAGCCCTACCTGCAGGCGCTGCGGCAGGGTCCGGGGCAGGCGTCGCTGCAGGATCCCGTCGATGTCGCCGCACTGGCGCAAGCCTTCGCGCGCTTTCGCGTGCTCTGCGCGCACCGCGAGGGCGCACGCGGCATGGGTGCAGTCAACGCCGTGCTGGACGCGCACGCGCGCCGGGCGCTGGCGGCGATGCACGCCGAGCATCCGGGCCCGCCGGGCGGCGACTTCTACGTCGGCCGGCCGGTGATGGTGTTGAAGAACCAGCCGCTGCTGCAGCTCTTCAACGGCGACATCGGCATCACGCTGCCGCCCGCGCCGGGCGAGTCCGGCCTCGTCGTCGCCTTCCCGCAACCCGGCGGCGAATTGCGCCGCATCCCCGTGCAGCGCCTGCCCGAGCACCAGAGCGCCTGGGCCATGACGGTGCACAAGGCGCAGGGTTCCGAGTTCGACGCCGTGCTCGTGCTGCTGCCCGACGCGGCGAGCCCCGTGCTCACCCGCGAACTGCTCTACACCGCGCTGACGCGCGCACGAAGGCGTGTCGCGCTGGCCGGCAGCGCGGCGGTGGTCGCCACGGCGATCGCGACGCCGACGCGGCGACACTCGGGCCTGCTCGCGCGGCTGCGCGAGGCCCTGGCCGACTCTTCGGGCTCGTCCCCATGACCCTGCTGCTGCACACCGCCGACTGGCAGATCGGCCGCACCTACACGCGCTTCGCGCCCGAGGACAGCGCCGCCCTGGCCGAGGCGCGCATCGCCACCGTCGAGCGCCTGGCCGAGCGTGCCGCGGAGCGCCGCGCCGACGCCGTGCTCGTCGCCGGCGACGTCTTCGACGCGCAGGCGATCTCGCCGCGCACGCTGCGCCGGCTCTTCAACGCGCTCGCGCCCTACGCCGGCCCCTGGGTGATGATTCCCGGCAACCACGACGCCGCGCTGGCCGAAGGCGTGTGGGCACAGGCGCGGCGGCTCGCGCTGCTGCCGCCGAACCTGCACCTTCGACTGCAGCCGGGAATCGTCGAGCTGCCGGCGTTGAAGCTTGCGGTGCTGGCCGCGCCGCTGACGCAGCGCCACACCTACGACGACGCCACCGCCTGGTTCGATGCCGCCGCCACGCCCGCGGGCTGGCTGCGCGTGGGCCTCGCGCACGGCGCGGTGCAAGGCCTCCTGCCGCAGGACGTCGATGCCACGAACCCGATCGCCCCGGACCGCGCGGCGCGCGCGCACCTGGACTACCTCGCGCTCGGCGACTGGCACGGCTGCAAGCGCATCGACGCGCGCTGCTGGTACGCGGGGACGCCCGAGCCCGAGCGCTTCAAGGACAACGATCCGGGCCATCTGCTCTGGGTGCGCCTGGAGGCGCCGGGCGACGTGCCGCAGGTCGAGGCCGAGGCCATCGCCCGTCACCGCTGGTACGAGCGCGCGCTCGCGCTGGCCGTCCCGAGCGACGTCGACGCCGCGATCGCGCAGCTCGACGCCTGCGGCGCCGGCGACGTGCTCGCGCTCACGCTCGCGGGCCGCGTCGACCTCGCCGCGCACCAACGCCTGCAGCGCGCGCTGCAGGCGGCGCAGGCGCGGCTGCGCGCACTGGTCGTCGACGAGACCGACCTGCGGCTTGCACCGACTGCGGAGGACATCGCCGCGCTGCGGGCCGACGGCTACCTCGGCGCCGTCATCGCCGAGCTGCGCGACGCCGCGCCCGCGCAGCAGCGCCAGGCGCAGGACGCGCTCGCCCTCCTCGCCGCGCTGCTGGCCGAGCAGCGCGAGACCGCCGCCGCCGAGGCACGCGCATGAGGATCACGCGTCTGGCGGTGGCCGAGCTGCGCCGGTTCGGGAAGCCGCTCGAGCTCGCCGACCTGCAGCCCGGGCTCAACGTCTTCGCGGGCGAGAACGAGGCCGGCAAGAGCACGCTCGTGCGCGCGATCCGCGCCGCCTTCTTCGAACGCCACCGCTCCACCGCGGTCGAGGACCTGCGGCCCTGGGGCGACAGCGCGGCCACGCCGACCATCGAGCTCGACTTCCGCATCGGCGAGCAGGACTACCGCCTGCGCAAGGCCTTCCTGAAGAACAAGCGCTGCGAGCTGTGGATCGGCACGCGTCGACTCGAGGGCAACGAGGCCGAGGAGCACCTGGCCGCGCTGCTGGGCTTCGAGTTCGCGGGCAAGGGCGCGAGCCGGCCGGAGCACGGCGGCATTCCCGGGCTGCTGTGGATCGAGCAGGGCGCGGCGCAGGAGCTGCACGAGCCCGTACGCCACGCCGCCGCGCACCTGCAGCGCGCGCTCGACGAGCAGCTCGGTTCGGTCGCCGCCAGCGGCGGCGACGCCCTGCTGGCGCGCGTGCAGGCCCTGCGCGGCGAGCTGCGCACACCCACCGGCAAGGCGCGCGGCGCGCTGCAGGAGGCGCAAGCCGCCCTCGCCCAGACGCGTGCACAGGTGCAGGCCCTCGACGCCGCGGCGCGCAGCTACCGCGAGCAGGTCGACCAGCTGAGCGACTTGCGCGCGCGGCATGCGGCGGACGAGAACGCGCGCCCCTGGGAACCCCTGCGCGAGCAGCTGGCGCAGGCCGAGCAGGCTCAGGCGCAAGCTCAGGCGTTGAACGCGCAGCGCAGCGCGCAGGCCGCCGAGATCCAGCGCGGCGAGGAACTGCTGGCCCTGCTGCGCAGGCAGCTCGAGGCCGACGCCCGCGAGGGCGCGGAGCTCGCCCGGCGCAGCGCCGCGCTCGCGCAGGCGCAGGCCGCGCTCGAACCCGCGCAGCGCGCGCAAGACACCGCGGCGCGCGCGCTCGCGCAGGCGCAGGCCGAGTCCTCCAGGGCGGGCGAAGCGCTGGCGCGCGCCCGCCTGGAGGAGACGCGCGCGCAGTTGCAGCGCCAGTTGGAGACCAGCGGCGCGCACGCCCGCGCCACGGCAGAGCTGCTGCAGCGAGCGCGCGCCGAAGCCGGACGCGAGGCCGATCTCATGCGCCAGGCACAGGCACTCGCGCTGCCGCCCAAGGCGCTGCAGGAACTGCGCAGGCAGGACGAGCGGCTGCAGGCCCTTGCGCTGCAGCTCGAGGGGCTGGCGACGCGCGTCGCGTACACGCTGCAACCCGGTGCAGTCGTCACCATGGACGGGCGGAGCCTGCAGGGCGAAGGCCAGCAGCTGCTCGCCGCGCCCGCGGAGCTGACGATCGCCGGCGTGGGCCGCTTCACGCTTGCGCCCGGCGGCCACGACCTCGCCGAACGCCGCGCCGAACAGCAGCGCCTGCAAGCCGAACACCGCGACCTGCTGCAGCGCCTGGGCCTGCAGAGCCGCGCCGAAGCCGACGCACGCGAGCAGGCCCGGCTCGCCCTGCTGGCGCAGGCCGAGGCCGCGGCCAAGGCGCTGCAGGTGCTGGCACCCGGCGGCCTGGCCGGCCTGCAGGCCGAGGCCGATCGCCTCGGCGACGAGCGCGCGCAGGTGCAGGCCGCGCTCGCGCAGTTGCCTGGCGCCCGGCCCGAGCCGACGCCGGGCTGTGCGCCAAGGTCGTCACCCGCACCGATCCCGACGCTTGCCGCCGCACTGGCGGCGGCCGAGGACGCGGAGCGCCTGCGGCAGGCGGCGGCCCAGGCGCTCGATGCGGCACGTCGGCACGCGGCCGCCGCGCAAGGCGCCGCCGCGGCCGCACAGCGCGAGCACGAGGCGCTGGCCGCGCTGCGCGCCGACGCCGGGCTGCGCGCGCAGCATGCGCAGGCCGAGCAGCGCCTCGTCGACGCGCAGGCCGAACTCGCCGTGAAGCAGCGCCAGCTCCAGGCGCTGGACGCGCGGATCGCCGCCGCGCGCCCCGACATCCTGGCGCAGGACGTGCAGCGCCTGCGCCGCAGCGCCGAGGAAGCCGAGCGCACGCAGCGCGAGCGCAAGCTGCGCCTGGTGCAGCTGGAGGCAACACTTGCCGCGTCCGGTGCGCAAGGCGTGGACGAGGCGCTGGCGCTGGCCTTGCGCGAGCAGGCCGGCGCCCTGCGCCGGCACGACGAACTGCAGCGCCGCGCCGACGCGCTGGTGCTGCTCGAACAGACGCTGCAGACGCACCGCCAGGCGCTGACGCAGCGGCTGCGCGCGCCCCTGCAGCGCCACCTCGACCACTACCTGGGCCTGCTCTTCCCCGGCGCGCGGCTCGCCATCGACGAGCACCTGCAGCCCGGCGCCCTCTCCCGCCCGCGCACGGCGAAAGAGGGCGCCGACGGCACGGAGGCGACGAACGCGACGGCCGCCACGATCGCGGCGCCCTTCGCCGAGCTGAGCTACGGCGCACGCGAGCAGCTCGGCATCGTCAGCCGCCTGGCCTACGCCGACCTGCTGCGCGAGGGCGGACGGCCCACCCTGCTCATCCTCGACGACGCCCTCGTGCACAGCGACGCCGAGCGTCTCGCGCGCATGAAGCGCGTGCTCTACGACGCCGCGACGCGCCACCAGCTGCTGCTCTTCACCTGCCACGCCGAACGCTGGCGCGACATGGGCGTCGCGGTGCGAGCGCTGCGCGACGAATGAGGAACGTGTGCCGGCCCGACCGGCACCCCTCCTACATGGGCGCGCCGCTCATCTGCGCCTCCAGCAGGCGGCGCAGCCGCGCCTGCTCCTCGTCCAGGCGGCGGATGCGCGCGCGCAGCGCGCGACGCTCCTCGTCCTTCTGCGCCTTCTTCAAGTCCTTCTCGGCCTGCTCGATCTCGCGCTGGCGCTCCTCGCGCTCGCTGCGCGTCTTGCGCACGTCCTGCCCGGCCCGGTACCAGCGCAGGAACACGGCCTCGTCGAAGTTGCGGCAGGCGCCCTGGTAGCTGCGTCCCTCGGTGCCGATCTGCCAGGCCCAGCGAGGCGTGCAGTAGTTGCGCACGCCTTCGAGCCAACCTTGCCGCCAGCGCGCCACGTCCGGCGCCACCCCGGCCTTGGTGCAAGCCTCGCGATGGGCTTCGATGCGTCCCTCGGGTTCGCCCCGGCTGCCGTCCTGGCGGCCGCGCTCGGCCCAGTCTGCCCGACGGCATTGCTCTTCGCTCATCGAGGCGCATCCCCCCAGCAGCAGGAACGGCACCAGGATGGACAGCCAGGCCGCGAGCGCCCCGGACCGAAGCGGACCCTGGGCTCGAAGACGGAACATGGGCATTTCGAAGCGCCGTGCCGATCCGATGAGGGATGCCGATTGTGCCGTGCACCGGGTTGATTCGCGACTTGCGCCGAAGGCATGACCGGTCGATCATCCGGCTTCGGTGACCGACGGCCACCGGCGCAGCGAGGAGACACGCAAATCCGCACCGTCGATGCGGACACGGCTGCACATGTGGGCAAGTCGTGCCGGACCATGCAAACAAGGGGTTAACCCTATGTGCACTTCAGTTCCTGTTTGCTCCAGCTCAAAGATGCACGTTCTTGCCTGTCCGATCGCCCTAAACCGGTATTTCAGTACCATAATACGCATACACCTCGGCAGGAGAAGCTCATGACCACCGCATCCCCCCCCGTGCTCAGCGGCGACCTCGACGAAATCTTCGAGTACTGCAACTCGCTGCGCCAGGCCCCCGTGCCGGCCGACGACCAGCTGCCCGCAGGCTTCGTCGGCACCATCGGGCACTTCCCCGTCTACTTCCCGGAGGAGCTGGCGCACTCGGTGGGCCTGCTGCCCATGAACATCCTCGGTGGCGGGAACAAGCTCGAGCTCAAGCACGCCGACGCGCACATGGGCTCCTTCATCTGCTCGATCTGCCGCTCGACGACCGAGATGGGCCTCAACGGCTCGCTGAGCACGCTCAAGGGCTTCGTCACGCACCCGATCTGCGACGCCGCCAAGCACCTGGCCGGCATCTGGGCGCGCAACTTCCCGGACCAGCTCGGCCAGATCCTCTACACGCCGCAGAACCCGAACTCGCCCGGCGCCGCGCGCTACGTCGCCGCCGAGTTCCAGCGCCTGCGCGCCGACATGGAGAAGCAGGCCGGCGTGAAGTCCGATGACGAGCGATTGGCGGCCAGCATCCGCGTCTACAACGAGAACCGCCGCCTGCTGCGCGAGATGTACCGCATCCGCCGCGACGAGCCCTGGAAGCTCAGCTGCACCGAGTCCTACCTGCTGCTGCGGGCGCGCACCCGCATCCCCTGCGAGGAGCACAACAAGCTGCTGGAGCTTGCGCTTGCCGCCATCAAGGCGCGCAAGGCCAGCCCGCAGGACAAGCCGCGCGTGGTCTTCGTCGGCGGCTTCTGCGAGCAGCCGCCGCTGGAGATGCTGGAGGCCATCGACGACAACTGCTACGTCGTCGACGACGACCTGCTCGTGGGCCTGCGCTGGATCGTCGACGACGTGCCCGAGACCGGCGACCCGGTGTGGGCGCTGGCCGAGAGCTTCATCGAGCGCTCGGACGCCAGCCCCGTGCAGCACGACGAGCGCAAGTCCAAGGAGCAGTACCTGATGGACATGGTCGAGAAGTCCAAGGCCGAGGCGGTGATCGTCACCGCGGCCAAGTTCTGCGAGCCGGGGCTGGACGAGCAGGTCGCCTGGTCCAAGCACCTGGACCACGTGCACGTGCCGCACCTCGTGCTCGAGTTCGAGGAGAAGATGAACTCCTTCGAGCAGATGGCGATGCAGCTCGAGACCTTCGCCGAATCGCTGCTGTTCACCAACGCCTGACCTGACGGGAGACCGCAAATGACGACTCAGACCCCCACGGCCCCGGCCGACGAGTTCAACGGCCACCTCGAAGGGCAGAAGCTCTTCAAGGAGTGGTACGCCGACCTGGAGACGGCGCGCGAGCGCGGCGAGAAGGTCGCCAACGTCTTCGTGATGGGCAACGCCATCGAGATCCTGCGCTGCTTCGACTTCAAGCTCGTCTTCCCCGAGATCAACTCGCTGCAGACCGGCGTGCGCAAGGTCTCGGAGGACTATCTGCGCGACTCCGAGGACTACGGCTACTCGCCCGACGTCTGCTCCTACGTGAAGGCCGACGTCGGCCTCATCCTGCGCGAGCAGAAGCACCCCGCGGGCCTCATCCCCAAGGCCGACCTCGCGATCATGTCCAACATGTGCGCGACCTTCATCAAGTGGGGCGAGATCTGGGAGCGCATGCTCAACACGCCCACCTTCTCGCTGGACCTGCCGGGCCAGCGCGCGGGCAACTGGAAGGTGCGCCCCGGTGACGCGCAGCACATCGCCGACGCCCAGTGGATCGAATCGCAGTTCCGCGACCTGATCGATCGCTGCGAGAAGATCACCGGCAAGCGCTTCGACATCGACCGGCTGGCCGAGGTCGAGGACCGCGTCAACCGCATGGTCAAGCACTGGAACAACGTGATGGCGCTCAACCGCGTCTCGCCCGCGCCCTACAACGCGATGCTCGACGGCCTGACCTACATCGGCATCATGAACGTCTACCGCGGCACCGAGGAGGGCGTGGAGTACATGCGCCGCCTCGAGGAGCAGCTGCGCGCCAAGGTCGCGCGCGGCGAGGGCCGCGTGCCGCACGAGAAGTTCCGCCTGCTCTTCTCGGGCACGCCGTGCTACGTCTCCATGCGCCGGCTGGTCGAGCTCTTCGAGAGCTGGGGCGGCGTCTTCGCCTACTCCGACTACCTGACCTTCGCCGCGGGCGGCATGGACGCCGGCGAGATGGCCTACGACACCTCGCGCCCGCTGGAGAGCCTGGCCGAAGTCACCGCGCTGGCGGCGCACCGCGGGCTGTCCAACCAGTTCTTCGCGCACGAGCGCCTGGCGCAGCAGATCCGCGACTACGACGTCGACGGCATCGTCTTCCACGGCATCAAGAGCTGCCGCTTCGTGTCCTCGGGCATGGCCGACACGCGCAACTTCCTGAGCAACCAGATGAGCGTGCCCAGCCTCTACATCGAGTCCGACCTCATCGACCCGCGCTACTGGTCCGACGCGCAGATCAAGAACCGCGTCGACGCCTTCTTCGAGTCGCTCAAGCAACGCGGCGGTTCTGCAATCACGGCCGGCAAGGACGCCGCCACCATCACTGAGGAGAGCCAGTCATGAAGTATTTCGGCGGTGTCGACGTCGGGTCCACGCAAACCAAGGCGGTGATCCTGAACGAAGAGGGCAAGCTGGTCGGGCGCGCGCTGCTCGACATGGAAACCAGCATGGTCACGATCGCGCAGGACGCCTTCGACAAGGCGCTTGCCGACGCCGGACTGAAGGCCGAGGACATCACGCGCATCGGCAGCACCGGCTACGGCCGCTACAACGTGACCTTCGGCCACCAGCAGGTGACGGAGATCAGCTGCCACGCGCGCGGCGCGGTCTACCTGTTCCCGAACACGCGCACGGTGATCGACATCGGCGGCCAGGACACCAAGGCCATCGCCGTCAAGCCCGACGGCCAGGTCGCCGACTTCACCATGAACGACAAGTGCGCGGCCGGCACCGGGCGCTTCCTGGGTGCGGCGTCGTACGCGCTCGAGCTGTCGCTGGGCGAACTCGGCGCGCTGGCGCTGAAGTCGCAGAACCCGGTGCGCATCACCACCACCTGCACCGTGTTCGCCGAGTCCGAGATCATCAGCCACCTGGCCAAGGGCATCCTGCCCGAGGACGTGCTGATGGGCGTGCACCAGGCCATCACCGCGCGCTGCATCTCGCTGGCGCGCCGCGTGGGCGTGAACGCCGAAGTCACCTTCACCGGGGGCGTGAGCCGCAACATCGCGATGGTCAAGCTCATCGAGCAGGAGATCGGGATGCCGCTCAACGTGAGCCCGGACGCGCACTTCTGCGGTGCGCTCGGTGCGGCGCTGATGGCGCGCGATTACGTACTGAACGGTGGCCAGGCGGTCGAAACGGCTGCGGCCGAAGCGGCCTGAGGAGGCAGACATGAGCAAGATCTACGCAGCCGGCATCGACATCGGCTCCACCTACACGAAGGCGATCCTGCTGGACGGCGATCAGAACGTCGCCGGCAAGGCGGTGCGCCGCACCGGCTTCAAGGTGCAGCAGGCGGCCGAGAACGTGTTCGAGGAACTGCTGAAGAACGCCGGCATCGAGCGTTCGCAGGTGACCTACGTCGGCGCGACCGGCTACGGCCGCTTCTCGGTGCCCTTCCGCCACGCCCAGATCACCGAACTGACGGCGCACGCGCAGGCGGCGGTGCAGCTCTTTCCCGACACGCGCACGATCCTGGACATCGGCGGCCAGGACATCAAGGCGATCAAGGTCGACGGGCAGGGCCGCGTCAAGTCCTTCCGCCTCAACGACAAGTGCGCTGCCGGAACCGGCGCCTTCCTCGAGAAGACCGCGCGCTACCTGGGTCTGACGACGCAGGACATCGGCCCCTACGCGATCCGCTCGACCAACCCCAAGACGATCAGCAGCGTGTGCGCGGTGTTCGCCGAGTCCGAGGTCATCAACCACCTCGCCAACGGCGTCCCGGCCGAGGACATCATGATGGGCGCCATGATCTCGCTGGGCGGACGCGCCATCCAGCTCATGCGCCGCGTCGGCCTCGAGCCGGGCTACATGCTCACCGGCGGCATGACGCACAACGTGGCCATGATCAAGGCGCTCGAGCAGGCGCTGAAGGCGCCGTTCAACGTCGCCCCGGACGGCCTGGGCCAGCTCAACGGCGCCTATGGCGCGGCCTACCTCGGCCTGCGCCGCGCGCAGAAGCTGATCGCCGAAGGCAAGCCCATCCCGCCGACGGCGGCTCAGCTCGGCGGCGGCGAGTCCACGAGCAAGCCCATCCGCCGCTGGTCGGCGCTCGGCGCCACGCGCAACCGCTACGAGATCCGCGACAGCGGCGCCCCGACGACGGCGCAGTTCACGATCTCCAAGCGCGCGCCCGACCTCACCGCCGCGGCTTGAGCCTTGCGGGCGGGGCATGCCCCGCCCGGCACCGTACCCATCCGAGAAAGAGGCATGAGATGACCATCATTTCCGACTTCATGCAGAAGGACCACGTCGACATCGACGCCATCGCCGAGCGCGCGACGAACGCCGCTGCCGCAGGCGACGCCGCGACGATGGCGAAAGAAGGTGCCGAGTTCCTCAAGCGCCTGCGCCTGCACATCGACCAGGAGGAGAAGCTGCTCTTCCCGGCCTTCGAGGAACGCACCGGCATGCGCGAGGGCGGCCCCAGCGTGCAGATGAAGATGGAGCACGACGACATGCGCCCCATCATCGAGCAGATGCACGCCGCCGTCGCCGCCAAGGATGCCGCGACCTACCAGCGCGCATCCAAGGCCTTGTTCGACATCCTGGTTCCGCACAACCAGAAGGAAGAGCAGATGATGTACCCGATGCTCGACGACACCATGGGCGCGGAGGCCGGCGCGCTGCTCGCCGAAGTGAAGGCGATGGCGGCCTGAGGCAAGCCGCATCACCCGTGCGCGGCGACCTCCGTGTCGCACGCACGTCCCGAACGGGCCCGCGCTGTCGGGCCCGCGTCCATTTCGGAGGGCAAACCTAGAATGGCCGGCCTCGTGCTGCCCCCGGAGTCTCGCATGGACACCCGCATCTCGCCGATCCGCCCGCGCCTGAAATCCCTGCGCGAGGCGATGGCGCAGGCCGGCGTGCAGGCGCTGCTGATTCCTTCGTCCGACCCGCACCTCTCGGAGTACCTGCCCGAGCGCTGGCAGGCGCGGCAGTGGTTCTCGGGTTTCAGCGGCTCCATGGGCACGCTCGTCGTCACGGCAGACGACGCGCGGCTCTTCGCCGACAGCCGCTATTGGGACCAGGCCGAGCGCGAACTGGCCGGCAGCGGCATCGCCCTCGAGAAGATCCCGACCGGCACCGCGGTGGCGCACGTCGACTGGCTCGCCGCGCACGTCGGCGCCGGCGGCAGCGTCGCCGTCGACGGCCAGGTGCTCGGGCTCGCAGCGGCGCAGGCACTGCAGGCGGCGCTCGAGAAGGCCGGCGCCAGCCTGCGCACCGATCTCGACCTCGTCGATGCCTGCTGGTCCGAGCGGCCCGGCCTGCCGTCGGCGCCGGTCTACGAACATCGCCCACCCGAGGCGAGCACGCCGCGTTCGGCCAAGCTTGCCGCGCTGCGCGAATCCATGGCGCGCCATGGCGCCACGCACCACGTCGTCTCCAGCGTCGACGACGTCGCCTGGATCACCAACCTGCGCGGCAGCGACGTGAGCCACAACCCCGTCTTCCTCGGCCACCTGCTCGTCGACGGTATGAAGGCGACGCTCTTCGTCGGCGCGGGCAAGGTCGATGCCGCGCTCGCCGCCACCCTCGCGGACGACGGGGTGCAGCTTGCGCCCTACGCCGAGGCCGCGCAGGCGCTGGCCGCGCTGCCCGAAGGCAGCGTGCTGCTGCTGGACCCCAGGCGCGTCACCCATGGCCTGCGCCAGGCGGTCCCCGCGCGCGTACGCGTCGTCGAGGCCACCAACCCGAGCACGCTCGCCAAGAGTCGCAAGACCGAGGCCGAAGCGGCGCAGGTGCGGCTGGCGATGATCGAGGACGGCATCGCGATGTGCGAGTTCTACGCCGCCTTCGAGGCCTCGCTGGCGCGCGGCGAGGCCTGGGACGAACTGAAGGTCGACGAGCGCCTGAGCGCCGAACGCGCACGCCGGCCGGGCTTCGTCGGCACGAGCTTCGCCACCATCGCCGGATTCAACGCCAACGGCGCACTGCCGCACTACCGCGCCACGCCCGAGGCCTTCGCGCGCATCGCGGGCGACGGCCTGCTGCTCATCGACAGCGGCGGCCAGTACCTGGGCGGCACCACCGACATCACCCGCGTGTGGCCCATCGGCCAGCCCAGCGCCGCCATGAGGCGCGACTGCACGCGCGTGCTGCAGGGCACGATCGCGCTCTCGCGCACGCGCTTCCCGCGCGGCACGCCCGCGCCCATGCTCGACGCCATCGCGCGCGCCCCGCTGTGGCAGCACGGTCTGGACTACGGCCACGGCACGGGCCACGGCGTGGGCTACTTCCTGAACGTGCACGAAGGCCCGCAGAGCATCAGCCGCACCGTGCCCACGCCCGAGATGGCGATGGAGGCGGGCATGATCACCAGCATCGAACCGGGCCTCTACCGCAGCGGCCAGTGGGGCGTGCGCATCGAGAACCTGGTGCTCAACGTCGCCGCCGGCAGCGGCGTCGATGGCGGCTTCGGCGAGTACCTCGACTTCGAGACGCTCACGCTCTGCCCCATCGACACGCGCTGCATCGAACCCGCACTGATGCGTGCCGACGAGCGCGCCTGGCTCGACGCCTACCACGCGACGGTGCGCGAGCGGCTTGCCCCGCATCTGCAAGGCGCGGCGCTGGCCTGGCTGCGGGAGCGCACACAGCCGCTGGGTTAGCCGCTGGAATGACATCGCCTCGCGACGCGAACGCACCGATGCCGGCGGCGCTGGGCATCGACCTCGGCGGCACGAAGATCGAGGCCTTGCTGCTCGATGCCGACGGGCAGGCGCGCTGGCGCGAGCGCATCGCCACGCCCCACGCAGGCTACGACGCCATCCTCGACGCCATCGTCGCCCTGGTGCGGCACGCCGAAGGCGCGAGCGCCCTGCCCTTCACCATCGGCATCGGCACCCCGGGCAGCCTGACGCCCGCGGGCCTGGTGAAGAACAGCAACAGCGCCTGCCTCAACGGCCGCGCGCTGCAGCGCGACTTGCAGCAGCGGCTGCAGAGGTCCGTGGCGATCGACAACGACGCCAACTGCCTGGCGCTGAGCGAAGCGACCGACGGCGCGGGGGCGGATGCTGCGGTCGTCTTCGCCGCGATCCTCGGCACCGGGACCGGCGCGGGAATCGCGGTCCAGGGCCGCGTGCTGCGCGGGCCCAACGGCCTCGCCGGTGAATGGGGCCACAACCCGCTGCCCTGGGCGATTGCGGGCGAAGATCCGCAGCCGCGCTGCTATTGCGGGCAATCGGCTTGCGTCGAGACGCTGGTCAGCGGCCCCGCGCTTGCGCGTGACCACGAGCGCCACACCGGGCAGGCCTTCAGCGCGCAACAGATCGCCGCCGCCGCCGACGCCGGCGACCCCGCAGCGATCGCCACGCTCGAGCGCCACGCCTCGCGACTGGCACGCGCCTTGGCCGGCGTCATCAACCTGCTCGACCCCGACGTCATCGTGCTCGGCGGCGGGCTCTCGCGCATGCCGCAGCTCTACAGCCGCGTGCCCGCGCTGTGGGAACGCTGGGTCTTCAGCGGCGGCCATCGCGACCCCGTGCGCACGCGACTCGCGCCTGCGCTGCACGGCGACGCCTCCGGCGTGCGCGGTGCGGCGTGGATCGGGCAGCAGCGGTACGGCTCGGCGCGAGCCCTCGACGCACCGCTCGACGGACCCCGATCCCGCGCCGTCAGGCCGGCCGGTTGATGCGCGCGTTCAGGCCCTGGCGCAGCATTTCGGCCAGATCGGCCAGGTGCGCGCGCGACTCGGCGCTCAGGCCCGCGCGGCGCTGCGCGCGGCCGATGCCGGCCAGCAGTTCGCGCGCCTGCTGGCGCAGCAGGCTGCGCTGGTCGGCGCGGCCCTGTGCACTGGGACGCAAGAGCACGGCGGCCAGGCGTACCGCGTACTCGCGCTGCAGTTCGCGCCGCGGCGCGGCGATGTCGCCGGCCTTGGCGTCGAGCTCGCCGAAGACGTCGCGCGCGAGCTGCGCGTAGAGCTCGGACAGCGCCAGCGCCTGCCCCGGCTCGAGCTTGCCCGCGCCGTCCAGCACGCGCTCGGCCACGGCGTCGCCAAGCAGGTGCTTGAGCAGCACGCGCTGCAGCTCGAGCAGCTGGCTGGCGGGCGAGAAGTCGGTGGCCAGCGCCATGTCGCCCGCAAAGCGTGCGTCGCTGCGTTCCAGGTAGTCGGGTGCCAGGCGGCGCTGCAGTGCAGGCGGCAGCTGCAGCGCGTCGGCGGAGAGGAAATGCCGCGAGAGCGACTGCAGCGCCGCGCGCTGCAGCGCCGGCGCCACCGGCTGCAGCGGGTCGCGCCCGCTGCCGGGGAAGTCGCGCAGCGTGCGCAGGCCGCCGATCTGGCGCGCGAGCACGCCGGCCGCACGCCCCATCTCGCGGATGGCGTAGCCCACCGATCGCCGCAGCACGGCGTAGTCGGCATCGGGGTCGAGCTCGCGCGTGGCCTGGCGTTGCAGCAATTCCTGAGCGATGGCCACGCGCTGGTCGGCAAAGGCCACCGGGTCGTCGCCGAGATCGAAGATCAGCGACTCCGGATCGAGGCCCAGGCCGTTGTCCTCGTCCGTGCCATAAGCCAGTTGCGGCTCGGCGCTGCGCGCGGCGATGCGCTGCAGTTCATCCTCTTCCTGCACGGCCGTGCTGCCCGGGGGCATGGGCTTGTAGGCGTACTCGATCGCCCAGTCGTCGTAGGGGCCGAGGTTCTTCTGGAACGCGGGCACGGCCGGTGCGCCGGGTGCAGACAGGTTGATCGGCGCGTACTCCATCACCGAGCCGGCAAGGCCGTGCGCGGCGACGAACGCGGGGTCGTTCATCTGCGCCAGCGTGTACGCGCGCGAGCTGCGGAAGTTGTGGCGCAGGCCCAGCGTGTGGCCGACCTCGTGCATCGTCACGTCGGTGAGATAGTCCTGCACGAAGGCCTCGGCCTCGGGGCTTGCCGGGTCGATCTCGCCGCGCGCCTCGAGCACGTCCAGTGCGTAGGCGAGCTGCTCGGCGGCGAAGTCGGCGTAGTCGCACGCGTCCGGCGCCGCGATGCCGGCATCGGCGGCATCCGCGGCGTGATCGGTCTCGACGCCCAACTGCATCAGCCGCGACCAGGCCTGCGGCGCGGCGCGGCTGGACAACACCTGCGAGCGCAGCGCGCGCAGGTTGCGCGAGGACAGGCTCTCGATGCCGATGTCGGCGTCGAGGATCTCGCCACTGCGCGGGTCGACCTGGCTCGGGCCGATGGCACCGAAGGTCGGGCTGGCGTTGGTCATCCAGCGCAGCGAGGCCGCACCCACGTCCAGTGTGTCGAAGTCGGCGTCGTCGGGCTGGATGCGGGCGACGATGGCGTCCTTGAAGCCGATCTTCTCGAAGGCGCTGTTCCAGCCGAGCACGCCGCGCAGGATGGCGTCGCGGTACTTGAGCGGGATGCTGCGGTCCAGCCAGAAGGTGATGGGCTTCACCGGCTCCGACAGCTCGGCCGCCGGGTCCTTCTTCTCCAGCCGCCAGCGGTTGACGTAGCGGCGCTGCGGCGTGCGCGCGAGGTCGTCGGAGAAGTCGGCGACGTTGGTCGTGAAGTGGCCCACGCGCGGGTCGGCACGGCGCGGCGCCATCGGCGTCGCCGGCAGTTCGGCAAAGGCATAGTGCAGACCCAGGAAGAGGCTGCGCGCGTCGGGCAGCGTGCGCGGCTCGCTGGGTTGAAGCGCAGGCGGCACAGGCACCGGCGTCGGCCCGGCCTGCGCCAGGGTGGCGGTGGCGAAATGCGCCTGCAGCTCGAACACCGTCTCCGCGGCCTTGCCGCGCACGCGCGTGATCGCCGAGTTGCCGCGGTCCATGGCGTAGTTCTGGCGATAGCTGCGCTGCAGATGCAGCGCGAGCCCGAGCAGGTCGCCCAGCAGCATGCCGTTGGCCTCGACGAGCACGCTCTTGCGGTCCGGGTGCGGCTGGCTGGCGATCGCGGCGCTGCCGAGCAGGCTGGCCGAGAAGCCCGCGCGCACGGCGCGCGCCGCGGGCGTGGCGGCCTCGGCCTCGAAGGCGGTGTTGAGCGCGCGCAGCTGCACCTGCTTGTGCACGCGGTGAAAGACCACCGTCTGCTGGCGCCCGAAGCTACCCCAGCGCCCGATCATGGTGCCGCCGAAGAAGCCGCGCTCGCCCATGCCCTGCGCGATCTTGGGGCTGAAGAAGAAGGGCTTGTCGAAGTCCTCGGGGCGCAGCTCGAACCAGAACTTGTCGTCCTTCTGCCAGACGGTGATGAGGCCGTCGATGCGGCGCGCGTCCTTGACGACGACGCCGAAGGGCTGCGGCTGCGGCTGCGGCGTGGGTACGGCGCCGGGCGTGGGCGGGCGCGCACCGGGCGCGACCGTGGGCGCCGATGCCGCCGGCGCTGCCGGCGCAGCACCCGAAGCGGCGGCCGTTCCGGGCAGGTTGGCGCAGCCCGCACCGGCCAGAGCTGCCGCGAGCGCCAACACAACCAGGTGAAGGGTCCGGTACATGCCTTCGGCGTCCGAAGATCGCGACTTCAATGGATGCCCTTGAAGCGCACGCGCTTGGGCCGCGCGCCCTCCTCGCCCAGGCGCCTGATCTTGTCGGCCTCGTATTCCTGGTAGTTGCCGGCGTAGAAGAACCATTGCGAATCGCCCTCGGCGGCGAGGATGTGCGTGCAGATGCGGTCCAGGAACCAGCGGTCGTGGCTGATGACCATCGCGCTGCCGGCGAACTCGAGCAGCGCCTCCTCGAGCGCGCGCAGCGTCTCCACGTCGAGGTCGTTGCTGGGCTCGTCGAGCATGAGCACGTTGCCGCCGCGCGCCAGCGTCTTGGCCAGGTGCAGGCGCCCGCGCTCGCCGCCGGAGAGGTTGCCCACCAGCTTCTGCTGGTCGTTGCCCTTGAAGTTGAAGCGCCCGAGGTAGGCGCGGCTGGGCATGACGAAGGGCCCGACGACGATGTTGTCCAGGCCGCCCGAGACGTCCTCCCACACCGTCTTGTCGTTGGCCAGGTCCTCCCGGCTCTGGTCGACGAAGGCGAGTCTGGCGGTCTTGCCGATCAGCACCTCGCCGGAATCGGGCTGCTCGACACCCTGGATCATGCGGAACAGCGTCGACTTGCCCGCGCCGTTGGGGCCGATGATGCCGACGATGGCACCGGGCGGCACCTTGAAGCTGAGCTTGTCGATGAGCAGGCGGTCGCCGTAGCCCTTGCTCACGTCCTTGAACTCGATGACCTCGTTGCCCAGGCGCTCGGCCACCGGGATGAAGATCTCGTTGGTCTCGTTGCGGCGCTGGTAATCGGTGTCGGAAAGCTCCTCGAAACGGGCCAGGCGCGCCTTGCTCTTGGCCTGGCGGCCCTTGGCGTTGGAGCGCACCCACTTCAGCTCCTCCTTCATCGCCTTGACGCGCGCGTCCTCCTTCTTCTGCTCGACGGCCAGGCGGCGCTCCTTCTGCTCCAGCCAGTCCGAGTAGTTGCCCTTCCAGGGGATGCCCTGGCCGCGGTCGAGTTCGAGGATCCACTCGGCGGCGTTGTCGAGGAAGTAGCGGTCGTGGGTGATCGCCACCACGGTGCCCGGGAAGCGCTGCAGGAAGTGCTCGAGCCACTCGACCGACTCGGCGTCGAGGTGGTTGGTGGGCTCGTCCAGCAGCAGCATGTCGGGCCGCGAAAGCAGCAGCCGGCACAAGGCGACGCGCCGCTTCTCGCCGCCGGAGAGCTGGCCGATCGTCGCCTCCCACGGCGGCAGGCGCAGCGCGTCGGCGGCGAGTTCGAGCTGCAGGTCGGTGTTCTCGCTGCCCGCCGCGGCGATCACGGCCTCGAGCTCGGCCTGCTCGGCGGCGAGCGCGTCGAAGTCGGCATCGGGCTCGGCGTAGGCGGCGTAGACCTCGTCGAGCCGCTTCTTGGCCGCGAGCACGCCGCCGATGCCCTGCTCGACGGCCTCGCGCACCGTCTGCGCGGGATCGAGCTCGGGCTCCTGCGGCAAGTAGCCGATCTTCAGCCCGGGCATCGGCACCGCCTCGCCCTCGATGTCCTTGTCCAGGCCGGCCATGATCTTCAGCAACGTCGACTTGCCCGAGCCGTTCAAGCCGAGCACGCCGATCTTCGCGCCGGGGAAGAAGGACAGGTTGATGTCCTTGAGGATCTGCCGCTTCGGCGGCACGATCTTGCCGACGCGGTTCATGGTGAAAACGTACTGGGCCATGGCGAGGCAGGACCGCGGTCCTGGAGGAGAAGTCGTGGGCTTCGCGCACCGGCTGCGGCGCGGCGAGGAATGGGCGCGCACGCACCCGAACCGGCGATTATCGCCGCGTCGGCCGCGGCTGCAGCCTGTCGCAGCCGGGGGCGGGCTATCGCGCACCGGCTTGAACCGGCGCGGAACCGGGACAATATGGCGATCATCGGTGCACCCGCGGATGCGCCGCGCGCGAACGACCACCGGATACGCCGAAGGAGGACGACTTGAACGGTTCCGACACCCTCATCACCACCGTCGACCCGCAAGGCGAGCGCACGCTGCTGCGCGTGGCGCATATCGTCTACGGCCTGCACGCGCTGGGGCTGGCGATCGGCGCCTTCGGCGCGGCGACCGTCGTCGGCGCCTTCCTGTTCGGCTGGCCGTCGATCGTTGCGGTGATCGTCAACTACGTCTACCGCGGGCAGGCGCGCGGCACCTGGCTGGAATCGCACTTCCGCTGGCAGATCCGCACCTTCTGGTACGCGCTGCTGTGGGCCATCATCGTCGGCGTCGTGTCGCTGCCCTTGACGCTGGTGATCATCGGCTTCGGCACCTGGGTGCTGGGGCTGCTCGTGCTCGGCGCCTGGGCGATCTACCGCATCGGGCGCGGCTGGATCCGCCTCAACGACCACCGGCCGATGCCCATGGCCTGAACGCCGGGCGGCCCGCGGCGCGAACAAGTCGCGCCCGCGGGCTTCAGTTCCGCGGCCGATGGCCGATGACCGGGGCAAGCCCCGAGCCCCGCCGCCATGCAAGCCACCTCCCCCGCCCCCAAGCGCGCACTGGTCGTCGACGACCAGTTGATCGTTCGTGCCGGCGTCGCCGCGCTGCTGGAAGCCATGCCCGACTGGCAGTGCGTCGGCACCGCCGCAAGCGCCGAGGCGGCCGTGCAGGCCTGCGTCGACGAGCGCCCCGACCTGGTCCTGCTCGACCTGCACCTGCCCTCACCCCTGCCCGAGCATCTTCCCCAAGCTCCCCAAGCGGGGCAGGCGACGGCGCCGCGCGAGCTCGAGGGCATCACGCTGGCGCGTGCGCTGCTGGCCTTGCAGCCGAGGCTGCGCATCCTCGTGCTCTCCGGTCGCACGCAGCCCGAGATCGTGCGCGCGGCGCTGCGCGCGGGCGCCTGCGGCTTCATCGGCAAGGACTTCGTGCACGCGGAGCTGCAGCAGGCGCTGCGCAGCGTGGGCGCGGGGCACCGCTGGCTGAGTCCCGCGCTGGCGGCTGCGTTGCGTGAGCAGGAACGCACGACACCGGCCCTGACGGCGCGCCAGCGCGACGTGCTCGGGCTGCTGGCGCGCGGGCAGTCGAACAAGCAGATCGCGCGCAGCCTGGGCGTGAGCGTGAAGACGGTCGAGTACCACCGCGCCGAGCTGATCGCACGGCTGGATCTGCACGACGTCGCAAGCCTGACGCGCTTCGCCGTCGCGCAAGGCCTCGCCGCGTGACGCGCCCACCGCGCCTTGTCGTACCCCTTGTCGTACCGCTCGCGAGCCCAAGCCCGCTTGCACCTACAATGGCGCCTGCATCCCGTGGCCCAGTCTGCCGGGATGCAGCCGAATCCGGCTTCTCCTGAGACCCCTCGCGGCCCTGGACTGGAACGCCCCATCGCGGGCGACCGCGCGCCGCGAAAGCCGGTCCGACACGGACCCTTCCTCTTCATGAACTTCAAGGACCTCGGCTTGTCCGAGCCGATCCTGCGCGCCGTGCGCGAACAGGGCTACGAGACACCCACCCCGATCCAGGCGCAGGCCATTCCCGCCGTTCTCGCCGGCGGCGACCTGATGGCCGGCGCGCAGACCGGCACCGGCAAGACCGCCGGCTTCACGCTGCCGCTGCTACAGCGCCTGAGCGCCGGCAAGCCGCTGCGCGACGCGCGCGGGCGCATCGCCATCCGCGCGCTCATCCTCACGCCCACGCGCGAACTCGCCGCGCAGGTCGAGGAGAGCGTGCGCACCTACGGCCGCCACCTGCCGCTGTCCAGCATGGTGATGTTCGGCGGCGTCGGCATGCAGCCGCAGATCGACAAGCTGCGCCGCGGCGTCGACATCCTCGTGGCGACGCCCGGGCGGCTGCTCGACCACCACGGCCAGGGCACGCTGGACCTCTCGCAGGTGCAGGTGTTCGTGCTCGACGAGGCCGACCGCATGCTCGACATGGGCTTCATCCACGACATCAGGAAGGTGCTCGCCGTCCTGCCGGCGAAGAAGCAGAGCCTGCTCTTCTCGGCGACCTTCAGCGACGACATCAAGGCGCTGGCCGACCGGCTGCTGAACCAGCCCGCGCTGATCGAAGTCGCGCGGCGCAACGCCACCGCCGACACCATCGCGCAGAAGGTGCACCCGGTCGGGCGCGAGAAGAAGAAGGAGCTGCTCGCGCACCTGATCCGCAAGGGCGACTGGCACCAGGTGCTCGTCTTCACGCGCATGAAGCACGGCGCCAACCGCCTGGCCGAGTACCTGAACGGCCAGGGCATCAGCGCGATGGCGATCCACGGCAACAAGAGCCAGAGCGCGCGCACGAAGGCGTTGTCGGACTTCAAGAGCGGCGAGCTGCAGGTGCTGGTGGCCACCGACATCGCCGCGCGCGGCATCGACATCGACCAGCTCCCGCACGTCGTCAACTTCGAGCTGCCCAACGTCCCCGAGGACTACGTGCACCGCATCGGCCGCACCGGCCGCGCCGGCGCCAGCGGCGAGGCGGTCTCGCTCGTCTGCCTGGACGAGGAGATCTTTCTCGCCGACATCGAGAAGCTCACGCGCAACCGCATCCCGCGCGAGATCGTCCCCGGCTTCGAGGCGCCCGCGGGCGAGCGCGCCGAGCCCATCGTCCTCGGCCGCATGACCATCGGCGTCGGCGGCACCAAGCGCCACGCCGGTGGCGGCAGCCGTCCGGGTCGCGGCAGCGGCGGTCGGCCCGCGCCCCGGCCCGCGGGCGGCCGCGCGCCCGCACCGGGCGACGCGCGCGCCGCGGCACGGCGCAGCGCCGCCGGGGCGCGCCGCGGGGAGAAGTAGACTCCCGGCGCGCCCGCCGTCCGCAACATGCCCCTCGCCGCCAGCCTCGCCGCCATCGTTCTCGCATACCTGATCGGCTCGCTGTCGTTCGCGGTCATCGTCAGCCGCGCAATGGGTTTGTCGGACCCGCGCAGCTACGGCTCGAAGAACCCGGGCGCCACCAACGTGCTGCGCTCGGGCAACCGCACCGCGGCCGCGCTCACGCTGGTGCTGGATGCGTTGAAGGGCTTCGTTCCGGTGGTCGTGGCGCTGCTGCTTTCGCCGCGGCTGGGATTCGGCCAGGGCACGGTGGCCTGGGTGGGACTTGCCGCCTTCGTCGGCCATCTCTTCCCGGTGTTCTTCCGCTTTCGCGGCGGCAAGGGCGTGGCCACCGCCGCGGGCGTGCTGCTGGCGCTCAATCCCCTTCTGGGCGTGGCGACGCTGGCCACCTGGCTCGTCATCGCCGCGTTCTTTCGCTACTCGTCGCTGGCCGCGATCGTCGCGGCGCTGTTCGCGCCCTTCTACCAGATGCTGATCTGGGGCGGCGGCGCCGCGTTGCTGCCGATGATCATCATGAGCCTGCTGCTGCTGTGGCGCCACGGCGGCAACATGCGCAAGCTCATCGCCGGCACCGAGTCGAAGATCGGGCAGAAGCCCCCGGGCGCCGGCGCCGCGGCGGGCGCGTCCGCGTCGACGCCGGGCGCGCACCGCAAGCGGCGCAACGCGCCTCGCTGAGCGCGCTCTCTGCTTCCTACAGCCCGAGTCGCGCCAGATCCCCGCGCCCCTGGCGCATGAGCAGCGGCTCGGCGCCGGTGAGGTCGATCACCGTCGTCGGCGCCATCGGGCAGGCGCCGGCATCGACGACCGCCTGCACCAGCTTCTCGTAGTGCCCTCGGATCTCGTGCGCGTCGTTCAGGGGTTCGGTCTCTCCCGGCGGGATCAGCGTCGTTCCCAGCAGCGGCGCGCCGAACTCGGCCAGCAGTTCCTGCAGCGCCTTGTGCGCCGGAACGCGCAGGCCGATGGTGCGCCGCGACGGATGGCTCAAGCGGCGCGGCACCTCCTTCGTCGCCTCGAGGATGAAGGTGTACGGTCCGGGCGTGCCGAGCTTGAGGATGCGGTACTGGCGGTTGTCCACGCGCGCGTGGCTGGCGAGTTCCGAGAGGTCGCGGCACAGCAGCGTGAGGTGATGCTTGTCGTCGACGCCGCGCACGCGCCGCAGCTGCTCGGCGGCGGCCTTGTCGTCGAGGCGGCAGACGAGCGCGTAGCTGGAGTCGGTCGGTACCGCGGCCAGGCCGCCCGATTGCAGGATCTGCGCCGCCTGACGCAGCAGCCGCGGCTGCGGGTTCAGGGGGTGAACTTCGAAGTACTGGGCCATCGCAGGGTTCGCGCCTTCGCCCCGGCTCGCTCGAGCGGGCTCAGCGCGTGAGCTTGATGCCGCCGCGCATCACCTCGCCTGCCGGCAACACGGCAGCGGCCTCGGCCCCAGCGGCCCCGGCAGCAGCGGGCGCGGCGGCCGGCGACGACGCAGCCAGGCCCGCGAGGTCGAGGATGAAAGCATACTGCCGCGCCCACTGGCGTGGCCGCTCGAGGCGTCCGGCCTCACCGTCGTGGCCGGCATTCATTTCCACATGCAGCAGCAGCGGATGGCGATCGGTCTTGTGCGCGCGCAGCCGCGCCACCCAGCGCACCGGACCGTCGTAGGGGACGCGCGTGTCCCACAGCGCCGCGGTGACGAGGAGCGCCGGATAGTCGCGCGCGGCGACGTTGTCGTACGGCGACCAGGCCGCCAGCGCCGCGTAGCCGGCGCGCTCGCGCGGGTCGCCCCACTGGCTCCATTCGGGCGCGGTGAGCGCCAGGCTCGGGTCGAGCATCGCCCCGAGCACGTCGACGAACGGCATGTCCAGCAGCATCGCGCGATAGCGTGCACCGGCCTGGTTGGCGACCGCGGCCAGCAGCAGGCCGCCGGCCGAGGCGCCGTGCGCGAACACCTTGTCCGGCGCCGCCCAACGCTCGGCGACGAGGTGGTCGGTGACGTCGACGAAGTCGTCGAAGCTGCGCTGCTTGCCCGCGCCGCGCGCCGCCTCGTACCAACCGCGGCCGAGTTCGCCGCCGCCGCGCACATGGGCCAGCGCGATGACGAAGCCGCGTTCGAGCAGCGACAGGCGCTGCACGCCGAAGAGCGGCTCCAGACTCTCGCCGTAGGCACCGTAGCCTTCGACCAGCAGCGGTGCGCTGCCGTCGCGGCGCACGCGCCCTTCGTGCCAGGCGAGGGTCACCGGAATGCGCACGCCGTCGCGCGCCGGCGCCCACATCAGTTCGCTGCGGTAGGGCGAGAGATCGTGCCCGGGGACCGGCTCCTGCCGGCGCGCGATCTCGCGCCCGCTCGCCAGATCGACTTCCAAGGTCAGCGGGGGCCGCACCAGCGACTGCTGTACGAGCTGCACGCGCGCGGCGCGCGCGTCCCGGTTCTCGCCCAGCGCGACGGTGCCGCCGGCAGCGGCGTCGATGATCCGGCGCTCGCGGCCGTCCGGGTCGAGCACGCGCACGCGCCGCCGCGCCTGCTCGCGCTCCTCGACGACGATCGCCGACTCGAAGGCCTGCATGCCTTCGAGCACCACCCCCGCCCGCGCCGGAAGCAGCGTGCGCCAGCGCTCGGGCTGACCGAGATCGTCCGCCGCCAGCAGCGCGAAGTCGGGCGCGCCGGCATTGCTGCGCAAGAGCCAGCGCGTACCGATGTGCTCGGCCTGGATGCGCACGCCCGCGCGCCGCGGCAGCAGCACGCGCGCCGGTTGCGTCGGCGCATCCGCCGGCACGGCGCGCAACTCGGTGCTGTCTGCACCGAAGATGTCGATCAGCACCTGGCGCCGCGAGGCGCTGGCGCGCACGCCGACGAACATCGCCGCGTCTTCCTCCTCGTGCACCCTCACGTCGGCGGCCGGGTCGCTGCCGCGCTGGTGCCGCCAGACGGCGCCGCGGTGCAGCGTCACCGGATGCTGGCGCACGTAGAAGAGCGTGCGGTTGTCGGCGGCCCAGGCGAAGCCCTCCTGCACGCCGCGGATGCGCTCGGGCTGCAGGCGCCGCGTCTGCAGGTCCTGGATGTAGAGGTCGAAACTGCCTCGCCCCTGCACGTCCTCGGTCCACGCGAGCCAGCGCCCGTCCGGACTCACCTGCACCTGGCCCAGGCTGTAGCTGCGCTGCGCGATCGCGTGCTGCGGCAGGTCGAGCAGCACTTCGGCGCGGGCGGCCGCGTCAGGGCCTGCAGGCGTGCCGCGACGGCGCATCACGCGGGGGTGGTCGAGATCGGCGGCGTACTGCCGCCAGATCCACCAGCCGTTGTCGTAGACCGGCACGCTGGCCTGCACCGGCGCCACGCGCGCGAGCGTCTCCTGCTGCAACTTCTCGCGCAGCGGGCGCAAGGGCGCGAGCACGGCCTCGGTATAGCGGTTCTCGGCCTCGAGCTGGCGCAGCACTTCCGGGCGCTTGGCACGGGCGTCGTCGTCGCGCAACCATCGATACTCGTCGCGGCGCCCGCCGACGGGACCCGATGCCGCCTGCGCCCTGCGTTCGGCCTGCGGCGGCGCGGGCAGCGCGGCAGCGGCCAGAAGCTGCGCCTGCGTCGCCGTGCAGCACAGCAGGAGCGGCAGGAGAGACAGCCAGCGCATGGCGATCATCATAGGCGGCGCTGAGCGCGCACGGCGCTCAGCGCAGGGCCTCGGGCGCGGCATCTGCACGATGGTGCCAGTAGCGCGCATCGAGCTCGCGCTGGCAGTGCATGCTGCCGTCGGCGCGCCAGCTCCAGGCGCCGCAACGGTCGCTGCGCACGAGCGTCGCGCCGTGCGTCGCGTAGCGCGCGACGACGTCCGGGGCCGGATGGCCGAAGCGGCTGCGGTAGCCCGCCTGCACCAGCGCCAGGCGCGGCGACACGGCGACGATGAAGCTGCCGCTGGACGAGGTGCGGCTGCCGTGATGCGGCACCAGCAGCACGTCGGCGCGCAGCCGCGGCCCGAGGCGCCCGACCAGCGCCAGTTCCTGGGCGCGCTCGATGTCGCCGGCCAGCAGCACCGACCCCTGCGTGCCGCGTACGCTGAGCACGCAGCTCAGCGCGTTCGCCTTGCGCGCCGCGAGGTCCGCGTCCGCGGCAGGGTGCAGCATCTCGAAGTCGACGCCGTCCCACTGCCAACGCTGCCCGGCACGGCAGCGCTCCTGCGGCACCGGGAACGCGCGCAGCGGATGGTCGTCGGCCAGCGAACTCGTCAGCACGCGCACCGGCACGCGCTGCAGCAGCGAGGCCGCACCGCCGACGTGGTCGCTGTCGCGATGGCTGAGCACCAGCCGGTCGACTCGGCGTTCGCCGCGCGCGCGCAGCAGCGGCAGCAGCACGCGCTCGCCGGCATCGGCGTCGACGCCGTACTGCGGCCCGGTGTCGTAGACCAGCAGGTGCGCGTGCGTGCGAACGAGCACCGCCGTGCCCTGGCCGACGTCCAGCGCGAGCATCTCGAAGCGCCCCGGCGGCGGACGTTCGACCACCGGCGCCAGCAGCGGCAACAGCAGCGGCAGCCCAAGCAGGCGCAGCCGCCACGGCAGCGGCAGCACCACCACCAGCCCACCGGCCAGGCCGAGCAGCGCGGCCCAGGCGGGCGCGGCGGGCACCGTCCACTGCGCCCAGGGCAGCGCGGCCAGCCAGGCCAGCGCGCGCAGCAGGGCGGCGGCCAGCAGCGCATCCAGCGACCACAGCGGCGACAGCAGCACGCCCAGCAGGGACAAGGGCATCACCACCAGCGTCACCAGCGGAATCGCCACCAGGTTGGCGACGAAGCCCACCAGCGACACCTGCTGGAAGAAGAGCAGCGTCAAGGGCGCCAGGCCCACCGTCGCCACCGCCTGCGTGCGCAAACCCTGGCGCAGCGCCGTCCAGGCACGGCCGCCGAGCGCAGCGCCCGTGCCGGCCTCGACCGCAGGCTCCGCGGGCTGCGGATCGGAAACCATCAGCAGCGCAACCGCGACGAAGGAGAGCCAGAATCCCGGCTGCAGCAAGGCCCAGGGGTCGACCAGCGTCACCGCGACGGCGGCCGCCAGCAGCACCGGCGGCCCCGGCCAGCGCCGCCCGGCGCTGCGCAGGACGACGACGACCGCGAGCATCGACACCGTGCGCTGCGCCGGCACCCCCCAGCCGGCGAGCACGGCGTAGGCCGTGGCCAGCGCCAGCCCTCCCCAACGCGCCGCCAGCGGCGCGGGCAGCCACAGCGGCAGCGGCCCGGCCCGGCACCAGGCCCAGCCGACGAGCGCCGACGCCAGCCAGGCGAACAGCGTCACGTGCAGGCCGCTGATCGACATCAGGTGGGCCACGCCGGTGACGCGGAATACGTCCCACTCGGCGCGGTCGATCGCGCCCTGGTCGCCGATCGCCAGCGCCGCGAGCATGCCGGCGGCAGCCGGGTCGGGCACGGTGGCCTCGATGCGGTCGCGGATCGCCTGCCGCACGCGCTGCACCGGGTAGCCTGCCGCTGCATGCAGCCGCGTCGCTGCGGCGCCGCGCGCGCGCACGTAGCCGCTGGCGCGCAGGCCTTGCTCGAAGAGCCAGAGCTCGGCGTCGAAGCCGTGCGGATTGACCTGGCCGTGCGGCTGCCGCAGCCGCACCGTGAAGCGCCAGCGCTCGCCGGCACGAAGCGCCTCGGGCCCTTCCCCGGGCGCCGAGGTCTCGCCGTCGTTCCACCAGCCCAGCGAGAGCCGGCGCGGGATCGACACCGGCCGCCCCTGCCGCTCGGCCGTCTCCACTTCGAACACGAAGCGCGTGCCTGCCGGGTTGCGCTGCGGCAGCGAGGCGACGACGCCCACCACCTCGAGATCCTGCCCTTCGAGCGCCGCCGGCAGCGAATGCGCCAGTCGCCGGGCCGCGCGCCAGTCGGTGCTGCCGAGCGCCATCGCCGCCAGCGCCAGCGCGCCCAGTGCCGTGCCCGCGACGCGCGGCAGCCTCCGCCAACTCAAGGCGGCGAGCATCGCCACCACGCCGCCGCCCATGAGCGCGACCTGCACCGGCGCCGGCCACGGCACCGTCTGCTGCAACTGCGACCAGGCACCCAGCAGCCAGGCCAGCGTCCACGCCAGCACGCGTTCCAACGCGTCGTCCTCCCGTGTTCGGCCGCCCGCAGGCACCTGCCTTGGCCGGACAGTGTAGAGGGCCGATCCGCTGCCTCGCGCGGCCGCGCCAGACCCCGGGCGTTACCATGCGGCCCCGGCCTTTTCGCCGCTCCGCCTTGCGCGCTTCCCCGAGGAACCCCACCCATGTCCATCCC
>JAIXKR010000029.1 GCA_026932235.1 Burkholderiales bacterium
AGGCAAGGAGCCGGAGGTGATCGCGATCGCGGTCGTTGCGCAGCTGCTGCAGCAGGCGCAGGCTGCCTGAAGTGAAGCCTCTCCCGCCGTGCGGGAGAGGCACCCGGGCTTCGAGATCCGGTGCGGCCTGCGCGGCAGCAGCCGCTGCCCTTACTCGATGGGCGCGCCGGCCTCGTACCAGCGCTTGATCGTGTCGCGCTCGATCTCGGTCATCTGCGTCGCGTTGCTCAGCGGCATCAGCTTGAGCACCGCGGCCTGCTGATAGGCCATCTGGGCGTTCTTCTTCAGGCCGGCAGCGTCGTGCAGGTCGACGCCTTTTTCCTGCAGCGCCGTGCCGTGGCACATGATGCAGCGCTGGTCGACGATGGCGCGGACGTCGGCGTAGGTGATCGGCTTGGCGGCAGCGGCCTTGGCTGCGGCGATCTCTTCGGCGCTCTTGGGTGCGGGGGCGAGCCAGAAGGCCAGCAGCACGAGCAGCAGCGTACCGATGACCGCGTGCTCCCAGGGCGTGCGCTTGTGCAGCACATGCGCCTTGTGGCGGGCGACGAAGCTGTGGCGGATGAGCGCGCCGGCGAGCATCAGCAAGACCAGCACGAGCCAGTTGTTCGGGCCCTGATAAAGCCAGCCGTAGTGGTTGGAGATCATCGCGATCAGCACCGGCAGCGTGAAGTAGGTGTTGTGCACGCTGCGCTGCTTGCCGCGCTGGCCGTGGATCGGGTCCGGCGTCTGCCCGGCGCGAAGCTGCGCGACGACCTTGCGCTGGCCCGGGATGATCCAGAAGAAGACGTTGGCGCTCATCGTCGTCGCCAGCATCGCGCCCACCAGCAGGAAGGCCGCGCGCCCGGCGAAGAGCCTGCAGGCCAGCCACGACGCGAAGATCACCAGCAGGAAGACGCAGATGCCGACGACCAGGTCACCGTTCCTGCGCTGCCCGAGCGTGCGGCAGATCAGGTCGTAGACGATCCAGCAGACGACGAGGAAGCCGAGCGACGCGGCGATCGCTGCACCGGGCGACCAGTCGTGGACGCTCTTGTCGACGAGGAAGCTGCCGGCGTTGAAGAGGTAGAGCACCGTGAAGAGGCCGAAACCGGTGAGCCAGGTGGAGTAGCTCTCCCAGTAGGACCAGTGCAGGTTCTCCGGCAGCGGGCGCCAGCGCGGCGCCACCATGTACTTGTTGGAGTGGTAGAAGCCGCCGCCGTGCACGGCCCACATCTCGCCATCCACACCCTTCTTCTTCAGGTCCTCGTGCTCGGGTGGCGTGAGGCTGTTGTCCAGAAGCACGAAGTAGAAGGACGAGCCGATCCAGGCGATCGCGGTGATGACATGGGTCCAGCGCAGCAGCACGTTGGCCCAGTCGAGCAGATAGGCTTCCATCGGAGGGGTCTCCACCAGTCCTTGGCCGCGGGCGCCGCGTTTGTACCGCACGGCCTCATCGCAAGCCCCACCACGGCGGGTGCTGTGAGGCCGGATGGTCGCACCCCACGCGCCGGCGGCTGCAGACCGGAAACCTGCGCCGTCGCGCGATCCCGCGGCGACATGCGCACACTGTATACAGTGCAGTGTACTTTAGTGATCCGGGAAAACCCGTGAAACGAACG
The DNA here is from genome assembly GCA_026932235.1 of Burkholderiales bacterium. GTDB lineage: Bacteria > Pseudomonadota > Gammaproteobacteria > Burkholderiales > Burkholderiaceae_C > Rubrivivax. Next base: position 1,599 of record JAIXKR010000029.1, read on the forward strand.
ACGAGCCAGGGTGCGCATGGAGACGCCATGCCGGAAGCAAGGGTCGTCGCGGCGCGGCCGGCAAGCACAGGGACCTGGACCGATTGCACGCAGTGGCTTTAGTGTATACACTTGTGTATCGAATGCGGAGTTGTGCCAAGGTGTCCAAGACTGCCACCCCCTCCTTGCGCCTGGTCGAGTCGCCGCGATCCGGTGGCGGCGCCGCCGGCAGCGTCACCGACCAGATCGTCGATTCGATCACCACCGCGATCATCGAGCGCCGGCTGATGCCCGGCACCAAGCTCGTCGAACAGCAGATCGCCGACGTGTTCTCGGTCTCGCGCACCGTCGTGCGCCAGGCGCTGAACCGGCTGAGCAGCGACCGCCTGGTGACGCTCGAGCCCGCGCGCGGTGCCTTCGTGGCGATGCCGAGCATCGAGGAGGCGCGCCAGGTCTACGAGGTGCGTCGCCTGGTCGAGGGCGGCATGGTGCGCCAGCTCGCCAAGGTGATCACCGACGCCCAGCTCGCCGAGCTGCGCGCGCACCTGCGCGACGAACGCCAGGCGGTGGCGCGCGACGACGTGAGCGGCCGCACGCGGCTGCTGGCGGACTTCCACGTCGTGCTCGCGCGCCTGCTCGGCAACGAGGTGCTCGCGCAGCTGATCGCCGACCTGCTCTCGCGTTCGCAGCTGATCGCGCTGATGTACCAGTCCGGCCATTCGGCCGACCACTCGCAGGCCGAGCATGTCGAGATCGTGCAGGCGCTCGAGCGACGCGACGGCCGGCTCGCGGCGCGGCTGATGGAGCAGCACATCACGAGCGTCGAGCGCAACCTGCGCCTGGATCCGCGTTCGCCGGACCTGGCCTCGGTGCTCAAGCCCAGGGGAGACAAGCCATGACCGCCGCTTCCACCGCTTCCACTGCGTCGGCGCCCCGCTACCCGCGCGACCTGCGCGGCTACGGCCGCACGCCGCCGCATCCGCAATGGCCGAGCCAGGCGCGCGTGGCGCTGCAGTTCGTCCTCAACTACGAGGAAGGCGGCGAGAACTGCGTGCTGCACGGCGACGCCGGCAGCGAGCAGTTCCTCTCCGAGATGTTCAACCCGGCCTCCTACCCCTCCCGCCATCTGAGCATGGAGGGCATCTACGAATACGGCTCGCGCGTCGGCGTCTGGCGGCTGCTGCGCGAATTCGAGCGCCGCGGCCTGCCGCTGACGGTCTTCGGCGTCGGCATGGCGCTCGAGCGCAGCCCCGAGGTGACGGCCGCCTTCGTCGAGCTCGGCCACGAGATCGCCTCGCACGGCTGGCGCTGGATCCACTACCAGAACCTCGACGAGAGCATCGAGCGCGAGCACATGGCGCGCGCAATGGAGGCGATCGCGCGCCTGACCGGCGACCACGCGCGCAAGCTGCACGGGGCCGGCTGGTATACCGGGCGCGACAGCCCGAACACGCGGCGCCTGGTCGCCGACTACGGCGGCTTCGAATACGACAGCGACTATTACGGCGACGACCTGCCGTTCTGGCTGAACGTGAGGAAGAGCGACGGCAGCCTTGCGCCCCAGCTCGTCGTCCCCTACACGCTGGACACCAACGACATGCGCTTTGCGCTGCCGCAGGGCTTCAGTCACGGCGACGCGTTCTTCCAGTACCTGCGCGACGCCTTCGACGTGCACTACGCCGAAGGCGACGAGCGCCCGGCGATGATGAGCATCGGCATGCACTGCCGGCTCCTCGGGCGGCCGGGGCGGATGCGCGCGCTGCAGCGCTTCCTCGACCATGTGCAGGCGCATGAGCGCGTCTGGATCGCGCGCCGCGTCGAGATCGCGCGGCACTGGAAGCAGGTGCATCCCTTCGATGCCGCCACCGCCTTCGTCTGGGAGTGAGAGCGAACATGTCCGCCACCGCCGCCGCCACCGGCACCTTGAGCCTTGCGCAGATCAACGCCGCCACGCGCGAGGCCTTCACTTCGCTGCTGGACGGCACTTACGAACATTCGCCCTGGATCGCGGAGAAGACCTGGGAAGCCCGGCCCTTCGCGACGCTGGCTGCGCTCGAGCATGCGCTCGCGACGACCGTCCGCGAGGCCGGGCGCGAGGCGCAGCTCGCACTCATCCGCGCGCACCCCGAACTTGCCGGCAAGGCGATGGTCGCGAAGACGCTGACCGCCGAGTCGACCCACGAGCAGGGCAAGGCAGGTCTCACGCAGTGCACGCCCGAGGAGTTCGCGCACATCCAGCAGCTCAACGCCGCGTACAACGAGCGCTTCGGCTTCCCCTTCATCCTCGCGGTGCGCGGGCCGCGCGGCGAAGGCCTCTCGAAGCAGCAGATCATCGCGACCTTCGAGCGCCGCCTTGCCAACCACCCGGACTTCGAGTTCGACGAGGCGCTGCGCAACATCCACCGCATCGCCGAGATTCGCCTCTCTGACAAGTTCGGCGAGCAGCCGGAGCTCGGCAACCAGGTCTGGGACTGGGCCGAGCGCCTGGCCAGCCACAGCGAGCCACCCTACGCCGAGCGCGGTGAGCTGACGGTGACCTATCTCAGCGACGCGCATCGCGCCGCCGCGCAGCGGCTGGCGCACTGGATGCGCGCCGACTGCGGCTTCGACGAGGTCGGGATCGACGCCGTCGGCAACGTCGTCGGCGTCTATCACGGCACGGACCGCAACGCACGGCGGCTGATGACCGGCAGCCACTACGACACCGTGCGCAACGGCGGCAAGTACGACGGGCGCCTGGGCATCCTGGTGCCGATGGTCTGCGTGCGTGAACTCTCGCGCGCCGGGCGGCGCCTGCCCTTCGGCATCGAGGTCGTCGGCTTCGCCGAGGAGGAGGGGCAGCGCTACAAGGCGACCTTCCTCGGTTCGGGGGCGCTGATCGGCGACTTCGACCCCGCCTGGCTCGAGCAGCGCGACGCCGAGGGCATCACGATGCGCGAGGCGATGGAACACGCGGGCCTGTGCATCGCCGACATCCCCAGGCTGCGGCGCGACGCCTCGCGCTACCTGGCCTTCATCGAGGTCCACATCGAACAGGGGCCGGTGCTCAACGCCCTGGACCTGCCGCTTGGCGTCGTCACCTCGATCAACGGCGGCGTGCGCTACCAGGGCGAGATCATCGGCATGGCCAGCCACGCCGGCACGACGCCGATGGGCCAGCGCCGCGACGCCGCGGCGGCCGCGGCCGACCTCGTGCTCGCGATGGAGCGCCGCGGCGCGCAGGAGCCGGACCTGGTCGCCACCGTGGGCATGCTCGAGGTGCCGAGCGGCTCGATCAACGTCGTCCCCGGACGCTGCCGCTTCAGCCTGGACATCCGCGCCACCACCGACCCGGTGCGCGATGCCTGCGCGCGCGACGTGCTCGCCGAGCTCGACGCGATCTGCAAGCGTCGCGGCCTGCGCCACCGCACCGAGGAGACGATGCGCGCGGCCGCAGCGCCGAGCGCGCCGCAGTGGCAATCGCGCTGGGAGGCGGCCGTGCAGGCGCTCGGCCTGCCGATCAAGCCCATGCCCAGCGGCGCCGGCCACGACGCGATGAAGCTGCACGAGCTGCTGCCGCAGGCGATGCTCTTCGTGCGCGGCGAGAACGCCGGCATCAGCCACAACCCGCTCGAATCCAGCACCAGCCACGACATGGACCTGGCGGTGCGCGCGATGCAGCACCTGATCGACCAACTCGCCGCGGAGACCAAATGAAGCCATCCGACCGATCCCCGCATTACGCCGCGCTCGACGCCTTCGTCGACGCGCACTTCGACGAGCAGGTGCGGCTGCTGCAGGAACTGGTGCGCGTGCCCACCGACACGCCGCCGGGCCACAACACGCCGCACGCGCTGAAGACGCGCGAACTGCTGGCGCCCTGGGGCTTCGATGCCGTCGCGCACGAGGTGCCGGCGGCGCTCGTGCACGACTATGGGCTGCAGTCGCTGACCAATCTCGTCGTGCAGCGGCGCTATGGCGCCGGCGGGCGCATCGTCGCGCTCAACGCGCACGGCGACGTCGTGCCGCCGGGCGAGGGCTGGACGCACGACCCCTACGGCGGCGAGATCGAAGGCGGCAGGCTCTACGGCCGCGCCGCCGCGGTGAGCAAGTGCGACTTCACGACCTTCGTCTTCGCCACGCGCGCGCTCGAGGCCGCGGGCGTGCCGCTGGCCGGCGGCATCGACCTGCTCTTCACCTACGACGAGGAGTTCGGCGGCATCCTCGGGCCCGGCTGGCTGCTCGAGCAGGGGCTCACGAAGCCCGACCTCGAGATCGCCGCGGGCTTCAGCTACCAGGTCGTGACCGCGCACAACGGCTGCCTGCAGCTCGCGGCCACCGTTCACGGCAAGATGGGCCATGCGGCGGTGCCCGAGACCGCGGTCGACGCGCTGCAGGCCGCGAATCGCGTGCTGACCGCGCTCTACGCCGAGAACGAACGCCTGCGCGGGCACAAGAGCGCGGTGAAGGGCATCAACTGCGGCTACATCAACGTCGGCCAGATCTCCGGCGGCACCAACACCAACGTCGTCCCGGGCAAGGTGCTGCTGAAGATCGACCGCCGCATGATCCCGGAAGAGGATCCGGCGCAGGTCGAATCCGCGCTGCGGCAGATGATCGAGGCCGCGGTGGCGACGCTGCCGGGCGCCAGCGTCGAGATCCGCCGCCTGCTGCTTGCGCACGCGATGAAGCCGCTGCCGGGCAACAAGCCGCTGGTGGACGCGCTGACCACGCACGCGAGCCACATCTTCGGCGAGCCGGTCGAGGCCTGCGGCACGCCGCTCTACACCGACGCGCGGCTCTTCTGCGAGCGCGGCATCCCCGCGGTGATCTACGGCGCCGGGCCGCGCACCGTGCTCGAATCCAACGCCAAGCGCGCCGACGAGCACATCGTGCTGGAGGACCTGCGCCGCGCGACCAAGGTCGTCGCGCGCACGCTGCTCGATTTGCTCGCGGCGTGAGCACCACACCATGCGGCGTGGGCGCAATGTGCCCCGTGCGAGCGGCTCCGGAGTCAGCAAGAAGAAAGCCCCGCCGAGGCGGGGCCTGCAAGCACTTCGAAGCGCGTTGAAGGGCTTACTTCCCGCGCCGGCGGGCGGCAAGACCCAGCATGCCCAGGCCGATGAGTGCGATGCTGCCGGGCTCCGGCACGTCGTGGCCGGGATCGACTTGGCCGGCGTCCTCCACACCAAGGATGTCGAAGGCCCAGTGGCTGTCGCGCACGTCGCCACTCACGTCGCAGAACTGGGTTGCACTGCAACCGGTATATCCGGGCGTGAAGTTGCCCTGGCCGTCACGGCCGAAGCCATCGGACAGATTCGGGCCGTTGGCGAAGTTGTCGTACTGCATCACGGCGACGGTATAGCTGCCGGCCGCAAGCGGCGCCGAGAAGTAGGTGTCCCAGCAATTGCCCGTCACGATGTCGGCTGCCACGAAGCTGCAGTTCCCGTCGTCGTTCTGATCGATGTAGACGCCCGACCCGTCGAAGAGTGCCAAGATGGGGTCGAACCCGCCGCGCGCGATCGCTGCTCCGGCCGCATTGGTCCCACCTGCGTACGACCAGGTCCTGAGCGTCACCGTCGAGGCCGCGCCAACGGTGAAGTTGAACAACTGCACGTTGTCGTCCTGGGTGAAGTTGCCTGTGAAGGAGAAGCTCCCGGCATGGGCGCCTACCGACACCGCCATGGCGCCGCAGAGCGCGCCGACCGCAAAGAGGTTTCTGAATGCTGACATGGCCTTGTCCTCAAAAGAATCCGATTGACGACAAATGAAAAGCAAATTGCAGGCCAAGATAAAATATCTAGAAAAATCAATGATTTGAAGAATGGTGTCGTGGCCGATGTAAAAGGAATCGACACTGCGCATTCGCGCGCAGGTGTGCTCACGTCGGGTTCGCCGGCTTCTGCGCCGCTTCCCGCGCCCGCCGCTGCTCGGCCGTCTGCAGGTGGCACCAGGCGTGGCGCAGCGCGGCGGGGTCTATGCCTGCGGCGCGGGCGCGCGCGAGCATGTCGCCGACGATGTGCGCGCCTTCCGTGCGGCCGCCGGCTTCGAGGTCGCGCATCATCGACGCGGTGACCGCCGATTCGCGGTTGGAGAACATGGCCTTGAAGTGCGCCATCACCGCGTCGCGCGGCGCCTGGCCGGCGGCCTGGGCCACCGCGGTGCAGGCGGCGTAGGTCTCCTCCAGCAGGGCCGCGCCTTCGTCGCTGGCGAGGATGTCGCAGACCGCGCCGCGCATCAGGCAGGTCATCGCCGCCAGCGTCGTGAGGCCGACGAATTTCTCCCACAGCGCCAGCATGATGTCCGGCGCCAGCTCCACGCCCACCGGGGTGCGCTGGTAGAGCGCGAGCAGCGCCTGCAGCTTCGCCTCGGCCTGCGGCGCGGTCTGCGGCAGCAGGCCGAAGACGATGCGGTGGAAATCGGCAAGCTGCACGACGGTGCCCTCGGCGGTGAGCGTGGCCGGGATCTGGCAGCTGCCGCCGGCCACGCGCGCGGCGCCGAAAGC
>JAIXKR010000142.1 GCA_026932235.1 Burkholderiales bacterium
GGACAAGGAACAGCCCGGCCTCGTCATCCTGGGCAAGCAGGCCATCGACGACGACTGCAACCAGACCGGGCAGATGCTCGCGGCCCTGGCCGGACTTCCACAGGCCACCTTTGCCAGCAAGGTCGAGGTCGCCGACGGCAAGGCGACCGTCACGCGCGAGGTCGACGGCGGCCTGGAGACCCTGGCGCTCACGCTGCCGGCCGTCGTCACCACGGACCTGCGCCTGAACGAGCCGCGCTACGTCACGCTGCCGAACATCATGAAGGCCAAGAAGAAGACGCTGGACGTCGTCAAGCCCGCCGACCTGGGCGTGGACGTGACGCCGCGCATCAAGACCTTGAAGGTCGAGGAGCCGCCCAAGCGCGGTGCCGGCATCAAGGTTCCCGACGTCGCCACCCTCGTGGCCAAGCTCAAGAACGAAGCCAAGGTGATCTGACATGGCCGCCCTCGTCATTGCCGAACACGACAACGCGAGCCTCAAGGCCGCGACCCTGAACACCGTCGCTGCCGCCGCGCAATGCGGCGGTGACGTCCACGTGCTGGTGGCCGGCGCGGGTGCCGCGGCAGCGGCCCAGGCCGCCGCGGCCATCCCCGGCGTGGCCAAGGTGCTGCACGCCGATGCGCCCGCGCTCGATCACGGCCTGGCGGAGAACGTCGCCGCGCAAGTCGTGGCGCTCGCTCCGGCGTACAGCCACATCCTCTTCGCGGCCACCGCCAGCGGCAAGAACATCGCACCGCGCGTGGCCGCGCTGCTGGACGTGGCGCAGATCAGCGACGCGACCAAGGTCGTCGCCGCCGACACCTTCGAGCGCCCGATCTACGCCGGCAACGCCATCGCCACGGTGCAGAGCAGCGACGCCATCAAGCTCATCACGGTGCGCACCACGGCCTTCGACCCCGTGGCCGCCAGCGGCGGCAGTGCCGCCGTCGAAACCCTGGCGCCCGTGGCCGACAGCGGCAAGACCGCGTTCCAGGGTGCCGAGATCGCCAAGCTCGAGCGCCCGGAGCTCACCAGCGCCAAGATCATCGTCTCCGGCGGCCGGGCGCTGGGCAGCAGCGAGAAGTTCGACGAGGTGCTGGTGCCGCTGGCCGACAAGCTGGGCGCGGCCCTCGGTGCCAGCCGCGCCGCGGTCGACGCCGGCTACGCGCCCAACGACTGGCAGGTCGGGCAGACCGGCAAGATCGTCGCGCCGCAGCTCTACATCGCGGTCGGCATCTCCGGCGCCATCCAGCACCTGGCGGGGATGAAGGACTCCAAGGTCATCGTGGCCATCAACAAGGACGCCGAAGCGCCGATCTTCAGCGTCGCCGACTACGGCCTGGAAGCCGACCTCTTCACCGCGGTGCCGGAGTTGGTGGCCGCGCTTTGAAGGCACGCCAGACGGCCTGAAGCCTCACCTGCGGGGCGCTCGATCGGGCGCCCCTTTTTCCATCGAGAGGACACGTCCATGAGCTATCGAGCCCCCCTCAAGGATCTCCTGTTCGTGATGAAGGAGCTGGCCGGCATCGACGCCGTCGCGCAACTTCCCGGCTACGAGGAGGCGGGTGCGGAGACTGCCGCCGCCGTGCTCGAGGAATGCGCCCGCCTGGCCGAGGGCGTGATCGCGCCGCTGAACGTCGAAGGCGATCGCAACCCCTCGTCGCTGCAGGACGGCCAGGTGCGCACCACGCCCGGCTTCAAGGAGGCGTTCGCGCAGTTCACGCAGGGCGGCTGGCAGGGCCTGCACCACCCGGTCGCCTATGGCGGACAGGGCCTGCCCAAGCTGATCCACGCCGCCTGCATCGAGATCGTGCAGTCCGCCAACCTGAGCTTCGCGCTCTGCCCGCTGCTCACCGACGGCGCCATCGAGGCGCTGCTCACCGCCGGCAGCGAGGCGCAGAAGCAGGCCTACATCCCGCCCATGATCGAGGGCCGCTGGACCGGCACCATGAACCTCACGGAGCCTCAGGCGGGTTCGGACCTGGCGCTGGTGCGCACGCGCGCCGAGCCGCAGGCCGACGGTACGTACCGCCTCTTCGGCACCAAGATCTTCATCACCTACGGCGAGCACGACATGGCCGAGAACATCGTCCACCTCGTGCTCGCGCGCGTGGCCGGCGCGCCCGAGGGCGTGAAGGGCATCTCGCTCTTCATCTGCCCCAAGGTGCTGGCCGACGGCACGCGCAACGACGTGCACTGCGTGAGCCTGGAGCACAAGCTGGGCATCAAGGCCAGCCCCACCGCGGTGCTGCAGTACGGCGACCACGGCGGCGCCGTCGGCTATCTCGTCGGCCAGGAGAACCGCGGCCTCGAGTACATGTTCGTGATGATGAACGCGGCGCGCTTCGCCGTCGGCGTGCAGGGCATCGCGGTGGCCGAGCGCGCCTACCAGCAGGCGGTGGCCTACGCGCGCGAGCGCGTGCAGAGCCGCCCGGTCGACGGCTCCATGGCCAAGGCCGCACCGATCATTCATCACCCGGACGTGCGCCGCATGCTGATGACCATGCGCGCCTGGACCGAGTCCTGCCGCGCCATGGCGCTCGTCGCCGCCGCCGCCTACGACGCCGCCCATGCGCACGCCGACGGCGACGTGCGGGCGCAGAACCAGGCCTTCTACGAGTTGCTGGTGCCGCTGGTGAAGGGCGTGTCCACCGAGATGAGCCTGGACGTGGCGAGCCTGGGAATCCAGGTCCACGGCGGCATGGGCTTCATCGAGGAGACCGGGGCCGCGCAGCATCTGCGCGACGCGAAGATCCTGACCATCTATGAAGGCACGACCGCGATCCAGGCCAACGACCTCGTCGGCCGCAAGACGCTGCGCGACGGCGGCCAAGGACTGCGCGCCGTGGCGGCGCGGATCGAGCAGACCGAGGCCGCGCTGAGCGCGCGCCCCGGCGCCGCCTGTGCCGCGATGGCCAGGCGGCTGCAGGCCGCGCGCCAGGCGCTGCTGCAGGCGGTGGACTACGTCGTCGCCACGGCCAAGGGCGACCCCAACGCCGCCTTCGCCGGCAGCGTGCCCTACCTGATGCTGACCGGCACCGTCGTCGCCGGCTGGCTGCTGGGCCGCGCGCTGATGGCGGCCGAGGATCGCCTCGCCGAGGGTGTCGACGCCGACTTCATGCGGGCCAAGATCACCACCTGCCGCTTCTTCGCCGAGCACCTCCTGACGCGCGCACCGGCGCTGCGCGACAGCGTCGTCGAGGGCGCGGCTTCCGTCACCGCGCTTGCCCTGGAGGCCTTCTGATGAGCCGTCTTCCCCCCGTGCTGCAAGGCCTGCCGCTGCCGGTCATCGGCGCGCCGCTGTTCATCATCAGCAACCCCAAGCTGGTGATCGCGCAGTGCACGGCCGGCATCGTCGGCTCGATGCCCGCGCTCAACGCGCGCCCGGCCTCGCAACTCGACGAGTGGCTGCACGAGATCACCGAAGGCCTGTCGGACTGGAACCGCGCGCACCCCGAGCGTCCGGCGGCGCCTTTCGCCATCAACCAGATCGTGCACAAGACCAACGACCGTCTCGAGCACGACATGCAGGTCTGCGCCCGGTACAAGGTGCCGATCATGATCACGAGCCTCGGCGCGCGCACCGACATCAACGACGCCGTGCACGGCTGGGGCGGCGTCGTGCTGCACGACGTCATCAACAACGCCTTCGCAAGGAAGGCGATCGAGAAGGGCGCCGACGGGCTGATCGCGGTCGCTGCGGGGGCGGGCGGCCATGCCGGCGTGAAGAGCCCGTTCGCGCTCGTGGCCGAGATCCGCGAGTGGTTCGACGGGCCGATCGCGCTTTCGGGCGCGATCGCCACCGGCGACGCGGTGCTGGCCGCGCAGGCGATGGGCGCGGATCTGGCCTACATCGGCTCGGCGTTCATCGCCACCGACGAAGCGCGCGCCAGCGACGCCTACAAGCAGTGCGTCGTCGAGTGCACGAGCGACGACATCGTCTACTCGAGCCTCTTCACCGGTGTGCACGGCAACTACCTCAAGCCCTCCATCCGCAAGGCCGGCATGGACCCCGACCATCTGCCCGAGAGCGACCCGAGCAAGATGAACTTCGGCGGCGACACCACCAAGGCCTGGAAGGACATCTGGGGCTGCGGCCAGGGCATCGCCCCGGTCAAGGCCGTGGTGCCGGCGGCGGAGCTGGTGGCGCGCCTGCGGCGCGAATACCTGGCCGCCCGCGCGCGGCTGATCGAGCGGTCCGCTCGTGTGCGCTGAATCCGGGCAGCGGCGCGCGGGCACTCCCATGGAGCGCGCCGGCGCCTATGCCGGGGGCGCTGCGGCGGCGCTGGCGCTGCTGCTGGGCGGATGCTCGACGGTCGGGGTGGGAATCGGGCTTCCGCTTCCCGGAATCGGCTCCGTGGGAGTCTCGGTGGACAGCGGCGGCAACATCGGCGGCGGCGTGTCCGTCGGCACGCGCGGTGTGAGCGTCGGCGTCGGCGGGAGCGGCCGCCTGCCGCCGCCGAAGCCGCCCGAGGCCGCCGACGCGGCGGCCTCGGGGCCGTCGCCTGCCGCCTCCGCAGCTTCCGCAGCGTCCGCCGCAGGCGGCTGAAGGCGCGCTGCCTCTTCGGGGCGGCGCTGTCAGCAAACCAACAGGGTTCCCGTGGCCCAATGACGGCTGTTGATCGGCGGGGGCTGCGTTGACGACCCGAGTGATAGAGTTCCCGCTTGCGGACGATTCGGTCCTTCCACGTCCCCTTGCTGAACGCGCGAGTCCACAGCAAGGCGGGTCGCAATCCGCCAGCCCGGTGAAGCCGGGGTCGCGGAAGGTTTGGCAACCCATCGGAGCCCGCGGAAACCGCGGACGAAAGGTGAGCGAGCGATGATGCAGCAGTACAGGTCCAATTCGTACCTGTTCGGGGGCAACGCCCCTTACGTCGAGGAACTCTACGAGGCCTACCTCGAGAACCCCGGCAGCGTGCCCGACAACTGGCGCACGTACTTCGACAACCTGCAGCATGTGCCGGCGGTCGACGGCAGCGATGCGCGCGACGTGCCGCACGCCTCGGTGGTCGAATCCTTCGCGCAGCGCGCCAAGGCCAACGCCTTCGCACTCAAGGCCAGCGCCGCCGATCTCGCCGTGGCGCGCAAGCAGGTGCACGTCCAAAGCCTGATCGCGGCCTACCGCAACCTGGGCAGCCGCTGGGCCGACCTCGACCCGCTCAAGCGCGCCGAGCGCGCGCGCATCCCCGAGCTCGAGCCGGCCTTCTACGACCTCACCGAGGCCGACATGGACATCATGTTCTCGGCCGGGAACACCTATTTCAGCAAGGCCGAGCACATGTCGCTGCGCGACATCCTGCTCGCGCTGCGCGAGACCTACTGCGGCACCATCGGCGCGGAGTTCATGCACTGCATGGATCCGGCCGAGAAGCGCTGGTGGCAGGAACGGCTGGAGTCCACGCGCGGCAAGCCGAGCTACACCGCCGAGCAGAAGACGCACATCCTCGAGCGGCTGACGGCGGCCGAAGGCCTGGAGCGCTACCTGCACACCAAGTACGTCGGCCAGAAGCGCTTCTCGCTCGAAGGCGGCGAGAGCTTCATCGCCAGCATGGACGAGGTCGTGCAGCGCGCGGGGCAGCACGGCGTGCAGGAGATCGTCATCGGCATGGCGCACCGCGGGCGCCTGAACGTGCTCGTCAACACCCTGGGCAAGATGCCCAAGGACTTGTTCGCCGAGTTCGACCACACCGCGCCCGAGGACCTGCCGGCCGGTGACGTGAAGTACCACCAGGGCTTCTCGAGCGACATCTCGACGCCCGGCGGCCCGGTGCACCTGAGCCTGGCCTTCAACCCCAGCCACCTGGAGATCGTCAATCCGGTCGTCGAGGGTTCGGTGAAGGCGCGCATGGACCGCCGCGGCGACAAGGACGGCAGCCAGGTGCTGCCGGTGCTGGTGCACGGCGACGCCGCCTTCGCGGGGCAGGGCGTGGTCATGGAGACGCTGGCGCTGGCGCAGACGCGCGGCTACTTCACCGGCGGCACGGTGCACATCGTCATCAACAACCAGATCGGCTTCACGACCAGCGACCCGCGCGACAGCCGCTCGACGCTGTACTGCACCGACGTCGTGAAGATGATCGAGGCACCGGTGCTGCACGTCAACGGCGACGATCCGGAATCGGTCGTGCTGTGCACGCAGCTGGCGATGGACTACCGCCAGCAGTTCAAGAAGGATGTCGTCGTCGACATCGTGTGCTTCCGCAAGCTCGGCCACAACGAGCAGGACACGCCGGCGCTGACGCAGCCCCTGATGTACAAGAAGATCGCCGCGCATCCCGGCACGCGCAAGCTCTATGCCGACAAGCTCGAGGCGCAGGGTGTGCTGCCCGCGGGCGGCGGCGACGAACTCGTGAAGAAGCTGCGCTCGGCCTTCGATGCCGGAAAGCACACCGTCGACCCGGTGCTCACCAACTTCAAGAGCAAGTACGCCGTCGACTGGGCGCCCTTCCTCGGCCGCAAGTGGACGGACGCCGCCGACACGGCGCTGCCGCTGGCCGAAATCAAGCGCCTGGCCGAGCGCCTGACCATGGTGCCAGAGGGCTTCAAGGTCCACCCGCTGGCGCAGAAGGTGCTGGCCGACCGCGCCGCGATGGGTCGCGGCGAGATCAACGTCGACTGGGGCATGGGCGAGACGCTCGCCTACGCCTCGCTGGTGGCCAGCGGTTATGCGGTGCGGCTTTCGGGCGAGGACTGCGGGCGCGGCACCTTCGTTCACCGGCACGCGGTGCTGCACGACCAGAAGCGCGAGAAGTGGGACACCGGCACCTACGTGCCGCTGGAGAACATCGCCGAGAACCAGGCACCCTTCGTCGTCATCGACTCCATCCTCTCCGAGGAGGCGGTGCTCGGCTTCGAGTACGGCTATGCCAGCGCCGACCCGGGCACGCTCACCATCTGGGAGGCGCAGTTCGGCGACTTCGCCAACGGCGCGCAGGTGGTGATCGACCAGTTCATCGCCAGCGGCGAGGTCAAGTGGGGGCGCGTCAACGGCCTCACGCTGCTGCTGCCGCACGGCTACGAGGGCCAGGGCCCCGAGCACAGCTCGGCGCGCGTCGAGCGCTTCATGCAGCTTGCCGCCGACAACAACATGCAGGTCGCGCAACCCACGAGCGCGAGCCAGATCTTCCACCTGCTGCGGCGGCAGATGGTGCGCCAGTTCCGCAAGCCGCTCATCGTCTTCACCCCCAAGAGCCTGCTGCGCAACAAGGACGCGACCTCGCCGCTGTCGGAGTTCACGCGGGGCGAGTTCCAGACCGTCATCGGCGAGCGCGCGCGCGAAGTCGCCGCCGAGAAGGTCAGGCGCGTCATCGCCTGCTCGGGCAAGGTCTATTACGACCTCGTCAAGCGGCGCGAGGAGAAGAAGGCATTCGACGTCGCGCTGCTGCGCGTGGAGCAGCTCTACCCGTTCCCGCACAAGACCATCGCAGCGGAACTGAAGAAGTATCCGGGGGCCACCGAGATCGTCTGGTGCCAGGACGAGCCGCAGAACCAGGGGGCCTGGTTCTTCGTGCAGCACCAGCTGCTCGAGAACATGCACGAGGGCCAGAAGCTGGGCTACGCCGGCCGGCCGGCGTCGGCCTCGCCGGCGGTGGGTTATCCGCACCTGCACCAGGAGCAGCTCAAGGCCTTGCTCGACCAGGCCTTCGGCAAGCTCAAGGGTTTGACGCTCACCAAGTAAATCCGCGTTGGCGCTGCCGCAGCCGGGCTGGGGCCCGAGGGCGGCGCAGCGCGCGCACGACCTCAAGCGAGACACATCATGGCAATCGTTGAAGTGAAGGTTCCGCAGCTCTCCGAATCGGTAGCGGAGGCCACGCTGCTGAACTGGAAGAAGAAGCCCGGCGAGGCCGTGGCGATGGACGAGATCCTGATCGAGATCGAGACCGACAAGGTCGTTCTCGAAGTCCCTGCGCCCGCGGCGGGCGTGCTGACCGAGCTCGTCGCCGCCGACGGCGATACGGTGACGGCCGACCAGCTCATCGCACGCATCGACACCGAGGCCACGGTCGGTGCGGCGGCCCCCGCTGCGACGCCGGTGGCCGCTGCGCCGGTCGCGGCTCCGGCATCCGCGCCTGCTCCCGCCGCGGCCAAGGCGGCCGGCGTCGCGATGCCGGCGGCGGCCAAGCTGATGGCCGACCAGCAGCTCGCCCCTGGTTCGGTGCCCGGCAGCGGCAAGGACGGCCGCGTCACCAAGGGCGACGTGCTGGCGGCGGTGGCCGGCGCTGCGGCTGCACCTGCGGCATCGTCCGTCGCAGCCGCGGTCACGGCGCCGGTGGCCGCCGCGGTGGCCAGGCCCTTGCCCGCCGTCGCTGCGCCGGTGACGCAGAATCTCGGTGACCGGCCCGAGCAGCGCGTGCCGATGTCGCGCCTGCGCGCGCGCATCGCCGAGCGGCTGCTGCAGTCGCAGGCGACGAACGCGATCCTCACCACCTTCAACGAGGTCAACATGGCCCCGGTGATGGAGATGAGAAAGCGGTTCCAGGACCGCTTCGAGAAGGAGCATGGCGTCAAGCTCGGCTTCATGAGCTTCTTCGTCAAGGCCGCGGTGGCCGCGCTCAAGCGCTACCCGATCGTCAACGCCAGCGTCGACGGCAACGACATCGTCTACCACGGCTACTTCGACATCGGCATCGCGGTGGGCTCGCCGCGCGGCCTCGTCGTGCCGGTGCTGCGCAATGCCGACCAGATGAGCTTTGCCGACGTCGAGAAGAAGATCGCCGAGTACGGCGTGAAGGCGCGCGACGGCAAGCTCAGCATCGAGGAGCTCTCGGGCGGCACCTTCTCGATCAGCAACGGCGGCGTCTTCGGCTCCATGCTCTCGACGCCGATCATCAACCCGCCGCAGTCGGCGATCCTCGGCGTGCATGCGACCAAGGAGCGCGCCGTGGTCGAGAACGGGCAGATCGTCGTGCGTCCGATGAACTACCTGGCGCTCAGCTACGACCACCGCATCATCGATGGTCGCGAGGCGGTGCTCAGCCTGGTGGCGATGAAGGAAGCGCTGGAAGACCCGGCGCGCCTGCTGTTCGACATCTGAGGACGACGCCATGAGCACCAAGACCTTCGACGTCGTCGTCATCGGCGGCGGCCCGGGCGGCTACATCGCCGCGATCCGGGCGGCGCAGCTGGGGATGAACGTCGCCTGCATCGACGACTGGAAGAACGCCGCCGGCGGTCCCGCGCCGGGCGGCACCTGCACCAACGTCGGCTGCATCCCGAGCAAGGCGCTGCTGCAGTCCAGCGAGCACTACGAGCACGCCGCGAAGCACTTCGGCGAGCACGGCATCAGCTTGTCCGACCTCGCCATCGACGTGAAGAAGATGGTGGCCCGCAAGGACCAGGTGGTCAAGCAGAACAACGACGGCATCCTCTACCTCTTCAAGAAGAACAAGGTCGCGTTCTTCCACGGCCGCGGCTCCTTCGTGAAGGCCGCGGACGGTGGCTACGAGATCGCGGTCGACGGCGCCGAGAAGCAGAGCATCGTCGGCAAGCAGGTGATCGTCGCCACCGGCTCGAGCGCGCGCCCGCTGCCCGGCGTGGCCTTCGACGAGGAGAAGGTGCTGAGCAACGACGGCGCGCTGCGCATCGGCAGCGTGCCGAAGAAGCTGGGCGTGATCGGATCGGGCGTGATCGGCCTCGAGATGGGTTCGGTCTGGCGGCGCGTCGGCGCCGAGGTCACGGTGCTCGAGGCGATGCCCGGCTTCCTGCCGGCGGCCGACGAGCAGGTCGCCAAGGAGGCGCTCAAGCTGCTCACGCGCCAGGGCCTGAAGATCGAGTTCGGCGTCAAGGTCGGCGGCGTCAAGGTCGGCAAGAAGGGCGTGACCGTCTCCTACACCGACGCCAAGGACAAGGCGCACGAGCTGGAGGTCGACAAGCTCATCGTCAGCATCGGCCGCGTGCCCAACACCGTCGGTCTGAACGTCGAGGCCGTGGGCCTGAAGCTCGACGAGCGCGGCTTCGTCGCCGTCGACGACGACTGCCGCACCAACCTGCCGGGCGTGTGGGCGGTGGGCGACGTCGTGCGCGGCCCCATGCTCGCGCACAAGGCCGAGGAGGAAGGCGTGGCCGTGGCCGAGCGCATCGCCGGCCAGCACGGCCACGTCGACTTCAACCTCATCCCCTTCGTCATCTACACCAGCCCCGAGATCGCCTGGGTCGGCAAGACCGAGCAGACGCTGAAAGCCGAGGGCCGCGCCTACAAGGCCGGCAGCTTCCCCTTCATGGCCAACGGCCGCGCGCGTGCGTTCGGCGACACCTCGGGCTTCGTGAAGTTCCTCGCCGACGCGACGAGCGACGAGATCCTGGGCGTTCACATCGTCGGGCCGCTGGCCAGCGAACTCATCGCCGAGGCGGGCGTGGCGATGGCCTTCCGCGCGAGCAGCGAGGACATCGCGCGCATCTGCCACGCGCATCCCTCGCTGTCGGAATCGATGAAGGAGGCGGCACTCGCCGTCGACAAGCGCACGCTCAACTTCTGACCGGCGCAGCGCGGGTCGCAACGCGCCGCAGCGGCCAGGCAGGACCTGGCCGCCGTGCTTCCAGGATCGCCTCTTTCATGCCGGTTCGACAGCTCTACGAAAAGACCCTTGCCGAGCGCGGCTATGTGGCCGACGAAGCGCAGCTTCGCGCCATCGCCGCGCTCGAGCGCTGCGAGAACGAATGGGCCGACTACAAGGCGCGACGCAGCAACGCCATCACCAAGCTCATCCGCCGCCCGCCGATCCCGCGCGGCGTCTACATGTGGGGCGGCGTCGGGCGCGGCAAGAGCTTTCTGATGGACTGCTTCTTCCAGACCGTGCCGCTGACGCGCAAGACGCGCCTGCACTTCCACGAGTTCATGCGCGAGGTGCACCGCCAACTGCAGGACCTCAAGGGCACGGTGAACCCGCTGGACGAGCTCGGCCGGCGCATCGCGCGCCGCTATCGCCTGATCTGCTTCGACGAGTTCCACGTCGCCGACGTGACCGATGCGATGATCCTGCACCGGCTGCTCGAATCGCTGTTCGAGAACCGGGTGAGCATCGTCACGACGAGCAACTTCCACCCCGACGAGCTCTACCCGAACGGACTGCACCGCGACCGCATCCTGCCCGCGATCGCGCTCCTGAAGACACGGCTCGAGGTCGTCAACGTCGATGCCGGGAACGACTACCGGCGTCGCTCGCTCGACCAGATCGACATGTATCACTGGCCGCTGGACGCGGCGGCCGAGGCGGCGATGAAGCGCGCCTTCGAGCAGCTCGCCGAGGCGCGCGACGAGGAGGCGGTGATGCACATCGAGCACCGCGAGCTGCGTGCGCTGCGACGTGCCGGCGGCGTGGTCTGGTTCGACTTCCGCACGCTCTGCGGCGGCCCGCGCTCGCAGAACGACTACCTCGAGATCGCCTCGCGCTTTCACACCGTCCTGCTCTCGGGCGTGCCGCAGATGCCGCCGCGCCTGGCGAGCGAGGCGCGGCGCTTCACCTGGCTCGTCGACGTGCTCTACGACCGGCGCGTGAAGCTCATCCTCTCGGCGGCGGTGCCGGCCGAGGAACTCTACACGGAAGGCCCGCTGGTGCACGAGTTCCCGCGCACGGTCTCGCGCCTGGCGGAGATGCAGACGGCCGAGTACCTGGCGCTGGCGCGGCGCGAGGTCGACACCGCGCTCACCTGAGGTGTGCGGCGCGCGCCGCTACTTCAGCGGATCGACGCGCAGCAGCGCCACCGAGAGGTTGTCGCCGCCGCCGCGGGCGCGCTGGCGTGCCTTGGAGATCAGCATCTCGCTGGCCTCGCGCGGCGGCAGCGCGTGCACGATGGCGCCGATCTCCTTGGGGGTGAAGTAGTGCCACAGGCCGTCGCTGCACGCCAGCAGCGTGTCGCCGAACGCGAGCTGATCGATCGGCCACAGCGTCACCGGCGGGTCCGCCTGCGTGCCCAGGCAACCGGTGAGCAGGTTCGATTGCGGGTGCGTGTTCGCCGCCTCCTCGGTGAGCTTGCCCTCGTCGACCAGGCGCTGCACGAAGGAATGGTCCGAGGTCCGGCGCAGCATGTCCGCACCGCGGAAGTGGTAGACGCGCGAATCGCCGGCATGGACGACCCAGGCATCCAGGCCGGGGTTGACGAGGATGGCAGCGACCGTGCTGTGGGGCTCCTCCTCGGCGGTGATGGCCGTCAGCTTGATCATCAGGTGCGCTTCCATCACGAGCTGGCGCAGCAGCTCGGAGGCCTCGTCCTGCTGCGGCACGTAGCGCTCGAACACCTGGCGCCCGGTCAGCAGCACCTGGTCGGCGGCCTTGCGGCCGCCGCTCTTGCCGCCCATGCCGTCGGCGACGATGGCCAGGGCGCAACCCTTGACGCGAGGGTGGGTGATGACCTCGACCTGGTCCTGCTGGTAGGCCCGGTCCCCCTTGTGCAGGCCGGTGGCTGCGGTCAGGCGAAAGGCAAGGCTGGCCGCCTGGGCTGTCGGACTCATGGCGGCGAATATAAACTCAGCCCCGGGCTTCCCGGCGTGCAGCAATGACCGACAACCTCCATTCCCCGCAGCGGCGCCTGATCGAGTTGCGCATCGAGCACGCGGATCTGAACAACCTGATCGACCACAGCATCGCGGACCCCTCGGTGGACGAGCTCGCGCTGCGGCGCCTGAAGAAGCGCCGCCTCGTGCTGCGCGACGAGATCGCGCGGCTGGAAGGCGAGCTCAATCCGCAAGGTTCGCCGCAGCCCGACGAGCCCGCCTGAACGCCGGGCGCGCGCCGTGATCGTTCGCGCGCCAGCCGGCATCACCGCCGGGCTGCACGGGTGCCTCGTGGCTGCGCCCGAACCCGGGGCGGTGTGCGCGTGAGCGCGGACCTGTGGGCGGCGGTCGAGGCCGTGTTCGCGCCCGACGGTGCGCTGGCGCGGGCCGATCCGGGCTACCGGCTGCGGACGCAGCAACTCGAGTTGGCGCAGGCGGTGACGCAGACGCTGCAGGAGCGGCGCGTGCTCGTCGCGGAGGCGGGAACGGGGGTGGGCAAGACCTTCGCCTATCTCGTGCCCTTGCTGCTCTCGGGCAGCCGGGCGCTGGTCAGCACGGCCACCAAGAGCCTGCAGGACCAGCTCTTCCTGCGTGACCTGCCGCGGCTGCTGGAACTGCTCGGCCTGCCGCTGCGCACGGCGCTGCTGAAGGGGCGCTCGAGCTACCTCTGCCGGCACCGCCTGCAGCAGGCGCGCCTGACGGGTTCGCTGCCCGATCGCTTTGCCCTGCGCCAGCTCGCACGCGTCGAGGCCTGGGCGCAGGGCACGCGCACCGGCGACCTGGCCGAAGTCGAGGGCCTGGACGAACGCTCGGCGGTGATCGCGCTCGTCACCAGCACGCGCGACAACTGCCTCGGCACCGAATGCCCCGTGTATGCGCAATGCCACGTCGTGCACGCCCGGCGCGAGGCGATGGCGGCCGATCTCGTGGTCGTGAACCACCATCTCTTCTTCGCCGACCTGTCGCTGCGCGACAGCGGCGTGGCCGAACTGTTGCCCACCGTCGACGCGGCGGTGTTCGACGAAGCGCACCAGCTCGTGGATGCCGGGGTGCAATTCCTCGGGCAAACGCTGGGCACTGCCCAGCTGCTGGAATTCGCGCGCGACCTGCTCGCCGTGGGCAACAGCCTCGCGCGCGGGCTCGCGCCGTGGCAGCCGCTGGCCGCCGCCGTGGAGAAGGGCGCGCGCGAGCTGCGGCTGGCGCTGGCGGGAGACCTGCGCGGCCTGCGCAAGCTGCGCTGGGACGAGCGCGCGCGCCGCGCCGAACTGGCCCAGGCGCTGCAGGCGCTGGACGAGGCGCTGCGGCATGCCGCCGCGGTGCTGGGCGAGCAGTCCGTGGCCGGCCCCGACCTGGCGCGGCTGCACGAGCGCGCGCTCGATCTCGCGGCGCGGGCGCGGGTCTTCGCGCAGCCGTCGCCGCCCGAGCGCGTCCGCTGGATCGACGTGTCGCCGCATCAGGCGCGCCTGGTGGAGTCGCCGCTGGACATCCGCGAGATGATCAGCGAAGAGCGCGGCCGCTCCACGCGCGCCTGGATCTTCACCTCGGCCACGCTTGGCGATGACGAGCGCCTGAGCTGGTTCACGCAGCAGGCCGCGCTCGAGGACGCCCGCACGCTGCGCGTACAAAGCCCCTTCGACTACGCCGCGCACGCACGCGTCTGGGTACCGCCGCGCCTGCCCAAGCCGGGGGAGGGCGCGCATGCGGCCGCGGTCGGCCGCGTGGCCGCGCGCTGTGCGCACGCGCTGCAGGGTCGCACCTTCGTGCTGACGACGACGCTGCGCGCGCTGGCGCTCGTCACCGAGGCGCTGCAGCACGAGACGGCGCAGCTCGGCGGCGACTTCGAGGTGCTGACCCAGGGAACACAGCCGCGGCGCGCGCTGCTGCAGCGGTTTGCCGACGGACGCGGCCGCGTCCTCGTGGGCTCGCACAGCTTCTGGGAGGGCATCGACATCCCCGGCGATGCGCTGCAGTGCGTGCTCATCGACAAGCTCCCCTTCCCGCCGCCGGACGACCCGTTGGTGCAGGCGCGCGTGAAGCGCCTGCAGGCGCAGGGGCGCAACGCCTTCGACGAGGTGCACGTGGCCGAGGCCGCAGTGGCGCTGAAGCAGGGAGCGGGTCGATTGATCCGCTCGGAGACGGACCACGGCCTGCTGGTGATCTGCGACCCGCGATTGCGCGGCATGGCCTACGGCAGGCGACTGCTGGCGGCGCTGCCGCCGATGGCTGCGGTCGAAACCGAGGAGGAGGCCTTGCAGTGGCTTGCGCTTCTGGCCTCGATGCACGGGAGCGGGGCCGTTGCCGCTACCAGAAGCGCCACCACGGCCTGGCCGCGTCGGCCTGCGGCTTGGCGCCCGCGATGAAGCGGCTCTCGGGGTAGTTCGCGCGCAGCACGCGCTCGGCGTCGTCGCGCAAGGTGACGAGCTGGAGCTTGTCGTAGCTGCGCACCATGATGTGCAGCGCCTCCTCGATCGTCGGCGCCTGCGGGTACTGCGCCACGGCCTGCTGCGCGCGGTTGGCCGCGGCGACATAGGCGCCGCGGTTGAAATAGTAGCGCGCCACGTGGACTTCGTAGGCCGCCAATGCGTTCACGATGTAGTCCATGCGCAGCCGCGCATCGGCGGCATAGCGTGAGGCCGGGAACTGGTCGACGAGCTGCTTGAACGCCTGCCAGGCGTCGCGCGAGGCCTGCTGGTCGCGCTCCGAGAGGTCTTGCCCGCCCAGGCTGCCGAAGAGTCCGAGGTTGTCGTTGAAGTTGATCACCCCGCGCAGATAGAGCGCGTAGTCCAGCGCCGGGCTCGAGGGGTTGAACTTGATGAAGCGGTCGATCGTCGCCAGCGCCTGCGGCCGGTCGTTCATCTTCCAGCGCGTGTAGGCCAGGTCGAGCTGCGCCTGCTGCGACAGCAGCGTGCCCGCGCCCAGGCCCTCGACGCGTTCGAGCGCCTTGGCCGCCTGTTCGTAGCTGCCGGACAGCATGTCGGCCCTGGCGTCTGCATACAATTTCTCGGCGCTGCGGCCGGCGAACTCGTCCTTGCCTGTGGTGCAGCCGCTGCCGAGGACGACGGCCGCCGCCGCGATCAGGGTCGCCGCAAGACGGCTGGGAACGCGGGTCCGGGAGCGGATCGGGGGCATCGGTACGGTCCTTGCGAGCGGCCGTGGCGGCGCGCGTCCTGCAGTGAAACGGCGGCAAATTATAGGAAGCGCATGAGCCGCAACCGAATGGTGCGGGAGCCGGTGGCGCCCGAGCGCCCGATCGAAGACCTCGAGGCGGAGTCCGATGCGGACCCCGGCGGCGACGCCGAGCGGCGCGAGTTCGTCGTCGACATCGCGGGGCACGGGCAGCGGCTGGACCGGCTGCTCGCGCAGGCGACGCCCGAGTTCTCGCGCAGCCATCTGCAGACGCTCGTCGCCGGGGGGCATGTGCGCGTCGACGGCAGCGTCTGCACGCACAACGCGCGCAGACTGCGCGGTGGGCAGACGGTGCAGTTCACGCTCGTGCCGACGGCCGAGAGCCGCGCCTTCACGCCGCAGCCGATGGTGCTGGGCATCGTGTTCGAGGACGCGCATCTGCTGGTGATCGACAAGCCAGCGGGCCTGGTCGTCCATCCGGCCGCGGGCCACTGGAGCGGTACCCTGCTCAACGGCTTGCTCGCGCATCACGCGGGCGCGGCGCGCCTGGCGCGCGCGGGCATCGTGCACCGCCTGGACAAGGACACCTCGGGCCTCATGGTGGTCGGCAAGACGCCGGAGGCCGTGACCGCGCTCGCGCGCGACATCGCCGCGCGCACGGTCAGGCGCGAATACCTGGCGATCGCCTGGGGCGAAGTGCAGGCCGGCACCCATTGCATCGATGCGCCGATCGGCCGCGATCCGGTGCAGCGCACGCGCATGACCGTCGCCGCCGGCGGTCGCAGCGCGCAGACGATGGTGGAACGCGTCGCCGTTCGCGACGGCGTCTCGGCGCTGCGCTGCCGCCTGCACACCGGGCGCACGCACCAGATCCGCGTTCATCTGGGGTCGCGCGGTCATCCGCTGGTGGCCGACGCCTTGTACGGCGGACGTCCCGCCCTGGGTCTGCAGCGCCAGGCGCTGCATGCCGCTGTGCTCGCCTTCGAGCATCCGGTCGAGCGCAGGCCGATGTGGTTCCACCGCGCGCCGCCTGCGGACCTGGGCGAGGCGTGGCGGGCGGTAACCGGCGCCGATGCCGATTCCACTGCGCCGTCCGCGCTACAATGACCCATTCCGCGCGTCCTATGGCATCCGGGGGCGGCTCGAACGACGAGTCCACCTGGTCAGCCGGCCGCCGACGCGCGACGCATGTGCCTGAACCCGCGATCGGGCAAGCAGCGGCCCACGAGACCGCGCCCGCGGTCGCGGCAAGGCCGAACCCGACCCGACTCCGAGATTCCGCCCCGGACCGCGCAACGCGCGGGCGCCGCAAGACGGCAGGGCCGCAACACGGGCTGCGTCAAGCCCCTCATCGCCGCCCGCGAAGGCCGAGCACCGACGACCGAGATGACGAGCGCCGAAGCCCAGCGCATCCTGGAGACCGCCTTGCTGTGCGCGCAGATGCCGATGTCGCTGCGCGAGATGCGCACGCTCTTCGACGACGAGATCGATGCCGACTCGCTGCGCGTGCTGCTCGAGCGCATCGGCAGCGACTGGGAGGAGCGCGGCATCGAACTGGTCGCGCTGGCCGGTGGCTGGCGCTTCCAGAGCCGCCCCGAGATGCGCCCATACCTCGATCGGTTGCACCCCGAGAAGCCGCCGAAGTATTCGCGCGCGGCGATGGAGACCCTGGCCATCGTCGCCTATCGGCAACCGGTGACGCGCGGCGACATCGAGGAGATCCGGGGGGTCAGCGTCAGTTCGCACATCGTCAAGCAGCTCGAGGATCGCGGCTGGATCGAGACCATCGGCCATCGCGAGGCGCCCGGACGCCCGGCGCTGTACGCGACGACGCCGCAATTTCTCGCCGATCTCGGCCTGGCGTCGCTCGACCAGCTGCCGCCCTTGTCGGGCGACGGTGACGCCCCGGGTGCCCAGGTGCTGTCGACGCTCGAGGCCCAGGCCTCGCTGCTCGACGAAGACCAGGCGAGCCTGCCGCTCGACGACGCCACGCCCGAGCGCGAAAGCCCTCCCGCCGCCGAGGCGGCTCCGACTCCGCGTGACGCTGCGCCCGGCGATTCGCGCGATGCCCCGCTTCGAACCTGCGACGAACTTCCGCCCGAAGAACGCCCATGAACGCCCACGAGCCCCGAGATCCGCTTCCCCTCGCCGCCGAGGCCGCAGCCGCAGACGAGACCGCCGACGCGGCGCCGGCCAAGCCGCGACGCCGGCGTGCGGCCGCCAAGGCCGAGACGATGGCGCAAGACCTGCTCGTCGAGCCGGTCGTCACATCGGACGCGACGGCGCTGGCCACCGACCTCGCACCGGCCAGGCCTGCGCGCGCGCGCAAGCCGCGCAAGCCGGCAGCCGTGGAGCCGCAGGGCAGCGCCGACGAAGCGCCGGCAACACCGCCGGTCGCGGCGGTGCAGGGCACGCCGGACACGCCGGACACGGTGGATGACGCCAGCGCGGACACGCCGCGTCCGGGCAGCCGGCGCAAGCGCCGCCGCAAGCGGCGCGACCGCGCCGAGCGGTCCGAGCGCGGTGCGCATGAGGGTGACGCCGACGCAGCGCCGGGCGACGAGCGCGAGGCTGCGGAGGATCTCGAGCCGCTGCCGGTTCCGGTCCTGCCGGCCTTCGATCCGGGTGAACTCTTCGCACAGCTTCTTTCCGGGGCGTTCGATTCCGAGGCGTCGGCCGAAGAGGCGCCTGCCGACACGGCCGCCGCCGCACCGCGCCGCGTGCTGGCGCCCGAGCCGGACGCCCCCAAGCTGCAGAAGGTGCTGGCGCAGGCGGGGATCGGCTCGCGCCGCGACATGGAGCAATGGGTGCTCGAAGGCCGCGTCACGGTCAACGGCGAGCCTGCGCACACGGGGCAGCGCATCTCCTTTGGCGACCGCGTGGCCGTCAACGGCAAGCCGGTGAAGCTGCGCATCGCGCCGCCGCCGCCGCGCGTGCTCGCCTACCACAAGCCGGTGGGCGAGGTCGTCACGCACGACGATCCGCAGCATCGACCGACGGTTTTCCGCCGCCTGCCGCGGCTGCCGCACGGCAAGTGGCAGTCGGTGGGGCGGCTGGACATCAACACCGAAGGGCTGCTGCTGTTCACCAACTCCGGCGAACTCGCCAACCAGCTCATGCACCCGCGCTTCGGTGTCGAGCGGGAGTACGCCGTGCGTTCCCTCGGCGAGCTGGATGCACAGCAGCGTCAGCGCCTGCTGGACGGCGTCGAGATCGACGGCCAGCGCGCCGCCTTCGTGTCGATCGAGGACGGCGGCGGCGAGGGTGTCAACCACTGGTACCGCGTGATCATCACCGAAGGCCGAAATCGCGAGGTGCGCAAGCTCTTCGACGCGGTGGGCCACGCGGTGAGCCGATTGATCCGCATCCGCTACGGCTGCGTCGTGCTGCCGCGCGGCCTGCGGCGTGGCAACTGGGTCGACCTGCCCGAACCCGACGTCAGGGCCTTGCGCCGGCTCACCGGGACCGAACGCCCGCGCCCCGGCGCGCACACGGCCGACGAAGGCGGCGCGCGCGACCGGCGCGGACGCCGGGGGCGCCGTGCGCGCGACGGGCGGCGCGAGCCGATCTTCGACCAAGGCCGCGAGCGCGCACCGCGCCCCGAGATCGACGAAGACGGCCCGATGCACATCCCCAACCCGCTGCAGCAGACCTACGACAAGCGCTTCATCCAGCAGGCGCGGCGGCCGCAGCGCGAGTTCAGCGAGGACGGTCCCATCCCCAACCCGCTGCAGCAGACCTACGACAAGCGCGCACTGCAGCGCGACCGGATGCCGCAGCGTGAACTGCCCGAGGACGGCCCCATCCCCAACCCGCTGCAGCAGACCTACGACAAGCGCTTCGTGCAGAAGGGCTCGCCGGGTGGCGCTGGCGGCAGGCGCGGCGCGCGCAGCGCCGGGCCGCGCGGCCCGGGCGCACGCCAGCCCGACCCGATGCAGACGACGATGGGCTACCTCGGCGCCAACGCCCTGCGCGGCATATCCGGCAAGGCAGGGAAGGGCGCCAAGGGCGGCAAGGGGGGCCGTCGCAGCGGCGGCGCAAAGCGCTCGGGACGGGGCGGCAACCGCAGCGGCTGATCGCAGCGCCCCGTCGTCGGGCGCGAACTAGAATCGATAGTTTGTCCAAACCCGGTTTCAAGTTCCCTTTCAGGAGAATCCACGAATGGCGGTCGAACGCACCCTCTCGATCATCAAGCCCGATGCCGTGGCGAAGAACGTCATCGGCCAGATCTACGCGCGCTTCGAAGGCGCGGGGCTGAAGATCGTCGCTGCCCGCATGGTCCACCTCTCGCGCGGCGAGGCCGAGGCCTTCTACGCGGTGCACAAGGGCCGCCCGTTCTTCGACGATCTCGTGCAGTTCATGATCTCCGGGCCGGTGATGGTGCAGGTGCTCGAGGGCGAAGGCGCGATTGCCAAGAACCGCGAGCTGATGGGCGCCACCGACCCGAAGAAGGCCGAGAAGGGCAGCATCCGCGCCGATTTCGCCGACAGCATCGACGCCAACGCCGTGCATGGCTCGGATGCCGCGGAGACGGCGGCCGTCGAGGTCGCCTTCTTCTTCCCCGCCATGAACGTCTACAGCCGCTGAGGACCCGTCTGCGGCACGCCGCGCCGCCTGCCACGAGCCCGTACGGCCGCCCGAAGGTACGCCAGTGAGAGCCGTCAACCTGCTCGACTTCGATCTCGACGCCCTGGCGACCTGGTGCGCCGGGCTGGGCGAGAAGCGCTTCCGGGCGCAGCAGCTCTTCCGCTGGATCCATCAGAAGGGCGAGAGCGACTTCGAACGCATGAGCGACCTCGCTCGCACGCTGCGAGACAAGCTCGGGCAGCACGCCCGGGTGCAGGCGCTGCTGCCGATGAGCGAGCGCCGCTCCGCCGACGGCACGGTGAAGTGGCTCTTCGACGTCGGCGGCGGCAACGCGATCGAAACCGTCTTCATCCCCGAGGAAGACCGCGGCACGCTGTGCATCAGTTCGCAGGCGGGCTGTGCCGTCGGCTGCCGCTTCTGCTCGACCGGCCACCAGGGCTTCAGCCGCAACCTCACGACGGGCGAGATCGTCGGCCAGCTCTGGCACGCGGAGCATGTGCTGCGGCGGCAGCTCGGCCTGGCAGCCGGCGAGCGCGCCATCACCAACGTGGTGATGATGGGCATGGGCGAGCCGCTGCAGAACTACGCGGAGCTGGTGCCGGCGCTGCGCGTGATGCTCGACGACCACGGCTACGGCCTGTCGCGCCGGCGCGTCACCGTCTCCACCTCGGGCATGGTGCCGATGATCGAGCGCCTGCGCGAGGACTGCCCGGTGGCGCTGGCGGTCTCGCTGCACGCGGCGAACGACGCCTTGCGCGACACGCTCGTGCCGCTGAACCGCAAGTATCCGCTGGCCGAGCTGATGCAGGCCTGCCATGACTATCTCGAACGCGCGCCGCGCGACTTCATCACCTTCGAGTACTGCATGCTCGACGGCGTCAACGACAGCGAGGCGCACGCGCGCGAGCTGGTCGAGCTCGTCGCGGGCCGTTCGGCCGACGCTGCGCCGGGGCTGCGCGTTCCCTGCAAGATCAACCTCATTCCCTTCAATCCGTTCCCGCAGTCGGGTCTGCGGCGCTCGCCGAACGAGCGCGTGCTGGCCTTCGCGCGCGCGTTGCAGCGCGCCGGGCTGGTGACGACCATCCGCAGGACGCGCGGCGACGACATCGACGCCGCCTGCGGGCAACTCGCCGGTGAGGTGCGCGACCGCACCCGCGTCCACGTGCGGCTGCAGCGTCGCCGCGAGGCCGAGGCCGGCGCCCCCGCGCAGGCCGGAGGAGTGCACGCATGAAGCCAGCGCTGCGCCGGTGGGATCTGCGGCGTTGGCCGCGCCTGCAGCGGGGTGTCTCGGTCGCGGGGCTGGTGCTGGTCGCGCTGCTGCACACGGGATGCGCGGTCTCGCCCGACGGCGCGCGCGAGGTGCGCACCGAATCGGACCAGACCAGCGCCGAGCGGCATGCGCGCGTGCGGCTCGAGCTCGCGACGGCCTATTTCGAGCGCGGGCAGGCGACGACGGCGCTGGACGAGGTCAAGCTGGCCCTTGCCGCCAAGCCGGACCTCGCCGAGGCCTTCAATCTGCGCGGTCTGATCTACGCCAGCATGGGCGAGACCGCGCTCGCCGAACAGAGCTTCCAGCGCGCGCTGCAGCTGGCGCCGCGCGACGGCAGCGCGCTGCACAACCACGGCTGGTTCCTGTGCCAGCAGCGGCTCTTCGACGAGGCGCAACGACGCTTCGATGCCGCGCTCGCCGCACCGGCCTATGCCGACAGCGCGCGCACACTGATGGCGCGCGGCGTGTGCCAGGCGCGCGCGGGGCGCTGGGCCGAGGCCGAAGCCGACTTGTCGCGCGCCTTCGAGCTCGATCCGGCGAGTCCGGCCGTGGCCTTCGCCTTCGCCGAGATCCTGTACCAGCGCGGAGAGTACGAGCGCGCACGCTTCTACGTGCGCCGCATCAACAGCCAGCCCGCGCAGTCCAACGCGCAGACGCTGTGGCTGGCCGCCCGCATCGAGCGGCGCCTGGGCGACATGGGCGGCGTCGAGGCGCTGGGGCGCCAGTTGCGCGAGCGTTTTCCGGATGCCCCGGAGACCGCACGCCTGCAGCGCGCCCAGTTCGACGACTGAGCGATGAGCGAACCCCTGCCGGCGATCCAGGGCCTCGCGGCGTCCGAGGACGCCGCCGTCGCCGCGCCGTCGAGCGCCGGCGCGCTGCTGAAGGCGGCGCGCGAGCGCGAGGGTCTGCACCTGGCGGTGCTGGCGGCGACCATCAAGGTGACGCCGGCCAAGCTGCAGGCGCTGGAGCAGGATCGCTACGACGACTTGCCCAACGCGACCTTCACGCGTGCGCTGGCGCAATCGGTCTGCCGCAGCCTGAAGATCGACCCGCGGCCCGTCCTCGCGCTGCTGCCGCAGCCCGATGCGTCGACGCTCGAGTCCGCGGGCGGCAAGCTCAACGAGCCCTTTCGCGAGCGCGGCGGTCGCAGTGAGGGTCTGGGCCTGACGCGCGTCAGCAAGCCGATGTTCTGGGCCGGTGGCCTGCTCTTGCTGGCGGCGCTGGTCGTCGGCCTGCTGCCCAGTTCACTGCTCGAGCGCTTGAGGACCCCGGCGCAGGAGTCGGAGCCGGTCGCGGCTCCCGCGGCCGCCGCGTCGGGAGCGGACGAAGAAGCCGCGGCGATCGTGGTCGACGGAGGCGCCCCGGCACCGGATGGCGCAGCCGATGCGTCGGCACTGCCGCTGCCCGTCGCCGCAGCCGAGACCGCAAGCGCGCCGGCCTTGCCCGCCTCTCCTGCGGAGCCGACAGCAGCAGCGGTTGCGCCGGCGGCGGCCGGTTTGCTGACCGTGCACGCCGCGGCCCAGACCTGGGTCGAGGTCGTCGACGCGCAGGAGCGCGTGCTGCTGTCGCGCGTGCTCGAACCCGGCGAGACGGTGCAACTCGACGGCCGCATGCCGCTGCGGGTGCGCATCGGCAATGCCGCCGCGACGACGCTGTTGCTGCGCGGGCAGACGGTCGACCTCGCGCCTCACACGCGCGTCAACGTCGCGCGGCTCGAGTTGCGCTGACCGGGTTCTCCACGATGAGCGACGACGCCGAACTCTTCGTCGCCGGCAGCGTGCCGGCAGCACGGCGCACGCGCCGGGCGCGCGTGGCCTGGGGCGCGCGCGTCGTCACGATCGGCGGCGACGCGCCGGTGCGCGTGCAATCGATGACCAACACCGATACCGTCGACGTCGTCGCCACCGCGATCCAGGTGAAGCAGCTCGCGCAGGCGGGATCGGAACTGGTGCGCATCACCGTCAACACGCCCGAGGCCGCCGCCGCGGTGCCGCGCATCCGCGAGCAGCTCGACCGCATGGGCGTCGACGTGCCGCTGATCGGCGACTTCCACTACAACGGCCACCGCCTGCTGACCGAGTTCCCGGACTGCGCCGAGGCGCTCTCCAAGTACCGCATCAACCCGGGCAACGTCGGCAAGGGCGAGAAGAAGGACAAGCAGTTCGCGCAGATGATCGAGGTCGCGGCGCGTCTGGACAAGTGCGTGCGCATCGGCGTCAACTGGGGCAGCCTCGACCAGGAGCTGCTCGCCGGGCTGATGGACGCCAACGCGCGCCGCGCCGCGCCCTGGGACGCCCGGCAGGTGATGTACGCCGCGCTCGTGCAGTCGGCGCTGGGCTCGGCGGCTTACGCGCGCGAGCTCGGGCTCGACGCCGACCAGATCGTCATCAGCTGCAAGGTCAGCGGCGTCCAGGACCTGGTCGCCGTCTACCGCGCGCTGGCGCGGCGCTGCGACTACGCGCTGCACCTGGGCCTCACCGAGGCCGGCATGGGCACCAAGGGCACGGTCGCCTCCTCGGTGGCGCTGGCGCTGCTGCTGCAGGAGGGCATCGGCGACACCATCCGCGTCAGCCTGACACCGCAGCCCGGCGAGCCGCGCACGCAGGAGGTGGTGGTCGCGCTCGAGGTGCTGCAGGCGCTGGGCCTGCGCGCCTTCAACCCGAGCGTCACCGCGTGTCCGGGCTGCGGGCGCACGACGAGCACGGTGTTCCAGGAACTGGCCAAGCGCATCGACGAGCATCTGCGCGCGATGATGCCGGGCTGGCGCGAGCGCTATCCCGGCGTCGAGCGGCTGAAGATCGCCGTCATGGGCTGCATCGTCAACGGCCCCGGCGAGAGCAAGCACGCCGACATCGGCATCAGCCTGCCGGGCACCGGAGAGGCACCGGCCGCGCCGGTCTTCATCGACGGCGAGAAGGCGATGACCCTGCGCGGCGAGCACATCGCCGAGGAGTTCCACCGCATCGTCGAGGACTACATCGAGCGGCGCTTCGGCGCGCGCTGAGCGATCCCATGGCTGAACCGATCCAGGCCGTCAAGGGCATGAACGACATCCTGCCGCCCGACTCCGGGCGCTGGGAGTGGTTCGAGGACAAGGTGCGCGCGCTGATGCGCCGCTACGGCTACCAGAACGTGCGCGTGCCGATCGTCGAACCGACGCCGCTCTTCGTGCGGGGGCTGGGCGAGGTTACCGACATCGTCGAGAAGGAGATGTACTCCTTCGTCGACAGCATGAACGGTGACCCGCTGACCCTGCGGCCCGAGGGCACGGCCGGCGTCGTGCGCGCGGCGATCGAGCACTCGATGCTCTACGAGGGCGGCAAGCGGCTCTACTACATCGGCCCGATGTTCCGCCACGAGAAGCCGCAGCGCGGGCGCTACCGGCAGTTCCACCAGGTCGGGGTGGAGGCGCTCGGCCACGGGGGGCCCGACGTCGACGCCGAGGTGATCCTGATGGCGCGCGCGCTCTGGCGCGACCTGGGCCTGGCGGACGTGCAGCTCGAGCTCAACAGCCTGGGCCAGAGCCACGAGCGCCAGGCGCACCGGCAGGCGCTGATCGCCTACCTGCAGGCGCACGAGGGCGAGCTCGACGCCGACTCGCGGCGGCGCCTGCACAGCAACCCGCTGCGCATCCTCGACACCAAGAATCCGGCGCTGCAGGCGCTGGTCGAGGCTGCGCCGCGGCTGATGGATTTCCTCGGCGAAGCGTCGCTCGCGCATTTCGACGCGGTGCGCGCGGCGCTCGACGCGGTCGGCCAGCCCTACCGCATCAACCCGCGCCTGGTGCGCGGCATGGACTACTACAACCTCACCGTCTTCGAGTGGACGACGACGCAGCTCGGCGCGCAGGGCACGATCTGCGGCGGCGGGCGCTACGACGGCCTGTTCGAGCTCATCGGCGGCAAGCCCGCGCCGGCCGTCGGCTGGGGCATGGGCATCGAGCGCGTGCTCGACCTGCTGCAGCAGCAAGACCTGGTGCCGCCGCCCGCGCCGCCCACGGCGTACGCGGTGGTGCCGGATTCCGCGGCGCTGCCGCGCGCGCTGGCCTGCATCGAGGCGCTGCGCGCGGCCGGCGTCAGCGTGCTCATGCACGCCGGCGGCAAGGACGGCCCCGGCAGCATGAAGGCGCAGTTCAAGCGCGCGGACGCCAGCGGTGCGCGCTTTGCGCTCGTCTTCGGTGGCGACGAACTCGCCGCAGGCGAAGTCTCGGTGAAGCCGCTGCGTGAGACCATGGCCGCACAGGTGCGGCGTGCGCTCGGCGCCGAGGCGGACTGGGGCCGCGAACTGCTCCACGCATAATCACGCGTTCGCGTTCGCGTTGCGCGAGCGCGCCTCGACGCCTCGACGGCTCGACGCCGCGCCGCCCCGCATACTGCCGCGCCGTCCGCTGGCTCCATCCCTCCGCATTCCGCATCGCCCATGGCCACCTCTCTCGACCTGCAGGAGCAGGAACAGCTCGACGCACTGAAGGCGTTCTGGAAGCAGTACGGCAACCTGATCACCTGGGTGCTCATCCTCGCGCTCGGCGGCTTTGCCGCATGGAACGGCTGGAACTGGTGGCAACGCGACCAGGCGGCCAAGGCGAGCGCGATGTTCGACGAACTCGACCGTGCCGCGGGCACCGGCGACTCCGCCAAGACCGCGCGCATCTTCGCCGACCTGAAGGAGCGCTACGCCGGTACCGTGTTCGCGCAGCAAGGCGCGCTGGTCACGGCGCGGCTGCAGCTCGAGAAGGGCGATACCGACGGCGCGCGCGCGTCGCTGGCCTGGGCAGCGGCCAACGCCGCAGACGAGGAGTACCGCACGCTGGCCCGCTTGCGCCTGGCCGCCGTGCTGCTGCAAGCGGCCAAATACGACGAGGCGCTGGCCGAGCTCGCGCAGGCCAAGGCGCCTTCCTTCGAGGCCCTGGTGGCCGACCGCCGCGGCGATATCCTGCTGGCACAGGGCAAGCGCGACGAGGCGCGCAGCGCCTACGAAGCGGCCTGGGCGGCGATGGACGTCAAGCTCGACTACCGGCGTCTGGTCGAGGCCAAGCTGGTCTCGCTGGGCGGGAACCCGACGGCCGCGGAGGCCGGGCGATGAGCGCAGTGCGCCCGACGCCGGTCCGGCCGCCGCACACCCCGGCTGCACGCGTCGCCGCGCTGGCGCTATCGATGCTGCTCCTGGCGGGGTGCGCCAGCGACAAGCCCAAGCCCGCGCCGCTGCAGCCCTACAACGCCAGCCTCGCGGTGCAGCCCTTGTGGTCGGCGCAGCTCGGCAGCGTCGAGTTCCCGCTCGCGCTCGCGCGGCACGGCACGCAGGTGATTGCGGCGTCGTCGGCAGGGGCCATCGTCGCGCTGGACGTGCGCACCGGCAGCCCGCTCTGGCGTGCGCAGGCCGATGCGGCGCTGACGGCGGGCGTCGGCAGCGACGGGCGCTTTGCCGCGGTCGTTACGCGCAACAACGAGCTCGTCGCCTTCGAGGCGGGGCGGCAACTGTGGAAGCAGCGCGTCCCGGCTGCGGTGGTGACGCCGCCCCTGGTGGCGGGCGAGCGCATCTTCGTGCTCGCCGTCGATCGCAGCGTGCATGCCTTCGACGCGCTCGACGGGCGCCGCTTGTGGCGCTATCAGCGTCCAGGCGATGCGCTGACGCTGGCGCAACCGGGCGTGCTGATGGCCGCTCGCGATCAGCTCGTCGTCGGACAGGGCGGGCGCATGGTCGCGCTCGATGCGCTGCGCGGCAGCGTCAACTGGGATGTGGCCGTGGGCACGCCGCGCGGAACGAACGAGGTCGAGCGGCTGGCCGACCTCGTCGGGCCGGCGGCGCGGCAGGGCGATCGCGCCTGTGTGCGCGCGTTCCAGAACGCCGTCGGTTGCGTCGATCTCGCTCGGGGGGCGCTGCTCTGGGCGCGCAACGCGGGCGGCACGAAGGCGGTGGGGGCCGACGCCGAGCGTGTCTTCGGCGGCGATGCCAGCGATCGCCTGACGGCGTGGAGCGCTGCGGGCGGCGAGCTCGCGTGGAACAACGAGACGCTGCTCAACCGTGGCCTGAGCGGCGCGCTGGCGCTCGGCTCGTCGGTCGTCTTCGGCGACGCCGAGGGCTACCTGCACTTCCTCGCCGCCGCCGA
The DNA here is from genome assembly GCA_026932235.1 of Burkholderiales bacterium. Classification (GTDB taxonomy): domain Bacteria; phylum Pseudomonadota; class Gammaproteobacteria; order Burkholderiales; family Burkholderiaceae_C; genus Rubrivivax. The sequence goes on from JAIXKR010000142.1 coordinate 27,560, forward strand.
CGGCAGCCTGCAGCTGCGGTTGCCGACCGATGGCAAGGCGATCGTCGGCACGCCGACGCGGGTGGGCGACGTGTTGCTCGTGGTCACGCGGGCAGGCGGGCTGTTCGCCTTCCGCACGCCTTGAGCGCAGGCCGGCGATGAAGCCCGTCATCGCGCTCGTCGGGCGGGCCAACGTCGGCAAGTCGACGCTCTTCAACCGCATCACGCATTCGCGCGACGCCATCGTCGCCGACTTCCCGGGCCTGACCCGCGACCGCCACTACGCCGATGCGCGCCTGGGCGGCCTGGAGTTCATCGTTGTCGACACCGGCGGCTTCGAGCCCGACAAGCCCAGCGGCGTCGTCGCGGAGATGGCGCGGCAGACGCGCCAGGCCGTGGCCGAGGCGGACGCGGTGATCTTCGTCACCGACCTGCGCAGCGGGGTCGCCGGGCAGGACCACGACATCGCACGCTACCTGCGCAGTTGCGGCAAGAAGGTGGTGCTGGCGGTGAACAAGGCCGAGGGCATGGCCGATTCGCCGCAACTCGCCGAGTTTCACGAACTCGGCATCGGCGTGCCGCATCCGGTCTCGGCGGCGCACGGGCAAGGCGTGCGCAGCCTGCTCGAGGCGGCGCTCGAGGGTCGCGTCGAAGTGACCGCGGACGATGCGGGCGAGGAGTCTGCCGCAGCGGCCGCCGACGGCGTCATCCGGCTGGCCGTTGCGGGGCGCCCCAACGTCGGCAAGTCCACGCTGATCAACGCCTGGCTCGGCGAGGAGCGCCTGGTCGCCTTCGACCAGCCGGGAACGACGCGCGACGCCATCCGCGTTCCCTTCGAGCGCGACGGCCGGCGCTTCGAGCTCATCGACACCGCCGGCCTGCGGCGCAAGGGGCGGGTGTTCGAGGCGATCGAGAAGTTCTCCATCGTGAAGACGCTGCAGGCGATCGCCGATGCGCATGTCGTCGTGCTGCTGCTGGATGCGACCCAGGGCGTGAGCGACCAGGACGCGCACATCGCCGGTTACATCCTCGACTCCGGGCGCGCGGTGGTGGTGGCGGTGAACAAGTGGGATGCCACCGACGACTACCAGCGCCAACTCGTCGAGCGCGCCATCGAGAGCCGGCTGGCTTTCCTGAAGTTCGCGCCGGTGCTGCAGATCTCGGCCATCCGGCGCCAGGGCCTGTCCGCGCTCTGGAAGGCGATCGGCCAGGCGCATGCCTCCGCCACTGCGAAGCTGCCCACGCCCGTGCTCACGCGGCTTCTGCACGAGGCGGTGCAGCGCCAGCCGCCGCGGCGCGCAGGGCGCTTCCGGCCCAAGCTGCGCTATGCGCACCAGGGCGGCATGAATCCGCCGCGGGTCGTCATCCACGGCAACAACCTCGAGCACGTGACCGATGCCTACCGCCGCTACCTCGAGGGCTGCGTACGCGCGCACTTCAAGCTCGTCGGCACGCCGCTGCGCATCGAAATGCGCAGCGGGCGCAATCCCTTCGACGAATCCTGATCTCCCGCCGCAGCCGCAGGCGGTCGCCCGGCACGGCTTTGCCCCATCGCGGACGCGCCCGCCGATGCGCTGTGATAAGGTGCAACGCCTCAGAAAGTCATCACGGAGCATATCGTGAGCAACAAAGGCCAACTCCTGCAGGATCCATTCCTCAATCTGCTTCGCAAGGAGCATGTTCCCGTCTCGATCTACCTCATCAACGGCATCAAGCTCCAGGGTCACATCGAATCCTTCGACCAGTACGTTGTCCTGCTGCGCAACACCGTCACGCAGATGGTCTACAAGCACGCGATTTCCACGGTGGTACCGGGCCGAGCGGTGAACTTCCACGCGAACGAGGCGTCGGACGCCGGGTGAGCGCAGCAACGCCCCGAGTCCAGGCCGACTCCGCCCCCGGCGACGAGCGCGTGCGCGCGGTGCTGGTGGGCGTCGACCTGGGCGCCTCCGGTCCCTTCTTCGACGCGAGCCTGGATGAACTCGCCCAGCTCGCCGAATCGGCAGGCGACAGCGTCGTCGCGCGCGTGCTCGTGCGGCGCAAGGCGCCGGATGCCGCGCTCTTCGTCGGCCGCGGCAAGGCCGACGAGATCAAGGCCCTGGTGGCCGAGTCGGGGGCGCACGGCGTCATCTTCGACCAGGCGCTGAGCCCGGCGCAGCAGCGCAACCTGGAACTGCACCTGGGCGTTGCGGTCGCAGACCGCACGGCTCTGATCCTCGACATCTTCGCGCAGCGCGCGCAAAGCCACGAGGGCAAGCTGCAGGTGGAACTGGCGCAGCTGCAGTACCAGGCGACGCGGCTGGTGCGCCGCTGGTCGCACCTGGAGCGCCAGCGCGGCGGCATCGGCACCCGCGGCGGTCCGGGCGAGGCGCAGATCGAGCTCGACCGGCGCATGATCGGCGAGCGCATCAAGTCGGTGAAGGAGCGCCTCGTGCGCGTGAAGCGCCAGCGCGGCACGCAGCGGCGCGCGCGCGAGCGCCGCGGCGTCTTCCGCGTCTCGCTCGTGGGCTACACCAACGCCGGCAAGACGACGCTCTTCAATGCGCTCGTGAAGGCGCGCGCCTATGCCGCCGACCAGCTCTTCGCCACGCTGGACACGACGACGCGCTCGCTGTGGCTGCAGGAGGCCGGCTGCGCGGTGTCGCTTTCCGACACCGTGGGCTTCATCCGCGATCTGCCCCACAAGCTCGTCGAGGCCTTCGAGGCCACGCTGCAGGAGGCGGCCGACGCCGACCTGCTGCTGCACGTGATGGACGTCGCCGCCCCGAATGCAGCGGAGCAGCGCGCCGACGTCGAGCGCGTGCTCGAGGAGATCGGCGCCGCCGCGCTGCCCCAGGTCTGGGTGTGCAACAAGGTCGACCTGCTGGATGCCGCGCAGCGCCCCCGCGCCGTCGCCGACTGGATCGAGGTGCGTCCCGGTCTGCGGCGGCCGCGCGTGTTCGTCAGCGCACGCGACGGCCTGGGGCTGGATGCACTGCGCCGGATCATCGCGGCGGCGGCGTCCGGGCGCTTGAATGCCCAGGCCGAAGCCCCACCTGACGCCCTGGTCGCGAGTTCGACCGAGGCCTGCGCCCAGGCCGCTGCCGACGTAGGGGACAATCGACCGCTTTGCGCGACCCGCTGATGCCCGCGCCTGCCCGTGTGCCTTCCGCCGTACGGCCAGCGCCTGGGCGGCACTCAACACCATGCGACACCCCGAATTCCCCCCGACCCTGAAGGCGCGCCTGAGCGCATGCGCCCGGGCCGCCGCTGCGCTGGCGCGCGGTCTGCTGCGCCGTCCCGGCGGGGCACGCGCAGCGGACGCCCTGATCCTGAGCGGCGGACGCAACGACGGCCCGCCCGATCTCGACGAGTTGTGGCGCGACTTCAACCGCAAGCTCAGCGGCCTCTTCGGCGGACGCGGTGGCGGCAGTCCGCCGCCCGGTCGCGGCGACGAGCCATCGCCTTTCCGCCCCGACATGAAGAGCGCGGGGATCGGCCTGGGATTGATCGCCGCCGTCGTCGTTCTGGGCTGGCTCGGCAGCGGCTTCTTCATCGTGCAGGAGGGCCAGCAGGCGGTGGTGACGGCCTTCGGCCGGTACAGCCATACGGTGGACGCGGGCTTCCAGTGGCGTCTGCCCTATCCGTTCCAGGCGCACGAGACGGTCTCGGTGACGCAGCTGCGATCGGTGGAAGTCGGCCGCAGCGCGGTCGTGCAGGCCACCGGTCTGCGCGACTCGTCGATGCTGACGCAGGACGAGAACATCATCGACATCCGCTTCACGGTGCAGTACCGGCTCAGCGACGCGCGCGACTACCTGTTCGAGAACCGAAATCCGGATGACGCCGTGCTCCAGGCCGCGGAGTCGGCGGTGCGCGAGATCGTCGGGCGCAGCAAGGTCGATTCGGTGCTCTACGAGGCGCGCGACGCCATCGCCGCCGACCTCGTGAAGTCGATCCAGTCGCAACTCGACCGGCTGAAGGCGGGGATCATCGTCGCCAACGTCAACGTGCAGAACGTGCAGGTGCCCGACCAGGTGCAGGCGGCGTTCAACGACGCCGTGAAGGCCGGCGCCGACCGCGACCGCTTCAAGAACGAGGGCCAGGCCTACGCCAGCGACGTCGTGCCCAAGGCGCGTGGCACGGCCTCGCGCCTGCTCGAGGAGGCCGAAGGCTACCGGTCGCGCGTGATCGCGCAGGCCGAGGGCGATGCGCAGCGCTTTCGTTCCGTGCTCGCCGAATACCAGCGCGCCCCGGTGGTGACGCGCGACCGCCTCTACCTGGAGACGATGCAGCACATCTATTCCAGCGTGACGAAGCTGATGGTGGACAGCCGTGCCGGCTCCAATCTCCTCTACCTGCCGCTGGACCGGCTGCTCCAGGGCGGCGCGGCCGCGGCCGCGGCGACGCCGGCGCCGGCTCCGGCCGAAGCTCCACCGCTCATGACATCGAGCGACGCGCGCTCGCGCGACAACGCGCGCAGCCGCGACCGCGAAGGACGCTGACCGCTTTTCCCACGCCATGAACCGCATCGGACTCATCGTCGGCGCCGCGCTGGTCGCCCTCATGCTGGCTTCGTCCACGCTCTTCATCGTCGATCAGCGGCAACTCGCCGTCGTCTACGCGCTGGGCGAGATCAAGGAGGTCATCACCGTTCCCGGCCTGAAGGTGAAGATGCCGCCGCCGTTCCAGAACGTCGTCTTCCTCGACAAGCGCATCCAGACGCTGGACAGTCCGGAGACGCGGCCGATCTTCACCGCCGAGAAGAAGAGCCTGGTGATCGACTGGCTCATCAAGTGGCGCATCTCCGAGTCGCGGCAGTTCATCCGCACCAACGGCACCGACATCCGCAACCTCGAGAGCCGGCTCAGCCCCGTCGTGCAGGCGGCCTTCAACGAGGAGATCACCAAGCGCAACGTCGGCGCCGTGCTCTCGGGCGAGCGCGACAAGATCATGCAGGACGTGCGCAACCGCCTCGCCGACGAGGCCGTGGCCTTCGGCATCGAGATCGTCGACGTGCGCATCAAGCGCGTGGACTTCGTCGCCGACATCACCGATTCGGTCTACCGGCGCATGGAGTCCGAGCGCAAGAAGGTGGCCAACGAACTGCGCTCCGAAGGCGCGGCCGAGGGCGAGAAGATCCGCGCCGACGCCGATCGCCAGCGCGAAGTCATCATCGCCGAGGCCTACCGCGACGCGCAGAAGATCAAGGGCGAGGGCGACGGCAAGGCCTCGGCGCTGTACGCGGAGGCCTTCGGCCGCGATCCGCAGTTCGCCCAGTTCTATCGCAGCCTGGAGGCCTACCGCGCGACCTTCCGCAGCCGGTCCGACGTCATGGTGATCGACCCGGGCAACGAGTTCTTCAAGGCCATGCGCGGCAGCGGCAGCGGCGACGCCGCGCCGCGGCGCTGAGCGCGCGCCGTCGCGGCGATGGCCGACTGGCTGCTGGGCGCGTTCGCGCTGATGCTCGTGCTCGAGGGCTTGCTGCCCTTCTTCAGCCCGCAAGCGTGGCGCCAGGTGTTCGAGCGCGCGCTGCGCATGAGCGACGGCCAGATCCGCTTCATCGGCCTGGTGAGCATGCTGTCGGGGCTGGCGCTGCTGGTGCTCTGGCACTGAGGGCGATCGCCTCCGGGCGCGCAGCGGGCGCCGGTAGAATGCCGTTTTCAACCCGGGTGCGCCTTTCATGCTTTCTGCGTGGCTCCTGCCCGAGCACATCGCCGACGTCCTGCCCGCCGAGGCCGCGCGCATCGAGGAGCTCAGGCGCAAGCTGCTCGACCGCGCGCGCTGCTGTGGCTTCGAGCTCGTCGTCCCGCCGCTGCTGGAGCACCTGGAGTCGCTGCTTTCGGGAACCGGGCGTGAGCTCGACCTGCGCACCTTCAAGCTCGTCGACCAGCTCAGCGGACACATGCTCGGCCTGCGTGCCGACACGACGCCGCAGGCCGCCCGCATCGACGCCCATCTGCTCAACCGCGAAGGCGTGACGCGCCTGTGCTACTGCGGTCCGGTGCTGCACACGCGGCCGCAAGGCTTGCGCGCCAGCCGCGAACCGCTGCAGTTCGGCGCCGAGATCTTCGGCCACGCCGGGCTGGAAGCCGACCTCGAGGCGCAGGAACTGGCGCTCGACGCGCTGCGCGACGCGGGCGTGCACGAGCTCGTGATCGATCTCGCCGACGCGCGCGTCCTGCGCGGCGTGCTCGCGGGCGTGCCGATGGAGGCGTCGCAGCTGCAGGAGATCGCCCTGGCGCTGAGCGAGAAGGATGCCCCCGCGGTGGCGAATCTGGCGGCAGCGGCGCCGAAAGCGACGCGGCAGGCGCTGCAGGCGCTGCTCGGGCTTTACGGCGGGAACGAGGTGCTGGCCGCGGCGGCGCGCGTGCTGCCTGCCGAGCGCCCGCTGGTGCGGCAGGCGCTCGAGGATCTGGCCTGGCTGGCGACGAGGCTGCGCGCGGCCGACCCCGAGCTGACGATCGGCTTCGACCTCTCGGACATGAGCGGATACGCGTACTACAGCGGCCCGCGTTTCGCCCTGTACGGCGACGGTTTCGGCGACGCGCTCGCGCGCGGCGGGCGCTACGACGAAGTCGGCGCGGTGTTCGGGCGCAATCGCCCGGCGGTGGGCTTCAGCCTCGATCTGAAGGCATTGGCGGCGCTGGTGCCGCCGCGCCGCGCGGCGCAGGCGGCAATCCTCGCGCCCTGGAGCGAGGACGCGGCGCTGCGCGGTGCCGTGCGTCGCCTGCGCGAAGCGGGCGAAGTGGTGGTGTTCGCGCTGCCCGGACACCAGGATGAGGAGCCGGCGCCATCCTTCGACCGCGAGCTGGTGCAGGTCGCCGGGCGCTGGGTGGTGCAGATGCGTGCCCTGGCCGAACCAGTGCAGGCTTGAGGGTGACCATGGATTCTCGAGGGAGCAGCATGCAGATCGCACACCGGGCGGGTCCGGGTCGAAACGTCGTCGTCGTCGGCACGCAGTGGGGTGACGAAGGCAAGGGCAAGGTCGTCGACTGGCTGACCGACCACGCGCAGGGCGTGGTGCGCTTCCAGGGAGGGCACAACGCCGGCCACACGCTGGTCATCGGCGGCCGCAGGACGGCGCTGCAGCTCGTGCCGTCCGGCGTCATGCGCGAAGGGGTGGCGTGCTGGATCGGCAACGGCGTCGTCGTCGACCCGGTGCACCTGCTGTCCGAGATCGAGCGCCTCGAGGCCTTGGGTATCGACGTGCGCTCGCGCCTTTTCCTGAGCGAATCCTGTCCGCTGATCCTGCCGCTGCACGTCGAGATCGATCGCGCGCGCGAGGCGCGGCGCGACCATACCGGCGCGGGCAAGATCGGCACCACCGGCAAGGGCATCGGCCCCGCCTACGAGGACAAGGTCGCCCGCCGCGCGCTGCGCGTGCAGGACCTCGCGCACCCGCAGCGCCTCGAGTCGCGGCTGCGCGAACTCGCCGAGCACCACAACGCCGAGCTCGCACGACTGGGCGCGACGCCGCTCGATGCCGGGCAGGTGTTCGAGGCGACGATGCGCGCCGGCGAGCAGCTGCGCCCGCTGATGGCCGACGTCGGCTACCGCATCCACCGCGCGCATCGCGACGGCGCCAACCTGCTCTTCGAGGGTGCGCAGGGCACGCTGCTGGACGTCGATCACGGCACCTATCCCTTCGTCACCTCGAGCAACTGCGTCTCGGGAAGTGCCGCCGCCGGGTCGGGAATCGGTCCCGGGATGCTGCACTACATCCTGGGCATCACCAAGGCCTACACCACGCGCGTGGGCAGCGGCCCGTTCCCGACCGAGCTGCCGATCGACGAGGAGGGTTCGGTCGGCCGGCACCTCTCGGTCGTGGGGCAGGAACGCGGAACGGTCACCGGCCGTGCCCGACGCTGCGGCTGGCTCGACGCCGCGGCGCTGAAGCGCGCGATCATCATCAACGGCGTTTCCGGGCTCTGCATCACCAAGCTCGACGTGCTCGACCGGTTGCCGGAGATCAAGATCGGCGTCGGCTACGAACTGGACGGGCGCATGCTCGACATCCTGCCGCTGGACGCCGACGAGATCGCCGCCTGCAAGCCGGTTTTCGAGACGCTGCCGGGCTGGAGCGAGAGCACCGCAGGCCTCACCAACTGGGAGCAGCTGCCGCGCAACGCGCGCCGCTATCTCGAGCGCGTGCAGGCGCTGATCGAGGCCCCGATCGACATGGTGTCCACGGGCCCGGACCGCGTGCACACCATCCTGCTGCGCCATCCGTTCCGCGCCTGAACGCGTGCGGCGACTCCGCTCGGCGACGCTCGGCGACATCACCCGGACCACGAGGAGACCCATGCTCACCGACGACGGCAAGCACCTGTACGTATCCTGGGACGAGTACCATCTGCTGATCGAGCGCCTGGCGCTCAAGGTGCACGCGTCCGGCTGGGAGTTCGACCAGATCCTCTGCCTGGCGCGCGGCGGCATGCGCCCCGGGGACGTGCTTTCACGCGTCTTCGACAAGCCGCTCGCGATCATGTCGACGAGCTCCTACCGCTCGGATGCGGGTACCATCCAGGGCCGGCTCGACATGGCCAAGTACATCACCATGCCCAAGGGTGAGCTCGCCGGCCGCGTGCTGCTCGTCGACGACCTCGCCGACACCGGCGTGACCCTGCGGGCGGTGGTCGAGCGGCTGCGCGGCATGCCCGCGATCCGTGAGCTGCGTTGCGCCGTCCTGTGGGTGAAGGGCGTTTCGAGCTACATGCCCGACTACTTCTGCGAAACGCTGCCGACGAGCCCCTGGATCCACCAGCCGTTCGAGGAGTACAACAACCTGCGTCCCGACGGCCTGGCGCGCAAGTTCGCGGTTTGAACGCCTCGCGTCCCCGCCTCGCCTCCCGCTCCGGCTGCGGGCACAAAAAAGCCGGCCTCCGGTGCCGGCTTCCTGCGGGCAAATCGCTTTCGCGCTGCCCATCGATCTGGTGCCCAGGAGAGGACTCGAACCTCCACGCCTCGCAGCGCTAGTACCTGAAACTAGTGCGTCTACCAATTCCGCCACCTGGGCTTTCAGGAACCAAGGACTTTACCATCAACGAACAGAAGAATTCAATCCCCGCCGCAGGCTCCCTGAGCGAAGTCGACGGCGTGGTCGAGGGCCATCGCGACGGCCACGGCTTCGTGCGCCGCGACGACGGGCAAAGCCCGATCTACCTTGCGCCCGAGGAGATGCGGGCGGTGATGCACCGCGATCGCGTGCGCGTGCGCGTGCTGCGGCTGGACCGCAAGGGCAGGCCCGAAGGGCGCGTGCTCGAGATCCTCGAGCGCCGCCGCGCGCCGATCATCGGCCGCATTCTGCTCGAGGGCGGGCAGTGGATCGTCGCTCCCGAGGACCGCCGCTTCGGCCAAGACATCCTCGTGCCGAAGAACGCCATCGCGACCGCGGTCGCCGGGCAGGTGGTGGCCGTCGAGCTCACCGAGCCGCCGTCGCTGCACGCCAAGCCGGTGGGCCGTGTCATCGAAGTGCTGGGCGACATCGACGACCCGGGCATGGAGATCGAAATCGCGGTGCGCAAGTTCGAGGTGCCGCACCGCTTCAGCGCGCAGACCCTGGCCGCCGCGGCGGCGCTTCCCGACCGGATCCGCGCCGCCGATCGCCGGCACCGTGTCGACCTGCGCGACCTGCCGCTGGTGACGATCGACGGCGAGGATGCGCGCGACTTCGACGACGCCGTCTACTGCGAACCCTTCAGGCGCGGGCGCGGCAAGAGCGCGATGAGCGGATGGCGGCTGATCGTGGCCATCGCCGACGTCAGCCACTACGTCAGGCCCGGTGAGCCGATCGACGACGACGCCTACGAGCGCGCGACCTCGGTCTACTTCCCGCGCCGCGTGATCCCGATGCTGCCGGAGAAGCTCTCCAATGGTCTGTGCTCGCTCAATCCCGGCGAGGAGCGGCTGACACTTGTGTGCGACATGCTGGTGGCAGACGACGGCAGCGTCGATGCCTATCAGTTCTATCCCGCGGTGATCAGCTCGCACGCGCGCCTGACCTACACCGAGGTCGCGGCGGCGCTGACCAACACCCGGGGCGTCGAAGCGCAGCGCCAGGGCGAGCTGCTGCCGCACCTGCTGCACCTGCACGAGGTCTACCGTGCGCTGCTGCGGCAGCGCGAGACGCGCGGGGCGATGGACTTCGAGACGGTCGAGACGCAGATCGTCTGCGACGAGCAGGGCCGCATCGAGAGGATCGTGCCGCGCCCGCGTACCGAAGCGCATCGGCTGATCGAGGAGGCGATGCTCGCCGCCAACGTCTGCGCGGCGCAGTTCATCCACGAGGGCGCGCATGCGGCGCTCTATCGTGTGCACGAGGGGCCGACGCCGGAGAAGCGCGTGACGCTGCAGAACTACCTGCGCGCCCTGGGCATCGGCGTCTCGATCGGCGAGGACCCCAAGCCGCGCGAGATCGCGGCGATCGCGCAGCTCACCGCCGGGCGTCCGGATGCGGCGCAGATCCACATGATGCTGCTGCGCTCGATGCAGCAGGCCGTCTACACGGCGACCAACGCGGGGCATTTCGGGCTCGCTTATGAAGCCTACACGCACTTCACGAGCCCGATCCGGCGCTATCCGGACCTGCTGGTGCACCGCGTCATCAAGGCGCTGCTGGCCGGGCGCAGGTACCACCTCGCGCCGCACGAGGCTGCGCGCGAGGCTGCGCACCAGGGCGCGCCGCAGGAGCGCGGTTCGCGGCGCGGCGGCAAGGCCGCAGCGCCACGGCATGCCGCCCAAACGCACGAGCTCGAGCTGTGGGAGGCGGCAGGCGTCCACTGCAGCGCCAACGAGCGCCGCGCCGACGAGGCCACGCGCGACGTCGAGGCCTGGCTCAAGTGCCGCTTCATGCGCGAGCACCTGGGCGAGCAGTTCGGCGGCAGCGTGAGCGCGGTCACGAGCTTCGGCATCTTCGTCACCCTCGACGAGCTCTACGTCGAGGGCCTGGTGCACGTGAGCGAACTCGGCAGCGACTACTTCCGCTTCGACGAGACGCGGCAGGAGCTGCGCGGCGAGCGCAGCGGCGTACGTTTCGTCGTCGGCGCACGCGTGCAGGTGCAGGTCAGCCGCGTCGACCTCGATGCGCGGCGGATCGACTTCCGCCTCGTGCGCGAGGGCGCGGCCGAACGCCGGCCGTCAGGCGGCGACGCACCCCAGGCGGCGAGTTCGAGCCGGCAATTGGACGCACTGCGCGCGGTCGATCGCAAGGCCAAGGTCGAGAGTCGCGAACGCATCGCGCGTGCCGGCGGCGCCAAGAGCAGGCCGCGCCCGAAGCGGCGCACGCTGCGCTGAGCCGGCGCTGGCGCAGGCCTCGTCGGCGTCGCCTCCGCGGCGCAGCCGGCTTCGGCTTCGCGTCAGGGCCTGGGCTCGGGGCGTGCGTCGAGCACGGCGCCCATCGCGGCGGCGATGTCGCCGGCGAGCAGCGGCAGCCGCGCGTGGCGCGGGCGCCGCTCCAGCGCCAGGTCCGCCGCGCGGCCGTGCAACCAGACGGCCGTGCGTGCGGCATGCCGGCCGTCGTCCCGTGGTGCCTGCGCCCAGAGTCCACCGATGAAGCCGGCGAGCACGTCGCCGCTTCCCGGCGTTGCCAGCGCCGCGTTGCCGCTGGCGTTGATCCAGGCGATCTCATCGGGTGCGGCGACGATGCTGCCCGAACCCTTCAGCACCACCACGGCGGCGCATTCCTGCGCCAGGCGCTGCGCGGCGGCGAGCCGGTCGGCCTGCACCTGCGCGGTGCCGGTGCGCAGCAGCCGCGCGGCCTCGAGCGGATGCGGCGTGAGCACGCTGAACTGCCCCCGCTCGCGACGCTGGCGCAGGGCCGCGGCCAGGTCCGGGTCGGCCGCGATGGCGTTCAGCGCGTCGGCGTCGAGCAGCAGGCGCCCGGCGTGCGCCAGCAGCGGCGGCAACGCGTCGCGCACCGCCGCGCCGCCGCCGCAGCCGCAGACGACGGTGGATGCGCGCAGACGTGCGATGTCGTCGAGCCCGCTTCGCACCTGCAGCATGAGCTCGGGCTCGGGCGGCGCTGCGGTGCCGGCATCGAGCGGACTCAGATAGACGCGCCCTGCGCCCGCAACGAGCGCGGCGCGTCCGGCCAGCCGCAAGGCGCCCTGCATGCCTGCGGCGCCGCCGACGACGTGCAGATCGCCGAAGCTGCCCTTGTGTTGCGCATGGCGGCGGCCGACCCATGCCGGTGCCGGCGCTGCCGCTCGGGAGCCGAGCCACGCGCTGGGCCGCACGCCCACGGCCGCAGAGGCCGCGCCCAGATCGTCGAACCAGACCTCCCCCGAATGGTCGCGCCCATGTGCGGTGAAGAGCCCGGGCTTGAGCGTCAGCAGGCTCAAGGTCCAGCGCGCGCGCATGGCCTGCTCACCGAGGATGCGGCCGTCGTCGGCCGCAAGGCCCGAGGGGAGATCGATCGCGAGAATCGGTGGCGCGCCGGCATTGGCGGCGGCGATCGCCTCGGCCAGGGAAGCCTCCGGCGCGCGCGTCGCGCCCAGGCCGAGCAGGCCGTCGATGACGAGGTCGGCGTCGGCCAGCGCGGCCGCGTCGTCGATCGTCGGCAGCGCCGCGGCGCGCGCCTGGCGCCAGGCGTCGGCGGCGTCCGCGGGCAGGCGTTCGGGATCGGCCAGCAGCAGCGCCTGCACCCGAAGGCCGCTGGCCTGCAGGTGCAGCGCCGCGATCAAGGCGTCGCCGCCGTTGTTGCCCGGGCCGACGAGCACGGCGACGCGGCGTGCGTGCGGCGCGAGCGCCCGCGCCAGCCGCGCCGTGGCCAGGCCGGCGCGCGCCATCAGCGCGCGCGGAGCGGCCGCGGCGAGCGCAGCGGCCTCGATGCGCCGGCTCGCCGCGGCGTCGTGAAGCGGCCAGTCGTGGCTTGCGGCGAAGACGCGCCGCGGAGCGGCGCCGGGATCGGGAGTTGCACTGGTCATGCTAGACTTCGACGGTTTTTCCCTTTGGATGCCTGCGTCCTGGCCTCGGGCTCGGTCGCGGTGCCTTCGGGAGAGACGGTACCGCAGGATGGAGCCGTGCGGCGCCTGCACCAGGCAGCCCCCGAACCCTCCCGCGAGACGCGAACCCGACTCCGCAAGGTGTCGCCGTGCGCTTCCGGCTCAGGCGATGTGCGTCGGGATTCGAGAACCAACCTTCGGAGCAACCATGACCGTATCCATGCGTGAAATGCTGGAGGCCGGTGTCCACTTCGGGCACCAGACGCGCTTCTGGAACCCCAGGATGGCCCCGTACATCTACGGCCATCGCAACCGCATCCACATCATCAACCTCGAGAAGACGCTGCCGCTCTTCAACGACGCGATGAAGTTCGTGCGCCAGCTCGCCGGCCGGCGCGGCACCATCCTGATGATCGGCACCAAGCGCCAGGCGCGCGAAGTGGTGGCGATGGAGGCGCAGCGCTGCGGCATGCCCTTCGTCGACCAGCGCTGGCTGGGCGGCATGCTGACGAACTTCAAGACCGTGAAGGGGTCGCTGAAGAAGCTCAAGGAGATGCAGGCCACGAAGGAGGCCGGCACCGAGCAGATGATCAAGAAGGAAGCGCTGCTGTTCGAGCGCGAGCTGGCCAAGCTCGAGAAGGACATCGGCGGCATCCAGGACATGACGGCGCTGCCCGACGCCATGTTCGTCATCGACGTCGGCTATCACAAGATCGCCGTCTCCGAGGCGAAGAAGCTCGGCATCCCGATCATCGGCGTCGTCGACACCAACCACTCGCCGCAGGGCATCGACTACGTCATCCCGGGCAATGACGACTCGGCCAAGGCGGTTGCGCTGTACGCGCGCGCCGTCGCGGACGCCGTGCTCGAGGGCAAGGCCAACGCGACGGCCGACGTCGTGCAGGCCGCCGCGGCCGCCGGCGACGAATTCGTCGAGGTGCGCGAGGAAGCCTGAGACACCGCACCCTCGCGGCAGGCGGGGGTGCGGCACCCGCGGTGCGCAGCACCCGCAGGAGCCGGTGTCGGCCCCTGAGCGCTGCGCGCCGCGCCACCGAGATCCGGGCCGGCACGCCGTAGATGCGGCGGCGCCGGCTTTTTTCGAGAGGAGAACCCAGCAATGCCCGCAATCACCGCCAGCATGGTCGCCGCGCTGCGCGCCAAGACCGATGCCCCGATGATGGAGTGCAAGAAGGCCTTGACCGAAGCCGACGGCGACATGGATCGCGCCGAGGAGATTCTGCGCGTCAAGCTCGGCAACAAGGCCGGCAAGGCGGCGACCCGAGTCACCGCCGAAGGCGTGGTCGCCGCCAGCGTCGAGGGCGCCACCGGCGCGCTGCTCGAGATCAACTGCGAGACCGATTTCGTCTCCAAGAACGAGTCCTTTCTCGCCTTCGCGCGCAATTGCGCCGCGCTGGTGGCGCAGAAGGCGCCGGCCGACGTCGAGGCCTTGTCGGCGCTGCCGCTGTCGCAGGACAGCTTCGGCCCCACGGTCGAGGACGTGCGCAAGGGCCTGATCGGCAAGATCGGCGAGAACATGTCGATCCGCCGCTTCCAGCGCTACGCCGACGGCGCGGCCCTGGCGCACTATCTGCACGGCACGCGCATCGGCGTCATCGTCGCCTACGAGGGCGATGCCGTCGCCGCCAAGGACGTGGCGATGCACGTCGCGGCGATGAAGCCTGCGGCGCTGTCGGTCGCCGACGTGCCCGCCGAACTGGTCGAGAAGGAGCGCCGCATCGCCGCCGAGAAGGCCGCCGAGAGCGGCAAGCCCGCGGACATCGTCGCCAGGATGGTCGAGGGTTCGGTGCAGAAGTTCCTGAAGGAAGTCGCGCTGCTCGACCAGGTCTTCGTCAAGGCCGCCGACGGCAAGCAGACCGTGGGCCAGTACCTGAAGGGCGCGTCGACCACGGTGAAGGGCTTCACGCTCTACGTCGTGGGCGAGGGCATCGAGAAGAAGACCGACGACTTCGCGGCGGAAGTGGCGGCACAGGTCGCCGCCGCCAAGGGCCAGTGAGAGGCCGCTGCCGCGCCCCCTTAAACTCCCGGTCCTGACCCGGCCGACCGTTTGTCCCGCGGAGCCGTCCCGCATGCCAGCGTACAAGCGCATCCTGCTCAAGCTCTCCGGCGAGGCCCTGATGGGCGACGACGCCTACGGCATCAACCGCGCCACCATCGTGCGCATGGTGCGCGAGATCCAGGAGGTCACGCGCATGGGCTGCGAGGTCGCCGTGGTCATCGGCGGCGGCAACATCTTCCGCGGCGTGGCCGGCGGCTCGGTCGGCATGGACCGCGCCACCGCCGACTACATGGGCATGCTCGCCACCGTGATGAACGCGCTCGCGCTGGCCGACACCATGCGCCAGGAAGGCATGACCGCGCGCGTGATGTCGGCGATCTCGATCGACCAGGTGGTCGAGCCCTACGTGCGCCCCAAGGCGCTGCAGTACCTCGAGGAAGGCAAGCTGATCGTCTTCGCCGCCGGTACCGGCAACCCCTTCTTCACCACCGACACCGCCGCGGCCCTTCGCGGCGCGGAGATCGGCGCCGAGATCGTGCTCAAGGCGACCAAGGTCGACGGCGTCTACAGCGCCGACCCGAACAAGGATCCGTCCGCCACGCGCTACGCGCGCATCGGCTTCGACGAGGCGATCGCGCGCAATCTGCAGGTGATGGACGCGACGGCCTTCGCGCTGTGCCGCGACCAGAAGCTGCCGATCAAGGTGTTCAGCATCCACAAGCCCGGCGCGCTTCGCCGCGTCGTGCAGGGCGAGGACGAGGGCACGCTGGTGCATGTCTGAGGGCATGTCCGAGGGCATGGCTGAGAAGTCGAGGACGCGATGACGACGAGCATTCCGGAGATCAAGAAGACCGCCGAGCAGAAGATGGGTAAGTCGGTCGAGGCGCTGAAGGGCGAGCTGCAGAAGATCCGCACCGGGCGCCCGCACCCGGGCATCCTCGACCAGGTACACGTCGACTACTACGGTTCGATGGTGCCGATCAGCCAGGTCGCCAACGTCAGCCTGCTGGATGCGCGCACGATCAGCGTGCAGCCCTGGGAGAAGGGCATGGGGGCGAAGATCGAGAAGGCCATCCGCGAGTCGGACCTGGGCCTCAACCCTGCCGCGCAGGGCGATCTGCTGCGCGTGCCCATGCCGGCGCTGACCGAGGAGCGCCGGCGCGAGCTCACCAAGGTCGTGCGCCACACCGGCGAGGAAGCCAAGATCGCCGTGCGCAGCATCCGCCGCGACGCCAATGACCACCTGAAGAAGCTGCTCAAGGACAAGCTGGTCTCCGAGGACGAGGAGCGCCGCGCGCAGGACGAGGTGCAAAGGCTCACCGACCGCACGATCGCCGAGATCGACCGGCTGGTGCAGGCCAAGGAAGCCGACGTGATGGCGGTCTGAGGCCCGCTGCGCATGTCGACGATCAGGCCGGACGCCGCCGCCGTACCACGGCACGTGGCGATCGTGATGGACGGCAACGGCCGCTGGGCCAAGCGGCGCCGGTTGCCGCGCTTCGTCGGTCACGAGCAGGGCATGCAGACGCTGCTGCACGTGCTCGACGAGTTCGCCGCGCGCGGCGTCGAATACCTCACCGTCTTTGCTTTCTCGTCGGAGAACTGGAAGCGGCCGGAGGAGGAGGTCTCGGGCATCATGGGCCTGGTGCTGACGGGCGTGGCGAAGTACCTGCGCAAGCTCGCGGCCGAGGGCGTGCGCATCCGCGTCGTCGGCGACCATGCGGCGCTGTCGCCCAAGCTGCGCGCGGCCTGGGACGAGGCCGAGCGCAGCACCGCCGGCAACACGCGCATCCATCTCAGCGTGGCGTTCAACTACGGGGGGCGCTGGGACATCGTGCAGGCCTGCCGCCGCGCCTGCGCCGACGGCCTGACCCCCGAGCAGATCGACGAGGCGGCGCTGGCCAGCCGCATGGCGCTGGCTTTCGCCCCCGACCCCGACCTCTTCATCCGCACCGGCGGCGAGATGCGCGTGAGCAACTTCCTGCTCTGGCAGGCCGCCTATGCCGAGCTGTACTTCAGCGACTGCCTCTGGCCCGACTTCGGCCCCGCCGAGGTCGAGGCCGCGCTCGCCGCCTACGCCCGCCGCGAGCGCCGCTTCGGCGCCGTGCCCGTCGACGAGCCGGCGCCGCAAGGCGCCTGATCGCGGTGCTGCGCCAGCGCATCATCACCGCCCTGGTGCTGGTGGCGCTGCTGCTGCCGGCCTTGTTCGCCGACGTCGCCTGGCCCTTCGTGCTGCTGACGCTGCTGCTGATCGCCGCGGCGGGCTGGGAATGGTCGCGCCTGAACGCCGGTGCCGGCGCCGCGGCGCTGGCACTGGGCGCCGCGTTGGCGGCGCTCTGCGCCGCCACGCTCGCCGGTCCCTGGGCGCAACAGGCGCCCCGTCTCTTGTGGGTGCTGACGGCGCTGGTCTGGGTCGCCGGCGGCGCGCTGGCGCTGCGCGCCGGACCGGCGTCCTGGCCGCGGCTGTCGCGGGCGCTGCGTCTCGTCCTGGGCCTGATGCTGCTGTGGGCGGGATGGCTTGCGCTCGTGCAGGCGCGCGCCATCGGAATCAACTTCATCCTCTCGGTCCTGTGCCTGGTGTGGATGGCCGACATCGCCGCCTATTTCGGCGGTCGTGCCTTGGGCCGGCGCAAGCTGGCGCCGTCGATCAGCCCGGGCAAGAGCTGGGAGGGCGTCTGGAGCGGTCAGCTCGGCGTGCTCGTGCTCGCGGCGTGCTGGCTGGCGGTCGAGAACGGCTGGGGCGCGGGGCGCGTCGACAGCGCCAGCCTCTTTCGTGCGCTCCTCGACGGCCTGGGGTTGCCCCTGGGCGTGCTGGCGCTGCTTGCGCTGGCGGGAATGAGCGTGGTCGGCGACTTGGTCGAATCGCTGGTCAAGCGCGCTGTCGGCGCCAAGGACAGCTCCGGCCTGCTGCCCGGACACGGCGGCGTGCTCGACCGCATCGATGCGCTGCTGCCGGTGTTCCCGCTGGCGATGGCCTTCGCCACGCACTGAGGACCGCGGGCCGATGAAGCCGCCGCAGCGCATCGCGATCCTGGGCTCGACGGGCTCGATCGGCACGAGCACGCTCGATGTCATGGCGCGTCATGCGCAGCGCTTCGAGGTCCTCGGCCTGAGCGCAAACCAGCGCCTGGACGAGCTGCTGCGGCAATGCCGGCGCTGGCAGCCGCGCCTGGTGGCCCTGCCCGATGCCGAACGGGCGCGCGAGTTCCGGCAGATGCTCGCGCGCGAGGGCCTGCGCGTCGAAGTGCTGGAGGGCGAGGCCGGCCTCGTCGGGCTCGCCGCGCATCCCGAGGTCGATGCCGTCATGGCCGCGATCGTCGGCGCCGCCGGGCTCGCACCCTGCATCGCCTCGGCGCGTGCGGGCAAACGGCTGCTGCTGGCCAACAAGGAGGCGCTGGTCGTCGGCGGTGCGCTCTTCATGCAGGCGGTGCACGACGGCGGCGCGACGCTGCTGCCGATCGACAGCGAGCACTCGGCGATCTTCCAATGCCTGCCCGAGGACCGGTCGACCTGGGACGCGCGCATCGACCACATCGTGCTCACGGCCAGCGGCGGCCCGTTCCGCACGCGCGACGTGGCGACGCTGGCCGCCGTCACCCCCGACGAGGCCTGCGCGCACCCCAACTGGGTGATGGGGCGCAAGATCTCGGTCGATTCGGCGACGATGATGAACAAGGCGCTCGAGGTGATCGAGGCGCGCTGGCTCTTCGACCTGCCGCCGCAGCGGCTGCGGGTCTTGCTGCACCCGCAGAGCATCGTGCACTCGATGGTCGTGTGCCGCGACGCCTCGGTGCTGGCGCAGATGGGAACGCCGGACATGCGGGTTCCGATCGCCTACGGGCTGGCCTACCCCGAGCGCATCGTCTCGGGGGCGCCGGCCCTGGACTTCGCGACCTGCGCGGCGCTGACCTTCGAAGCGCTGGACGAGGAGCGCTTCCCCGGGCTGCGGCTGGCCTACGACGCGCTGCGCGCACCCGAGGGCACGACGGCGGTGCTGAACGCCGCCAACGAGGTGGCGGTCGATGCCTTCCTGCAGCGGCGCATCGCCTTCACCGACATCCACGCCGTCAACTGCCGCACCCTCGAGAGCGTTGTCGTGCCATCGAGCACGCCGGGCGGGATCGCGGATCTGCTGGAGCTCGACCGCCGCGCGCGCGAGGTCGCTGCCGGCCACGTGCAGGAGCTGGCCTGAATGCTCGTCACCGTGCTGTCCTTTCTGCTCACGCTGGGCGTGCTCGTGGTCGTGCACGAGTGGGGGCACTACCGGGTCGCGCGCGCCTGCGGCGTCAAGGTGCTGCGCTTCTCGGTCGGTTTCGGGCGCGTGCTGTGGCGCCACCAGCGCGACCCGGCGTCGACGGAGTACGTCGTCTGTGCGCTGCCGCTGGGCGGCTACGTGCGCATGCTCGACGAGCGCGAAGGCGCCGTGCCGCCGCAGGAGCGCGAGCGCGCCTTCAACCGCAAGCCGCTGGCGGCGCGTGCGGCGATCGTCGTCGCCGGGCCGCTGGCCAACCTGCTGCTGGCGGTGCTGCTGTACGCCGCGGCGCACCTGATCGGCGTCGTCGAGCCCAAGGCCGTGCTTTCGACGCCGGCGCCGGCAAGCCTCATGCAGGCCGCGGGGCTGCGGGGCGGCGACTGGGTGCGCGCCTGGTCGACGGACGGACAGGCGTGGGAGGATGTGCGGTCGATGACCGACCTGCGCTGGCAGATCACGCAGGCGGTGCTGCACGGCGAGGACCTGCATCTGATGGTCAGCGACCGCGACGGTCGCGGCCGGCGTGACGTGCGGCTGCCGTTGTCCCGGCTCGCGGCGCAGGAGGTGGATGCGGCGACGGTGAAGGCCATCGGTCTCACCCCCGCCTTCAGCGAGCCGGTGCTGGGGGAGATCAAGGCCGGCGGCGCGGCCGAGGCGGCCGGACTGCGCAAGGGCGACCGCGTGCTCGACATCGACGGCGTCGCGATGGCCGACGCCCATGCGGTGCGCGAACGCGTCCTGGACAGCGTGCGCGACGGCCGCGCGCTGGTGCAGCAGTGGCGCATCGAGCGCGAGGGCCGCGTGCTCGCGCTGACGGTGCTGCCGCGCCTCGTCGCCGAGGGTGAGCGCGAGTCCGGCCGCATCGAAGCCTACGTCGGAGCCGCGCCGGAGATGGTCTCGGTGCGGCAGGGTCCGCTGGACGCGCTGGTGCTTGGCGCCCGTCGCACCTGGGAGGTGTCGGCGCTGACGCTGCGCATGTTCGGCCGCATGCTCGTCGGGCAGGCCTCGCTGCGCAACCTCAGCGGGCCGCTGACCATCGCCGACTACGCCGGGCAATCGGTGCAGCAGGGGCTGTCGTACTACCTCTCGTTCCTCGCGCTGGTGAGCGTCAGCCTGGGCGTGCTCAACCTGTTGCCGCTGCCGATGCTCGATGGCGGACACCTCATGTACTATGCTTTCGAGGCCGTGACCGGAAGACCGGTCTCCGAGCTCTGGCTCGCGCGTCTGCAGCGGGGCGGTGTTGCGCTGCTGCTGGCGATGATGTCCGTGGCCCTCTTCAACGACGTGGCCCGGATGCTGGGCCTGCACTGACCGCCCCATGTTCCCCGTCCCACCGTTCGTCCCGGCGCGCCTTGTCCCTGCCGCCATCGTCGCCGCCGCCGCGCTCGCCGCACCGCAGGTGCAAGCGGTCACGCCCTTCGTCCTCGACGACATCCGCATCGAGGGACTGCAGCGCACCGATCCGGGGACCGTCTTCGGCGCGCTGCCGTTTCGCATCGGCGACACCTACACCGACGAAAAGGGCGCGATCGCGCTGCGCTCGCTCTTCGCCACCGGGCTCTTCAAGGACGTCCGCATCGAGATCGACGGCAAGGTTGCCGTCGTCATCGTCGACGAGCGCGCGACCATCGCCTCGGTCGGCTTCGTCGGCCTCAAGGAGTTCGACAAGGACGCGCTCACCAAGTCGCTGAAGGACGCCGGCATCGGCGAGGGCCTGCCCTTCGACCGTTCGCTCATCGACCGCGCGGAGCAGGAGATCAAGCGCCAGTATCTCTCGCGCAGTCTCTACGGCGCCGAGGTCGTGACGACCGTGACGCCGATCGAGCGCAACCGCGTCAACGTCAGCTTCACGATGAACGAAGGCGAGGCCGCGCGCATCAAGGAGATCCGCATCGTCGGCGCCAAGGCCATCGGCGAATCGACGCTTCTGGGTCTGTTCGACCTCACCACCAGCGGCTGGCTCACCTGGTACACGAAGAGCGACCGCTACTCGCGCGCCAAGCTCAACGCCGACCTGGAGACGCTGCGCGCCTACTACCTCAACCGCGGCTATCTCGAGTTCGCGATCGAATCCACGCAGGTCACGATCTCGCCGGACAAGCAGGAGATCACCATCACGATCTCGATCCAGGAGGGCCAGCCGTACACCGTGACCGCGATCCGCCTCGAGGGCGATTTCCTCGGCAAGGAGGACGAGTTCAAGGCACGCGTGCGCCTGCGCCCGGGCCAGCCCTACCGCGGGGATGCCGTGACCGAGACCGCAAAGGCCTTCAGCGAGCTCTTCGGCGCGTACGGCTACGCCTTCGCGCGCGTCGAGCCGCGGCCCGAGATCGATCGCGCGCGGGGCCTCGTCGTCGTCACCTTGTCGGCCGATCCGCAGCGGCGCGTCTACGTGCGCCGGATCGATATCTCGGGCAACACGCGCACGCGTGACGAGGTCGTGCGGCGCGAATTCCGCCAGATCGAGTCCTCGTGGTACGACGGCGACCGCATCCGGCTCTCGCGCGACCGCGTCGATCGCCTGGGCTACTTCAACGAGGTGAGCGTCGATACCGCGGAGGTCCCCGGCGCGCCCGATCAGGTCGACCTGGCGGTGGCGGTGACCGAGAAGCCCACCGGCAACCTGCTCATCGGTGCCACCTACTCCAACGCCGAGAAGCTCGGCCTCTCGGCGTCGATCCGCCAGGACAACGTCTTCGGCTCGGGCAACTATCTCGGCATCGAGCTCAACACCAGCACCAGCAACCGCACGCTGGTGGTGAGCGCCATCGACCCCTACTTCACCGTCGACGGCATCTCGCGCGGCATCGACCTCTACTACCGGACGATGCGGCCCTTCAACTCGCTCGGCGACGAGTACCAGATCAGCACACCGGGCGCCTCGGTGCGCTTCGGCGTGCCGGTGACCGACTTCGACACCGTCTACCTGGGCATCGGCGCGGAGAGCACGCGCATCGGCGCCTCCAGCGGCATCCCCAACAGCTACTACCTCTACCGCCAGACCTATGGCGCGAGCAGCTTCTCGGTGCCGCTGACGCTGGGCTGGGCGCGCGACAGCCGCGACAGCGCCATCGCGCCCACCAGCGGCGGCTACCAGCGCGTGAACCTGGAGTGGTCGGTGGCCGGCGACGTGCGCTACCTGCGCAGCAACTTCCAGGTGCAGCAGTACTGGCCTCTGCCGGGCAAGCTCTCGCTGGGCGTGAACGCGGAACTCGGCCTGGGCAAGGGTCTGGGCGGGCGGCCATTCCCGATCTTCAAGAACTTCTACGGCGGCGGCCTGGGCAGCGTGCGCGTCTTCGAGCAGGGGTCGCTGGGCGTCGTCGATCCGACCGGCGCCTTTATCGGGGGCGCGCGTCGCCTGAACCTGAACACCGAGCTCTACTTCCCCGTGCCCGGCACCGGAAACGACAAGTCGCTGCGCATCTTCGCCTTCACCGACGTCGGCAACGTCTGGCGTGAAGGCGAGCGCATGACGGCCTCGAGCCTGCGTGCTTCGGCGGGCCTGGGCCTGTCGTGGATCTCGCCGGTGGGCCCGCTCAAGCTGAGCTGGGGGCGGCCCGTGAAGTCGGAGCCCAGCGATAGAATCCAGCGTTTCCAGTTCCAGATCGGGACCGCGTTCTGATGATGAAGACTACGTTGATCCAGGTGTTCGCCGCGGCGCTGGTGCTGGGCGCGGCCGCCGTTCCGGCCGCGGCGCAGGAACTGAAGATCGGCTATGTGAACAGCGAGCGCGTGTTGCGCGAGTCGGCGCCGGCGAAGGCGGCGCAGGGCAAGCTCGAGGCCGAGTTCGGCAAGCGCGACCGCGATCTCAACGACCAGGCCGCCAAGCTCAAGGCGGCGGCAGACAAGCTCGACAAGGATGCTCCGACGCTCAGCGAGGTCGAGCGCACGCGCCGGCAGCGCGAACTCGTCGATCAGGACCGCGACCTGCAGCGAAAGCGCCGCGAGTTCCAGGAGGACCTGAACCAGCGCAAGAACGAGGAGCTGGCCAGCGTCGTCGAGCGCGCGAACCGCGTCATCAAGCAGATCTTCGACCAGGAGAAGTACGACCTCATCCTGCAGGAAGTCGTCTTCGCCGGCCCGCGCGTGGACATCACCGACAGGGTGATCCGGGGACTCAACGGCGCCGCCCCGGGCAAGTAGCCCGGGCCGCTGCGGCAACGGCGCGGTAGCCGACGTGCAGGCCCGGCTCGACGAACTGGTGGCCGCCCTGGGCGGTGAACTGCACGGAGACGGGTCGCTGCGCATCGACGCCATCGCACCGCTGGAGCGTGCCGGCAGCCGCGAGATCAGCTTCCTCGCGCAGGCGTCGTTGCTGCCGCAGCTGGCGCGAAGCCGCGCCGCCTGCGTCGTCGTGCGCCCCGAGCATCGCGAGCAGGCGCTTGCCCGTGGTGCGGCGATCGTCAGCGCCGATCCCTACCTCTACTTCGCGCGCCTCACGCAGTGGTGGGCCGCACGCGGCCGCGTGCCGGCACCCGCGGGAGTCCACCGCAGCGCGATTGTCGAAAGCGGTGCGGAGGTGCATCCCGAGGCGTCGATCGGCGCGCTCGCCTTCGTCGGTGCGCGCGCGCGCATAGGGCGCGGGACGGTGGTCGGCGCCCAGGCCAGCATCGGCGAGGACGCCGAGATCGGCGAGCACTGCCGGCTCGCGCCGCGCGTGGTGTTCGAGCGCGGCTGCCGCATCGGCGCGCGCGGCGTCGTCCAGGCCGGCGCGGTGATCGGGGCCGACGGCTTCGGCTTCGCGCCCGACGGCGGGCAGTGGGTGAAGATCGAGCAGCTCGGCGCCGTTCGCATCGGCGACGACGTCGAGATCGGCGCCAACACCTGCATCGACCGCGGCGCCCTCGACGACACGGTGATCGAGGACGGCGTCAAGCTCGACAACCTGATCCAGATCGGCCACAACTGCCGCATCGGCGCGCACACCGCGATGGCCGGCTGCACCGGCGTCGCCGGCAGCACCCGCATCGGTCGCCATTGCACGGCCGGCGGCAGCGCCATGATCCTCGGGCACCTGGAGATCGTCGACCACGTGCACATCAGCGCGGCCACGGTGGTCTCGCGCTCGATCCGCAAGCCGGGTCACTACAGCGGCTTCTTCCCCATCGACGAGAATGCCGCCTGGGAGAAGAACGCCGCGACACTCAGACAGCTGCACGCGCTGCGCGAACGCATCCGCGCGCTGGAGAAGAAGTCATGACCACCCCCGTGCTGGACATCCACAAGATCTTCAAGAAGCTGCCCCATCGCTACCCGATGCTGCTGGTCGACCGGGTGGTCGAGTTCGAGAGAGACAAGCGGCTGCTGGCGATCAAGAACGTCACCATCAACGAGCCCTTCTTCGGCGGCCACTTCCCGGTGCGACCGGTGATGCCGGGCGTGCTCATCCTCGAGGCGCTGGCGCAGAGCGCGGCGCTGTTGTCCTTCGAGTCGGCGGGGCAGGACCTCGAGGACAACATGGTCGTCTACTTCGTCGGCATCGACGGCGCGCGCTTCAAGCGTCCGGTCGAACCCGGCGACCAGCTCATGCTGGAGGCGGTTCTCGACCGCGCGCGCGCGGGCATGTACAAGTACAAGGTGCGCGCCTACGTCGACGGCGAGGTCGCCGCCGAGGCCGAGATCATGTGCACCATGCGCCAGGTCTGAGGGCGCGGCAGGCAGCGAACGGCGAAGGGCGCGCATGGCGCAGATCCATCCGAGCGCGATCGTCGATGCGCGCGCCGAGCTCGAAGCCGACGTCGTCATCGGGCCCTACAGCGTGATCGGGCCGGACGTGCGCATCGGCGCGCGCACGACGGTGGGCGCGCACTGCGTCATCGACGGCCGCACGACGATCGGATGCGACAACCGCATCTTCCCCTTCAACGCCCTGGGCGGCATGCCGCAGGACATGTCGCATCGCGGGGAAGCCACCGAGTTGCGCATCGGCGACCGCAACACCATCCGCGAATACTGCAGCTTCAACACCGGCACGCTGAAGGAGGAGGGCATCACCCGCGTCGGCAGCGACAACTGGATCATGGCCTACGTGCACGTCGCGCACGACGTGCGCGTGGGCGACCGCACCGTGCTCGCCAACGGCGTCACGCTGGCCGGCCACGTGCACGTGGGCGACTGGGCGACGATCGGCGGCCTCAGCGGCGTGCTGCAGTTCGTGCACATCGGCGCGCACGCGATGGTCGGCTTCCAGGCGCATGTGTCGCAGGACGTGCCTCCCTTCGTGACGGTGGACGGCAACCCGCTGGCGGTGCGCGCCGTCAACACCGTCGGGCTGAAGCGGCGCGACTTCGGCGACAGCCGCATCGCGCTGATCCGCCGCATGCACAAGCTGCTCTACCGCGACGCCTTGCCCCTGGAGCAGGCCGTGGCAGGCATCGCGGCGCTGAAGGGCAGCACGCCCGAGGGCGACGCCGACGTGCAGGTGATGCTCGACTTCCTGGCCGCGGCCAGGCGCGGCATCGCGCGCTGAAGCGGGCCATGCGTCTGGCGATGGTGGCCGGCGAGGCCTCGGGGGACCTGCTCGCCGAGCGCCTGCTGGGCGGCTTGCAGCAGCGCTGGCCGCAGCTCGAGGCCTTCGGCATCGGTGGCCCGCGCATGCGTGAGCGCGGCTTCGACGCCTGGTGGGGAAGCGACGCGCTCGCGGTGCGCGGCTACGTCGAGGTGCTGCGCCATTACCGCGGCATCCGGCGCATCCGGGAGCAGTTGGCCGAGCGTCTGCTGCGCGCGCCGCCGCGCGCATTCGTCGGCGTCGACGCGCCGGACTTCAACCTCGGGCTGGAAGCGCGGCTGCGCGCGCGCGGCATCCGCACGGTGCACTACGTCTGCCCGTCGATCTGGGCCTGGCGCGGCGGCCGCGTGAAGAAGCTGGCCGCGGCCTGCGACCACGTGCTGTGCCTCTTCCCCTTCGAGCCCGAACTGCTGCGCGCGCACCGCGTGGCCGCGACCTACGTCGGCCATCCGCTGGCGGACGTGATCCCGCTGCAGCCGCCGCGCGCGGCGGCGCGCGCGGCGCTCGGCATCGCCGCCGAAGCGCCGCTTGCGGCGCTGCTCCCGGGCAGCCGCGCCAGCGAGATCCAGTACAACGCCGCGGCCTTCCTGCAGGCCGCCGTCCTCATGCATGCGCGCCGGCCCGAGCTGCGCTTCGTGCTGCCGGTGGCGCCCGGACTGCGCGCGGCGATCGACGCCCTGATCGCGCGGCACGCGCCCGCGCTGCCGCTGGTCGTGACCGAAGGCCGCTCGCACGAGGCGCTCGCGGCCTGCGACGTGACGCTGATCGCCAGCGGCACGGCCACGCTCGAGGCTGCGCTCTTCGGACGGCCGATGGTGATCGGCTACCGCATGCACGCGCTGTCCTACCAGATCATGAAGCGCATGGCCTACCAGCCCTGGGTCGGCCTGCCCAACATCCTGTGCCGCGACTTCGTCGTCCCCGAACTGCTGCAGCAGGCGTGCACACCGCACGCGCTGGCGCACGCGGCGCTCGCCTGGTTGGACGAGCCCGGGCGCGCCGACGCACTGCGCGCGCGCTTCGCCGACCTGCACCACCAACTGCGCCGCGATACGGCGCGCCTGGCCACCGATGCGATCGCGCAAGTCCTCGGGACCTGAGGCGGGCGAGCTGCCGTGGGCGGTTCCGGGCCTCGTCGTCGGCGTCGACGAGGTCGGTCGTGGCCCGCTCGTCGGCCCGGTGGTGGTCGCCGCGGTGATGCTCGACGACGAGCGCCCCATCCGCGGCCTGCGCGACTCCAAGGCCTTGTCGCCGCGGCGGCGGGAGGCGCTGCACGACGAGATCATGGCGCACGCGCTGTGCGTCTCGATCGCCGAGGCCAGTGCCGCCGAGGTCGATGCGCTCAACGTGCTTCAGGCGACGATGATGGCGATGCAGCGCGCGGTGCGCGGCCTGCGCCTGCCGCCCTCGCGTGTGCTCGTCGACGGCAACCGGCTGCCGCCGCTGGCCGTGCCGGCGCAGGCCGTCGTCAAGGGCGACGCGCGCGTGGCCTGCATCGCCGCGGCTTCGATCGTCGCCAAGGTGCGCCGCGACCGCTGGTGTCAGGCGCTGGACGAGCGCTGGCCGGACTACGGCTTTGCCGCGCACAAGGGCTATCCGACGCCTGCGCATCTGCAGGCGCTGCGCGCGCTCGGCCCCTGTCCGGAACATCGCCGAAGCTTCGCGCCGGTGCGTCAGGTCCTGCGCGATGAACCGTGAACTGCGCCTGAGCGCGCGCGCCAATCCGCTGCTGGTGGCGCTGCGCCGCCTGGCGCGCGATCCGGTGGCCTATCGCCGCAGCGGCGAGGTCTGGCTCGAGGGCGAGCACCTCTGCGCCGCCGCCGCGGCGCGCGGCCTCCCGGTGCGCCACGCGCTGCTGAGCGAGAGCGGCTGGGCGCAGGCGCCGCTGCGCGAGCTGTCTCGCCATGCCGCGCGCACGGCGATCGTCTCCGACGCCTTGTTCGCCGAGTTGAGCGCGCTCGAGTCGCCCGCCGCCATCGGCTTCGTGCTGCCGCTGCCGCCGGCGCCGCCGCCCGACCCGGCGCTGCCGACCGTGGTGCTGGACCGCCTTCAGGACGCCGGCAACGTCGGCAGCATCCTGCGCAGCGCCGCGGCGCTGGGCGTGCTGCAGGCACTGGCGCTGAAGGGAACGGCTGCGCTGTGGTCGCCCAAGGTGCTGCGTGCCGGCATGGGCGCCCATTTCGCGCTGCGCCTGGTCGAAGGCCTGAGCGAGGACGAGGCGCTGGCGCTGGCGCTGCCGCTGGTCGGCACCAGCCCGCACGCGAGCGCGCTGCTGCCGCAGGCGCCGCTGCCGCGGCCGGCGGCCTGGCTGCTCGGCCACGAGGGGCAGGGCGCCTCGGTGCGTCTGCTCGCGTCCTGCGTCGCGACGGTGTGCATCCCCCAGCCCGGCGGCGGGGAGTCGCTCAACGTCGCTGCGGCCGCGGCGATCTGCTTCTACGAGGCGGTGCGGCGGCAGGAAGCGGCCACAGCGGACGCCCCCGTCGCCGGAAGCGCTCAGTAGACCAGCCGATCGGGGCGCAGGTCGCGCAGGATGGTGGTGGCGATCTCCTCGATCGACTTGTGCGTCGACGACAGCCATGAGATGCCTTCGCGGCGCATCATCGTCTCGGCCTCCTGGACTTCGAAGCGGCAGTTCTCGAGCGCCGCGTAGCGGCTGCCCGGACGGCGCTCGTTGCGGATATGGGCCAGGCGCACGGGGTCGATCGTGAGCCCGAAGCACTTGCGCTTGTGCGGCGCCAGCAGCGAGGGCAGGCGCCCGCGCTCGAAGTCTTCGGGGATGAGCGGGTAGTTGGCGGCCTTGATGCCGTGCTGCATCGCCAGGTAGAGCGAAGTCGGCGTCTTGCCGCATCGGCTCACGCCGACGAGGATGACGTCGGCCACGTCAAGGTTGCGCGCCGACTGGCCGTCGTCGTGCGCGAGGCTGAAGTTGATGGCCTCGATGCGGTCGTGGTACTCGGCGCTCTGGCTGGCGTCGCCGAATCGACCCACGCGGTGGCTGCGCTTGATGCCGAACTCCTCTTCCAGCGGCTCGACGAAGCTGCGGAACATGTCCAGCACGAGGCCCTTGCAACGCGGGTTGTCGATGAGGTCGCGCACCTCGTCGTTGACGAGGGTGAGGAAGACGATCGGGCGCTGCCCCTCGCGCAGCGCGACCTCGTCGATCTCGGCGGCGACCTGCAGAGCCTTCTCGGCGCTGTCGATGAAGGGCCGGCGCACGTGCCGCGGGTGCGTCGGGAACTGGGCGAGGATGGAGTTGCCGAAAGTCTCGGCGGTGATGCCGGTGCCGTCGGAGATGAAGAACACGGTACGTTCTGGCATGAAGCTCCCGTTCGTGCGCGCCGGTGCGGCGGGCGCGGGGCCATGATAAGGAAGATGTCCCTAGAATTCCGTCATCTCCTTCCCGCTTTCGGCCCTTCCCGGGCCTGCCGCACGTGAAGCTCCACGGCCACCGATTCGAATCCCAAAGCGCCTGTGCCGGGGCTCGCTGCGTGCATGCGGAAGCACCCTCTTCTTCACGTCTCGGAGCTCTCCCATGCCTGCGTCCACCCTGGCGACCGCCCTGGTCGTACCGTTCGAACAACTGAGGATGACCGACGTCGAGCGGGTCGGCGGCAAGAATGCCTCCCTCGGCGAAATGATCAGCCAGCTGGCCGGAACCGGCGTGCGCGTCCCCGGGGGCTTTGCCACCACGGCGTATGCCTACCGCCAGTTCCTGCAGCAGGACGGGCTCGCCGAGCGCATCGCGGCGCGGCTGGCGGGGCTGGACATCGACGACGTGCGCGCACTGGCGGAGGCCGGCGCCCAGATCCGCGGCTGGATCGACGAAGCGCCCCTCCCGCCGGCCCTCGAGCAGGCGATACGCGCGCAGTTCGAGGCGCTCGAGGCCGGCAACCCGGGCGCGAGCTGGGCGGTGCGTTCGTCGGCCACGGCCGAGGATCTTCCGGATGCCTCCTTCGCCGGACAGCAGGAGACCTTCCTCAACGTCAGCGGCGTCGAGGACGTGCTGCGGCGGACGAAAGAGGTCTTCGCCTCGCTCTACAACGACCGTGCGATCAGCTACCGCGTGCACAAGGGCTTCGCGCACGGGGACGTGGCGCTCTCCGCGGGCGTGCAGCGCATGGTGCGCTCGGACCTCGGCGCCTCGGGCGTGATGTTCACGATCGACACCGAGTCCGGCTTCAAGGACGTGGTCTTCATCACCAGCAGCTTCGGCCTGGGCGAGATGGTCGTGCAGGGAGCCGTCAACCCCGACGAGTTCTACGTCCACAAGCCCACGCTCGAGGGCGGGCACTTCCCGATCATCCGCCGCAGCCTGGGCAGCAAGCTGCAGCGCATGGAGTTCGCCTCCGACGAGGAGCGCGCCGCCAGCGGCCGCCTCGTGCGCACCGTGCAGACGCCGCCCGAGCAGCGCAACCGCTATTCCCTGGCGGATGCCGACGTCATCGAGCTGGCACGCTACGCGCTCGTCATCGAGAAGCACTACGGCCGGCCGATGGACATCGAGTGGGGCAAGGACGGCCAGGACGGCAAGCTCTACATCCTGCAGGCGCGGCCCGAGACGGTGAAGAGCCGCGACGACGGGCGCATCGAGCAGCGCTTCAAGCTCAAGGGGGATCCGCTGAAGATCGGCACCGTGCTCGCCGAAGGTCGGGCGATCGGGCAGAAGATCGGCACCGGCACGGCGCGCCTGGTGCGCTCCACCGCCGAGATGGAGCGCGTGCAGCCCGGCGACGTGCTCGTCACCGACATGACCGACCCCAACTGGGAGCCGGTGATGAAGCGTGCCGCGGCCATCGTCACCAACCGCGGCGGCCGCACCTGCCACGCGGCGATCATCGCGCGCGAGCTCGGCATCCCGGCCGTCGTCGGCTGCGGCGATGCCACCGAGCGCATCGCCGAGGGCACGCTGGTCACGGTGGCCTGCTCGGAGGGCGACACCGGCTACATCTTCGACGGCCTGCTCGAGACCGAGGTGGCGCAGGTGCAGCGCGGCGAGCTGCCCTACTGCCCGGTGAAGATCATGATGAACGTGGGCAACCCGCAGCTCGCCTTCGACTTCGCGCAGATGCCCAGCGCCGGTGTCGGCCTCGCGCGGCTCGAGTTCATCATCAACAACGCCATCGGCGTGCACCCGAAGGCGATCCTCGACTACCCGAACATCGACGCCGAACTGAAGAAGGCGGTGGAGTCGGTGGCGCGCGGCCACGCCGGCCCGCGCGCGTTCTACGTCGACAAGCTGGCCGAGGGCGTGGCCACCATCGCCGCGGCCTTCTGGCCGCGCCCGGTGATCGTTCGCCTCTCGGACTTCAAGAGCAACGAATACCGCAAGCTCATCGGCGGCGCCCGCTACGAGCCCGACGAGGAGAACCCGATGCTGGGCTTTCGCGGTGCCAGCCGCTACATCA
The DNA here is from genome assembly GCA_026932235.1 of Burkholderiales bacterium. Taxonomy (GTDB): domain Bacteria; phylum Pseudomonadota; class Gammaproteobacteria; order Burkholderiales; family Burkholderiaceae_C; genus Rubrivivax. The sequence continues at coordinate 58,644 of JAIXKR010000142.1, forward strand.
GCGGCGAGTTCAGCGACGCCTTCGCGATGGAGTGCGAGGCGCTCAAGCGCGTGCGCAAGGACATGGGCCTGACCAACGTCGAGATCATGGTTCCCTTCGTGCGTACCGTACGGCAGGCCGAGCAGGTGGTGCGGCTGCTGGCCGAGCGCGGGCTGCGGCGCGGCGCCGACGACCTGAAGCTCATCATGATGTGCGAGGTGCCGAGCAACGCCATCCTGGCCGAGGAGTTCCTGCAGCACTTCGACGGCATGTCGATCGGCTCCAACGACCTCACGCAGCTCACGCTCGGACTGGACCGGGACAGCGGGCTGGAGCAGCTCGCGACCGACTTCGACGAGCGCGACCCGGCGGTGAAGGCGCTCATCAGCCGCGCCATTGCCGCCTGCCGCGCCACCGGAAAGTATGTCGGCATCTGCGGCCAGGGGCCGAGCGACCACCCCGACTTCGCCGACTGGCTCGCCGCCGAGGGCATCGCCTCAATCTCGCTGAATCCGGACACGGTGATCGACACCTGGATGCGCCTGGCGGCGCCGCGGTGATCTGCCCTATACTAATAGGCTTTTCCCTTGCCGCACCCGCATGAGTAGACGCCAGCGGGGCGGCTTCCTTCTTCAAGGAATCCACAAGGAGGTTTCATGCGTCACTACGAGATCGTTCTCCTGATCCACCCGGATCAGAGCGAACAGGTTCCGGCCATGCTGGAACGCTACAAGGGCCTGGTCACCGCTGCCGGCGGCAAGGTGCACCGCGTCGAGGACTGGGGTCGGCGCCAGCTCGCCTACATGATCCAGAAGCTCGCGAAGGCGCACTACCTGTGCCTGAACATCGAGTGCAGCAAGGAAGTGCTGGACGAGCTCGAGACGGGTTTCCGCTTCAACGACGCGGTGCTGCGCCACCTGACCGTGAAGCTGGAGAAGGCCGTCACGACGCCCTCGCCGATGATGAAGGCGGTCGAGCGCGAGGAGGCGCGCAAGGAACGCCAGGAGGCTTCCGCCTGAGACGCGCCCCGGGCGCATCCGTCGTCTTTGCCGCCACGCCTTCGCGATGAACCGGTTGCTGCTCAGCGCGCAACTGGTCGAGCGGGCGGCGATGCGTTACACCCCCGCCGGATTGCCGGCTCTGGACATCGGCCTGAAGCACGAGTCGGAGCTGAGCGAGGACGGCAAGCCGCGCAAGGTCTCGATGCAGATGCGCGCGGTGGCCATCGGCGAGGTGACGCAGGCCCTGACGGCGATGGCACTGGGCGAGGTGGCCCTCTTCGCGGGCTTCCTGACCGGTGCGCGCAACGGGCGCGGGCTCATCATGCACATCACGCAGGTCGATCGACAGCCTTGATCGGCCCATTCGTTCGGTTTCGATACAGGATTTCGGAGGTTACCCCATGCCCCCACCCCGCGGTAAAGGTCGAGGTTCGAAGGACAAGCGTCCTCGTCGCAACTCGCAATCCCTGCTCTTCCGTCGCAAGCGCTTCTGCCGCTTCACCGTCGCCAATGTCGAGTCGATCGACTACAAGGAACTCGACGTGCTGCGCGACTTCATCGGCGAGAACGGCAAGATCACGCCCGCGCGCCTGACCGGCACGCGCGCCTTCTACCAGCGCCAGCTCACGACGGCGATCAAGCGTGCGCGCTTCCTGGCGCTGCTGCCGTACTCCGATCAACACAAGGTCTGAGCGGAGGGACGACATGCAAGTGATTCTTCTGGAGAAGGTCGGCAAGCTCGGCAACCTCGGCGACGTCGTCAAGGTCAAGGAGGGCTTTGCGCGCAACTTCCTGATCCCGCAGCGGCTGGCGCGCCGTGCCACCGAAGCGGCGATCCAGGAATTCCAAACCCGCCGCGCCGAGCTCGAGAAGGCCGCCGCGGCCAAGCTCGCCGCCGCGCAGGCGCTGGGCGAGCAGCTCTCGGGCAAGAACGTTCGCATCGCGCAGAAGGCCGGCGTCGACGGCCGCCTGTTCGGCTCGGTCACGAACGCCGACGTTGCCGCGGCGCTGACGGCGCTGGGCCTGCAGGTGGCCAAGGCGCAGGTGCGCATGCCCAACGGCCCGCTCAAGGCCGTCGGCGAGTTCCCGGTGCAGGTGGCCGCGCACACCGACGTCGTGGTCGAGGTCAACGTGCAGGTGGTGGCGCAGGCCGACTGATCGCCGCACGCGCCTTCGCGCACCCCGAAGGCCGGCGCGCAGCCGGCCTTCGTCGTTTCGGGGCCGCGCTGCCGCTGAAGCGCGCGCAGTGTCCGCGTCCCGCTTCGTGCGTGAGCATGATCTCCCCACCGCGTCCCCCGCTTCTGCACAGGCCTGTCCACAGGATCCGGGTCGCCGCTGGGGCATGATCGGCGTATGACGATGCTGCACGATTCCCTCGGTGCCTCCGCCCAGCCGCGCGACGACGAGGTGGCGCGGCTGCGCGTGCCGCCGCACTCGGTCGAGGCCGAGCAAAGCGTGCTCGGCGGCCTGCTGCTGGACAACCTCGCCTGGGACCGTGCGGCCGACCTGCTCGGCGAGAGCGACTTCTACCGCTGGGAGCACAAGCAGATCTTCGCCGCCATCGGCGTACTCATCAATGCCAGCAAGCCCGCCGACGTCGTCACCGTCTTCGAGCAGCTGCAGTCGATGGGCAGGGCCGAGGACTGCGGCGGACTGGCCTACCTGAATGCGCTCGCGCAAAGCGTTCCGAGTGCGGCCAACCTGCGCCGCTACGCCGAGATCGTGCGCGAGCGCGCGATCCTGAGAAAGCTCATCGCCGCCAGCGACGAGATCGCCACCACCGCCTTCAATCCGCAGGGGCGCGCGGTGACGCAGATCCTCGACGAGGCGGAAGGGCGCATCTTCAAGATCGGCGAGGAAGGCTCGCGCCAGCGCCAGGGCATGCAGAGCATGGACAAGCTCGTCGTGGCGCTGCTGGACCGCGTCAACGAGCTGCACGAGAACGGCGCCGAGGAAGTGACCGGCGTGCGCACGGGCTTCTACGACCTCGACCGCATGACCGCCGGGCTGCAGAAGGGCGACCTCATCGTGCTCGCCGCGCGGCCCTCGATGGGCAAGACGGCGTTCGCGCTCAACATGGCCGAGCACGTGGCGGTGGCCGAAGGCCTGCCGGTGCTCATCTTCTCGATGGAGATGGGCGCGGCGCAGCTGGCCCTGCGCATGGTGGGCTCGCTCGGGCGCATCGACCAGTCCGGCCTGCGCACCGGCCGCTTGAGCGACCAGGACTGGGAGCGGCTGGCCAGCGCCGTCGACCGGCTGCGCAACGTGCAGCTCTTCATCGACGAGACGCCGGCGCTGAACGCGGCCGAGCTGCGCGCGCGTGCGCGGCGCATGGCGCGCCAGTTCGGCGGCACCTTGGGCCTCATCGTCGTCGATTACCTGCAGCTGATGAGCGGTTCGGGCGGCGGCGGCGACGAGAACCGTGCCACCGAGATCGGCGAGATCAGCCGCGGCCTGAAGGCGCTGGCCAAGGAGCTGCAGTGCCCCGTGATCGCGCTCTCGCAACTCAACCGCTCGGTCGAGTCGCGCAACGACAAGCGGCCGATGATGAGCGACCTGCGCGAGTCCGGCGCGATCGAGCAGGATGCCGACGTCATCATGTTCATCTACCGCGACGACTACTACAACAAGGAGTCGAAGGAGCCCGGCGTTGCCGAGATCGTCATCGGCAAGCAGCGCAACGGCCCGGTGGGCACCGTCAAGCTGACCTTCCTGAAGCCGCTCACCAAGTTCGACAACCTCGCACCGGGCAGCATCGGCGCGGAGTACTGAACCCTTTGCGCGGCAAGGCCTCCGGAACCGCCGCCGCGCCCCGACTTCAGCGCGCCTTGGCGTGCGGGCTGACGTAATCGCCGACCGTCGTCCGGAAGGCGACGTTGAGCCGGTTCCAGCCGTTGATGGCGACGATGGCGAGCGTCAGGTCGACGAGGCTCTTCTCGTCGAAGTGCTCGCGCGCCTGGGCGTAGACCTCGTCGGCGACGTCGTGCACGTCGGCGATCTTCGTCACGGCTTCGGTCCAGGCCAGGGCGGCGCGTTCGCGCGCGCTGTAGCAGGGCGCATCGCGCCACACCGGCAGCAGGTACAGGCGCTGCTCGGTCTCGCCCAGCGCCCGCGCGTCCTTGCTGTGCATGTCCAGGCACCAGGCGCAGCCGTTGATCTGCGAGGCGCGCGACTTCACCAGCTCGAGCAGCGACTCTTCCAGGCCGCTCTTGTTGACCTGCAACTGCAGTTGCAGCATGGCCTGAAAGCCTGCGGGCGAGGCCGCCTTGTAGTCGAGTCGCTGTTCCATGGTGCGGTTCCTGCCTGGTTCGCCGGATGCCGATGGGCTCAGCCGGCCTTGCGGCTGCTCTCCGACTGCGCGCGGGCGATGGCCTCGGTGATCAGGCGCTGCGCTTCGTCGATCTCGCCCCAGCCGTCGAACTTCACCCACTTGCCGGGTTCGAGGTCCTTGTAGTGGGAGAAGAAGTGCTCGATCTGGCGGCGCGTGATCTCGGGCAGGTCGGAGGCGGTCTTGATGTGCGCGTAGCGTTGCGTGAGACGCGTCGTCGGCACGGCGATGATCTTCTCGTCGCCGCCGGCCTCGTCGGTCATCTTGAGCACGCCGACCGGACGCACCGCGATCGCCGCGCCGGGCATCAGGGGGCGCGTGTTGGCGACCAACACGTCGCAGGGGTCGCCGTCCTCGGAGAGCGTGTGCGGGATGAAGCCGTAGTTGCCCGGGTAGCGCATCGGGGTGTAGAGGAAGCGGTCGACGACCAGCATGCAGGCGGCCTTGTCGAGTTCGTACTTGATCGGCTCGCCGCCGATCGGCACCTCGATCACGACGTTGACCTCACGCGGCGGGTCGTCGCCGATCGGCAGATGGTCCAGGAACATGGCTTCTTCCCCTTGTTGGCAATCCGGTTGGCAATCCGGTCGGTTGGACGTCCGGCCGCGGCTTCGCAGCAGGAACGGCGTCCAGTCTAGGGGATCCGCCCTTCGCCGGTCTGACGTGCGGCGATGCCGCTTCAGCCGCCGTACTCGATGATCTCGAGGCCCGCGTTGTAGTCGGTGGCGTACACGAGGCCTTGCGCGTCGACGAAGACGTCGGCCGACTGGATGACGCGCGGGCGATTGGGACGCTTGTCGAGCATGCGCTCGGGCGCCGCCGGCACGAGCGCGCCTTTCTCCACCGGGCGGTACGGGTCGGTGATGTCGAAGGCGCGGATGCCCGCGTTCTGCCAGGTGGCGAAGATCAGCGTGTCGGAGACGAAGCTCCCCGGGCGGTTCTCGTGCAGGTTGTGCGGGCCGAAGTGCCCGCCCTTCTTCGCGTAGTCGACCTCGTCGGGGATGGGGAAGGTGGCGATGCTGATCGGGTTGGTGGGTTCGCGGATGTCGAA
>JAIXKR010000112.1:0-33898 GCA_026932235.1 Burkholderiales bacterium
CGTAGGTCCAGCCCTTGTTCTCCTCGCCGACGAGGTTCTCCACCGGCACCTCGACCTTGTCGAAGAAGACTTCGTTGACCTCCGGTTCGCCGTCCAGCAGCACGATGGGCCGCACCGTGACGCCCGGTGACTTCATGTCGATGAGCAGGAAGCTGATGCCCGTTTGCGGCTTGCCTTCGGTGCCGGTGCGCACGAGGCAGAAGATCCAGTCGCCGTACTGGCCCAGTGTGGTCCAGGTCTTCTGCCCGTTGACGAGGTAGACGTCGCCGCGGCGCTCGGCGCGCGTCTTCAGGCTGGCCAGGTCCGAGCCCGCGCCGGGCTCGCTGTAGCCCTGGCTCCACCACACGTCGCCGCTGGCGATGCCCGGCAGAAAGCGCTCCTGCTGCGCCTTGCTGCCGAAGGCCATGATCACCGGCGCCACCATCACCGGCCCGAAGGGCGGCACGCGCGGCGCGCCGGCCAGCGCACATTCCTCCTCGAAGAGGTGGCGCTGCACGGCGTTCCAGCCCGGACCGCCGAAGGCCTTGGGCCAGCCCCAGCCGAGCCAGCCGCGGCGGCCCAGGATGCGCGCCCAGCCCTGCAGGTCCTCGCGCGTCAGACGCAGCGCGTGGTGCACCTTGCGGCTGAGTTCGGGCGGCAGGTTCGCCGCCACCCATGCGCGCACCTCGGCGCGAAAGGCGAGTTCCTCGGCGGTGAAGTTCAGGTCCATGGGCTCGACACTCCGCGTTCGCGTCGGGATTGCGGCCTCATTATGGGCACCAACGGCGGCGGCACCGCCGAGACGGCGCCGGCACAATCGGCGCGATGCCGCAGCACGAGACGAGCACCGGCGCCGCGAACGAGGCTGACCGCAGTGCCTTTGGCCTCGTGGTGGCGGGACTGGCGACGGGGCAGATCCTCGCCTGGGCGGTCCTGTACTACGGCTTTGCCTCCTTCGTGCTGCCGATGATGGGCGACCTCGGCTGGGCCAAGGCGACACTGATGGGCGCCTTTACCCTCGCGCTGCTGGTCTGGAGCCTGGTCAACTATGCCGTCGGCGCCGCCATCGACCGCGGCCACGGACGTGCGGTGCTGACGGGCGGAGCCCTGCTGGGCGCGCTCGGCTGCGCCGGCTGGGCCATGGCGCAGGCGCCCTGGATGCTTTACGCGGCGATGATCCTCGTCGGCACCGCGGCGGCGATGACGCTCTACGACCCGGCCTTCGCCGTGCTCGCCAAGCGCTACCCGACGCGCTACCGCGAGGCCATCACCTGGCTCACGCTGGTCGCGGGCTTTGCCAGCACGCTGTCCTTCCCGGCGGCGGCGGCGCTCATCCACGGCTTGGGCTGGCGCGCGGCGCTGCTCGTGCTCGCGGGCGTTCTGGGGCTGGTGGTGGCGCCGCTTCATGCCTGGCTGCTGCGCGACGGCGCGGCCACGCCGCCGCCGCGGCTCGGGTGCCAGGCCGGCGGCCTCTCGCTGCACGCTGCGCTGCGTACGCCGGCCTTCCGGCGGCTCGGAGTGGCCTTCACCGTTCTCGCCTTCATCGGCCCGGGCCTGTGGGCGCACATGCTGCCGGTGCTGCAGGCCAAGGGGCTTTCCGACGCGCAGGCGGTGTCGGTGCTGGTGTGGATCGGCCCGGCCCAGGTGCTGGGTCGCTTCGCCTACGCCTGGCTGGGGCGGGGGCTTTCGCTGCAACGCCTGGGAATGATGGTCACGGTGGCGATGCCGCTTGCGCTGCTGCTGCTCGCGATCGGCGGCAGCATGGCGTCGCTGCTGCTGTTCGCGGCGGTCTTCGGCCTGGCCAACGGCTTGTCGACGATCGTGCGCGGCAGTCTGGTGCCGGCCTGCTTCGGCCACGCGAACGTCGGCCGCATCGGCGGCGTCATGGCCACGCTTTCGCTCTCGGCCCAGGCCGCCGCGCCCTTGGCCATCGCCGGGCTGCTGCTGGCGCTCGGGGGCTACGTGCCGGTGCTGCTGCTGCTCGCCGCGCTCGGCACCGTGGGCGCGATCGCGTTCGCGCGCCTGGATCCGCCGGGACGCCGTTCGTCCTAGCGCCGCAGCTCCAGCCGCATGACGTCGTTCTCGCGCCGCATCTGGAAGCGCGTGAGAAAGCTGTTGCCCAGCAGCACGTACGGCATGGGCTGCGGCATCACGACCGCCGGGACGTTGGCGACTTCGACTTCACCGACGCGAACGCGGGTCAGGGTCACCAACAGCACCGGCACGGTGCCGTTGGCGGTGTTGCCCATCGCGCGCCGCGCGTTCTGCAGGTCCAGGCCCAGGTGCTGCGCCTGGGCCTGACCGATCGCGACCGTGGTCGCGCCGGTGTCGACGAGGAAGCTGACGGTGCGGCCGTTGATCGCGCCCTGGGTGACGAAGTGGCCGCCGGGTCCGGCAGCGAGAACGATCTCCTGCGCGCTGCCCGGGGCCGGGCCGGAAGGCGCGAGCGCTGCCGGTGTGGCGCCCACGCGCAGGCTCAGGCGCTGGCCGCCGACCTCGAGTTCGGCGCGGTCGCCCTGCAGGGCCAGCAGCCGCACGCCGGCGGCACTGGCGCCGACGGCCAGCATCTGCCGCTGACCGTCGACGAGCAGCAGCGCGCGGCTGCCCATGACGCCGACGAGCTGCACCTGCGGCGCGGCCTTCACCGGCAGACTGCAAGCAAGCGCGGCCGCGAACGCCGCGGCACGGAGGGTGAGCGTCAGCACGCGGCGCACGATGGCGAGGCGGACCGCATGGCGCAAGCAGCCGGACGGGCGCTGCGGCTTCAGTCGCGGAAGTTGTCGAAGGCCAGAGGCAACTCCGCGACCTCCTTGCGCAGCAGTGCCATCACCGTTTGCAGGTCGTCGCGCTTGGCGCCGCTGATGCGCACCAGGTCACCCTGGATCGCCGCCTGCACCTTGAGCTTGCTGGCCTTCACCAGGCCCTGGATCTTCTTCGCCGTGGCCGCGTCGACGCCGCACTTGAGCGGCAGGATCTGGCGCATCTTGTCGCCGCCCACCTTCTGCGGCTTGGTCGAGAGGTCGAGATAGCGCACGTCGACCGAGCGCTTGGCCAGGCGCGCGAGCAGCAGGTCGCGCACCTGCTGCAGCTGGAAGTCGCTGTCGGCGTCGAGCTGCAGCTCGCGCTGCCTGGCGCTCTTGTCGATGAGCTCGACGCGCGCGCTGCTGCCCTTGAAGTCGAAGCGCGTGCCGATCTCCTTGTTCGCCTGGTCGACGGCGTTGCGCACCTCGACGAGGTCGGGCTCGAGGACGGTGTCGAAGCTGGGCATGAGGAGGGGACCGGTGCTGGACGAGGGCGGAAATTCTGCCATGCCGCTTCTTCGGCGCGGCGTGAATGCTGGGCGAGAATGCCGCGCATGGATTCGACGGGATCGAGCCTCGAGCGAACGCGGGCGCCGGCGCACGGGCTCGAGATCGAGCACGAGGTGAGCCTGCGCGAACTCAACAGCTTCGGACTGCCGGCGATGGCACACAGCCTGGTGCGCGTGAAGAGCGAGGGCGACGTGCGCCGCCTGCTGGCCGACCCCGCGTACGGCACGGCGCCCAAGCTCGTTCTCGGAGGCGGCAGCAATCTCGTCTTCAGCCGCGACCCGCAGGCCGTCGTGCTGCGCGTGGAGGTGGCGGGGCGGCGTCTCGTGGCCGAGCGGCCCGACGCCTGGATCGTCGAGGCCGGTGCTGGCGAAACCTGGCACGAGTTCGTCGCCTGGACGCTGGCGCAGGGCTGGCCGGGACTCGAGAATCTGGCGCTGATTCCGGGGACGGTGGGCGCGGCGCCGGTGCAGAACATCGGCGCCTACGGCCTCGAACTCGCCGACCGCTTCGAGTCGCTGGACGCGGTCGACCTCGTCACCGGACGCACGGTGACGCTGGATGCGCGCGCCTGCGCCTTCGGCTACCGCGACAGCGTCTTCAAGCGCGACGCCATCGACGGCGGGCTCTCCGGCAAGAGCCTGATCACGCGCGTGCGCCTGCGCCTGCCGCGACCCTGGACGCCGGTGCTCGGCTACCTCGATCTCGAGCGCAGGATGAACGAGACCGGCAACCGCGCCCCGGATGCGCGCACCCTCTTCGACTGGGTGTGCGCGATCCGCCGCGCCAAGCTGCCCGACCCGGCGCAGATCGGCAACGCCGGCAGCTTCTTCAAGAACCCCATCGTCAGCGCCGAACAGTGCCGCGACATCATCGGCCGCGACCCGGAGATCGTGCACTACCCGCTGCCCGATGGTCGCGTCAAGCTGGCCGCGGGCTGGCTCATCGACGCCTGCGGCTGGAAGGGCAAGAGCGTCGGCCGTGCCGGCGTCTACGAGCGCCAGGCGCTGGTGCTGGTGAACCGCGGCGGTGCCACCGGCGCCGAAGTGGTGGCGCTGGCTCGTGCGATCCAGGAGAGCGTCTACGGGCGCTTCGGCATCCGCCTGGAGCCCGAGCCCGTGATCGTCTGAACACGTGCGCGCGCCCGCGGCAGCGGATCAGTCGCGCGCGGCTTCGGCGGACTGCAGCAGCGCGACCTGCGTGGCGGCGCGGCGCGTGGCACCGATCTGGTCCTCGAACTGCTGCACCAGGCGCGCGACCTCGTGCGCCGGTAGATGCGCCGCGCCGTCCTCGAGCGCCTTGGACGTTGCGGCCAGTGCCGGCAGGCCGAGGTTGAGTGCTGCTCCGCGTGCGGCGTGCGCATGGGCGCGAAGCGCCAGCGGCTGTGCTTCGCGGACCGCGAGCCGCATGTCGCCGACGACGGCGGCGGCCTGCTCCAGGTGTTCGTCGAGCACCTGCGCGTAGCGCTGCGGGCCCAGCACCTGCGCCGCGCGCGTCGCGGCCTGGGGGTCGACCAGGATCGACGCGAGCGCGGCGGCGGCATCGCGGCAGGCCGCAGCCGCGGGTATCTCGGTGCCGTTGGGCGCGCACGGCTGCGCGCAGGCGCTGCCGAAGAGCTGGCGCAGCAGCGCACCGAGCTTCTCGCGGCTCACCGGCTTGCCCAGGAAACTGTTCATGCCGGCGACGAGGCAGCGTTCGCGCGTGTCGGTGAAGGCGTCCGCGGTCAAGGCGACGATGGGCAGCGTCGCCGCACGTCGATCGGGCAGGGCGCGGATGCGGCGCGTCGCCTCGATGCCGTCGACCTCCGGCATGTGGAGGTCCATCAGCACGAGGTCATAGGCGCGCTGCTGCACCGCCGCCACCGCCTCGCCGCCGCTGGCGACGAAGTGGGCGCGGTGGCCCAGGCTCTCGAGCAGGGCGCCGATCACCTGTCGGTTCACCGCATGGTCCTCGGCCACGAGCACTTCCAGTTGCTGCGCCGGGGGCGCGTCCAGCTCGGTGATTTCCGCCGGCGCGTCATCGGCAGCGGCGGCCACGTCCAGGGGCAGGAGGAAGCTGAAGCGGCTTCCCTGTCCGGGCGTGCTCGCCGCCAGCAGTTCGCCCCCCATGCGCTCGGCCAGGCCGCGGGCAATGGCCAGGCCCAGGCCGCTGCCCTCGGTGCCGGCCACGGCGGTGTCGGCGCGCTCGAAGCGATCGAACACGCGCGCCAGCATCTCCACGTCCATGCCCGGTCCGTGGTCGATGACGGTGAAGCGCAGGCGCCTGTGCTCGGACCCATCGTCGGGGATGCGCAACTCGAGCACGACATCGCCTTGGCCGGAAAACTTGATCGCATTGGAGAGCAGGTTGAAGAGCACCTGCTTCACGCGCGTGGCATCCAGCCGCACGCGCTCGGGGACGTCGTCCGCGATCTCGAGATGAAGGGCGACCGCGCGCGCATCGGCCAGGGGTCGCATCACCTCCTCGACGTCCCGCAGCATCCGGCGCAGCGAGGTCGGCGCCGGATTCAGCTGCAGGCGGCCGGCTTCGAGCTGCGAGAAGTCCAGGATGTCGGTGAGCACCGCCAGCAGGTGGTCCGCCGACTCGGTGGCGGTGCGCAGGTAGTCGATCTGGCGCGCCTCGAGGGGGGTGTCGCGCAGCAGCCGCAGCATGCCCAGCAGCCCCTGGAAAGGCGTGCGGATCTCGTGGCTCATGTTGGCCAGGAAGCGGCTCTTGGCCTGACTGCTGGCCTCGGCATGCGCTCGCGCCTGCGCGAGCTCGGTCGTCATGGCTTCGAGCACGGCCTGACGCTGGCGCAGCAGCGTCATCTGCCGCAGCGACAGCACCGCGAAGGCGAGCGCCACGAGGCCGAGCAGCACCGTCACGGCGAGTGCGAAGCGGCTGTAGCGGCTGAGCAGGTGCGTGCGCTCGACGCGCTCCAAGGTGCCCAGGTGCGACACCGCCAGCGGCAGCTCCTGCATCAGCGTGCCCAGCGCGACGAACTCGGGCCGCAGACGCGCGAGCTCGGCGCGCCGCTGGGCGTCGGACATCGGCTTCGCCATCATCGCGTCGACCTCGCGCATGAAGGCGCCGATGCGTCCGAGGTCCTCGTCGAGCCCCGGACGGACGGCTTGCGCGGCCTGGTAGGCGTCGGAGTCCTCGCGCAGCAGCTCGACGCGCCCGAGCCAGACCTCGTAGCGCAGCGCGAGCGCCTCGAGGTCCAGCGGCCGGCTCCCGTCCAGCGCCAGCGCCCACTGCTCGCGCAGCTGCAGGTACTCGGTGAGCTGGCGTTGCATGTAGAGGCTGTCGATCTCCTCGCTGCTGCGCAGCGAGCGGCCGAGGTGGCCGAGCTGCTGCAGCTGCAGCAGCACCAGGGCCAGCAGCGCGAGGCTCGCCAGCGCCGCGGTGGCGGCCAGACCGAGCCAACGCGGCGCGGGCAGGCCGGACGCACCGGACGTGGCGGGCGCATCGGCCTTGCCGGGCGTCGCCATGTCGTTCATGCGACCTCGATCGATCGCAGCTGCCAGGCCGAGCGGGAAAAGTAGACCGGGTTGCGCAGTTCGGGCCGCTCGTCGAACGGATAGACGATGAACAGCGGGCCTCGGATGCGTACGGTCATGGGCTGGCCGTCGAGCAGCCGCGCGATGATGACGTCGAAGCGTTGCGCGTCCTCCATCGGGATGTCGACGCGGTAGTCGTTGAGCGCCTGCGCGCGCAGGATGCTGCCGTGAGCCCCGGCCTCGCGCAGCACCTCGCGCAGCAGCGGGCCGGTGAATTGCCGGGGCTGCGCGTACCACGGCGTGCCGGTGGTGAAGCTGGTCTGCGGCAGTTGCTCCAGCATCGCCATGTCGAACTCCGCGTCCCGCCCCAGGTTCGGCGAGCGGATGCGCCCGCTGACCGTCAGCACCACGGGGCCCGTCGGCGCGGCGAGGGCCAATGCCCGCGCGGGCAGGCCGCCAAGTCCGAGGCCGGCGCATGCGCCGAGGATGGCGCGGCGCGTCGGCCTCAGCGCGGGCCGCATCGGTACTCCTTGATGCGTACGGGCGGGAACGGCATTCGCATGCCCGGGCTCCCCAAGCTCGGATGGTCGGCGATTCTAGGGGCGTCTTCGCGACCGGGCGCCAGGGTATCGAGCCTCGCTATCGGCGAGATAGATTGATTCAATGCTATCGATACGACAGATTCGATAGCATCAATGCATTCGCGTAAATTCCATCCTTCACCCGCCCGCCAACCCCCCAACCACGGAGCAGCACGATGTCGATCATCAACACCACCGTCCAGCCCTTCAAGGCCAACGCATTCCACAACGGCAAGTTCATCGAAGTCAGCGACGAGACCCTGAAGGGCCGTTGGTCGGTCCTGATCTTCATGCCCGCAGCCTTCACCTTCAACTGCCCGACCGAGGTCGAGGACGCCGCCGCGAACTACGCCGAGTTCCAGAAGGCCGATGCCGAGGTCTACGTCGTCACCACCGACACGCACTTCTCGCACAAGGTCTGGCACGAGACCTCCGAAGCCGTCGGCAAGGCCAGGTTTCCGCTCGTCGGCGACCCGACGCACGTGCTGACGAACATGTTCGGCGTGCACATCCCGGAAGAGGGCCTGGCGCTGCGCGGCACCTTCATCCTCGACCCGCAGGGCGTGGTGAAGACCGCCGAGATCCACGACAACGCGATCGCCCGCGACGTCGGCGAGACGCTGCGCAAGCTCAAGGCCGCGCAATACGTGGCCAAGCATCCGGGTGAGGTCTGCCCGGCCAAGTGGAAGGAAGGCGCGAAGACGATCGCGCCGTCGATCGACCTGGTCGGCAAGATCTGAGCCTGCAAGCAGGCGATCGAAGCGCGCGCGAGGGGAGGGTCTTTCACCCACCCCTCCCGATTGCCCTTCCGGCGCGCCCCGGGGCTGTCGACGGGGCCTGCCCCAGGACATCCCCACCGAAACGAAAGGACCCGCCATGTTGGACGACGGCATCAAGGCCCAGCTGGCCAGCTACTTCGAGCGCATCACGGAACCCGTGGCGCTCATCGCGAGCCTGGACGATTCCGAGGGCGCCGCGCAGATCCGCGAGCTGATCACCGAGATCGCCGCCATCGCGCCGGCGAAGATCAGCGCGCGCATGGACGGTGGCTTCGCGCGCCGCCCCTCGTTCCAGGTCACCCGTGCGGGCCAGGACATGGGCGTGCACTTCGCCGCGGTGCCGATGGGGCACGAGTTCAGCTCGCTGCTGCTGGCGCTGCTGTGGGCCGGCGGGCATCCGCCCAAGGTCGAGCCGGCGGTGCTCGAGCAGGTGAAGGCGCTGCAGGGCGACTTCGCGTTCGAGACCTTCATGAGCCTGTCCTGCCACAACTGCCCGGACGTGGTGCAGGCGCTGCACCTGATGGCGGTGCTCAATCCGCGCGTGCGGGCGGTCGCGATCGACGGCGCGCTCTTCCAGGAGGAGGTCGAGCGTCGCCAGATCATGGCCGTGCCCGCGGTGATGCTCAACGGGCAGGACTTCGGCCACGGCCGCATGGAACTGGCCGAGATCCTCGCCAAAGTCGACACCGGCGCTGCCGAGCGCGCGGCGGCCGCGCTCTCGGAAAAGGCGCCGTTCGACGTGCTCATCATCGGCGGCGGACCGGCCGGCGCGACGGCAGCGGTCTACACCGCCCGCAAGGGCATCCGCACCGGGATCGTTGCCGAGCGCTTCGGCGGCCAGATGATGGACACCAACGGCATCGAGAACTTCATCTCGGTGCTCAAGACCGAAGGCCCGGCCTTCTCCGCGGCGATGCAGGAGCACGTGCGCCACTACGGCGTCGACGTGATCACGCTGCAGCGCGTGCAGCGCCTCGAACCCGCGGCGCAGCCGGGTGGCTACGCGACCGTGACGCTCGAGAGCGGTGCGGTGCTGAAGAGCCGCACGGTCATCCTGGCTACCGGTGCGCGCTGGCGCGACATCGGCGTGCCCGGCGAGTTCGAGTACCGGACCAAGGGCGTGGCCTACTGCCCGCACTGCGACGGCCCGCTCTTCAAGGGCAAGGACGTCGCGGTGATCGGCGGCGGCAATTCGGGCGTCGAGGCCGCGATCGACCTGGCCGGCGTGGTCGGCAGCGTGACGCTGCTCGAGTTCGCCGACAAGCTGCGCGCCGACCAGGTGCTGATCGACAAGCTGAAGAGCCTGCCCAACGTCCGCATCCACGTCAATGCGCAGACCACCGAGATCCTCGGCGACGGGCAGAAGATGACCGGGCTGCGCTACACGGACCGCGTGTCCGGGGACGAGCACACGCTCGAGCTGGCCGGCGTGTTCGTGCAGATCGGCCTCGTTCCCAACACCGAGTTCCTGAACGGTTCGGGCGTGGAGCGCAACCGCTTCGGCGAGATCATCGTCGACGCGCGCGGCGCCACCAGCGTGCCGGGCATCTTCGCCGCGGGCGACGCGACCACCGTGCCCTACAAGCAGATCATCATCGCCGCCGGCGACGGCGCCAGGGCCGCGCTCTCGGCCTTCGACCACCTGATCCGCACGCCGGCGGCCTGATCCTGCCCGATCCCCGCCTCACCGGCGCGGCGCTCAGCGCTGCGCGAGCTTGAAGGCGATCATCGCGCGCAGCTTGTTGGGCAGCACGGGCTTGATGAGCAGGTGGAAGTCGTGCGCGAGGGCTTCGTCCTCGTGCCCGCCCAGGCTGCTGCCGGTGACGACGATCGCCGGCAGCCGTCGTCCGCCCGGGTTGGGCCAATGCGCCCGCAGGCGTTGCAGCACCTCGAGCCCGGTGCGTTCCTCGGGCAGGCGGTAGTCGACGATCGCGAGGTCCGGGCGCAGCGGGGGGGCGCTCGCGAGCCAGGCTTCGAGCGTGTGGACGCTGTCGAAGGCCTGCACCTGGGCGCCCCAGGCCTGCAGCACGACGACCAGGCCTTCGCGCACCGCGGACTCGTCCTCGACGACGACGATGAAGCGCCCCTGCAGCGTCAACCCGAGCGGCGCAGGCGCGCGCAGCGCGTCGCCCGCGCCTTCGTTCGTCGTGCGCGCCTGGGGAAGCTCGAGCGTGAAGACGGTGCCGTGGCCGGCGCGCGAGCGCACGTCCAGCGGCGCGCCCATCAACTCGGCCAGGCGCTTGACGATCGCCAGCCCCAGCCCCAGGCCCTTGCGCTGGTGCGGCTGCAGCGCGCGCGTGCTCGCCACCTGGTAGAACTCGTCGAAGATGCGCGGCAGGCTGGCCGGGGTGATGCCCACGCCCGAATCCCACACCTGCACGCGCAACCGACCCTGCCAGCGCCGGCAGCTCACGAGCACGCCGCCTTCGTCGGTGTAACGGATGGCGTTGCTGACGAGGTTGCGCAGGATGCGCTCGAGCAGCACCGGGTCGGTGTGCGCGACGTGCTCCTCGCCGCGAAAGGAGAGCATCAGCCCCTTCTCGAAGGCCACGGGCTCGAAGTGCAGGCGCAGCCGCCCGAAGAGCTCGCGCATGCGCAGCGGCACGGCGCGGACCTCGACGCCGCCGGTCTCGATGCGCGTGATGTCCAGCAGTTCGCCGAAGAGACCTTCGAGGGCATCGACCGATTCGTTGATGCTGTTCACCAGTGCCGCGACCTCGGGATCGCGCACGCGCTGGCGCAGCGCCTCGGCGAACAAGCCCATCGCGTGCAGCGGTTGCCGCAGGTCGTGGCTGGCGGCGGCGAAGAACTGCGTCTTGGCGCGGTTGGCGGCCTCGGCGGTGCGGCGCGCGTTCTCGGTGGCCGCCATTTCCTGGCGCAGCCGCGCGGCCAGTTCCTCGGTGCGCGCGCGCAGCGCGATCGACTGGCCCAGCGCGCTGCCGTAGCTGCGCCCCATCAGCACGGTGATGCCGAAGACGATCGTCAGCATTCCCGCAAGCTGCCAGTGCCAGGGATGCCTTTCGTCGCTGGCGATGCGGACGATCATCGGCAGCAGCGCGAGGCTGATGAAGGCGGCGAAATCGCGCGGCTGCGAGGACAGCATGTGCACCGCGACGATGCAGTAGCTGTAGACGATGAAGATCAGCGCGACGTCGTGAAACGGGGTGCCGGCGCCCCAGAAGAGCCAGGCGGCCAGTCCCCAGAGCAGGGCGTGGAAGGCCACCAGCGCGCGCCAGCTGCGGCGCCAGCGCCGCAGCGTGGCGACATCGGCGTCGGGCTGCCGCCGGTAGCGCAGGTAGTGCAGCAGGCGCACGCTCCAGCCCAGCAGGCTGGCGGCAACCCAGGCGCCGTGCATGAGCGGCGGACTGAGCGCGTGATAGATCAGCGCCACCAGCACGATGCCCGCCAGGTTTCCCGTGAGCGAGACCGGCGTCTGCTGCATGAGCGAGCGCAGATGCTCGATGTCGTCCCGTGGCGGGTGCTCCTGCGGCGTTTCCGGCGCCTGGGCATGCGGCGGCATGCCGCGCCTACCCGGGCGTGCGGCGCGTGCCGTCCTGCGTCATCTGGCTCACCGCCAGCACCGCCTGCGTGCGCGTGTGCACGCCCAGTGCCCGCAGGACGGCGGCGACGTGGTCCTTGACCGTCTCCACCGAGAGCTTGAGCTCGCGCGCGATGAGCTTGTTCGGCAGGCCCTTGAGCAGCAGCGCCAGCACTTCGGACTGGCGCGGCGTCAGGCCGATCGCGTCCAGGCTGCCCGGCTGCTGGTGCGGCTCCGCGCGCGCGACCGTCGACAGAGGGTGCGTCTCGACTCCGGGCGCCGCCGCAGCGGCGTCGTCGGTCGCGGAGGGCGAGGGCGCCAGGCCGAGCAGCATCGGCGGCACGTAGAGGCCGCCGGACATCACCATCTGCAACGCCTCGGTGAGCTGCGCGTGCGACGAGCGCTTGGGCACGAAGCCCATCGCGCCGAGGTCGATGGCGCGGATGACGTCGGAGGTTCGTTCGGACGCCGACACGACGACGACGGGCAGGGCCGGATAGTCCTCGCGCAGTTCGCGCAACAGGTCGAAGCCGTCGGCGTCGCCCAGCGCCAGGTCCAGCAGCACGAGGTCGACGTCGGGATCGGCGGCCAGGCGCTCGCGCGCCGCGGCCGCGCTGTCCACGCCTTCGACGAGGATGTCCTGGCCAAGGCCGCCGATGACGCTCTGGAGCGCACTCAGGATCAGCGGATGGTCGTCGACGAGCAGGGCTTTCATCGGCATCTTCGGGCACCGGGGCCCAGGGCGGTGATGCGGGTCATCGTACGGGACCGCCCGCCGCCTGCGCTCCCTCCGAGGTGGGGTGGCGACACCCGCTCAAGCGGGAGCCCGGGTGAAGCGGCGCGAGAGCGATTCCGCCACGCAGACCGGTTTGTCGCCGCCTTCGGCCTCCATCGTCACCTCCATCGTCAGCTGCGCGCCGCCGGGCAGCGGGTCGAAGGCGAGCAGCCTGAAGCGCGCGCGCACGCGCGCACCGCTTTTCACCGGCGCAGGGAAGCGCACCTTGTTGAGGCCGTAGTTGATGCCCATGCGCACGTCGCCGATCTGCAATGCCGCCTGGCCCAGCTCGGGCAGCAGGCTCAGCGTCAGGAAGCCGTGCGCCACCGTGCCGCCGTACGGGCCCTTGGCCGCGCGCACG
This sequence comes from Burkholderiales bacterium, assembly GCA_026932235.1. Classification (GTDB taxonomy): domain Bacteria; phylum Pseudomonadota; class Gammaproteobacteria; order Burkholderiales; family Burkholderiaceae_C; genus Rubrivivax. The sequence continues at coordinate 12,801 of JAIXKR010000112.1, forward strand.
GGGTCGACGTGGATCCACTGATGGTCGCCCGTCGCCTGCGCGAAGAGGTCGATTCGCTTCTGGTCGACGGTGACCCAGTCGCTGACGCCGATCTCGGCGCCGACCAGGGCCGCGAGATCCTGCAGTTTCTCGTAGTGCTTCATCGTGCCAGCCATTCCTTCAGGGGTTGCCATTGTTCGAGGTCGCGCTCGACGCGGCTGGGTGCCACGTCCCACAGGCTGAGGCCGTGCGCGGCCAGTTGCACGTAATTCTGCGTGTCGCGCAGCCAGGCCAGGACCGGCATGGGCACGGTGGCCAGGTACTCCTGCAGGCGCTCGTTGGCCTGCGTACGCTCCTTCACGCGCATGCCCACGAGGCCCATGGCGATGCGCGGTGCGCGCGCGTGCGAGCGCAGCGCCTGCACGAACGCGTGTGTGGCCTGGATGTCGAAGAGGCTGGGCTGCAGCGGCACGAGCAGGCGGTCGGCGATGGCCAGCACCATCTCCAGCGCCTTGCCTTGCAGGCCTGCGGGCGTGTCGAGCACGACGTGCGTGGCGCCCTGGGGCGGGCGCACGATGCTGCCCTGCACCTCCCAACCCTGCACGCGCGGCAAGGGCGGGGGCCGCAGCGCCAGCCATTGCCGCGCCGACTGCTGGCGGTCGATGTCGCCGAGCATGACGCCATGGCCTTGTCGAGCCAGCAGCCCGGCGACGTTGGTCGCCAGCGTGCTCTTGCCCACGCCGCCCTTGGGATTGGCGATCACGATGACCGGCATCGCTGCCCTCCACGGTGTTTTCCTCCGGTGCCGATGTTAGCCGCCGCCGCGGCTGACGCTAGGATGGCGACGATGCGCGATCCCACGACCCCCGCCGTTTCCCCCGAGGCCCTGGACTGGGCGCGGCGCCTGGTGCGCATGAGCACGGTCAGCGACCAGTCCAACCGGCCGCTGATCGACACCATCGCCGACCACCTGCGCAGCCTGGGCGTGCCGCTGCGCCTCACGCACGACGCCGCGGGCGCGAAGGCCAACCTTTTTGCCACGCTCGGTGCGGGCAAGCCCGGCGGCGTGATCCTCTCGGGCCATACCGACACCGTACCCTGGACCGGGCAGGCCTGGACGGTGGACCCGCTCGGCGCCGAGCTGCGCGAGGGGCGCCTCTTCGGCCGCGGCAGCGCCGACATGAAGGCGTTCATCGGCCTGTGCGTGGCGCATGCGCAGGCCTTTCTCGAGGCCGACCTGCCCTTCGCCGTGCACCTGGCCTTCAGTTACGACGAGGAGGTGGGCGGCTTCGGCGCGCGCCATCTGATCGCCGACCTGAAGGACGCGGGCCTGGCGCCCACGCACTGCATCGTCGGCGAACCCACGGGAATGGTGCCGGCGCTGGCGCACAAGGGCGTGCACCGCTGGTGCTGCCGCGTCAAGGGGCGTGCGGCGCACTCCTCGCAGACGCCGCGGGCCGTGAACGCGATCGAGAACGCCGCGCGCCTGATCGCGCATCTCGCCGACATGGCCGACGGCTGGCGTCGTGACGGGCCGTTCCGCGACGGTTTCGAGGCCCCCTTCACCACCGCTGCCGTCGGTGTCATCGAAGGCGGAATCGCCGACAACGTGGTGCCCGAGGACTGCCGCTTCCACTATGAGTTCCGCGACGTTCCCGGGGCCGAGGTCGAGGCCTTGCAGGCCGAGGTGGTGGCGCGCGCGCGGGCGCTCGAGCCGGCGATGCACGCGGTCGATCCGGGCACCGGCTTTCGCTTCGAGGCGCTGTGCTCGATGCCTTCGTTCAGCGCCGCCGCCGACGACCCCGCGGTGCGGCTCGTGCAGCGGCTGCTGGCGACGACGCAGACGACGCTGTTGGGCTTCGGCACCGAGGCGGGCCTGTTCCAGCGCGCAGGCATTCCCACGGTCGTCTGCGGGCCGGGCTTCATCGACCAGGCGCACCAGGCCGACGAGTACGTGAGCCTGTCGCAACTGGCGGCCTGCGAGGCCATGCTGCACGCGCTGCGGCTGCCGCGCGGTGACTGATCGGCCCGGGTCGCGACCCGGGCTTGCGCCCCCGGGCTGCGGGATTGCGCCGAGGCAGCGCGGCGCGCAGGATCGATCCCGGTCCGCCCGAATCCAGAGGTCACGCGTCATGTCCAGCCCCGAGCCCCGTTCACCGCTGCCCTCGTCCCAGCCGACTCCGGTGCCGCCACCGCCCGCGGGCTCGGCGCCGCACCTGCGCCTGGCGGCGTGGGTGGAACTGCGCGACCAGCTCGCCGAGCTCAATGCCAGGCTCGAGACCATGCGCCTGATGCTGCGCCTGCAGCAGCGCAAGCCCTGAAGACGCCGCGGGGCGCGCGCGGCGCCATGGCGGACGAGCTCAAGACGGCTGGCTCAGCACCACCGCCTGCTTGCGCAGCTGCCCGCTGCGCCAGAGCGTCAGCGTCACGCTGTCGCCCCCCTGGAAGCGCTCGAGCTGATCGAGAAGATCGTCGAGGTCGGTGACCTCGTGATCGTTGAGCGCGGTGATGACGTCGCCGGCGACGATCTCGCCGCGCGTTCCGCGGCGGAAAGGCTGCAGGCCCGCGCGTTCGGCCGGACTGCCGCGGCTCACGTCGACCAGCACCACCCCGCGCGGCAGCTTCAGTGCCTGGCGCAGCGCCGGAGGACCGGCGCTGATGCCCAGCGAGGGGCGCACGAAGCGGCCGTCGCGGATGAGGCGGGGCACGATGCGGTTGACCTCGTCGACCGGAATCGCGAAGCCGATGCCGGCGCTGGCGCCGCTCGGGCTCGCGATCTGCGTGTTGACGCCGATCAGCCGCCCCGCCGAGTCGAGCAGCGGTCCGCCGGAGTTGCCGGGGTTGATCGCCGCGTCGGTCTGGATGACGCCGCGGATGGTGCGGTTGTTGAACGACTCGATCTCGCGGTTGAGCGCGCTGACGATTCCCATGGTGAGCGTCTGGTCCAGCCCGAAGGGGTTGCCGATGGCGTAGACGCGTTGGCCCACGGCGAGGTCGCGGCTGGTGCCCAGCGCGATCGGCGGCAGCTTCTCCGGCGGCGCCTGGATGCGCAGCACCGCCAGGTCGCGGTCGGCGAAGAAGCCCACGAGCTGGGCGTCCCAGCTGCTCTGGTCGGAGAGCGTGACCTTGGCGCTGTTGGCGCCCTGGATGACGTGGAAGTTGGTGACGACGTGACCGGAAGCGTCCCAGACGAAGCCGGTTCCGGTGCCGCGCGGCACCTGCTGCACGTTGAGCGAGAAGAGGTCGCGCTGCGCCCCGAGCGAGGTGATGTGCACGACGCTGCCCGAGGTCTGGCGGAAGAGCTCGATGTTGGCGAGCTCGTCGGCGGCCAGCGGTCCGCGCGCGCTGACCGTGCGCGGCGGGACGTCGGGTCGGCTCTCGACGCAGGCGGGCACCGCCGCGAGCAGGGCCGCCAGCAGCAGCAGGGTGAACCCGGCAAGCCGCCAAGGGTGCCGGAGGAAGGGGGTCGGGTCTGTTCTCATCGGCGCAGGCTCGCGTTGGACGGGCGATGGACAATCGCCGCCCATGATGCTGACACAAGGTCGCCGCCGATGGCTGGGCCTGCTCGTGCTCACGCTTGCGCTGGCGGGTGCCGTTGCCGCGTTCGGCGTGCGCGCCCCGGCCGTACCGGTGGCGGCGGTGCGCGCCGCGCCGCTGGTGCAGACCGTGGTCGTGAGCGCGCGCGTGGCGAGCCCGACGCGCGTCTTTCTCGGCAGCACGCTGACCGGACGCGTGGCCGCCTTTGCGCAACGCGAAGGCGCACGACTGGCGGCCGGCGAGCTCGTGGTGCAACTGGAGGATGCCGAATGGGCCGCTGCGCTGCAGCAGGCCGATGCCGCATTGGCCAGCGCCCGTGCACGCCTGCAGGGCCAGCGGCAACTCGCGCTGCCGCTGGCCGCACAGCAGCTCGTGCAGGCCACGGCCAACGCCGCGGCGGCCGAGCGCGAACGCGTGCGCAACCAGACGCTGTTCGATCAGGGCTTCATCGGTCAGGCGCGGCTGGACGAAGTCGCGCGCGCGGCCGAGGTCGCGCAGGCGCAGCTGCGCGCGGCGCAGGCGCAGGAGGCCGCGAGCGAAAGCGGACCGGAACTGGCGCAGGCCCGGCTGCAGGTACGCGAGGCCGAAGCCGCTCGCGAGGCGGCGAAGGTGCGTCTGGCGCAGGCGCGCGTGCTGGCTCCGGGAGCGGCGCTGCTGCTGCAGCGCCTGGTCGAACCCGGCCAGATCGTCCAGCCCGGCACGCGGCTGGCCGAACTGGCGCTGCAGCAGCCGCCGCAACTGGTGGCGCTGGTCGACGAGAAGTTCCTCGGCCGGCTGGCGCTGGGGCAGTCGGCGAGCGTCGTCGCCGACGCCTATCCGCAGCAGGCGTTCGAGGCGCGCATCGCCTCCATCGCGCCGTTGGTGGACGCGCAGCGCGGCTCGGTGGAGGTGAAGTTCGCGCTGCCGGCGGTGCCCGATTTCCTGCGCGACGATCTCACGGTTTCGGTGGAGATCGTCACCGCGCGGCGCGAGCGCACGCTCGTCATCCCGGCCGAGGCCTTGCGCGCAGCGGGGACCGTCCAGGTACTGGAGCAGGGCCGCGTCGCGCAGCGCGAGGTGCGGACGGGCGTGCGCGGCGTCAGCGAGGTCGAGGTGCTGCAGGGACTGCGCGAAGGCGAGTGGGTCGTGCTCGGCGACGATCTGAGGCCCGGGCAGCGCGCGCGACCGGCGCCCGAGGCGGCCGCGGCGCAAGGGCGCCGCGTCTCGGGCAGCGACGGCATCGGCGGCGCGATGCAGGCCGTGGGGCGCTGAGCGCTCACACCCTTGCGCACGATGGGCCCGGGCTTCGCCTTCACCGTCGCGCTGCGCTTCCTGCGCGAGGGGCGCATGCAGACACTCTTGATCATCGTCGGCGTCGCCGTTGGCGTTGCCGTCGTCTCCTACATCTCGGCCCTGATCGAGGGCCTGCAGGCGAACACCCTCCGGCGCACGCTGGGCACGCAGGCGCACCTGGTCGTGCAGCCGCCCGAGCAGCGCGCCCAGCCGAGCCTGGACGCGGCCGGGGGCGCGGCGGTGCTGCGCGAGGTGCAGGCGCGCGCGCAGCGCCCGCGCACCATCGACAACTGGCGCGCGGTGCAGCAGGCGCTGGCCGACGCCCCCGGCGTTGTCGCGGTGACGGCGCTGGCCAGCGGCTCGATGCTCGCCGTGCGCGGCGAAGCCAGTCGCTCGGTGACGCTCGCGGGAATCGATCTCGACGGCTACGACCGCATCGTCTCGCTGCGCGGCAGTCTCACGCGCGGCGTGGCGCGCGTGGCGCCGGGCGAGGCGCTCGTGGGCGAGCAGCTCGCGAGCGATCTCGGAGTGGGGCTTGGCGACCGCTTCGTCGTGCGCAGCGGCGACGAGGCGGTCGAGACCTTCCGCATCGCCGGGCTGCTGGACCTGGGCAACCGCGAGATCAACCGGCGCAGCGTCTTCGTCGGCCGCGGTGCGGCGCAAAGCCTGCTCGGCATCCCCGGGGGCGTGACGCAGGTCTGGGCGAAGGTCTCCGACCCCTTCGCCGCCGAGGGAATCGCCGAGCGCGCCTCGCGCCAGCTCGAGCTGCAGGTCGAGAGCTGGATGGCGACGAACGCCCAGCTGCTCTCGGCGCTCAATGCGCAGAACGTCAGCACCAGCCTGGTGCGGCTCTTCACGGCGCTGGTCGTGGTGCTGGGAATCGCCAGCGTGCTCGTCGTCAGCGTCGTGCACAAGCGCAAGGAGATCGGCATCCTGCGTGCGATGGGCGCAACGCGCGCGCAGATGACGCGGGTCTTCCTGGCGCAGGGCGCGCTCGTCGGCCTTTCCGGCTCGATCCTGGGCATGCTGCTGGCGGTGCTGCTGCTGTGGGGCTTCTCGACCTTCGTGCGAGGCAGCGACGGGCTGCCGCTTTTCGTCGTCACGCTGGGTTGGGATCTGGCGCTGAAGGTGCCGCTCGTGGCCACGCTGGCGGGAATGATCGCCGCCGTGGCACCGGCGCGCAGCGCGGCGCGGCTGGACCCGGCGCAGGCGATCCGGCTCTAGCGGACAGGCATGCACGCGCCCGCACGCCTCGACGCCGCTGCCGCTTCCGCGGCGACGCCGCTCGTCGAATTGCGCGGGGTTCGCAAGACCTACGGCCTGGGAACGGCGGTGGCCACCGAAGTGCTGCATGGCGTGGACCTGAGCGTCGCGCGCGGCGAATTCGTGGCGCTGATCGGCCCCTCGGGTTCGGGCAAGAGCACTCTGCTCAACATCATCGGCCTGCTGGAGACGATGAGCAGCGGCGAGTACCGGCTGCTCGGGCAGCCGGTCGGCGAACTCGGCGACGCCGAACTGACGCGAAGGCGCGGCGATACGCTGGGCTTCGTGTTCCAGTTCCACCACCTGCTGCCGGCCTTCAGTGCGCTCGAAAACGTGCTCATGCCCGAACTCATCCGTGGCGGCCGCGTCGGTGACGCCGCACGCGCGCGCGCCATGGCGCTGCTCGAGAAGGTCGGCCTCGCGGCAGCGGCGCACAAGCGGCCGGCGGAGCTTTCCGGGGGCATGCAGCAGCGCGTGGCGATCGCGCGTGCGCTCGCGCACGGCTGCCCGCTCGTGCTGGCCGACGAGCCCACGGGCAACCTCGACACGCACAGCGCCGACGAGGTCTTCGCCTTGATGCGCCGGATGAACGTCGAGGCCCGCACGGCCTTCCTCATCGTCACCCACGATCCGCGGCTGGCGGCGCGCTGCGACCGCGTGATCGAGCTCGTCGACGGACTGGTCGCGAATCGAGTGCCTTGATCGCGCCCTGCGCGTTCGCTTTCGGGCCGCGCCGGCGTCGCTGCCAGCGCGTCCTCGACACACGTCGGGATTTCGGGCGGGAAGGCGCATGGACCCTGGGTTTCCGGGATCGAGCTCGCTGGCGGGTACACGTGTGGGTACACAGGACATGGCGGCTGGAAGTCCCGTGGTTCGCGCGCCCCAATCTACGCGGTCTGGACTTGCCCCGTTTCCACGGACAGGCCTGGGCCACGCAGCAGCGCGACGCCGGTCGGGGAGTGTCGACTTTGCCGCGTCTTCGCCTTCCTGCGAATGCGGACGAAGACGGCCACGGCAGGCCCGGCGAAGCAGGCGACAAGGACGCCGAGGACGATGGCGATCTGGCTGGTGACCTCTCCCATGGATGCGTATTCGCTGCGCTTGCCTTCAGGCGGCCAGGCGCACTGCCAGCTTCCTGGTGGTGGACGATACGAAGCGCTCGAGCCGCTCGGCCAGCGTGCGCGCCGATGGCGTGAGTGCCGGGGCGATCTCGCGCGTTGCTTGGCTGATAGCGGATGGCACGCGCTCGGCCATGTCGCGCGCCTGCTGCGCAAGGAAGCGCGGCTGCATGCCCAGCTGCCTGGCCATCAGCGCCAGGTGCTCGGCGCCCATCTCGCCCGGCCTGACCTCGCCGCCGATCGCAAAGGCGAACTCGGGCGACAGCTCCGGGTACAGCCGCGTGCTCATCAGGTCGTAGAACGGCGTCAGCGTCACGCCCTGGCCGGGCACGCTGTAGATCGACAGGTTCTTGGCGTGGCTGTCGTGGTTGCCGACGTACAGGTTGAAGAAGACCCAGCGCACCAGGTGGCGCAGGTCGACGGCGGGCTGCGCGCTGTAGCGGCGGATCAGTTCGGCGCAGGCGGCCAGGCCCGGGCCGCCTTCCTTCTCGTACTTGCGGCCCGACACCGTGCCGGCCAGCTGGCACAGGTCGTACTGCACCAGCCGGGCCAGCGTGCCGTCGGGCCGAAGCTGGCGGTCGAAGCGGCGAACGACGCAGGCTTGCGCGTGCGGTTCGTAGAAGACCTCGGCCGCCGGCAGGCTGGCCAGCGAGGCGGCGCGCATCACGATGGTCTCGTTCGCGGCCGAGTGCCAGACCTTGGCCGGGCGGCGGATGTTGGGCTTGAGGATGTGGGTCGATGGCGAAGTGCCCTTGGGCAGCCTCGGCACGCCGTCGTCGAAGATGGCCAGGCTGGTCTTGTCCTGGGCGCCGGCCAGGGAGATGCGCGCGCCTTGCTCGTGGATGTCGATCGCCGAGGCCGACCGCTTGGCCAGGATGGCGGCGATGGCCTCCCATGTCGTGGCCTCGTAGCGCGGCGGTTCCGGCGTCTGCCCCGGTGCGACCAGCACGAAGGCGCCCGCGGTGTCGCCCGCCACCTCCAGCAGCAGCGAAAAGAGGGTGGATGCCTTGCGCTGCGCGGCCAGGTAGTCGCGCAGTTCGCCCTCGGGCAGCAGGTTCTCGAAGAAGGCCTGCACCTCGGGCGTGGCCTGCCGGCCGGGCTGCAGCGGGATGGCCGCCAGCGACATGCGCGGGGTACCCGTCAGCCAGCCAGGCCCGTACGCGAAGGCCAGCGGCGCGCTGTCATGCACGGCGCCGACCAGGTCGCTGCCGTAGTAGACGTCCAGCCGGTCGGGCCGTGGCTGCATCACGTGGCCCCTACAGCGAAGAGGTCGAACGAGAGGCCTTGGTTCGCACCACCACCTCCAGGCCCAGCAGGTCCATCAGGTCCAGCACCTTCTGCAACTGCACCGTCGGCTTGCCGTTCTCCAGGTCCACGATGAAGCGGTTGCCGGTGTTGCCCAGGCCGGCCAGGTCGAGCTGCTTCAGGGCCAGCCGCTTGCGCTGCTCGCGGATGACGGCGCCCAGCTCGACGGAGGAGCGGATGGGCGACTCTGCATGAGTGGAGTGACCGATCGGTAAGTCTTGGGCCGAGGGCGGCATGGCAGGCGGTCGAAGTTACCTTTCGGTAATTGTCGATGCCGGCCTGCCGGAGGTCAAGCGGAAAGTGACTGATCGGTAATCTGCTGCGCGGGCTTCACCGGCGCATCGATCGTCCGCGTCGGGTAGGCCCAGCAAGGGCGCTAAGAGCTTCGGGATTCAAGGGCAAGGTCACTGCGGCTACAGGGAGGATGTGTGAAGTCGCCCGTTGCGCAGACTCGGTGTCCCGATCTGGGGTGGCTAGGTCAGAGCACCTTGACCCCCGGCAGCGAGCGCATCCCTCGATCGAAAGTTGCTGTGAACTCGCAGCCGTGCCGGGCATGCTTGGCGACGATCAGGCAGTCCGCGAATCCACAGGCACCGGCCTCGAACAGCTCGAGTGCAGCCGCGACGGCCTCACGATCCTCGAAGGTGAACGCAGTCTCATCCAGAAGGCTGCGAACCGCCAGCACCTGGGCGGGCTTGTCTTGATCGAAGGCCGACTTCAGTGTCCAGACTGCTTCGGCGAGGACGACGTCCGTGACCAGCAACGATCCTGGCGTGCTGCCGTGCGCCGCCAGCAGCGTATCGATGCGCTTGTTTTGCGCCGGATCATCGTTGAGCCACAGGCGAAGCAGGATGTTTGTGTCGATGCCGATCATCGGCCAGTTGACTTGCGGCCCGCCCGGCGCGGCGCATGTTTGTCTCGCAAGTGCTTGGCCACGGCCTCATCCATTTGTGCGATCGAGAGCGGCGCCGCATGCGGAGACTCGAGTAGTCCCCGGATTCGCCGCGCGTCTGGCTGGACGTGCCGGGCGGTGATTGTGTTGTCGGCCTGGACCTGGATGTCGAGGATCGCTCCGGCGTCCAGGTTCAGACGGTCGCGAATCTCCTTGGGCAGGGTGAGCTGGCCCTTGCTGGTCAAGGTGGCGAACATGGCGGAGTCCTCGAGGGGTGGCGCTTTCCTTACATTCTAGCTTGGTAAGGAATTGGGTAGTCCCCGAGGCGCAAGTCGCGGACGGCACGAGACCTTGCCGGACTACTCCATGTTCTGCACCTGCTCGCGCATCTGCTCGATGAGCACCTTCATCTCCACCGAGATGTTGGTGAGTTCGAGCGCGGCGGACTTGGAGCCCAGGGTATTGGCTTCGCGTTGTAGCTCCTGGATCAGGAAGTCCAGGCGTTTGCCGACTTCGCCGCCGGCGTGCAGCAGGCGCTCGATCTCGCTGAGGTGGGAGGCCAGGCGGCCGAGCTCCTCGGCGACGTCGATGCGCAGCGCGTAGGCGGCGGCTTCGCCCAGGGCGCGCTCCTGCAGCGTCTGCGCGGGCAGGGCGCTTGCGCCCGGCGTGCCCTGCAGCGCCTCCTGCCAGCGTTCGAGGAAACGCTCGCGCTGGCGCTGCACGACCTGCGGCACGAGCGGCTGCGCGCGCGCGGCGAGGTCGCGCAGGCCTTGCACGCGCTCGAGCAGGAGTGCCGCCAGGCGCTGCCCTTCGCGCGCGCGCGCTTCGCGCAGCGCCTGCAGGCCGCGCGAGCTGGCTTCGAGCACGGTGTCGGCAAGCCCCGCGGGCACGGCGTTGCTGCGGCAGGACTGCAGCACTTCGGCCACCGAGAGGCCGCGCGCCTGCGGCAGCCAGGTCTGCACGTGCGCTTCGAGGCGTGCCAGGCGGCCGAGCTGCTCGGGCGCGGGCAGGGCGAAAGCGTCGGCGCCGCCCTGCTGCAGGCCCAGGCGCAACTCGACCTTGCCGCGGCGCAGCGCTTCGCCCACGCGCTCGCGCAGCAGCGGCTCCAGGGCGCGCCATTCGTCGGGCAGGCGCAGGCTCAGGTCGAGGAAGCGGCCGTTGACCGAGCGCAGCTCCGCGTGCACCGTGACCGGGCTTGCGCCGGGGGCGGCCGGGGCGTCGCAGGCCACGGCCGCGAAGCCGGTCATGCTGTAGACTGGCATCGGACGTCTGTCGAAAATTACAGTCCATTATGTCAAAGCCCAAGCCAGCGCCGTTGCCGTCGGGCACCGTGGTGGGGGGCTACCAGATCGTCAAGAAGCTCGCCGCCGGGGGGTTCGGCGTGGTCTACCTGGCCGAGGGCGAGAACCAGCAGCTGGTGGCCATCAAGGAGTACCTGCCCTCTTCGCTGGCCGAGCGCTCGCCGGGCGAGCTGACGCCGCGCGTCAAGCCCGACAAGCAGCCGCTCTACCGCCTGGGCCTGAAGAGCTTCTTCGAGGAAGGGCGGTCGCTCGCGCAGATCAGCCACCCGAGCGTGGTCTCGGTGCTGAACTTCTTCCGCGAGAACGAGACGGTCTACATGGTGATGAACTTCCTGCAGGGCGACACGCTGCAGGACTTCATCGTCACCGCGCGCGACCTCAAGCGCGACAAGGTGTTCCGCGAGAGCACCATCCGCAGCCTGTTCGACGAGATCCTGCGCGGCCTGCGCATCGTGCACCAGCACAAGATGCTGCACCTGGACATCAAGCCGGCCAACGTGTTCATCACCAACGACAACAAGGCGGTGATGCTCGACTTCGGCGCGGCGCGCGAGGTGCTGGCCAAGGAAGGCAACTTCATCCGCCCGATGTACACGCCCGGCTTCGCGGCGCCCGAGATGTACCGCCGCGACGGCACGCTCGGGCCGTGGACCGACATCTACGCCATCGGCGCCTGCATCTATGCCTGCATGCAGGGCTATCCGCCCAACGACGCGCCGCAGCGGCTGGAGAAGGACCGCCTGGCGCTGTCGCTCTCGCGCCTGCGCAACGTCTACTCCGACAACCTGATCGAGGTCACCGAGTGGTGCATGTCGCTCGATCCGCTCTCGCGCCCGCAGAGCGTGTTCGCGCTGCAGAAGGAACTCGCGCGCGAGACCGAGCGCCGCTATACCAAGCTCAGCTTCAGCGAGCGGCTCAAGCTGCAGCTGGAGACGATCAAGACCGGCGCCAAGACCTGAGCGGGCGAGGCTGCCGATGAGGTTCTCCGTCTACCAGGTCAGCCGCCGCGGCGGCCGCGAGAAGAACGAAGACCGCATGGGCTATTGCTACACGCGGGACGCGGGCCTGTTCGCGCTCGCCGATGGCATGGGGGGCCACCCGGAAGGCGACATGGCCGCGCAGGTGGCGCTGCAGACGCTGGCCGCGGTGTTCCAGCGCGAGGCGCGGCCGGCGCTCGAGGATCCGCTCCGTTTCCTGCACGAGGCGGTGATGGCCGGCCACCATCAACTGCTGCGCTACGCGACCACGCGCGCGCTCGTGGATACGCCGCGCACGACCATCGTTGCCTGCGTGATCCAGGGCAGCGCGGCCTACTGGGCGCACTGCGGCGATTCGCGCCTGTACCTGCTGCGCGGCGACAAGCTCGTCGCGCGCACGCGCGACCACTCCTACAGCGAGCTGCAGGAAGCGATGTCGCAGCTCGTGCCGGCGCCGGAGCGCATGAACCGCAACGTGCTCTTCACCTGCCTGGGCAGCCCGGGCAAGCCGATGATCGACACCAGCGGCCCGCTGCTGCTGCACCCGGGCGACCGCCTGCTGCTGTGTTCCGACGGCCTGTGGAGCGCGCTGCCCGACAGCGTGATCGCCGCGATGCTGGCCGGGCCGTCGATCGCCGACGCGGTGCCCGAGCTCGTCGAGCAGGCCTTGCGCCAGGCCGGCCCGCGCAGCGACAACGTCACCGCGCTGGCGGTGGAGTGGGAGTCGGCGCAGGACAGCACCGCGCCCACCGGCGTCTCGACGCAGGCCCTGGGCGACGACGTCTTCGCCTCCACCATCCAGGCCAGCCTGCAGGGCGAGATCGAGGAGACCGATGATCTCGACGAGGCCGAGATCGAGCGCTCGATCCGCGAGATCAACGAGGCCATCCAGCGTTCCTCCGCCCGACGCAACTGAGCGCCGCACATCCGATGAGCCTTTCCCGAAACGGTGGCCGCGCCGCCGACGCCCTGCGTCCGCTGACCCTGCAGCGCCGCTACACGTGCCACGCCGAGGGTTCGGTGCTGGTGGCCTTCGGGCGCACGCAGGTGCTGTGCACGGCCTCGGTCGAAGAGAAGGTGCCGCCGCACAGGCGCGGCAGCGGCGAGGGCTGGGTGACGGCCGAGTACGGCATGCTGCCGCGCGCCACGCACACGCGCGGCGACCGCGAAGCCGCGCGCGGCAGGCAAAGCGGCCGCACGCAGGAGATCCAGCGCCTCATCGGGCGCAGCCTGCGCAGCGTCGTCGACCTCGCTGCGCTGGGCGAGCGCAGCATCCTCGTCGACTGCGACGTGCTGCAGGCCGACGGCGGCACGCGCACCGCGGCGATCACGGGCGCCTTCGTCGCCGTGCACGACGCCGTGTCGTGGCTGCTGGCGCAGGGCCGCATCGCGCGCTCGCCGGTGCGCGACTTCGTCGCCGCGGTGTCGGTGGGCATGCGCCAGGGCGTGCCGCTGCTGGACCTGGACTACGACGAGGACTCGAGTTGCGACACCGACATGAACGTCGTCATGACGGCTGCCGGCGGCTTCGTCGAGGTGCAGGGAACGGCCGAAGGCGCGCCCTTCACGCGCGCCGAGATGGACGCGCTGCTCGCGCTCGCCGCCAAGGGCATCGGCGAACTGGTGGCGGCGCAGCGCCGCGCGCTGGCGCCGGGCTGAGCGCCGCACGTTCGCCGGGGCCGCTGCCATGCGCATCGTGCTCGCGTCCAACAACGCCAAGAAGATGGCCGAGCTGCAGGCCTTGTTCGCAGGTTTGCCGCTCGAACTGGTGACGCAGGGCACGCTGGGCATTCCCGAGGCCGAGGAGCCCTTCGCCACCTTCTTCGAGAACGGCCTGGCCAAGGCGCGCCACGCGGCGCGGCTTTCGGGGCTGCCGGCCTTGGCCGACGACTCCGGGCTGTGCGTCGACGCGCTGGGCGGCGCGCCGGGCGTGGCCTCGGCGCACTATGCGCCCTCGTCCGGGGCGGTGGGCGGTCGCGAGGCGCGCCGGCGCGCGCAGGACGAGGCCAACAACGCCCTGCTGCTGCAGCGCCTGGCCGGGACGCCGGACCGTCGTGCCGCCTTCGTCTGCACGCTGGTGGCACTGCGCCACGCCGACGATCCCGAGCCGCTGCTGGCCTGCGGGCGCTGGGAGGGTGAGATCCTGCACGCCGCGCGCGGCCGAGGCGGTTTCGGCTACGACCCGCTCGTCTTCATTCCGGCGCTCGGGCAGACGGTCGCCGAACTCGACGCGGCGACGAAGAACCGCCTGAGCCACCGCGCGCTGGCGGCCGCGCGCTTGCGCGAGCGCCTGCGCGAGGACTGGCGCCTTGGCTGATGCGAATGCCGCGCCGGCCGATGCGGCGCGCGGCGGCGGCGGGTCCGAAGGCGCGATCCGCCTGACGGCGCTGCCGCCGCTCGCGCTCTACTTGCACCTGCCCTGGTGCCTGCGCAAGTGCCCGTACTGCGACTTCAACAGCCACGCACTGCGCGGGGAGTTGCCCGAGGCGGCCTACCTCGCGGCGCTGGTGGCCGACCTCGAAGCCGCGCTGCCGCTGGTCTGGGGCCGGCGCCTCATCAGCGTCTTCTTCGGCGGCGGCACGCCGAGCCTGTTCTCGCCGGCAGGCGTCGAGCGCCTGCTGGCCGACGTGCGCGCGCGCCTGCCGCTGCTGCCCGATGCCGAAGTGACGCTCGAGGCCAACCCGGGAACCTTCGAACGCGAGCGCTTTCGCGCCTACCGCGCCGCGGGCGTGACGCGCTTGTCGATCGGCGTGCAGAGCTTCGACGACCGCGCGCTGCGCGCCATCGGCCGCGTGCACGACGCGGCCCAGGCGCGCGCCGCGGTCGCGGAGGTGGCGGCGACCTTCGAGACCTTCAACCTCGACCTCATGTACGCCTTGCCCGGGCAGGACCTGGCGGCGCTGGACCGTGATCTCGACGTCGCGCTTGCCTTCGCGCCGCCGCATCTGTCGATCTACCACCTCAGTCTCGAGCCCAACACCGTCTTCGCCACGCGGCCGCCGCCGGGGCTTCCCGACGAGGATCTCGCCAGCGACATGCTGGACCGCATCGTCGCGCGCACGGCCGCCGCGGGGCTGCAGCGCTACGAGGTCTCGGCCTTCGCGCGCGCGCGGCATCGCTGTGCGCACAACCTGAACTACTGGACCTACGGCGACTACCTGGGCCTGGGCGCGGGCGCGCATTCCAAGCTCTCGTTTCCCGACCGCATCCTGCGCCAGGTGCGCTGGCGCGAACCCGCGGCCTACATGCGCCAGGCGCGACGAGGCCGGGCGGTTTCCGGCGAGCACGCGGTGCCGGCCGCCGAGCTGCCCTTCGAGTTCATGCTGAACGCGCTGCGGCTGGCCGAGGGCTTCGAGTGGCCGCTGCTGGCGGCACGCACGGGCTTGGCCGCGGCCGTGCTGCAGGACGTGCAGCAGCGCGTCGAGCAGGCCATCGGCCGCGGCTGGCTGCGCCGGCAGGGCGCACGCCTGGTGCCGACGCCGCGCGGCTTCGACTTCCTGAGCGAGGTGCAGCAGCTCTTCCTGCCGCCTTCAACGCCAGTGTGAAGCGCGGCCGCGCCCAACCGGGATCAGACGCGCGTGGTGTGCTGGCCTGCGGTGCTGCGCAGGCGCTCGATCAGCTTGGCGGCGATCTGCGTCACCGGAAGCACCTCGTGCGCGGCGCCGTGGTTGATGGCCTCGCGCGGCATGCCGAAGACGACGCAACTGGCCTCGTCCTGAACGAAGTTGTAGCTGCCGGCGTCGCGCATCTCCTTCATCGCGCGCGCACCGTCGGCACCCATGCCGGTGAGCATGACGCCCAGCGCGTTCGGTCCGACGATGCGCGCCGCGCTCTGGAACAGGACCTCCACCGAGGGCTTGTGGCGGTTCACCGGTTCGCCGTCACGCACGCGGGCGATGTAGTTGGCGCCCGAGCGCTCGACCGACAGGTGCAAGCCGCCCGGGGCGATGTAGGCGTGGCCGGGCAGCACGCGCTCGCCGTCGCGCGCCTCGGCCACGCGGATGCGGCACAAGGTGTCGAGGCGCGCGGCGTAGCTCTTCGTGAAGCCCGGTGGCATGTGCTGGGTGATCATCACCGCGGGCGAGTCGGCCGGCAGGCGCACCAGTACCTCGCGCGTGGCCTCGGTGCCGCCGGTGGAGGCGCCGATGAAGATCAGCTTCTCGGTCGAGAGGTGTCCGATCGGGCCGGGTGCGGCGGCTGCCGTGCCGCCGCCGCCGGCCGCGCCGGTGCCCTCGGCCTTGGCCGGTGCCAGGCGGCGCACGGTGGCGCGCGCGGCGGTGCGGATCTTGTCGGTGATGTCCTGCTCGAGCTGGCGCAGGCCGTCGGCGACGCCGATCTTGGGCTTGGCGACGAAGTCGATGGCGCCCAGCTCGAGCGCCTTGAGCGTGACCTCGGCGCCGCGCTCGGTGAGCGTGGAGACCATCACCACGGGCATCGGCCGCAGCCGCATGAGGCGGCCGAGGAAGTCCAGCCCGTCCATGCGCGGCATCTCGACGTCCAGCGTGATGACGTCGGGATCGAGGTTGCGGATCATCTCGCGCGCCACCAGCGGGTCGCTGGCGGCGCCGATGCAGCTCATGTCGCGCTGGCGGTTGATCATCTCGGCGAGCAGGCCGCGCACCAGCGCCGAGTCGTCGACCACGATGACGGTGATCTTCTTCATGGGGGTGGGCTCTCTCGTTGTCGGGGCGCACGCGGCGCGTCAGAACAGGTCGACGCTGCCGCCGGCGCTGGCCACGGGGGCGGCGGCGCGCGAGGCCGCCTTCTCCTGCGCCTGCAGCATCTCGGTGTTGGTCGAGGCCAGGCGCTTGACCATGGCCTTGCCGCTGGCGGGCAGGAAGCAGACCTTGCGCGGGTAGATGTCCAGCACGTCCTTGGAGACGACGGTGATGCGCTCGGTGCGCAGGTAGTCCATGACGAAGGCGGTGTTGCGCTCGCCGACGTTGAGGCTGCTCATGCCGCTGATCACCGCGCCGCCGCCGAAGACCTTGGCCTCCATCGTCGGGCGCGTGGCGCCGCGCTTGATCATTTCGTTGATCAGCAGCTCCATCGCGTAGGAGCCGTAGCGCCCGCCGTCCGCGGCGCTGCCGCCCTCGGGCAGCATGAAGTGGTTCATGCCGCCGACGCGCCGCTCGCGGTCCCACAGGCAGGCGGCGATGCAGGAGCCCAGCGTCGTCATGATGGCGATGTCCTCGTCGAAGACGAAGAACTCGCCGGGCAACACCTTCACGGCCTCGCTGCGGAAATGCGCGTCGTAGAAGAAGAACGAGGCCTGACCGTTGCGCGGGGGCAGGTTCTTGAGCTGCTGCAGGCGGGGCGTGCTGCCGGGCACGGGACGGGCGGCGGCAGGGGGCTGGGGGATGCTCATGGGGCCGGCGGGACGGCGTGAGGGCCGTTCAGATGCGCTCGTAGATCGTCTTGCCGCGCAGGCGGAAGAGATCCGAGGAGTCGGTGAAATTCTCCGAGTGACCGACGTAGAGCAGGCCACCGGGTCGAAGGCTGCGGTGCATGCCTTCCAGGACCCTGCGTTGCGTGGGGGCGTCGAAATAGATCATCACGTTGCGGCAGAAGACGATGTCGAAGGGCTCGCCGAGCGTGGACCAGTCGCGGCTCATCAGGTTGAAGGGCCTGAACTCGATCAGCCGCGCGAGTTCGGGCCTGACGCGGATGAAGCCCGCGTTGGCGCCGGTGCCGCGCAGGAAGTGCCGGCGCAGGCGCTCGGGCGAGAGGCCGCGCGCGTCGGCGGCGTAGACGCCGCGGCGCGCGCTGTCGAGCACGTTGGTGTCGATGTCGCTGCACAGCAGCCGCGCCTGCGCCGACACGCCCAGGGTCTCGATCACGACCATGGCCAGCGAGTAGGGCTCCTCGCCCGTGCTGGCGGCGTTGCACCACAGGCGCAGCGGCCTCGAGGCGCGCGCACGCAGGTCGGTCGCCAACGCGTGGAAGTGGTGTTCCTCGCGGAAGAACGCGGTCAGGTTGGTGGTGAGGCAGTTGATGAAGGCCTGCCATTCGGTCGGCGGGGCGCCGCCCTTCTCCAGCCAGTGCAGGTAATCGGTGAAGCTCTCGCGCCGCGTCTCGCGCAGCCGCCGTGCCAGGCGGCTGTAGACCATGGCCTGCTTGCCGGCGTGCAGGCTGATGCCGGCGTGCTGGTGGATGAGGCTGCGGATGCGCTCGAAGTCGGCCGGCTTCAGCTCGAACTCGGGCTCGGCGAGTTCCGGCGCGGCAGGAGTGGGCGGGGGCATGGCGGGTGAGGCGCGGGCGGGTCTTCCGGAAACGGGTGTGCATGAGGCGGCACGGCTGGGCACGGACGCCTCGGGAAAGGCGCTCGAGCCGTGTCGGCGCCTCGGAGTGTGCGTCCCGGCCAAGGGCGCGAAGGGGCCGAAATGCCTTGTCCGCCATCCCCATTTCGGGCCGGGTCGGCGGCAATGGCACTGCTAGACTGCCGCCCCACCCGCATCCAGGCCACGCCGCTGTGCACCGACGGCGGCCGCTTCCTTCGTGCAGCAACCGCAAGCGACTCCGCCACCCGCCGCCCCGCCGCTGCTGCTGGAGCAGGCGCTGCAGTTGCTCGCCCAGTCGGGGCGGCCGGCGCCCAGCGGCGAAGCCGGCAGCACGCCCTGGCTGCAGGAACTCATCGATGCGCTCGTCGACCTCTCCAGCCGCGACGCGCTCACCGGGCTGGCGAATCGGCGCAGCTTCGAGCTGGCGCTGGCGCGCGAGGTCGACCGCGTCGCGCGCAGCGGCGAGCCGGCACTGCTGCTGATGCTGGACATCGATCACTTCAAGCGCGTCAACGACCGCTTCGGACATGCCGCGGGCGACGCCGTGCTGCGCAGCGTGGCCACGGCGCTGGTCGACAGCGTGCGGCCGATGGACCTGGTGGCGCGCGTGGGCGGCGAGGAATTCGCGATCATCCTGCCCAACTGCGCGGCGGCGTTCGGCGCCACCGTCGCCGAACGCGTGCGCCGCCGCGTCGAGCGCTCGCCGGTGATGGCCGGTCCCGCGGGGACGGCGGTCGATGTCACGATCAGCATCGGCGGCGCCTTCGCGCCGCAGTGGGTGCGCTCCACGCCCGCGCTATGGGTCGAGCGCGCGGACCAGCAGCTCTACCGTGCCAAGGCGCTGGGCCGCAACCTCGTGCAACTCGAGGAGGGCGCGGCCTCGCTCGTCAGCAGCGAAGAGCGCCAGGCGCTGTTCGACACGCATCCGGGATTCGAGGGACAAGATGACTGAGGCCGCCGCGCGCAAGGCACGCATCATGGCCGTGACCAGCGGCAAGGGCGGCGTGGGCAAGACCTTCGTCGCCGCCAACCTGGCCGCGGCGCTGGCGCGCCTGGGCGAGCGCGTGCTCGTGCTCGACGCCGACCTCGGTCTGGCCAACCTCGACGTGGTGCTCAACCTCTTCCCGAAGATCACGCTGCACGACGTCTTCACCGGTCGTTGCGCGCTCGACGAGGCCATCCTGCCGGCGCCCGGCGGCTTCTCGGTGCTGCTGGCAGGCTCGGGAATGGTCGAGTATTCGCGCATGACGCCCGAGTTGCGCGAGCAACTGCAGCAGGTCGTCGCCGAAGTCGCCACGCGCTTCGACCGCGTGCTGCTCGATACCGGCGCGGGCATCTCCGACGTCGTGCTCTACACCGTTTCGCTGGCCGACGAGGTGCTGGTGGTGGCGACGCCCGAACCGACCTCGATCACCGACGCCTACGCCACCGTCAAGGTGCTGGCGGTGACGCAGGGCCGGCGCGAGCTGCGCCTGCTCGTCAACCAGGTGCGCCGCCCCGGCGAGGGCCGAAGCGTGCACGCGCAGCTGCAGCAGGTGCTCGACCGCTACGTCGTGCCGACGCTGGGCGAGCGCTTGCGGCTGGAACTGCTCGGCGAGGTGCCGGTCGACAGCGCGGTGCGCGACGCCGTGCAGCGCCGCGAGCTGCTGCTGCAGGCGATGCCCGGAGCCGCGGCGTCGCAGGCCTTGGTCGGCGTGGCCACGCGATCGAGCGACGCGGCTTCCTGAACGCCCGGCGGGCCGGACCGGCGCCGCCTGCTGACTCACCGAGAGGCGGCCTTGCGAATCCGGGAACGCCCCGTACGAAGGACGAATCGTCTGCGCTAGGCTAGGCTTGCGGGTTTTGCGACTGCAAACCCCGTCCGGAGCACAACGATGATCCTCGACTTCATTCCCGAATCAACCCGCGCCGCCGGTCTGGGCGCACTGATGAAGGGCGCCGGCGCGATTTCGCGCGTGCTGCCGATCCCGCAGCCGACGCTGCTGGTGGGCGCGGGCTCGAGCCGGCGGCTGGGGCAGGCGGTGGCGGCCTTCGGCCACGCACGCGTGCTCGTCGTCACCGACAAGGTGATCGTGAGCCTGGGGTTGCTGCAGGGCCTGACCGAGGCCCTGGTCGAAGGCGGTACCGGGATCGTGATCTTCGACGAGATCACCCCCGATGCGCCGATTCCGCTGATCGAGCGCGGCATCGCCGCCTTCCGCGACAACGATTGCGACGCCCTGATCGCGGTCGGCGGCGGCAGCGCCATCGACGCCGCCAAGGCGATCGCGGTGGCCATCGCCAACCCGGGCCGCAGCCTGCGTTCGCTCGCCGGCTATTACAAGGGGCTGCGCACGCCGATGCCGGTGTACGCCGTGCCCACGACCGCGGGCACCGGATCGGAGGTGACCGTGGCCGCGGTCATCGCCGACCCGGCACGGCACAGCAAGCTGGTCATCGTCGACACGCGCCTCGTGCCGCGCATGGCCGCGCTCGACCCCGCGCTGATGACCGGTTTGCCGAGCGCGATCACCGCCGCCACCGGAATCGACGCGCTCACGCATGCGGTCGAGGCCTTCATCGGCAACTGGGCCACGGCGCACACCGACGCGCTCGCGCTGGCCGCGGTGGGGCTGATCTTCGCCAACCTGCGCACCGCATGCAGCGACGGAGCGGACCTGGCGGCGCGCGAGAACATGGCGCTGGCCAGCACCTGGGCGGGCATGGCGTTCACGCGCGCCAACGTCGGCTACGTGCATGCCATCGCGCACCAGTTCGGCGGCCTGTACCACACGCCGCACGGCCTGGCCAACGCCATCATGCTGCCGCACGTGCTGCGCTTCTCCGCGCCCGCGGTCAGCGGGCGCCTGGCGCAGCTGGCGCTGCGCGCGGGGCTCGGGCAGGAAGGCGAGGACGACGAGACGCTGGCGCGCGCGTTCATCGACGGCGTGTGCGCGCTCAACGAAGACATCGGCATTCCGACCACGCTGCAAGCGCTGCGCGAAGAGGACATCCCGGCGCTGGCGCGTGCGGCGCTGCAGGAGGCGCACACCGGCTACCCGGTGCCGCGCTACATGACGCAGGCGCAGTGCGAGGCGATGATCCGCGCCGTCTTGCCCGGCGCGGACGCGGCCGGCGCGGCACCCGCGAAGCGGCCGCGCAAGACCGCGCCGCGCAAGACCGCGCCGCGCAAG
>JAIXKR010000112.1:33908-63991 GCA_026932235.1 Burkholderiales bacterium
GCCGCGCAAGACCGCGCCGCGCAAGACCGCGCCGCGCAAGCGCGGCAGCGCGACCCCGACCTGATTCCATCCTGCCGGAGTGCCAACGATGAAGAAAGTCGTCACCGTGACGCTGGGTTCGTCCAAGCAGGACTTCGAGTTCGAGACCGGCTTCCTCGGCCAACGCTTCCTGGTCAAGCGGCTGGGCGCGGACAACGACATCACGCGCGCGTGGGAGCTGATGCGCCGCCACCAGGAGCACGCCGACGCCATCGGCCTGGGCGAGGTCGGCGACCACTTCCACGTCGGCCAGCGCACCGTCATCAACAAGGAGACGGCGCGCTTGCTCAAGGTCGTGACGCGCGTGCCGGCGACCACCGGTGCCCGCCTGCGCCGGCTGCTGCAGGTGCGTGCGGTGCGCCGCGTGCAGGCCGAGCTGGGCCACTACTTCAACAACAACATCGTCCTCTTTCTCTCGGGCATGCGCAACTACGACCTGGCGCAGGCGCTCGCCGAGTACACCCCCAACCTGGGATTCGCCGATGCCCTGGCGCAGACCGGCGCGCCGACGCTGCTGACCTCGCTCGAGCAGCTCGAGCTCTACGCCAAGGGAACCGACTGGGTGCTCAGCGGGCGGCGGCGCGAACTCGTCGAGGGTGCGTTCTCCGACTTCAAGCGCAGCCGCCTGGCCGCGGAGGTCGCGAAGGCGCACGTCGTCGTCGGCACCTACGCCGAGATCAAGGAGGTCGGCAACGTACGCAACCTGGGCGGCAAGACGCTCATCACCTCGGCCATCGACGAGGAACGCCTCGCCTTCTTCCGCCAGTGCCGCGTGAACCTGGTGATCGACGTGAGCCCGAAGCTCTTCGAGCAGGTGGTGGGCGTCAACGTCGTCGAGGCGATGATCCTCGCCGTGCTCGGCCGCCCGGCCGAGGAGGTCTCCGACGAGGATTTCGAGGAGATCATCGACGAACTCGACCTGCAGCCGCGGCTGCTGCATCCGACGGGCCACTTCCGCAACATCCGGCGCTTCGCGTTCGTCATCCACCCCTTGAGCCAGGAGTTCATCCGCAAGGGCTTCCCGATCCCGAAGGGAACGCCCAAGTTCGTGATGGACCAGGTCGAGACGCTCGCCGCGCACATGCCGCCGATGGTCTACTGCAAGATGGAGAACATCGTCTCGCCCACCGGCGCCGAGGCCGAGGGCTGGCTCATCAGCGTCGGCGGCACGCCCAAGGAGATGCTCTCGCGCAGCCCCGAGTTCACCTACCGGCGGCTGCTCGCCGCCGCGGCCATGGCGCAGAAGCTGGGCGCGCAGATCATGGGCCTGGGTGCCTTCACGAAGGTCGTCGGCGACGCCGGAATCACGGTCGCGCGGCGCGCACGCATCCCGGTGACCACCGGCAACAGCTACTCGGCCTCGGGCGCCCTGTGGGCCGCGGCCGACGCGATGCGCCGCATGGGCCTCGTGCAGCAGCCGCCGCCGGGGCAACGCCTGCAGGCCAAGGCGATGGTCATCGGCGCCACCGGCTCCATCGGTTCGGTGAGCGCGCGCCTGCTGGCGATGGTCTTCGAGCAGGTGGTGCTGGCCGGGCGCAGCCTGGACAAGCTCGAGGAGCTGAAGGCCTCGATCCTGCAGGACACGCCCGATGCCAACGTCGTCTGCTCGAACGACTACGACGAACTGCTCTCCGAGATGGACATGATCGTCACCAGCACCTCGGGTGCGGGCAAGAAGATCCTCGACATCATGCGCGTGAAGCCCGGCTGCGTCATCACCGACGTCGCGCGGCCGCTGGACCTGCCGCCATCCGAGGTCGCCAAGCGCCCCGACGTTCTCGTCGTCGAGTCCGGCGAGATCGAGCTGCCGACCAAGGTGCGGGGCCTGAAGAGCATCGGCCTGCCGCCCAACGTCGTCTACGCCTGCCTGGCCGAGACCATCGTGCTCGCGCTCGAGGGCCGATTCGAGGTCTTCACGGTGGGCCGCGACACCGAGTGGGAGAAGGTGAAGGAGATCTACAAGCTCGGCCTCAAGCACGGCATGAAGCTGGCGGCGATCTCCGGCGTCAACGGCGCCTTCACCGACGCGCAGATCGCCAAGGTCGTCGAACTCGCGAAGAAGGCGCGTGCCAAGGCGGCGCCCGGGGAGAAGGGGACGGGGAAGAAGGTGGTGGCGAAGAAGGCCGCGGCGAAGAAGGCCGTGACCAAGAAGGCTGTCGCAAAGAAGGCGCCTGCAAGGAAGGCTGCTGCAGGGACGGGGCCGGCCAAGACGCCTGTGCGTTCGCGGGCGGCAGCGCCGTCCGCTGCGGCCGACTGAGCTGCAACCCCTCAGGCGCTGCGGCCGCGGCGTGCGCCGCGGTCGAGCAGGGCGATCAAGGCGCCTGCACCGCCTTGCGGGCCGCTGGCCTGTGCGAAGGCGAGCACCGCGGCGCTTTGCGCGAGCCAGCGCTGCACGCGCGCCTTGAGCACCGGGCGCCGGCCCGGCGAGCCATGACCCTTGCCGTGCACGATGCGCACGCAGCGCTGCGCGCGCCGCGTCGCCAGGTCGAGGAAGTCGCGCAGCGCTTGCCGCGCCTCGTCGCGGCGCAGGCCGTGCAGGTCGATCTCGGCCTGGATCGTCCACTGGCCGCGGCGCAGCCGCGCCACCACGTCCGCGCCGATGCCGGGGCGCCGGAAGCTCAGGCCGTCGTCGGTGAGCAGCAGCGACTCGACGTCGACCTCGTCGGACCAGGTCTGCAGCAGGGCCGCGCGTTCGTCGGCCTCGCGCTGGTGCGGCCAGGGTTCGGGGCGTGGACGCGGAAGTTCGGCGCGCCGGCTCGCGCGCAGCGGCGTCACCTTGCCGACGGCCGTGCGAAAGAGCTGCGCGGCGGCGTCTTCGGCCAGGCGCTGGGCGTGCTCGCGCGCACGGCGCTGCGCCTCCTCGCGCCGGCGCGCGGCGAGGACCTCGCGCAGTTCGGCCAATCCCGCCAGGCCTTGCGCCCGCGCCGGAACCATGCGTTCCCGGGTCATAGCAGCCCGCGCTCGGCCATCGACACGACCTGCCCCCGCCCGACGACGAGATGGTCGAGCACGCGCACGTCGACGAGGCCGAGCGCGCTCTTCAGCGACTGAGTCAGGAACTCGTCCGCGCGCGAGGGCTCCGCCACGCCCGAGGGGTGGTTGTGCGCAAGGATCACCGCCGCGGCGTTGAGCGCCATCGCGCGGCGCACGACTTCGCGCGGGTAGACGCTGGTCTGCGTCAGCGTACCGCGGAACATCTCCTCGAGCTCCAGCAGCCGGTGCTGGTGGTCGAGGAAGAGCACCGTGAAGACCTCGTGCGGCAGGCCGCCGAGCTGCAGCGCGAGGTATTCCTTGACGCGCTGCGGCGCATCGAACACCGGCGCCTGGCGCAGCGGCTGCGCGATGGCGCGCCGTGCGATCTCCATCACCGCGAGGATCTCGGCGCGCTTGGCGGGGCCCAGGCCCTTGATGCGCCCGAGGTCCTCGCCGCGCGCGGCCAGCAGTCCGGCAAAGCCGCCGCACTGCGCGAGGACCTCGTCGGCGAGCGCGAACACGCCCTTGCCCGCCAGGCCGGTGCGCAGCAGCAGCGCGAGCAGTTCGGTGTCGGCGAGCGCCGCCGCGCCGCGCTGCAGCAGCTTCTCGCGCGGGCGCTGGTCGGTGGGGAGATCCTTCAGCGGCATCGTGGGCTCGACGGCGGCAGGGGGATGCCGCCGTGGCGGGGCAGGGCGGCGCGGGTGGCCGACTAGAATCGCCCGCAGTCTATTCGAGGCGCGCAACCGGGCGCGCGAGCACGCGTGCAAGCCGCAAACCGCATCCAGCCGGGCTCCTTCCTGACCCTGCACTACCGTCTCAGCGGCCCCGACGGCACCGACGTCGTGAATACCTTCGAAGGCCCGCCGGCGACGCTGTCGCTGGGACTGGGGCAGCTCGCGCCGGCGCTCGAGGCGAAGCTCGTCGGCCTCGAGGAAGGCGCGCGCGCGGCCTTCGAACTGCCCGCGGGAGCCGCCTTCGGCGATCGCAACCCGCAACTGCTGCAGCGCGTCTCGCGCGCGCTGCTGCGCGAGCTGGGCGACCCCGAGGCGAGCTACGCCTGCGGCGAGGTGGTCGAGTTCCCGACCCCCGACGGCGAGGGGTCGTACGCGGGTGTGGTGCGCGAGGTCGGCGAGGACTGGCTGCTGTTCGACTTCAACCACCCGCTGGCCGGACGCGCCGTGCGCTTCGAGGTGCAGGTGCTGGGGGTGCTGGATTGAACGGCCCCAAGCCCGTCGGCGAAGTGCTGCTGGCCGAGCCGCGCGGTTTCTGCGCCGGCGTCGACCGCGCCATCGAGATCGTCGAGCGCGCGCTCGCGATGTTCGGCCGCCCGATCTACGTGCGCCACGAGATCGTGCACAACACCTACGTCGTCAACGACCTCAAGGCCAAGGGCGCGATCTTCATCGAGGAGCTCGACGATGTGCCCGAGGGCGCCACGCTGATCTTCAGCGCGCACGGTGTCAGCAAGGCGCTGCGCGAGGAGGCGGCGCGGCGCGGCTTCCGCGTCTTCGACGCCACCTGCCCGCTGGTGAGCAAGGTGCACATGGAGGTGCACAAGCTCTCGCGCGAGGGCTACGAGTTCATCATGATCGGCCACAAGGGGCACCCCGAGGTCGAGGGCACGATGGGGCAGTTGAAGGAAGGCATCTACCTCGTCGAGGACGTCGAGGACGTGGCGCGCGTGCAGCCGCGCAGCGACAAGATCGCGGTGGTGACGCAGACCACGCTCAGCGTCGACGACGCGGCCACCATCCTGGCTGCGGTCAAAGAGCGCTTCCCGCAGGTGCGCGAGCCCAAGAAGCAGGACATCTGCTACGCCACGCAGAACCGCCAGGACGCCGTCAAGCTGATGGCGCCCACGGTCGACGTCGTCGTCGTCGTCGGCAGCCGCAGCAGCAGCAACAGCAACCGCCTGCGCGAGGTCGCCGAGCGCCTGGGAACGCCGGCGCACATGGTCGACTCGGCCGAGGACCTGAAACCCGAGTGGTTCGACGGGCGGCCGCGGGTGGGCGTGACCGCCGGCGCCTCGGCGCCCGACATCCTCGTGCAGGAGGTCATCGCGCGCCTGCGCGAGCTCGGTGCCGCCACGGTGCGCAAGCTCGACGGCGTGCAGGAGCACGTGCGCTTCCCGTTGCCGCGCGGCCTGGGCGGCGCCGGGCGCGTCTGAGCAGCGGGGGCGCAGCGGGCGGCGGCAGGCAGGTGCTGCGCCGCGCGCTGCCTACAATCCGCAGTTTCGCGCGAACGCACCTGCCATGCTGGACATCAACCTGCTGCGCCGTGATCTCGACGGCGTCGTTGCCCGCCTCGAGCGGCGCAAGAGTCCGCAACCCTTTCTCGACGTGGCGCGTTTCGGCGCGCTCGAGTCCGAGCGCAAGCGCATCCAGACGCGCACCGAGGAACTGCAGTCGCGGCGCAACAGCCTCTCGCGGCAGATCGGCATGGCCAAGGGCAAGGGCGAGGACGCCTCGGTGCCCATGGCCGAAGTCGGCGCCATCGCCGACGAGCTGAAGGCAAGCGCAGAGCGCCTGGAGGCGGTGCAGGCCGAACTGCACGCCATCCTCATGGCGCTTCCCAACCTGCCGCAGGACGAGGTGCCGGTGGGCGAGGACGAGCAGGGCAACGTCGAACTGCGCCGCTGGGGCGCGCCGCGCTCCTTCGACTTCGCCGTCAAGGACCACGTCGATCTCGGCGCACCGCTGGGGCTGGACTTCGACACCGGCGCCAGGCTCGCGGGCGCGCGCTTCAGCTTCCTGCGCGGACCGGTGGCGCGGCTGCATCGCGCGCTGGCGCAGTTCATGCTCGATGTGCAGACGCGCGAGCATGGCTACATCGAGTGCTGGACACCCTACATCGTCAACCGCGAGATCCTCGAGGGCACGGGGCAGCTGCCCAAGTTCAAGGAGGACATGTTCTGGGTGCTGCGCGGCGGCAGCGAGGAGCAGGCCGAGCAGTACCTGATCAGCACGAGCGAGATCAGCCTGACCAACACCGTGCGCGAGCAGATCGTCGATGCCGCGGCGCTGCCGATGAAGCTCACCGCGCACAGCCCCTGCTTTCGCAGCGAGGCCGGCAGCGCCGGGCGTGACACGCGCGGCATGATCCGCCAGCACCAGTTCGACAAGGTCGAGATGGTGCAGATCACGCGCCCCGAGCAGAGCGACGCGGCGCTGCAGGAGATGGTCGGTCACGCCGAGGCCATCCTGCAGAAGCTGGAACTCCCTTATCGCGTCGTGCTGCTGTGCACCGGCGACATGGGCTTTTCCAGCGCGCGCACCTACGACCTCGAGGTCTGGCTGCCGGCGCAGCAGACCTATCGCGAGATCAGCTCCTGCAGCAACTGCGAGGCCTTCCAGGCGCGTCGCATGCAGGCACGCTTTCGCAACGCCGCGGGCAAGCCCGAGCTCGTGCACACGCTCAACGGCTCGGGCCTCGCGGTCGGCCGCGCGCTCGTCGCGGTGCTCGAGAACCACCAGCAGGCCGACGGCAGCATCCGCGTTCCCGCGGCGCTTCGCCCCTACCTGCACGGCGAGGAATTCCTGCGCGCCTGAGCGCCCGGCACGCCGGTTTGCGGGCGACCCGCCGCGCGTCGGCTAGAATGCGCGGCTGCCCACGACCCGGGCACCATCAGGAGAGGTGGCAGAGTGGTCGAATGCGCCGGACTCGAAATCCGGTATACGGTTTACCGTATCGAGGGTTCGAATCCCTCCCTCTCCGCCACCGATGGGTTCGAGGACGTCCGGTGCTGTCCTTTCACGGCCGACCGAATCCGGGGGCGTTTCCGGGGGCGCTGCAAGTCGATCGCCGACCGCTGACGCCGGCATGACGATGCGACGAGTTCGGTGCGCGTGGGGCGGCCGGGTCTTGCCGGTTCGCGCTCTCATCGCCGACCGGCGCGGGGCTCGGCTTGCGGGGCGGCGGGCGTGGGAGTCGGCGGGTCGCCCCGCAGCCGCCAGACCCAGATCACGTCCAGCGAGTTCTCCGCGCCCGATTGCGCGCGCAGCGTGAAGCGCTGGGCGATGCGGTAGATGAGCTGCCAGGTGCCCGCCGCGGCGTTGACGCTGCGCTCGTAGCCGACATACCAGCGGCGCGAGAGCTGCTTGCCCAGGCTGACGACGGTTTCGCGCACGTCGCCTTCACCGGTCTGGTGCAGGCTCAGCGTATCCAGGCCGAGGTTGCGCAGCAGCGCGTCGGTGGGGGCTTCGCCTTCGCCGGCCAGCAGCGCCACCGCGGCGCGCTGCAGCAGCGCGGTGTCGGCACTGCCCAGGCCGTCCGAGGCGCGGCCGAGCACGAGCCAGCTCAGCTTGTCGGATTCGCTCATGTCGCCATCGGCGTACAGGCGCACGCGCGGCGCGGAGGGTGTTCCGGTGATCGCCACGCCGACGTCGACGTCGAGGTTGGGCCGCAGCGCCAGCACGTCGAGGGTCGGGTTGTCGACGTCGCCGCTGAAGAGCAGCAGGCCACGGGCGATGTCCAGCGTCTGCCCATAGGCGGCGTAGTGGCCGCCGTCGGCGCTGACGGTGCCTTCGAGCGTCAGTCGCCCGGCCTTGCTGCCCACGAAGAGCTTGCCGCCGAGCGTCGTATCCAGCCCGCGGCCGCGCACGCGCAGATGCTTGCCGAGGTCGAGTTCGACGGCCAGCGCGATCGTGCGACCGGGTCCCTGCGCGGGCGTCGACGGCACGTTGGTGCCGCTTGTGCCGGCGCGTCGCAGCACGACGTCGTCGTCGAGGCTCGGCGCGTCGCTGCGCGAGAGGTCGAACAGTCCTTCGTCGATGCGCACCTGTCCGGACAGGCTCGGCTTGCCGGCTGCGACGTCGAGCGCGAGCCGGCCGCTGGCGACGATCTGGCGGTCGATGCGCCCGAGCACGCGGAAGCGCTCGGCGTCGAGCGTGAGGCGGCTGGGCGCGCGCCCGCTGAGGTCGATGCGGCCGCCGACGCTCGCGCTGCCCTCGCCGCCCTGCAGCGTGAAGTGCTCGATCTCCGCGGAGGGGCCGCGCAGCCGCAACAGCGCCTCGCCTTGCGCCACGTCCACGCCCAGCAACAGGTTGCGCACCGCGACCTTGCCCGCGCGCATTTCACCGGCGTAGTCGGGAGCGCCGATGCGCCCGCCGACGCTGGCCACCGTGTGCATTTCGCCCGAGAGCCGCCAGCCCGGCGGCAGCCAGTTGCCCCAGATGCCGATGTTGGCGACGTGCGCCTGCACGAGGCCGTCGATCGCCGTGTCCGCGTCGGGCCAACGCTGCTCGGGCCGCGTGCGCAGGTTCAGTCGCGCCGCGGCCTCGCCGAGCGTGCGTCCGGCAAAGGCGCCGGCCACTTCCCAGCGGCCGCCGTGCGCGTTGGCGCGCAGCTGCAGCTCGCTCAGGCCGAACGGCGCGCTGGCGTTCTCCTGCGACAGGCCCAGGTCGCCGTCGCGGCGCTCGAAGACGATCTCGGCGTCGACCGTCTCGGCGACGCGAAGGTCGACGCTGGCGGCCAGACGCAGGTCGCCCTGCCAGCCCAGCGTCGGCTGCAGGCGTGCCAGCAGCGGCGCCAGCGGGAAGGGTTCGATGTCCGCGCGCAGCGCGAAGGCCGCGCGCGGCCCGCGCAGGTCCACCCGCACCTCGTCCCAGCGCAGCGAGGTGGCGTCCGCCAACTGGAGGCGGCCGGCACCGGCCTGGAACTCCTGCAGGCCCGAAACGCCGTCGAAGCTCAAGTCCAGATCAAGGTCGCGCGCCTGGGCCCATGCCGCTGCGCCGCTCTGGGCGCGCAGCGCGCTGCCGCTCCACGGCAGCAAGGCCAGTTGGGCGTTGCGTGCCGACCATCGGCCGCCGCCACGGCCGTCGCCGGTCCACCGCCCATCGGCGCTGGCGCGCAGCAGCGTTCCGGCGCCGGCGCTCAGCGCCAGACCGGCCTGCAGCGCCGGTGCGGGTCCCGCCGCAAGCGCGGTCGCCAGCTCCAGCCTATGCTGGCGCCAGGTTCCGCGCAGTTCGGCCTGCAGTTGTGCGAGCCGGCCGGTTCCCTGCATGAGGTTCAAGGCATCGACCTTCAGCAGCAGCGGCTCCTCGCTGCCGGTATCGAAGCGCCATTGCGCGCTGGCGCTTTCCGCGGCAAGCGCGCCGGCCTGGAGTCCAGTCAACCGCAGCTGCCCCTGGCTGCGTAGCGTCGGCCAGCGGCCATCGATGCTCAGGCGGGCGTCCGCGCTGCCGCCTCCGGGGGCCCATGTGGCACCCTCGGGAGCGAGCCGAACCAGCGGGGCGAGTGCGGCCAGCTGCGGCGCCTGCAGCTCGAACTGCAGGTGATCGTCGTGGCCATCGCCAAGGGGGTCGCCCTGGCCTTGCAGCTGCAGGCGGTTTTCCGCCAGCTGCAACTCGGCACTCAGGTGTGCAGGGGTGGCGGCACCGGGCTCTTGGCGCATCTCGAGGCTGAGCGCCAACGGCACGCCGGCGAGTCGCGAGTTCTCGAGCGCCAGCTTGCCGCTGCCGCCGATCTGCTGCGCCAGCGCGAGCCAGGGCAGCGTCTGCGGGGAGGGCGGCAACGTGAGTTGCAGCGCCCATTGGCCCGAGAACCGGTGCCGGCCCTGCCGCCAGACCGAACCCGCGGCACCCGGCCACCAGGGCAGCGGATCGAAATCGGCGAGTTGGCCGTGCGTGCTGACCTGCCACGGTCCCTTGCCATGGCGGCGCGCGTCGAGGTCGAACGTGGCTTGTGCCTCGCCGGCACGCGCGCGCAGGGTGCGCAGCTTGAGTTCGTGCGCGTTGGCCAGGCCGTCGATCTCGACGCGCACGGGAAGCGGACTGCCCTGGACCCGGCCCTCCAGGGTGCTCTGCACCTCCACCGTCAACGGCACGCGCCGACTCGAGGGCAGGCTTGGCGCGCCCGGATCGGGCGCAGGCAGGCCGCGCACCGTGAACGCGAGCGGTCCGCTCAACTGCATCGCCGCGGCGCGGCTGTCCAGGCGCTGGGGTTGCAACGCCTCGAGTTCGCTCTCGATGCGCAGCTGTTCGCCGCTCCACGTGCCGCTGCCGCGCCAACGGCCCGCGCCTTGGGCGCCCTCGGCCAGCAGCAGATCGAACTGCTCGATCAGCAATCGGCTGCGGTCCTTGTCCGGGCTTTGCAGCCGGGCCTGCAGACGGCGCAGCGGCAGGCGCGCCTGATCCCAGCGCCCGGGCAGGCCGTTCTCGAGCGCGATGGTGGCCGCCAGCGGACCGTCGGCGGCGTGGCTCTCGATCTCCATGCGGCCGCCGAGCGCGGTTCGCGGTGCGCCGCCGATCAGCGATCGCAGGTCCAGCCCCTGCGTGCGCAAGTGCAGGCGCGCCATTGGCCAGGCCTGCAGCGGCGTGATCGTCGTTTCCAGGTCGAGGCGCGGCGGCGCGGCGCCACGCGTGACCGCTTCGCCCTGCAGGCGTGCCTGCAGCGCGAACTGAGCCAGCGGTCCGCGGGCCTGCAGTCGTGCCGACCAAGGCGGCCCCTCGCCCCGCCCGCGTGCGAGTGCCTGCACCTGGAGCGTGAACGGTGGGCGCGCGGCGAGCGTGAGATCGCCTTCGACGTGCGCGCGCTCCCAGTCGAAGGCCAGGGTTCGCGCCTCGTAGCCACGGCCCATGGCCGCCCACAGCCGCACGTCGCGTGCCTGGGCGTCGCGCATCAGCGGCAACTGGTCGATGCGCAGCTCTGCGACCGCGGCCTCGTCGACGTCCAGCCGCAGCGGCAGTTCCAGCGTCCTGGGCATGACGATCGGCCGTGGCCCGACGGGCCCGGTGTCCACCTCGACACGGCGCGCCTGCAGCCGGCGCGCGGTCAGGCCCAGCCACTTGCCCGGGGCTGGATGCCAGCGCCATTGCAGGCCTTCGCCGACGAAGTCGTCGAGCGCCACCCACTGCTGGCCGTCGTCCCAGCGCACGACCAGGCGCCTGGCGGCGAAGCGCTCGGAGAGCAGCGCGCCTTCGCTGCCCTGGAGTTCGATTCCCGGGACGCGCGCCAGCAGCCATGCCGTGCCCTGTGGGCTGCGCAGCAGCCAAAGCGCCAGGCCCCCGAGCGACGCCAGCAGCACCGCCCCCAGCAGCGCCATCGCCAGCGCCGGCTGCGCCAGTTGCCAGGCGGCGTGCAGCGGTCCACCCGGCGCGACCGGTACTGCGGGCGGCGGCAGCGGCGGGTCGGATTCGGGCGGCATCGGCATCGGCATCGGCGCGCGTCGGGTCACGATTCAGAACGCGATGGCAACGCTGAAATGCAGGCGCAGGCGCCGCAGTTCCTGTCCATAGGCCAGGTCCAGCCGCAGCGGACCGACGGGGCTGCGCCAGCGCAGGCCGACGCCGTAGCCCAATGCCGGGTCGAGGTCTGCAAAGTCGTTGGCGGCACGGCCGGCATCGACGAACACCGCGCCCCAGAGCGAAGGCATGCGGGCGGTGAAGGGTCGCGCCAGTTCGATGCTGCCCGTGGCGAGCACCGCTCCCGAGCCGACGATGCCTGCGCTCAACGGCCCGAGCGTGCGGTAGCCGTAGCCGCGCACGGAATCGTCGCCGCCGGCGCGAAAGAGCTGCGACTCCGGTCCGACGACGCCGTTGCCGAGGAAGACCTGCCCCAGCTCGACGCGTGCCTGTCCATACCAGGATTGCCCGAGCGGCTGATAGCCCGTCAGCCGCAGGTAGGCACGCGCGAACGGGCCGCTGCGCGAGGCGCTGCCGTGCGAGCGGCCGAGCCCTCCCTGCAGGGAGAGCGTGTAGCCCTCGGTGGGCAGGAGTGCGCTGTCCAGCCGGCGCCAGTTCAGGTGGACGTTTCCCGAGACCGCGATGGTCCAGGTGTTCGTGTAGTCGGTGCTGCGCACACCGCGTTCGATCTCGGCGAACAGCAGCCGTTCCTCCCGACTCGAATCCTGGCTGCGCCCCAGGCGCAGGCGCTGCGAGGTGACGACGTCGGTGGACGAGACCAGCCGTTCGACGGAGCCGCCGAGCAGCCAGCGCCGAAAGCCCTCGCCCGGGTGCGTGCTGACCTCGCCGTTCCACGTCTGGCGCACGCGCCCGAGTTCGAACAGGTTGCTCGACGACACCGCGCGCCCGAAGACGCGCCGGTAGGCGTGCTCGAGCGAGGCGCGCGGCCCGGTGTTGGCGCTGATGCCCACGCCCACGGTGTAGACCTGCAGCGGCTGCTCGCGCAACTGCACGAGCAGCGGCGTCGCCGCAGCGAGGGCGGGGTCCGGGTCGAGCGTGACGCTCACGCTCTCGAACAGGCCGGCGCGTTGCAGCCGGTCCTGGTAGTCGAGCAGCAGCGCCTCGGTGACCGGCGTGCCGCGAGCGAAGGGCGCCAGGGCCAGAACGGTTTCCAGATCCTGCTGCTGCAGGCCTTGCACCTGGATCCGACCGCTGCGGAACAGCGGCCCGCTCTCGGCGACGGCGAAGAGGTGGGCGGCATCCTCCTCGTCGTCGATCTCGGCTGCGGTGCCGGCCCAGCTCGCGCTGGCGTAGCCGGCGCCCCGCAGCCGCGCCAGCGCAGCGGTCTTGGCGTCGCGCCAGGCCTCGTCGCGAAAGACGCTGCCCTCGGGCAGGGTCCAGGCGTGCCGCAGTTCGTCCAGCACCCGTGCAGCGGCGGTGTCACCGGCCAGGCGCGCTTCCTCGAGCTCGCCTTGCGCTTCCAGCGTCACGCGCCGCACGCGCACGGGCGGCCCGGGGTCGACGTGAATGCGCACGGTTTCGGGCCCCGGGGCCGCGTTGGCGAGGCGCTCGACCCTCACCGTCGGCCGGAAGTAGCCTTCGGTGCGCAGCAGCTCGCGCGTGCGTGCCGGCGTCACGTCCAGCAGGCGCTGCAGTTCGGTGTCGGTGACGGCGTCGCCGCGCGTGAGCTGCGCCAGGCGCGAGAGCTCGAGATGGCGCTGCAGCAGGGCGCGCAGCGCCGGCGGCGCGTCGATCTCGACGCGGACCACCGGCGGGCCTTCGGGTCCGGCCGTGGGAGCCGCAGCGCCGGCGGCGTTGCGGCCGACGCCGGTCTTCGCCGCATCCAGCAGGGCGCAGCCGCCGAGCGCGAGGGCCAGCGAGAGCGCGGCCACGGCGTTTCCAAAGGCCGGGCGCGCCCGCGGCCTCATTTGCTCAGCAGCCGCATCGCCCCCTCGAGCCCGGCCAGCGTGAGCGGGAACATGCGCTGGTTCATCAGCTGCTGCACGATGGCGATGCTCTGCCGGTACTGCCACACGCCCTGCGGCTCGGGGTTGATCCACGCGAAGTGCGGGAAGGTGTGGGTGAGGCGCTGCAGCCACTCGGCGCCGGCCTCCTCGTTGTTGTATTCGACGCTGCCCCCGGGCTGCAGGATCTCGTAGGGGCTCATGGTGGCGTCGCCGACGAAGATCAGCTTGTAGTCGCGGTTGTACTTGCGGATCACGTCCCAGGTCGGGAACTTCTCGCTGTAGCGGCGGCGGTTGTTCTTCCACATGAAGTCGTAGACGCAGTTGTGGAAGTAATAGAACTCGAGGTGCTTGAATTCGCTCTTGGCGGCGCTGAAGAGCTCCTCGACGCGGTGGATGTGCTCGTCCATCGTGCCGCCCACGTCCATCAGCAGCAGCACCTTCACCTTGTTGTGGCGCTCGGGGATCATCTTGATGTCGAGCAGCCCGGCGTTGGCGGCGGTGCTGTGGATGGTGTCGTCGATGTCGAGCTCGAGCTCCGAGCCCTCGCGCGCGAAGCGGCGCAGCCGGCGCAGCGCGACCTTGATGTTGCGCGTGCCCAGTTCCTTGGTGTCGTCGTAGTCCTTGTAGGCGCGCTGGTCCCAGACCTTGACCGCGCTGCGGTTGCGCCCGCGGTCCTGGCCGATGCGGATGCCCTGCGGGTTGTAGCCGTAGGCGCCGAAGGGGCTGGTGCCGCCGGTGCCGATCATCTTGCTGCCGCCCTGGTGGCGCTCCTTCTGCTCCTGCAGGCGCTTCTTCAAGGTCTGCATGAGCTCGTCCCAGCCCATCTTCTCGATCGCCGCCTTGTCCTCGGCGCTGAGCTCGAGCTCGAGCGTCTTGCGCAGCCACTCGAGCGGCACGTCCTGCGTGAAGTCGGTGAGCATCTCCACGCCCTTGAAGTAGGCGGCGAAGGCGCGGTCGAACTTGTCGAACAGCGCCTCGTCCTTCACCAGGGTCGCGCGCGCGAGGTAGTAGAAGTCGTCGACCGAGGGGCCGATGACTTCGGCCTTCAGCGCCTCCAGCAAGGTCAGGTACTCCTTGACCGACACCGGGAGCCTGGCCGCCCGCAGCGTGTAGAAGAAGTTGATCAGCATCGCGGCGCCTTTCGCATGGGCGGTATTGTCGCGCGCAGCCGCAGGCCTGGCGTTCAGCGCGCCGCGCCCCGCCTCGTCTTGTCACGCGTGCGCTGCGGTGCCTGGCGGGCGCGGTCGTGGCGCGCGAGCCACGCGAAGAACTCGCGGTACCACTGGCGCGAGTTGCGCGGCTTGAGGATCCAGTGGTTCTCGTCGGGAAACCACAGCAGCCGCGCGGCGACGCCGCGCGCCTTGAGCGTGTTGTAGTAAGCCAGCCCTTGCGCGTCGGGAACGCGATAGTCCAGGGCGCCGTGGACGACGAGCGTGGGCGTGGCCATCGTGTCGGCACTGGCGTGCGCGCTCTGCCGGCGCACCTGCTCGGGATCGTTCCAGTAATAGGCGCCGAGTTCCCTGGCGTGCCAGCTGAAGGCGTCGTCGGCGAACATCGCCGTCCAGTCGAAGCAGCCGGCGTGGCAGACGTAGGCGGCGTAGCGCCCGGGCGCGACGTGCCCGTTCATCCACGCCACCATGTAGCCGCCGTAGCTGCCGCCGCCGGCGAAGACGCGGCGCGCGTCGGCCCAGGGGCGGGTGAGCAGCCAGTCGGTGGCGCGCTCCACGTCCTGCAGTTCGAGCTCGCCCCAGCGGTGCGTGATGCTGTCCAGGAAGGCCCAGCCGAAGCCGCTCGAGCCGTGGTAGTTGACGCAGGCCACCACGTAGCCCTGCGCGGCGAAGGTCTGCACGTTCCAGCGGTAGTGGAAGCCGTCGCCGAAGGCCGTGTGCGGACCGCCGTGGATGAGGTGCAGGATGGGGTACCTCTTCTTCGCGTCGAAGTCCGGCGGGTAGGTCAGCCACATCTGCACGGCGTCGCCCGCGGCGCCGCCGAACCAGACCTCCTCGGTGCGGCCCGTGGCCACGCCGGCGAGCAGGCGGTCGTTGAAGGACTCGATGCGCCGCGCCGCGCGCCCCGGCAGGTGCGCGTGCAGCCGCGCCGGATGGTCGATGGCGTCGGCCAGCGTGAGCAGCACGCCCGCGCGCTTGTCGAAGGCCAGCAGCGTGCCGCCGGAGACGACGCGTTCGGCGCGCCGGTCCTGCAGGTCGAAGCGCCAGAGGTGCCGGCGGCCTTCCTGCTCGGCCATGAGCAGCACCGCCTGGCCGTCGTCCTCCCACTGCAGCGGCGCCTGCACGGCGTGGTCCCATTCGCCGCTGACGACGTCCCAGCGGTGGCTCTCGCGCTCCCACACGGCGAGCTGCTCGGGCGCGGTGTGCTTGCGCGCGTCGTGCTGGGCGAGAAAGGCCAGGCGCTGCCCGTCGGGGCTGTAGCGCGGCGCGCTGAAGTGCCAGTCGGCGTCGCGCAGCACGACCTCGATGCGCCCGCTCTGCAGGTCGAGCTCGGCGATGGCGTGCCGGTTCTCGATGCGCTTCTCGGCCTGCGGGTCGAAGGCGAAGGCGATGCGGCGGCCGTCCGGGCTGAGGTCGAAGGCCTCGGCGCCCGGGTCGTGGCGCTGCAGGCTGTAGCCGCTGCCCTGCATCAGGTTGCGCACGCGGCCCGCGCCGCGCCCTGCGCGGCCGAACTCGAGCAGGTGCAGCATGGGTTCGCGCCCCTCGGGCAGGTTGTGGTCCCAGTGGCGGTACTGCGTCTGCTCGGTGGCGTAGCCGCTTTCCTTGCGCTTGCGCCGTTCGGCCAGGGCCGCGGCCTGCGCCTTCTCGCCGCGCAGCTCGGGCCAGACCCAGGACACGAAGACCAGGCCGCGGCCGTCGGGCAGCCAGCGCAGCGCCTCGACGCCGGTGGCCATGCGCGTGACGCGTTCGGCCTCGCCGCCGTCGGCGGCGATGAGGTAGATCTGCCGCTCCTCGTCCTTGTGGCCCTCCTGCTCGCGCTTGGCGAGAAAGGCGATGCGCTCGCCGCGCGGGCTCCATTGCGGCTGGCCGTCCTTGTCGCCGCAGTGCGTGAGCGGCCGCGGCGCCTCGCCCCGCGTCGAGAGCAGCCACAGGCTGCTGTGGCTGGCATTGTCCTGCATCGACGGGCGGGTCAGCGCGACCACCGCCCGCGCGCCGTCGGGGCACAGGCTGGGCGGCCCCAGGCGCTCGATGCGCCAGAGGGTGTCGACGTCGAGGCGCTTGGAGTTCTTGGCCATGGGGCAGGGGCCGGGATCGCCGGCGCGTGGTGGGCGGATCAGCGCGGCCTGGTGAGCTGCCAATCCAGGTGCGCACGCACCGTCGGCCATTCGGCGGCGGTGATGCTGTAGACCGCGGTGTCGCGCAGCGTGCCGTTGGGGCTGCGCTGGTGCGCGCGCAGGATGCCGTCGAGCTGTGCGCCCAGGCGCTCGATCGCACGCCGGCTCTGCTGGTTCAGCCGATGCGTGCGGAACTCGACCGCGATGCACTCGAGCTGCTCGAAGGCGTGCGCCAGCAGCAGCCGCTTGCACTGGGTGTTGAGTGCACTGCGCTGCGTCGAGGCGGCGGTCCAAGTGCTGCCGATCTCGACGCGGCGGTTGGCAGCGTCGATGTTCATGTAGGTGGTCATGCCGACGATGCGGCCGTCGGCATCGAAGACCGTCCACGGCAGCATGCTCCCGACATCCTGCAGCGCCAGGCGCCGTTCGATCTCGGCGCGCATCCCCTCAGGTGAGGGAACCGAGGTGTACCAGAGCCGCCACAGCTCGCCGTCGCGCGCGGCGGCGCACAGGCCGTCGTGGTGTTCGCGCGAGAGCGGCAGCAGCCGGGCGTGCGGCCCCTGCAAGGCAACAGGCTCGGGCCAGGAGCTCACGGCGCGCCGTTCAGCGGTTGTGCCGTTGCATGAAGACGAGCTTCTCGAACAGGGTCACGTCCTGCTCATTCTTCAGCAGCGCGCCCACGAGCGGCGGCACCGACACCTTCTCGTCCTTGCTCTGCAGCGCCTGCAGCGGGATGTCCTCGGCCACGAGCAGCTTGAGCCAGTCCAGCAGTTCCGAGGTCGAGGGCTTCTTCTTCAGCCCGGGCAGGTTGCGCACGTCGTAGAAGGTCTTGAGCGCGGCAGAAAGCAGATCCTTCTTCAGCCCGGGGAAGTGCACGTCGACGATGCGCTGCATCGTCTCGGCGTCGGGGAACTTGATGTA
The DNA here is from genome assembly GCA_026932235.1 of Burkholderiales bacterium. Lineage (GTDB taxonomy): Bacteria > Pseudomonadota > Gammaproteobacteria > Burkholderiales > Burkholderiaceae_C > Rubrivivax. The sequence continues at coordinate 51,212 of JAIXKR010000112.1, forward strand.
GTGGAAGAAGCAGCGGCGCAGGAAGGCGTCGGGCAGCTCCTTCTCGTTGTTGCTGGTGATGAAGACGATGGGACGGTGCCGCGCCCGGACCAGCTCGCGCGTCTCGTAGACGTAGAACTCCATGCGGTCGAGCTCGCGCAGCAGGTCGTTCGGGAACTCGATGTCGGCCTTGTCGATCTCGTCGATGAGCAGCACGACGGGCTGCTCGGCGGTGAAGGCCTGCCAGAGCACACCCTGCACGATGTAGTTGCGGATGTCGCGCACCCTGCCCGCGCTCTCGGCGTCGGCGAGCTGGCTGTCGCGCAGGCGGCTCACCGCGTCGTACTCGTAGAGGCCTTGCTGCGCCTTGGTCGTGCTCTTGATGTGCCACTGCAGCAGCGGCATCTTCATGGCCGCGGCGACCTCCTCGGCGAGCATGGTCTTGCCGGTGCCGGGCTCGCCCTTGACGAGCAAGGGGCGCTGCAGCGTGACGGCGGCGTTCACCGCCAGCATCAGATCCTGCGTGGCTACGTACTGGTCCGAACCCTGGAATTTCATCGTCGACAACGCGGGGATACTGGTGTTGAACCCAGTATAAGCGGCGGTCAAAGACGGCTTGCGCGACCTATACTGCTGCGCTGTATCAATACCCGTCCCGCGTCCAGGCGCTAAGCGGCATGATGCAATCCACCCGCTGTTCCAACCACCTCACGCCGCCGACATGATCAAAGCGATCCCCCTTCTGCTGGCCCTGGCCGGCACCGTCTCGATGGTTCCGGCCGCCCGGGCGCAGGACGCCGAAGCCGGTCACAAGAAGGCGGCGATGTGCATCGGCTGCCACGGCATCCTCGGCTACCGCGCGAGCTTCCCCGAGGTGCACAAGGTGCCCATGATCGCGGGGCAGAACGCCAAGTACCTCGAGAACGCGCTCACCGAATACAAGAAGGGCGAGCGCAAGCACCCGACGATGAAGGCCATCGCCGCCTCGCTTTCCGAGAAGGACATCGCCGACCTCGCGGCCTACTACGAGACCCTCGGCTCGGGGTCGGTGAAGACGGTGGCCGCGGCGCCGGCGCCCTCCACCGCGGTCGAGGCGCTGCTGACCAAGGGCAATTGCGCGTCCTGCCACGGTGCGGACTTCAACAAGCCGATCGATGCCAGCTATCCGCGTCTTGCAGGCCAGTACGCCGACTACCTCTACGTCGCACTCAAGGCCTACCAGATCGAGGGCAACCCGCGCATCGGGCGCGGCAATGCGATCATGGTCGGCCAGGTCGGCGCGTTCACGCACGCGGAGTTGAAGACCCTGGCCAACTACATCGGCTCGCTGCCCGGCAGCATGGCCACGGTGCCGCAGGCCAAGTTCCGCTGAATCGCGCCGCGCGCGTCCCGATCGTGCCGCGGGCGCCGGGTCAGCGCGTGGCACGGCGGCGCACGGCGTCGAGGTAGGCGTGACCGTCGGGCGGCAGCCCGCTGCGCTGGCTGGCCCAGATCATCTCGCCCAGGCACTCCATGACCTCGTGGTGCGCGGCGTGCAGCGAGCCCAGGCGGCCGGCGAGCAGTTGCACCGCCTGGCGAATGCCGGTGGGCTGGTCGATGCTGCACTGCTCCTCGATCGTGAGGTGCATCGCCAGATGCAGGAATGGGTTCGTGCGCCCGTCCTCGACCGCATAGACTGCGGCCAGCGCCTCGGCCTCGTCCTCGAGGTCGCGGTGGTACTCGGGATGCTCTTCGATCCAGCGCGTGGCCAGTGCGTCCATGGGCGTCAGCGGCTGGCCGGCGCGAAGGCGGCGCAAGGCGGTGCAGAAGAACCGGCGGACGTCATCCTGCGAGGGTTGGAACATGTCGTCATTGTCGGCGTTTGGGATGACCGCGATTGACACTGCCCGCCTCGCGCTCTAGGATCGCGCCGACAACTTGTCTATACAAGCTGCCTTCCGCCGCAGCGCAACCCTTTCCAGGAGCGATACATGGACTTCCGACGTGAGCTTCCCCGAATGCTGATCACTGCCGCGGCGCTGTCGCTGACGGCGGGGATGGCGCTCGCCCAGATCAAGATCGGCTTCAACGTGCCCTCGACCGGCTTTGCCGCTGCCGACGGCAAGTCGGCGCTCGAGGGCGCGAAGCTCGCCGTTGCGCAGGCCAACGCCGCGGGCGGGGTGGCGGGCCAGAAGCTCGAACTCGTCGTCTACGACGACCAGGCCTCGCCCAAGGAGGCGGTGCCGGTGGCGACGAAGCTGGTCGAGAAGGACAAGGTCGTCGTCGGCGTCTCGGGTTCGTACTCGGGTTCGACGCGCGCCGCGGCCTCGATCTTCCAGCGCGCGCAGGTGCCCTACGTCGTCGCCTACGCGATCCACCCGGACATCACGCTCGCCGGCGACTACATGTTCCGCGTCTCGGCGATGGGCGAGGTGCAGGGCCGCGGCGGCGCCAAGCTGGTGCAGAACCTCGGCAAGAAGAAGGTCGTGCTGATCACCGTGAAGAACGACTTCGGCCAGGCGCTGGCCGCGGGCTTCAAGGAGGCGGCGCCCAAGCTCGGCCTCGAGATCCTGAACGAGTACGAGTACGCGATGCCCGACCGCCAGTTCGGCCCGCTGGTGAGCAAGGTCAAGGCCGACAACCCCGAGGTGATCTACGCCTCGGGCTATTACTTCAACGCCGGCCCGCTGGTGAGCCAGCTGCGCGCGGCCGGCATCACGGTGCCGATCATCGGCCAGGAAGGCTACGACTCCGAGAAGTTCATGGAGATCGCCGGGCCCGCCTCCGAAGGCACGCTGGTGACGACCTCGCTGGACCGTGACTCCGACGCGCCGGCGACCAAGACCTTCCTTGCCGACTACCGCAAGGCCACCGGGATGGGCGCCGACATGGTCGCCGCGACCAGCTACACCGCGACCCTGGTCGCGATCGACGGCCTGAAGAAGACCGGCGGCAAGGGCGGCGCGGCGCTGCGCGACGCGCTCGCGGCGGGCAGTTACGACACGCCGATCGGCAAGCTCGAGTTCAACGACCTGCACGAGGTGAAGAAGGACATCCAGGTGCAGATCGTCAAGGACAAGGCCTTCCATCGCCACTCGGTGATCAGCGACCCGGTGCTGCTGGCGCCGCCGAGCAAGGGCAAGTGAGCGCAAGCGCTCGACCCTGATGCACGCTGTCTGCTGACCCGGCCCTCATGCTGATCGTCGAACTCGTCGCCCAGGGCCTGGTCCAGGGCAGCATCTATGCGCTGATCGCGCTCGGGCTGACGCTGGTCTACGGGCTGCTGCGCATCCTGCACGTCGCGCACGCCTCGCTCTTCACGCTCGGCGCCTACGTCGGCGTGCTGCTGGCCAACGCCGGGGCCGGCCTCGTGCCGGCCTTCGTCGGCGCGATGGCGGTCGCGGGCATCGCCGGCGTGCTGATGTACCGGCTGGCCTACCAGCCGCTGCTGGACAAGCCGCCGTTTGTTGCGCTGATCGCCTCGATCGGCCTCTACATCGCGTCGGAGGAGGCTTTTCGCATCGCCTTCGGCGCACAGGGCCTGTCCTTCGCCGACCCGCGGCTGCAAGGGCAGGTCGCGCTGGGCGGGCTGCACTTCAAGCAGGCCGAGCTGATGGTGATGGCGGGCACCGTCGTCATCATCGGCATCCTCGCCTGGCTGCAGTCGCGCACGCGCATCGGCGTGGCCTGCCAGGCGACGGTGACCGACCCGCAGATGGCCGAATCCTTCGGCATCTCGCTGCGCGAGGTGCGCGACATCAACTTCTTCGTCGGCTCGGCGCTGGCCGGCTTCGCGGGGGTGTGGGTCGCGCTGCTGAACAACCTCGTCGAACCGACGATGGGCAGCGTGCCCTCGTACAAGGCGCTGGCGATCATCGTGCTCGGCGGCCTGGGGTCGGTGCCCGGGACGCTGGCGGCCTCGCTCGTGCTCGGCGTGATCGAGGCCTTCGGCACGATCTACTTGGGCAAGCTCCTCGACCGCAACGCGATCGCGTTCGCCTTCCTCATCCTCGTGCTGATGCTGCGGCCGCAAGGCCTGTTCGCACGCCGCTGAGCGCAAAGCCTGGGCCGCTGCATGGACTACGAAATCACCTTGCTCACCGGCATGGCCATCGCGGTCATGTTCGCGCTCTCGCTGAACCTGATCACCGGCTTCTGCGGCCAGATCAGCCTCGGGCACGCGGCCTTCCAGGGGGTCGGCGCCTACGCCGCGGCGATGCTCGGCAAGGCCGGCTGGCCGTTTCTTGCGACGCTGCCGGCGGCGATGCTGCTGGCCGGTGTGCTCGGCGTCATCGTCGGCCTGGCCTCGCTGCGCGTGCGCGACGACTTCCTCGCGATCACGACGATGGGCGTGGTCTTCCTCTTCGTCGGTGTCGTGCGCCAGCAGGACGTGCTCGGCGGCGAGCTCGGCATCTCCGGCATCCCCGACCACGGCTTCGGCAAGCTCGGCTTCATGCTCGTCGCGATGCTCGCCTGCGTGCTCGTCGTGCTGCTTTCGGTCCACATTCGCCGCGCCTGGATGGGGCGCGTCTTCAACGGCATCGCCGAGGACGAGGACACGATGCGCGTGCTCGGCATCGACGTGCCGCGCTACAAGCTCGCGGCCTTCGCCATCGGAACCGCACTGGCCGGCCTCTCGGGGGCGTTCCTGGCCTACCACCTGCAGTTCATCGGCGCCGACAACTTCGGCTTCATCGAATCGATCACCGTGCTGTCGATGGTCGTCGTCGGCGGCATCGGCTCGGTGCCCGGCGTGCTCGTCGCCGCGGCCCTGCTCTCGGCCCTGCCGGCCTGGTTCCAGTTCATCGGCGACTACAAGCTGCTGGTCTACGGCGGCCTGCTCTTCCTCATGATGCGCTTCTCGCCCGAGGGCATGGCCGGGCTGGTGCGGCGCCTGCGCGGCGCGGGTGCCGCGCGGGAGGGTGCCCGGTGAGCGCCGCAACGGGAACGGCCGCGGGCGCAGCGGCGCCGCTGCTCGAGGTCGAGCGCGTGACGGTGCGCTTCGGTGGCCTGACGGCGATCGACGAAGTCTCGTTCGCCGTGCGGGCGGGTGAACTGCTGGGCCTCATCGGCCCCAACGGTGCCGGCAAGACGACGATGCTGCGCGCGATCACCGGCGTCGTGCGGCCGAGCGCCGGCCAGGTACGGCTGCAGGGCCAGGCGCTCGGCGGCCTGCCGATCCACGAGCGCATCCGGCGCGGACTGGCGCTCTCGCAGCAACTCGTCCGGCCTCTGCGCAGCATCTCGTTGGAAGAGAACGTGGCGCTGGCCGCCGGCCGCGCCAAGACCGTGCGCCCGTGGCGGGCGATCACGCATGTCGATGCCGGGCCCGAACGCGCGCGCGCGCGCCGGGAGCTCGAGCGCGTGGGCATCGCAGAGCTGGCGGCGCAGGGTGCCGCCAAGCAGCCGCTGGGGGTGCTCAAACGCCTCGAGATGGCGCGCGCGCACGCGCTCGACCCGCGCCTGCTGCTGCTGGACGAGCCGCTGGCAGGGCTGAACTCGAAGGAGGCGCGCGCACTTGCCGACACCATCGCCGAGATCAACCGGCAGGGCATGACGGTGGTGCTGATCGAGCACAACCTGGGCGAGGTGCTGCGCATCTGCACGCGGCTGGTCGTCCTCGACAACGGCCGCAAGATCGGTGAAGGCGAGCCGCGCAGCGTGATGGCGGACCCGGTCGTGCGCGCCGCCTATCTCGGGACCGCCGCGGAGGCCGCGCATGCTTGAACTGCAGTCCCTCTCGGCCGGCTACGGCGCGTTCCAGGCGGTGCACGAGCTCTCGCTCACGCTGCGTCCGGGAACCATCACCGGGCTGCTTGGGCCCAACGGCGCGGGCAAGTCCTCGACGCTGATGTGCATCGCCGGGCATGTGGCGCGCCAGGCGGGAAGCCTGCGCTTCGACGGGCAGGACATCAGCGGGCTGCCGGCGACCGAGCGCGTGCGCCGCGGCATCGCCATCTCGCCCGAAGGGCGGCGCCTGTTCAAGGATCTCTCGGTCGAGGACAACCTGCGCGTGGGCGGCATGGTGCAGCCGGCGCGCGTCTTCCGCGAAGACCGCGATCGCGTGCTGGCGCTGTTTCCGCGCCTTTCCGAGCGCCTGCATTCGCTGGCAGGCAACCTCTCCGGTGGTGAGCAGCAGATGCTCGCGATCGGCCGTGCGCTCATGACGCGCCCGCGCCTGGTCATGATCGACGAGCTTTCGCTGGGCCTCATGCCCAAGGTCATCGACCTGTGCTACCAGGCGCTCATGACGCTGCGCGCCGAAGGCATGACGATCCTGCTCGTCGAACAGAACACCGAGCGCGCGTTGCAGGTGGCCGACGACGTCTGCGTGCTCGAGTCCGGGCGCTCGGTATGGCAGGGGAGTGCGGCCACGGCGCGCCAGGACCCGGACCTGCTCTCGGCCTACCTCGGCCTGCTCTGAGCGACGGCCTTCCGCAGCCGGCGGCTGCGCCGACGCCGCGGCAGCGAGCTCAAGACGGCGTGAACGCCAGCCGCACGTAGATCGGTGCGTAGGGCTCGGCCTGCGTGATCTCGAGCAGGCTCTCGCGCGCGAGCTCGAGCATGGCGATGAAGGTGACGACGACCACCGGCACCGCGCTCGCGGCTTCGAAGAACTCGTGGAATTCGAGGAAGCGCCGCCCTTGCAGCCGGCGCAGCACGAGGCTCATGTGCTCGCGCACCGAGAGCTGTTCGCGGCTGATCGTGTGGTGCTGCGTCAGCCGCGCGCGCTGCAGGATCTCGGTCCAGGCCTGGCGCAGGTCGTCGGCATGCACGTCGGGCAGGCGCAGCGCCAGGCTTTGCTCGATCGTCACCTGCGCGCGCAGGAAGTCGCGCCCGAGCAGCGGCAGGGAATCGAGCTGCGCCGCGCCGAGCTTGATGCGCTCGTACTCGACGAGGCGGCGCACGAGCGCTGCGCGCGGGTCCTCGGGCTCGCCGCCGTCCTCGCTCTTGCGCAGGGGCAGCAGCATGCGCGACTTGATCTCGATGAGCATCGCCGCCATCAGCAGGTACTCGCTCGCCAGTTCGAGGTTGTGCCGGCGGATCTGTTCGATGTAGTCGAGGTACTGGCGCGTGAGGTCGGCCAGCGGCACGTCGAGGATGTTGAAGTTCTGCCGCCGGATGAGGTAGAGCAGCAGGTCCAGCGGTCCCTCGAAGGCCTCGAGAAAGACCTCCAGCGCGTCGGGCGGGATGTAGAGATCCTGCGGCAGCCGGAACAGCGGCTCGCCGTAGAGCCTGGCCACCGCCACCTGGTCCACGACCTGCGGCAGCGCGGTCGCGTCCGCCTCGGCCAGGGAGTCGTCCACGTTCAGTGCGCGCCCCCGCGCCTCATGGCTCGTTCCAGTGGTAGTACACGTAGCCCTTCTGCGGCACGCGCGCGCGGCGCCAGTCGGCTTGCGCGCTGCGGTCGATGCTGCGGTCCCACAGCAGGGCACGGCCGGCGCGCTGCTCGGCCTCGAGCGAGGGCTTCCTGGCCTTCAGCTCGTCGATGAAGAGGCCGGCATCGGACTTGTAGGGTTTCCAGAAGAAGTGCATGACGCGGCCGGCTCGGACGCCACGGGGGTTGAAACCGCGCCGATTGTATCGGGCGCACCCGAGGCTGGAGAGCGGTGCGCGTGGGCGAGAATCGGCGCGTGAGCGGCACGCCCGATCCAGCCACGGCGATCCCGGCAGGCAGCCTGCGGCGGCTGCATCTGCGCTACCTGGCCTTCGCGCTCGGCCTGGGGGTGTTCGTGCTCGTGATGGGCGTGGCCGAGCGCCTGGGCCTGCCGCAAGGCTGGATCGGCGGCGCCTTCCTGGCCGGCACCATCCTCGTCTATGCGGCGATCGGGTTCTCGACCCGCACCTCCAACGAGAGCGAGTACTACGTTGCCGGGCGCAGCGTGCCCGCGGTCTACAACGGCATGGCCACCGCCGCCGACTGGATGTCGGTGGCCTCCTTCATCGGCACCGCGGGCGTGCTCTACCTGCAGGGCTTCGGCGGGCTGGCCTACATCATCGGCTGGACCGGCGGCTACTGCCTGCTGGCGCTGCTGCTGGCACCCTACCTGCGGCGGCTGCCGGTGTATACGGCGGCCGACTTCCTCGGCCAGCGCTACGGCGGCGTGGCGCCGCGGCTGATCGGCGCCTTTGCCACCGTGGTCGTCTGCTTCGTCTACGTGGTGGCGCAGCTCTACGGCGTCGGCCTGATCGCCTCGCACCTGCTGCGCTTGAGCTTCGAGGTCGGCATCTTCATCGCTCTCGGCGGCGTCCTCGTGTGCTCCTTCCTCGGCGGCATGCGTTCGGTCACCTGGACGCAGGTGGCGCAGTACATCGTGCTCATCGTCGCGTTCCTGGTGCCGTTGATCTGGCTCGGGCTCAGGCAGCCGGAGCCGGTGGTGCCGCCATTGGCCTACGCCGAGGTGCTCGAGCGCGTGAGCGCGCGCGAGCGGCAACTGCAGTCCGACCCGCGCGAGCAGGAGGTGCTGCAGCGCTGGCGCGAGCGCGCCCAGGCCGCGCGCGCCAAGCTCGACGACGTGCCGGCGGCGATGGCCGAGGATGCGCGGGCACTGGGGCGGGAACTGCAGCGCCTGCGCGCCGAGCGCGCGCCGCTGCTGCAGATCCAGCTCGCGGAGCGGCGCCTGCGGGCGCTGCCGCAGAACGAGGCGCAGGCGCGCGCGCGCTACGAAACCGAACTCGCGCAGGCGCTGCACCGCGCACAGCCGCTGGGCGGCCTGGCGCCGCAGGCCTTGCCCTTCCCGGGCGGAGATCCGCAGGGGGACGAGGAGGCGCAGCGGGTCTACCGCAGCGAGCGCATCAACTTCACCGCGCTCGTCTTCTGCCTCATGCTGGGCACCGCGGCGATGCCGCACGTGCTGGTGCGTTTCCTGACGACGCCGTCGGCGGCGGCGGCGCGGCGCTCGGTGGCCTGGTCGCTGCTGTTCATCATCGTGCTCTACATGGCGGCACCGGCGCTGGCGGTGCTGGTGAAGGCCGAGATCCTCGACGGCCTGGTCGGGCAGCCGCTGACGCAGCTGCCGGCCTGGCTGCGGCGCTGGACGCGGCGCGATCCGAGTCAGGCTTCGTACGAGGACATCAACGGCGACGGCATCCTGCAACTCGGTGAACTGCACCTCTCCAGCGACGTCATCGTGCTGCTCGCGCCCGAGATCGCGCGCCTGCCGGCGGTGATCGGCTACCTCGTCGCCGCGGGTGGCCTCGCGGCGGCCTTGTCCACCGCCGACGGACTGCTGTTGTCGATCGCCAGCGCCTTCTCGCACGACGTCTATCGCGGCGCGATCGATCCGCGCGCACCCGCGATGCGCGCCGTCATCCTCTCCAAGGCGCTGGTGCTGATGGTCGCGGTGATGGCGGCGATGGCGGCCTCGCTGCGGCCCGAGCGCGTCGTCACGCTGGTGGCGGCGGCGTTCTCGATCGCCGCCTCGGCCTTGTTCGCGCCGCTGGTGATGGGCATCTTCTGGCGCCGCGCCAATCGCTGGGGCGCGGTCGCAGGGATGCTGGCGGGCCTGGGCACCTGCCTCTGGTACATGGCCGTCAACCTGCCCTGGAGCCGCGAGCTGCTGGGCGTCACCATGCCGCTGGCGCAGGCGCGGTGGCTGGATCTGGAGCCGACATCGGCGGGCGTCTTCGGCGTCAGTGCGAGCTTCGTCGCCGTCTTCCTCGGCAGCATCGTCGGTGGCCGCGTCTGCCGCGGCCGAGAGGAGGGAGCGGCCGTGGTCGAGCGCCTGCGCCGGCCCTGAGGGCGCCGTCGGCGCCGTGCCGCTCAGCCTGGCGCCGCATCGGCGGGGTCGTCGATGCCTTCGAAGGCCGCGGCAACCGTCGGCACGATCTGGTCGGCGCCCAACTGCTCCTCGAAGCCCGAGCGGCGCATCAGCGACAGCGGTTGCTCGTTGACGTTGGCCAGCACCAGGGCGACGCCCTTGCGCTGCAGCGTGCGGTGCAGTTCCCGCAGCGCATCCAGCCCCGACGTGTCCATCGAGAACAGCCGGTGCATGTCGAGCACGAGCGCCCGCGTGCCGGGCGCCACCTGCGCCGACAGCGCCTCGATCTTGCCGACGGCGCCGAAGAAGAGCGGGCCGACGAGCTCGAAGGCCTGCACGCCCTGGGGCAGGCCTTCGCGCGGCAGCGCGTGCACGCGAAAGAGCGTGCTCATGCGGTGGATGAAGAAGGCGCAGGCGAGCACCAGGCCGACCTCGACGGCGACCGTGAGGTCGAACACCACCGTGAGCAGGAAGGTGCCGACGAGGATGATGCGGTACTGCAGGCTGAAGTGTCGCAGCCGCGCGAATTCGCGCCACTCGCCCATGTTCCAGGCGACGAAGGCGAGGATTCCCGCCAGCGCCGCCAGGGGCACGTTGGTCGCCAGCGGTGCGGCCACGAGCACGACGAGCAGGAGGGTGAGCGCGTGCACGAGCCCGGCCACCGGCGTGCGCGCGCCCGCGCGTACATTGGTGACGGTGCGGGCGATGGTGCCGGTGGCCGGCAGGCCGCCGAAGAGCGGAGTCACGACGTTGGCCACGCCCTGGGCCATCAGTTCCTGGTTGGGATCGTGACGCGGTGCATCGATCAGCGTGTCGGCCACGCGCGCGCAGAGCAGCGACTCGATGGACCCGAGCAGGGCGATCGTCACCGTCGGGATCAGCAGTTGCTTGGCGGTCTCCCAGTCGAAGGCGGGCAGCGTCAGCTGCGGCAGCGTGCGGGGGATGCCGCCGAAGCGCGAGCCGATGGTCTCCACCGGCAGCCCGAACAGGCTCACGGCGAGCGTCGCCAGCATGAGCGCGACGAGGGTGCCCGGCAGGTGCGCGAGGAGCCGGCGCAGCTTGGGCGCCAGGCCCCGGGCATCGACCGGCATGCGATAGCTCTTGGGCCAGAGCACGACGATCGCCAGGCTGGTGCAGGCGATGACCAGCGCGTAGGGATTCACCGTGTGCGCGTGCTGCGCCAGCACCTTGACCAGCGCGAAGAAGTCGCCCGGCAGCTTGGGGGTCACCAGCCCGAAAAAGTCCTTCACCTGCGACAGTCCGATCAGCACCGCGATGCCGTTGGTGAAGCCGATGACGATGGCCACCGGCACGTAGCGCACCAGCACGCCGAGCTTGAACAGACCCATGAGGAACATCAGTGCGCCCGCCATGGCGGTGCTGATGAGGAGGTTGGTGAGGCCGTAGCGCTCGAGGATGCCGTAGACGATGACGATGAATGCGCCCGCGGGGCCGCCGATCTGCACGCTCGAGCCGCCGAGTGCGGAGATGAGCATGCCCGCGACGATGGCCGTGAACAGCCCCTGCTCGGGCTTCACGCCCGAGGCGATGGCAAAGGCCATCGCCAGCGGCAGCGCGACGACGCCGACGGTCAGGCCAGCGCCGACGTCGGCGACGAAAGTCTGGCGGTCGTAGCCGCCGGCGAGCGCGTCGCGCAGCCGGGGGCGGAAAGGGTGAAGGCGGGCGGGAAGCATGCGGTCTCCAGGCGAGCGATGGGGCCAGGGGGCTCCACCGCGGGAGGTCCGCAGTGATGCGTGTGCACGATGAACCGGCGTCTGCGGGTGAGGAGGCAGACGCGCGGATCGACCGTCCAGCTCAGGTCGGCGCTGCGCCGCGCCCAGAGCGTCGAGATGCCGTGCATGGCGTCGATGATGCCATCTTCGGACGCGGCCGGCGTGGCCGCCGCGCTATCCCGTCGGCAGAGCGAAGTCGGGCAGCAGCCCGGCCTGGCGCAGCCGCCAGAGCACGAGCGCCGCGGCGGCCAGCAGCAGCAGCGTGCCGAGCAGCCGCAGCGGACGCTTGTGCTGCCGCAGGCGCAGCGTCAGGCGCTGCCGCCAACCCGGGCGCAGATGCTCCGGCAGGTGCCCCGGATCGGAGAGTGCGGCGCGCACGGCGCCGATGTCCTGCGGTCGGTCGCGGGGTTGTGGCGCGAGCATCCATTCGACGACCGCGAGGAATTCGAGCGAATGGCGTCTCAGCACGGCTTCCGGCCACGTCAGTGCCGCCGCGCCGTTCACGCGCAGCGGCGCCGGCGCAGGAGGCTTGCCGACCATCAGGCAGTGCAGCACCGCGCCGAGGCCGTAGACGTCGGTCCAGGGGCCGCGTTGCAGCGCATCGACGGCGGCCAGCAGCGGTTGCAGCAGCGCGCGCAGCGCGGGCTCGCGCGGAGGGCGTCCGCGGGCCTGCATCGTCTCCTTCAGGTTGCGTCCGGCGACGAGGTCCATCGCCATGTAGGCGCTGCCGTTCTCCTCCCAACTGCCGTAGACCGTCACCAGGCCCGGGTCGCGCACGCGCGAAAGGAACTTGCCCTCGTCCAGGAAGGCGCGAAGGCCTTGCGCGAAGCGTTCCTCGTCCTCGATCCGGCGTGGCAGCACTTGCGTTGCGCCTTCGCGTCGTGCGAGATCCGCAGGAAGGTACTCCTTGACCGCGTACTCGTTCTCGCTCTCCAGGTCCCAGACGCGATAGCCGTAGCCGTACTGCCCCAGACCGAGCACGCCGCGCAGCTCGAAGCTGCCCAGGCGCGTGCCGATGGGCAGCGGCGCCGGGGGCGGTGACTTGCGTTGCGGGCGCGGAGCAGGCATGCACCCGCGAGCCTAGCAAGGCGGTTGCCGCCTCGAGCCGGCGCACCCCCCGAATCGGGGCCCGCGGCCCGGGGGACCGGGCGAACCGGGCCTGGGCAAGGCTCAGCGCACGCGCAGGCCCGGCGCCGCGTCGGGCCAGGGCTCGAGCAGGTGCAGCCCGGGATGGCCCTTCTCGTCGGCGTGGCTGGCGGCCAGCACCATGCCCTCGCTGACGCCGAACTTCATCTTGCGCGGCGCGAGGTTGGCCACCAGCACCGTCA
>JAIXKR010000037.1 GCA_026932235.1 Burkholderiales bacterium
GACTCGAACCGGCACGCCCGTGAAGGCGTCAGGACCTAAACCTGGTGCGTCTACCGATTTCGCCACCCGCGCGATGGGTGGTGCCTGCAAGGGCAAGCGGCGTGGGCCGCCCTTCAAAGCCGTCCGCGCCGTGGTCAACCTGCGATTTTAGCGTCGCTTGTCGACGCCGCTCGGCGCCGGGCGACAATGCGGGCGTGGGCGTCGATCACTACGAGAACTTTCCCGTCGCGTCGCTGCTGTGCCCGCCGGCGCTGCGGCCTGCCGTGGCGGCGATCTACTGGTTCGCGCGCACGGCCGACGACCTCGCGGATGAAGGTCACGCCGCCGCCGCGGACCGCGTGGCCGAGCTGAGGGCATACCGCAGCGAACTGCAGGCGCTGCTCGAGGGCCGGGCGCGCTCGGGGCGCTGGAGCGAGGTCTTCGAGCCGCTGGCGCGCGCGCACGAGCAGCACGCGCTCCCGGCATCGCTGCTGCACGATCTGCTGGACGCCTTCGAGCAGGACGTGCGCAACCCGCCCTACCCCGACCGCGACGCACTGCGAGCCTACTGCGCGCGCTCGGCGAACCCGATCGGGCGGCTGCTGCTGCACCTCTACGGCATCGGGCGCGACGAGGACCTGGAACGCTCCGACGCCATCTGCACCGCGCTGCAGCTCATCAACTTCTGGCAGGACCTCGGTCGCGACCAGGCGCGCGGACGGAACTACCTGCCCGCTGCCGACCTCGCGCGCCACCGAATACCGCCGGTCGATGCAGAGCCGCTGCGCGACGGACCCGCGTTGCGCGCCTGCGTGCGCGAGCTCTGCGAGTGGGCGGCCGCGCTGATGCGGCGCGGCGCGCCGCTGGCGCTGCGCCTGCCCGGGCGCGCGGGCTGGGAACTGCGGCTGGTCGTGCAGGGGGGCTTGCGCATCCTCGAAAAGATCGAACGCCTGCGCTACGGCACGCTGCACGCCCGACCCGCGCTCGGCCGGCGCGACGTCCCGCTGCTGCTCTGGCGCGCGCTGCGCATGGGCCGGAGCCGGGCCGCATGACGCCCGAAGCCTACGTCCAGCAGAAGGCGGCCCGCAGCGGCTCGTCCTTCTACTACGCCTTCCTCTTCCTGCCGCCGCCGCGCCGCGCCGCGATCACCGCCTACTACGCCTTCTGCCGCGAGGTCGACGACGTCGTCGACGAGGTCGGCGACCCCGGCGTCGCCGCCGCCAAGTTGCAGTGGTGGCGCCAGGAGGTGCAGGCGCTCTTCGCGGGCGCGCCGACGCACCCGGTGCTGCAGGCCCTGCAGCCGCACCTGCAGCCCTTCGGCCTCGAAGCGAGGCACCTGGCAGCCGTCATCGACGGCTGTCAGGTCGACCTCGAGCAGGCGCGCTTCGCCGACTTCGCGTGCCTCGCGGCCTACTGCGACCTGGTGGCCGGCGTCGTCGGCGAGGTCGCCGCACGCATCTTCGGGCACAGCCATGAGGCGACCCTACGGTACGCGCACAAGCTGGGGCTGGCGATGCAGCTCACCAACATCATCCGCGACGTCGGCGAGGACGCGCGCCGCGGGCGCATCTACCTGCCGGTTTCCGAGCTGCAGGCGCACGGCGTGACGGCCGGCGAAATCCTCGCCCGCGAGGCGCCCTGGGGCTACAGCGAACGCTTCGAGGCGCTCATGCGCTTCCAGGCCGCGCGCGCCCATGCCAGCTTCGACGAGGCGCTGGCATTGCTGCCCGAGGCCGACCGCGAGCGGCAGCTCCCGGGATTGATGATGGCCAACATCTACCGCACGCTGCTGCGCGAGATCGAGGGGCAGGGCTTCAAGGTGTTGCACCAGCGCACCTCGCTCACCCCCTTGCGCAAGCTGTGGATCGTCGCGCGCACGCGCTGGCGGGGTCGATGAGCGCCGCTGGCGCCGGGAACGTGCGGCTGGCGGTCGTCGGCGGCGGCTGGGCCGGCCTCAGCGCCGCCGTCGAGGCGACGCGCGCAGGGCATCGCGTGAGTGTGTTCGAGATGTCGCGTCAATGGGGCGGGCGCGCGCGCAGCCAGGACGGGACCGACCTCGACAACGGGCAGCACATCCTGCTGGGCGCCTGCAGTGCCGTGCTCGCGTTGATGCAGCAGGTGGGCGTGGACCCGCAGCAGGTGCTGCTGCGGCGCCCGCTGGCGCTGCGCTGGGCCGACGGCCGCGGCCTCGGGCCGGCGTCCGGCGCGCCGGCCTGGGCCTTCACGCGGGCGGTGCTGCGCTGCCGCGCCTGGTCGCTCGCCGAGCGGCTGCGGCTGCTCGCGCACTGCGCCGGCTGGATCGCGGCCGGGTTTCGCTGCGCGCCCACGCTCACCGTCGATGCCTTGTGCGTGCGCCTGCCCGCTTCGGTGCGCAGCCTTCTGATCGATCCCCTGTGCGTTGCCGCACTGAACACGCCCGCAAGCGAGGCCAGCGCCGGCGTCTTCCTGCGCCTGCTCCGGGACGTCCTGTTCGGCGGCGCCGGCGCCAGCGACCTGCTGCTGCCGCGTCGCCCCTTGCGCGAGCTGCTGCCGGCGCCCGCCGCGCGCTGGCTGGCGGAGCACGACGCCGAGCTGCACCCGGGCCGGCGCGTGCAGTCGATCGACGCCGACGGCGTGGGCTGGCGCGTCGACGGCGAGCGCTTCGACGGCGTGATCCTCGCCGCCTCGGCCGCGGAGGCGGCACGGCTGGCGCGGACGTCGGCGCCCGCTTGGGCAGATGCCGCCGCCGCGCTGCGCCACGAGCCCATCGTCACCGTCTACGTCCGGGCCGACGGCGTGCGGCTGGCGCTGCCGATGCTGGCTCTGTGCGAAGGACCCGAAGCGCCGGCGCAGTTCGTCTTCGATCACGGTCAGCTCGGCGGGCCGGCGGGGCGCCTGGCCTTCGTCGTCAGCGGCGCCGCGGGATGGGTCGAACGCGGGCTCGATGCCACCAGCGCCGCCGTGCTCGCGCAGGCCGGGCGAGAGCTTGCCCGTGCGGGCTGGAACCCCGCCTCGGCGTCGGTGCTGACCGTGATCGCCGAGCGCCGCGCCACCTTTCGCAGCACGCCGGGCCTGGTGCGCCCCCCCGCAGCAATCGCTCCGGGGCTGGCCGCGGCGGGGGACTACGTCGAGGGCCCGTATCCGGCCACGCTCGAAGGCGCGGTACGCGCAGGCGTCGCGGCAGTGGCGGCCTGCGCTTCCACCATGCAAAATAGCGTCTCATCCCCGCGCAGGGCCGCATGAGCCGCAAGAATCCGAGCACGCCGTCCATCCAGGTGATCGAGCGCATGTTCGCCGTCCTGGACGCCCTGGCGGCGCAGCCCGAACCTCTTCCGCTCAAGGCGGTCAGCGAACGCACGGGACTGCACCCGTCGACGACACACCGCATCCTCAACGATCTCGCGGTCGGGCGCCTGGTCGACCGGCCCCAGTCGGGCACCTACCGGCTCGGGATGCGGCTGCTCGAACTGGGCAATCTGGTGAAGGCCCGCCTGGACGTGCGCGAGGCGGCGATGGCGCCGATGCGCGAACTGCACAAGCTCACGCACCAGCCGGTCAACCTCTCGATGCGCCAGGGCGACGAGATCGTCTACGTCGAGCGCACCTACAGCGAGCGCTCGGGAATGCAGGTGGTGCGCGCCGTCGGCGGCCGCGCGCCGCTGCACCTGACCTCGGTTGGCAAGCTGTTCCTCGCCCACGACGATCCGCAGCGCGTGCGCGCCTATGCCACGCGCACGGGGCTTGCCGGCCATACGCGCAACAGCATCACCGAACTGCCACGGCTCGAGCGCGAACTCGGCCTGGTACGGCGCGTCGGCGTCGCGCGCGACGACGAGGAACTCGAACTGGGCGTGCGCTGCATGGCCGCGGGCATCTACGACGACCAGGGGCAGTTGATCGCCGGCCTCTCGGTCTCGGCACCGACCGATCGCATGGAAGACGGCTGGGTCGAGAAGCTGAAGACGACTGCAGCGCAGATCTCGGTCTCGCTCGGCCACCGCCCGGGCTGAGTGCGGCCGCCGGTTCAGCCGCCGCGCTCGATCGTGCCGGCCGTTGCCGTTCCGGTCTGCTCCAGCAGCCAGTGGCGGATGCGCTCGGCATCCCCCAGGCGCGAATACTTGCCCGCGGAATCGAGCAGCACCATGATCAGCTTGCGACCCGCGAGTTCGGCCTGCATCACCAGGCACCGCCCGGCCTCGGCGATGTAGCCGGTCTTCTGCAGCCCGATGTCCCAGGACGGGCTGCGGACCAGGCCGTTGGTGTTGCGGAACTCCTGCATGCGTCGCCCGACCTCGAACGCGGCGCCGGGTGAAGTCGAGAGCTCCCGGATCAACGGCTTCTCGTAGGCCGCCTTCACCAGCAGCGAGAGATCGCGTGCGCTCGAGCGATTCCTGCTGGAGAGGCCGGTGGGCTCGACATAGTGCGTGTCCGTCATGCCCAGAAGCTTCGCGGTGGCGTTCATGGCCGTGACGAAGGCCGCGAGACCGCCGGGGTAGTGGCGCCCGAGCGCGTTCGCCGCCCGGTTCTCGGACGACATCAACGCCAGGTGCAGCATCTCCCCTCGCGTGAGCCGGGTCCCGACCGCCAGGCGCGAGCGGCTGCCCTTTTCCGTGTCGACGTCCTCCGCACTCACCGTCAGCGGCTCGTCCAGGTCCTGCCCCGCCTCGGTCACCACCATCGCCGTCATCAGCTTGGTGATGGAGGCGATCGGCAGCACGGCGTCGGGGTTCTTGCTCAGGAGGATCTGGTCGGTATCCTGATCGATGACGAAGGCGACACTCGACTTCAGGTCGAGCGGGTCATCGGTGGCGTGCAGGCCGAGCAACTCGCCGATCGACGGCCGGCGCGGCGCCGCCTGGGCCACCACCCGGCGCGCCACCGGCTTGCTGCGTGCCTTGCTCTTCGCCTTGGCCTGACGCACGCCTTTGCTGGCCGCAGGACGCTCGGCGCTGCGCTGCGCGGGCTTCACGCTGCGGGGTGCTGCGCTTGCCGCCATCGCAAAGGCGAGCGCGAACACCCCGAGCAACCACCACCACGACCTCAGGCCCCGGGTACTGCGCAGCATCGATTCCCCCGCATCGTCGATCCGGCGCGAAGGCTAACCGAAACATCGCCTCCAATCAAACACTTGCAGCCGATATTTCAAGTTCATTTCGAAGGCTCAACCCTGTGCGGCGACGCGGTCGGTCTGGGCGTGCAGTTTCGAGAGTGCCGCCAGGTAGGCCTTCACCGAGGCGATGATGATGTCCGGGTCGGCGCCGACGCCGTTGACGATGCGCCCGCTGTGCTGCAGGCGCACCGTCACCTCGCCCTGCGACTCGGTGCTGCCCGAGGTGATGGCGTTGACGGAATAGAGCACCAGTTCGGCACCGCTTTGGACCTTCGACTCGATTGCCTTCAGGCAGGCATCGACAGGACCGTTGCCCTCGGACTCGGCGCGGAACTCGGTCGCGCCGGCGGCGAACACGACCTCGGCATGCGGACGCTCGCCGGTTTCCGAGCGCTGGCTCATCGCCACCAGGCGGTAGTGCTCGACCTCGCTCGTCACGCTCTCGTCGCCGACCAGGGCGATGATGTCCTCGTCGAAGATCTCGCTCTTGCGGTCGGCGAGATCCTTGAAGCGCGCGAAGGCGGCGTTGACCTCGGCCTCGGATTCGAGCTCGATACCCAGTTCCTGCAGGCGTTGCTTGAAGGCGTTGCGCCCCGAGAGCTTGCCGAGCACGATCTTGTTGGCGCTCCAGCCCACGTCCTCGGCGCGCATGATCTCATAAGTGTCGCGCGCCTTGAGCACGCCGTCCTGGTGGATGCCGCTGGCGTGCGCGAAGGCGTTGGCACCGACCACGGCCTTGTTCGGCTGCACGACGAAGCCGGTGGTCTGGCTCACCATGCGCGAGGCCGGCACGATCTGCGTCGTGTCGATGCCGACCTCCAGGCCGAAGTGGTCGCGCCGCGTCTTCACCGCCATCACGACTTCCTCGAGCGAGCAGTTGCCCGCGCGCTCGCCCAGGCCGTTGATCGTGCACTCGACCTGGCGCGCACCGCCGATCTTCACGCCCGCCAGCGAGTTGGCCACGGCCATGCCGAGGTCGTTGTGGCAGTGCACCGACCATACGGCCTTGTCCGAGTTGGGGACGCGCGCGCGCAGGTCGCGGAGAAAGGCGCCGTAGAGCTCTGGAATGGCGTAGCCCACGGTGTCGGGGATGTTGATCGTCGTCGCGCCCTCGGCGATCGCGGCCTCGACCACGCGGCAAAGGAAGTCCGGCTCCGAGCGGTAGCCGTCCTCCGCCGAGAACTCCACGTCGGCACAGAGCTTGCGTGCAAAGCGCACCGCCAGCCGCGCCTGCTCGAGCACCTGCTCGGGCGTCATGCGCAGCTTCTTCTCCATGTGCAGCGGCGAGGTGGCGATGAAGGTGTGGATGCGCGCACGCGCCGCACCCTGCAGCGCCTCGGCGGCGCGGCCGATGTCGCGGTCGTTGGCGCGCGCCAGCGAACACACGGTGGACTCCTTGACGACGTCGGCGATCGCCTTCACCGCCAGGAAGTCGCCGTTGGAGGAGGCGGCGAAGCCGGCCTCGATGACGTCCACGCGCAGCCGCTCGAGCTGGCGCGCGATGCGCAGCTTCTCCTCGCGCGTCATCGAGGCGCCGGGCGACTGTTCGCCGTCCCGCAAGGTGGTGTCGAAGATGATGAGCTTGTCGGTCATGGTCTTGCCTTGGCGAGGGGGTTTCGCAAGCAGCTCCGCGGGAAGAAACGACAACGGCCCGCTGCGTTGCGCTGGCGGGCCGTCGATCGGAATCGGGAAACGGTCAGGAAGGAGTTTCGATCGGCATACCCGCAAACGGCCATAGCGCCAGCAGCGCTAGCAGCGCTAGCAGCGCTAGCGGCCGAAGCAGCGCGGGGGAAAGCCGAGGGCGCGGATGCGACATGGGCGGAATGTAGCACGCCGCCGCGGTGCGGCGTGCGCTACGGATGCAGGCCTTTTTCGTCGGGTTCGTCGATCGAGGTCGCGATCACGCTCGCCGGCTTGCCCTTGAACCTGCGCCAGGCGTAGACCACGTAGCCCGAAAGCCCGTAGGCGCAGAAGATGCCGAAGAGGGCGCGCGGCGTGTCCAGCGCGATGAGCGCGATCGCCAGCACGATGCCCACCAGCACCGCGAAGGGTACGGTGCGCCGCCCGCCGACGACCTTGAAGCTGTAGAAGGGCGCGTTGGTGACCATCGACAGGCCGGCGTAGAGCGTGATGCCGAAGGCCAGCCAGGCCAGCCAGGGCGTGGTCAGCGCGACGTTGCGAAAACCCGCGTCGTCCATCACCCACACGAGGCCGACTACCATGGCCGCCGCTGCGGGGCTGGGCATGCCCTGGAAGAAGCGCTTGTCGACGACGCCGATGTTGACGTTGAAGCGCGCCAGGCGCAACGCCGCCCCGGCGATGTAGACGAAGGCCGCGATCCAGCCCGCCTTGCCCATGCCCTTGAGCGCCCAGATGTAGACGATCAGCGCCGGTGCGGCGCCGAAGGCGACCATGTCCGAGAGGCTGTCCATCTGTTCGCCGAAGGCGCTCTGCGAATTCGTCATGCGCGCGACGCGGCCGTCCAGGCTGTCGAGCACGGCAGCGACGAAGATCGCGATGCACGCGGCCTCGAAGCGCCCGTTCATCGCCATGACGATGCCGTAGAAGGCCGAGAAGAGCGCACCCAGCGTGATCGCATTGGGCAGGACATAGATTCCCTTGCGCCGCGGGCGCGGCGAGGCTTCCGACGGTTCGTCGGCAGGTGCCCGGGACTGCTCGTTCATGGCGGCGAAGGATAGCGCAGGGGCTTCGCCGGAAAGCCGCGCCGGTCCACCCGGCGACACGGCGCAAGCGCGGCGTGACGGCGCGCCCGCCGAACGGGGATCCGCGATGGCGCCATCGATCGCGGCTACCATGCCGAGGCCCCCTTTCCCGGGCGGCCCGGCCTCGCCGCGTTCGCACCGACCCGGGCAAACGATCCGGGCAAACGATCCGGGCACCGGCGCGTCGGCCCCGATCCCCTCCGATGGAGTCCCCGTGAACGAACTGCCTCGTCTCGAGCGCCTCGAAGCCGCCGCGCGCATCGTCTACGACCTCATGCCGGCAACCCCGCAGTACCGCTGGCCCCTGCTGTGCCAGGCGCTGCAGGCCGAGGTCTGGGTCAAGCACGAGAACCACACGCCCACCGGCGCCTTCAAGCTGCGCGGCGGACTGGTGTACTTCGGCGATCTCGCCCGCGGCGCGCAGCCGCCGGCGGGCGTGGTCAGCGCCACGCGCGGCAACCACGGCCAGTCGATCGCCCTCGCCGCCGCGCGCCACGGAATGCGTGCCGTCGTCGTCGTGCCGCACGGCAACAGCGTGGAGAAGAACGCCGCGATGCGAGCCTGGGGCGCGACGCTGGTCGAGCACGGCGAGGACTTCCAGGCCGCGCGCGAACACGCCGCCGCGCTGGCGCAAGCGCAGGGCCTCACCGTCGTGCCGTCGTTCCACCCGCTGCTGGTGCAGGGCGTGGCGACCTACGCGCTCGAGCTGCTGCGCGCGCTCGCGGCGCTGGACGTGGTCTACGTTCCCATCGGCATGGGCTCGGGAATCTGCGGCCTGATCGCGGCGCGCGAGGCGCTGGGGCTGCGCACGCAGATCGTCGGCGTCGTCTCCGCGCATGCGCCGGCCTACGCGCTGTCGTTCAGGCAGCGCGCCCTCGTCACGCATCCGACGACGACCCGGCTCGGCGACGGCATGGCCTGCAGCACGCCCGATCCGCAGGCGCTGGAATGGATCTGGCGCCACGCCGAGCGCGTGGTCGAAGTCGGCGACGACGAGCTGGCTGCCGCGATGCGGCTGCTGTTCCGCGCCACACACAACGTCGCCGAAGGAGCCGGCGCCGCCGCACTGGCCGCCGCGCTGCAGGAGCGCGGGCGCCTGCAGGGGCGCCGGGTGGCCGTCGTGCTCAGCGGCGGCAACGTCGACAGCGACGTGTTCGCGGGCGTGCTCGCAGCGCCCTGAGGCCGAGCGCGGCGCCGCGGGCTGCGTGCGGCCTACTTCGGCTGGCGTCCGCGCGCCTCGAGCACCGGACGCGCGAGATCGGGCCGGTCGGTGACGAGCCCGTCGACGCCCATGTCGATCAGCCTCGCCATCTGCGCCGGGTCGTTGACGGTCCAGACCAGCACCTTCAGGCCCAGCGCGTGCGCCTCCTCGAGCTTGCGCTCGTCGAGGTCACGGAAGTGCACCGACCAGATGCGACCGCGTGCGGCCTTGATCATCCGCGGCACCGAGCCGTGCTCGCGGTAAGCGAAGCCGGCCACCCAGGGGGAGGCCTTCATCACGTCGGCCTCGATGTTGTCCATCCCGCGCTGCTGCACGCTCAGGTAGACCGTCGGCAACTCGGGCGCCAGGCGCTGCACTGCCTGCAGGCCACGCCAGTCGAAGGAGAGGATCTGCACCCGCTGCAGCAGGCCGGCGCGCCGGATCTCGTCGACGACGAGCGCCGCGATCTCTTCGGGCGGCCGTGTCGCGCCCGGGTCGCGTGGATCGGTCTTGATCTCGATCGCGAAGCGAAGCGTCGCCGGGCCCTTGCTCAGCACGCGTTCGAACAAGTCCGACAGGCGCGGGACGCGCGTGCCGTCGACCGCCACCTGGTCGGGAAACTGGCGCGCGTACTTGCTGCCGGGCTTGAGCCGGCCGACGTCGTAGCGCTGCAACTCGTCCCAGCTCAGCTGCGCGATCGCTGGCCCCGGCTGCTCCAGCCAGCGCCCCTGCTCGTCACGCGTCGTGAACGGGTTGAGCCTCAGGTCGTGGTGGATCACCACCACGCCGTCGCGCGTCACCGCCACGTCCAGTTCCAGCGTGCTCACGCCCTGCCGGATGCCGGCCTCGAAGGCCGGCATCGTGTTCTCCGGCGCCAGCCCACGCGCGCCGCGGTGGCCCTGCAGGTCCAGCGCCACGGCCGGCAGCGCATAGCAGACGGCCACCAGCAGCCAAAGGCGGCGGAGCCAGGCCGCGAGTGGCGCCGCGCGCATCCTGCGGGCGGCTGCCGCGCCGGCGTCGAGGAACCTGCCGCCCGTACCCCTGGAGAAGGCGACTTCGGCGGGCATGTCACCGTCATGGTCGGTCCGCGTCTTCATCGGCGTCTCCCTTCGATTCATCGAGCGGCCGCGGCGCCTCGGTTGCCTCAGTTGCCTCAGTTGCGCGAGCGGTCGACCAGCTTGTTGGCCTTGATCCAGGGCATCATCGCACGCAGCTTCTCGCCCACCACCTCGATGCTGTGCTCGGCCGTCAGGCGCCGGCGCGAGAGCAGTGTCGGTGCGCCCGCGCGGTTCTCGAGGATGAAGCTCTTGGCGTACTCGCCGGTCTGGATGTCCTTCAGCGCCTGGCGCATCGCCGCCTTGGTCTCGTCGTTGACGATCTTGGGCCCGGTGACGTACTCGCCGTACTCGGCGTTGTTGCTGATGGAGTAGTTCATGTTCGCGATGCCGCCCTCGTAGATGAGGTCGACGATCAGCTTGAGTTCGTGCAGGCACTCGAAGTAGGCCATCTCGGGTGCATAGCCGGCCTCGACCAGGGTCTCGTAGCCGGCCTTGATGAGCTCGACCGTGCCGCCGCACAGCACCGCCTGCTCGCCGAAGAGGTCGGTCTCGGTCTCCTCGCGGAAGTTGGTCTCGATGATGCCGGCCTTGCCGCCGCCGTTGGCCGCTGCGTAGCTGAGCGCGAGGTCGCGCGCCTTGCCCGACTTGTCGGCGTGCACGGCGATGAGGTGCGGCACGCCGCCGCCCTGCGTGTAGGTGTTGCGCACCGTGTGGCCCGGGGCCTTCGGGGCGACCATCCAGACGTCCAGGTCCTCGCGTGGCACGACCTGCCCGTAGTGCACGTTGAAGCCGTGCGCGAAGGCGAGCGACGCGCCCTGGCGGATGTTGGGCTCGACCTCGTTCTGGTAGACGGCGGCGATCTGCTCGTCGGGCAGCAGGATCATGACGACGTCGGCGCCCTTGACGGCCTCGGCGACCTCGGCCACCGCCAGGCCCGCCTTCTCGGCCTTGGGCCAGGAGGCGCCGCCGCGGCGCAGTCCGACCGTCACCTTGACGCCGCTGTCGGCGAGGTTCTGGGCGTGGGCGTGGCCCTGCGAGCCGTAGCCGACGATGGTGACCTTCTTGCCCTTGATGAGGCTGAGGTCGGCGTCCTTGTCGTAGTAGACCTTCATGGTGTTCTCTCCGTGTTGTCCGTGTTGAGGCGGGGTTGGCTGCAGGGTCAGACGCGCAGGATGCGCTCGCCGCGGCCGATGCCGCTGGCGCCGGTGCGCACCGTCTCGAGGATCGAGGCGCGGTCGATGGCGACGAGGAAGGCGTCGAGCTTGCCCGAATCGCCGGTGACCTCGATGGTGTAGCTCTTCTCCGTGACGTCGACGATGCGGCCGCGGAAGATGTCGGCCATGCGCTTCATCTCCTCGCGCTCCTTGCCGACGGCGCGCACCTTCACGAGCATCAGGCCGCGTTCGGTGTAGCTGCCCTCGGTCAGGTCGACGACCTTGACGACCTCGATCAGCCGGTTCAGGTGCTTGGTGATCTGCTCGATGACCTCGTCCGATCCGGTGGTGACGATGGTCATGCGCGAGAGCGACTCGTCCTCGGTCGGCGCGACCGTCAGGCTCTCGATGTTGTAGCCGCGGGCCGAGAACAGCCCGACCACGCGCGAAAGGGCGCCGGCCTCGTTCTCGATCAGCACGGCGATGATGTGTTTCATGGGGATTCCTCGCGGGTCGGGCTCCTCGGTGCCGGCAGCGGTAACCGCCGGGCCTTGGCCGCGACCCAAAGGGTTGGACGAAAAAAGACGACGGGTGCAATGCGCCTCGCGCCGCGGACGCCCTCCCCGGCGCCGCGCGTCGCGCGGTGGTGACCGCGCGGCGCCGATGCCGGTTCAGGCGCTCACAGCTCCTCGGAGCGCAGCAGCATCTCGGTGATGCCCTTGCCGGCCTGCACCATCGGCCAGACGTTCTCGGTCGGATCGGTGCGCACGTCGAGGAAGACGGTGCGGTCCGTGAGCTTGATCGCCTCGCGCAGCGCGCCCTCGACGTCGCCGGGCTTCTCCACCAGCAGCCCGACGTGGCCGTAGGCTTCGGCGAGCTTGACGAAGTCGGGCAGCGCGTCCATGTAGGAGTGCGAGTAGCGGCCTCCGTACTGGATCTCCTGCCACTGCCGCACCATGCCGAGGTAGCGGTTGTTGAGCGAGACGATCTTCACCGGCGTGTTGTATTGCAGGCAGGTGGAGAGCTCCTGGATGCACATCTGGATGCTGCCCTCGCCGGTGATGCAGAAGACATCGGACTCGGGCTTGGCGAGCTTGATGCCCATCGCGAACGGCAGGCCCACGCCCATCGTGCCGAGGCCGCCGGAGTTGATCCAGCGCCGCGGCTCCTCGAAACGGTAGTACTGCGCCGCCCACATCTGGTGCTGCCCCACGTCCGAGGTGATATAGGCGTCGCGCCCCTGCGTGAGCTCGCACAGCTTCTCGATCACCGCCTGCGGCTTGATGAGCTTGTCGCTCGGACGATAGGCCAGGCAACGCCGCTTGCGCCACGCGTCGACCTGGCTCCACCAGCCGGCCAGCGCCTGCGCGTCGGGCCGCGTCTGGGCCTCGCGCAACTGCGTGATCAGCTCCTGCAGCACGTCCTTCACGTCGCCGACGATGGGGATGTCGACCTTCACGCGCTTGGAGATCGACGACGGGTCGATGTCGATGTGGATGATCTTGCGCTCGACCTTGGCGAAGTCCGCGGTGTTGCCGATGACGCGGTCGTCGAAGCGCGCGCCCACGGCCAGCAGCACGTCGCAGTGCTGCATCGCGTTGTTGGCCTCGTAGGTGCCGTGCATGCCCAGCATGCCGAGGAAGTTCGGGTGGCTGGCCGGAATCCCGCCCAGACCCATCAGCGTGCTCGTCGCCGGGCACCCCAACAGGTCGAGCAATTCGCGCAACTCGGCCGCGGCGCCGCTGGCGATGACGCCGCCGCCGGTGTAGAGGTAGGGCCGCCTGGCCTGCAGCAGCAGCTGCACCGCCTTGCGGATCTGCCCGCCGTGACCCCGGCGCACCGGGTTGTACGAGCGCATCTCGATCGTCGCCGGGTAGGCGAACGCGGCGGTGGCCACCGAGACGTCCTTCGGGATGTCGATCACCACCGGCCCGGGGCGACCGGTGCGCGCGATGTGGAAGGCCTTCTTCACCGTCAGCGCGAGATCGCGCACGTCCTTCACCAGGAAGTTGTGCTTGACCACCGGGCGCGTGATGCCCACCGTGTCGCACTCCTGGAAGGCATCGAGCCCGATCGCCGGCGTGGGCACCTGGCCGCAGAGCACGACCATCGGCGTCGAGTCCATGTACGCCGTGGCGATGCCGGTGAGCGCGTTCGTGACGCCGGGGCCCGAGGTGACGAGGCAGACGCCGACCTCGCCCGTGGCGCGTGCGTAGCCGTCCGCGGCGTGAGCCGCCGCCTGCTCGTGGCGCACGAGGACGTGGCGGATGCTCTCCTGCTTGAAGAGCTCGTCGTAGATGTAGAGCACGGCGCCGCCGGGGTAGCCCCAGACGTACTTGACGCCTTCGGCCTGCAGGCAGCGCACGAGGATCTCCGAGCCGTTGAGCTCGGGCGGGGGGGTTTGCGGCTGTGCCGAAGCGGCACGCTTGACATCCGCGGCAGACATGTCCATGAAGAAGAACCTCTGTGAATTTCTCTGACGAAAAACCATCGGTGCGCCTCGGTCGCGTTCTCTTGAAACGGCTTCGGCACCTGCGCGATCGAATCACCGCCGCCCAGGTCGGACGGCGGGCATCGGACCCATGGGGGACGTTGTGCGAAGCAGCATTATCGCACCCGCCGCGCCGGGTGCGCTGCGCGCGGCTGCCGCTCGGGCATGCCGGCGCCCTGGCCGATAATCCGCACCCGTTCAGGAGGCCGGCGTCGGCAAGCGCCGGTACAGCACGCATTGGCCAGCGACAAAGAACTCTCCGACTTCCTGAAGAGCGTCGAGAAGCGCGCATTCAAGCGCACGGTGTACGCGGTGCGCGACGACGAGGCGGCGCTGGACATCGTGCAGGATTCGATGATCCGCCTGGCCGAGCGCTACGCCGAACGTCCGCCCGCCGAGTGGCCGCTGCTGTTCCAGCGCATCGTCTCGAACGCGACGATGGACTGGTTCCGCCGACAGAAGATTCGCCGCGCCGTGCTGCAGAACTTCTCCGACTTCGACCGCGACGACGAGGCCGCCGAGTTCGACCTGCTCGGTTCGCTGAACGTGGTGGAGAGCGTGCTGGGTGCCGAAAGCGCCGCCGATTCGGTGGCCCGGGAGGAAATCCTGCGTAGGATCGAGGGGCAGCTCATGGAGCTTCCCGCCCGTCAACGCGAAGCCTTTCTGCTGCGTTACTGGGAAGAGTTCGACGTGGCCGAGACCGCCGAAGTGATGGGCTGCTCCGAGGGCAGCGTGAAGACCCACTGCTCGAGGGCCGTCCAGGCGCTGGCCAAGGCCCTTCGAGCCCAGGGAATCACGCCATGACTGCAAGGCCCACTTTTCCCGCGATGGATCCCGCTACGCGACTGGAGCACCTCGAGGCGCGGCTTGCTGCGCGCATGGCCGCGGGCCTGAGCGAGCGCGCCGCCGCCGTTCCGCACGACGTCGGCGAACGCTTGCGGATCGGCCGCGAGCGGGCGTTGAACGCGGCCCGCCAGCGCCGGCAAGCGCGCGAGCGCGTGCCCGCGGCGGCGCTCGCCGGGCGCGGCGCGGGCGCCCTCGCCTTCGGCCCGGGTGGCCTCTGGCGCGGCCTCGTTGCCGCCCTGCCGCTGCTGGTGCTCGTGCTCGGCCTGGCCCTGATCCAGCACTGGATTTCGCGTGAACGGGTACTGGCCGCCGCCGAGATCGACGCGTCGCTGCTTTCCGACGACCTCCCACCCGCGGCCTGGGCGGATCCGGGCTTCCGCGAATTCCTGAGAGCCCCGAAGCCGTGAGTTCACGGCTGCTCGCGCTGCTGCTGGCGGCTGCCCTGAGCAGTCCGGTCCCGGCCCGGGATCCGGTCGCCGGCGCGCCGGCCCACCCGCCGACCTCGGAAGGCGCGCAATGGTCGGAATTGCCGCCGGCGCAGCAGGCCGCACTGGCGCCGCTGCGTGCGTACTGGGGCCGGCTGGACGCCGACCGCAGGAGCAAATGGCTCCGCGTTGCCGAGCGCTTTCCCGGCCTGCCGCCGCAGGAGCAGCAGCGGATGCAGGCGCGCATGGCGCAATGGGCGACGATGTCCCCCGGCGAGCGCAGCCGCGCGCGCCAGGGTTTCCAGGAACTGCGCCGGCTGCCGGCGGCGGACCGCCAGGCGCTGTGGGAGGCCTACCGTGCCTTGCCGACCGAGCAGCGGCAGGCGCTCGCGGACACGAGAGCGACGCCGGAGCGCACGCGCCGCTCCTCCTCGCGCCACGCCTCGGCCCCGGGCGATGCCCGCAAGCGCACGGTTCCCGTCAACCCGCAGGCGGCCGTGGCACGGCCCATCGCCCCCACCGTGGTTCAAGTCGAGCCCGGAACCACGACGACGCTGATGAACCGGAGGCCCAGCCCGCCACTGCACCATCAACCGGGGCTGCCCAAGATCACCGCCACCCCCGACTTCGTCGACGCGGCAACGCTGCTGCCCAATCGGGGGCCGCAGGGCGCTGCCACGATCCGTCTGGCGCCGACGCCGCCGGGCGCGCTGACGCCGATCGCCGCACCGCAGCGTCCCGCCGCATCGGGCGCCGTGGGTCGGGCACGCGCGGCGGCCGCAGGCGATTCGTGAACACCACACCCTGCCAGGCGGCACCCGCAGCGCCGCTGCGGCGGCGCCTCGCGGCGCTGCTCTACGAAGGCGTGCTGCTCTTCGGCGTGTCGATGGTCGCCGCCGGGATCTACGCCGCGCTGACGCAGCAACGCCATGCCCTGCAGGGCAAGATCGGGTTGCAGCTCGTTCTCGTCGCGGTCCTCGGGCTTTACTTCACCTGGTTCTGGACGCATGGCGGGCAGACCCTGGCGATGCAGACCTGGCGCGTGCGTCTGCAGCGCGCCGACGGCATGCCCGTGGGCGTCGTGCGGGCGCTGGTGCGGTATGTGCTGGCGTGGCTGTGGTTCGTGCCGGGCCTGCTTGCCGCGCATCTCGCCGGCCTGGCCGGGGTATGGCCGATCACCGCCGTCGTGCTGACTGGAATGGTCGCCTACGCCACGGCGACGCGCCTGCACCCCGACCGCCAGTTCCCGCACGACGCGATCTGCGGCACGCGCCTCGTCGACGTCCCGCGGCCCGCCACCGCGGCGAAGCGCGCCTGATGCAGCGTCGACACGACTTCGAGGACCGCCCGACGCTGCCGACGCGTCTTTCGGCACCATCGGCACCTTCACCCGGCGATCGCGTTTGGCACAATCCGTCGCCATGCCCCATCCGCACAAGGGCCGGACCGGACTGGACCGGATCCTGCGCGCGACCCGCAATTCCGCCCACGGCCTCGCGGCGGCGTGGCGACACGAGAGCGCGTTCCGGCAGGAGATCGTGCTCGCGCTGCCGATGCTGCCCGCGGCACTGTGGCTGGGAACCGACTGGCGCGAACGCGCCCTGCTGGCCGGCAGCGTCGTCCTTGTGCTGATCGTGGAACTGCTGAACTCGGGCATCGAGGCGGCGATCGACCGCATTTCGCTCGAGTCGCACGAGCTCTCCGGCCGCGCCAAGGACTACGGCAGCGCCGCGGTGATGCTTTCGCTGCTGCTGTGCGCAGGCACGTGGGGCGCCGCGCTCTGGGTCAGGTTCGCGCCATGAGCGCGGCGGCGATCACGCTGTGCGTGTTCTGCGGCTCGCGCCATGGCGCGCTGCCGGCCTACGCCGAGGCGACGCGCACGCTCGGCGCGGGGCTCGCCGCACGCGCCTGGCAACTCGTCTACGGCGGCGGCAAGGTCGGCCTGATGGGCGTGCTCGCCGACGCCGCGCGCGCCGGCGGCGCCCGCGTCACCGGCGTGATCCCGCAGTCGCTGATGGAGCGCGAAGTCGGCCATCGCGGCCTGGACGAGTTGCTCATCGTGCCCAACATGCACGTGCGCAAGCGGCGCATGGCCGAACGCGCCGACGCCTTTCTCGCGCTTCCCGGGGGCCTGGGCACCTTCGAGGAACTGTTCGAGATCTGGACCTGGCGGCAACTGGGCTACCACCAGCGGCCGATCGCGCTGCTCAACACCGCAGGCTACTACGACCCGCTGCTGCGCTTTCTGCAGGACACGGTCGTCCAGGGATTCGTCGCCGCGGCGCAGGCCGAACTGCTGCTCGTCGACGACGACCCGGAAAGGCTGCTGGCGCGCATCGCCGAGGCGATCACGAACGGGAAACAGCCGCCCGACCTGAGCCGGACCTGAACCGGCTCGAGGGCGCGGTCAGACCGCGGCTTCGTCGGTCTCGCCGGTGCGGATGCGCACGATCTGATCGACCTGGGTGACGAAGATCTTGCCGTCGCCGATCTTGCCGGTGCGCGCGGCCTTCACGATCGCTTCGATGCAGCGCTCGACGTCGCCGTCCTTGACGACCACCTCGATCTTCACCTTGGGCAGGAAGTCGACCACGTACTCGGCGCCGCGATAGAGTTCGGTATGGCCCTTCTGGCGGCCGAAGCCCTTGACCTCGGTCACCGTCAGGCCCGAGACGCCGATCTCGCCCAGCGCTTCGCGCACCTCTTCGAGCTTGAATGGCTTGATGATCGCGGTGATCTGTTTCATTCTGTCTCCAGCGCAGCGGTTCGGACTGCGGCAATTTAAGCACGGAACTTCGTCGTGATGGGCTGACGCCAGTCACGCCCGAACGCCCGCGGCGTGATGCGTGTGCCCACCGGCGCCTGGCGGCGCTTGTACTCGGCGAGCTGCACCAGCCGCAGCACCTTCGCGGCGACGGCACGCTCGTGTCCGGCAGCGACGATCGCCTCGAGCGCCTCGTCGCCTTCGACGTGGCGCTCGAGGATGGCATCGAGCTCCTCGTAGGGCGGCAGGCTGTCCTGGTCGGTCTGGTCCGGCCGCAGTTCGGCCGAAGGCGCACGCGTGATGATGCGCTCGGGAATCACGGGCACGCAGCCGCCCCCCGGGGCCTGCTGCGCGTTGCGCCAGCGCGCGAGGCGGTAGACCAGCGTCTTGTAGACGTCCTTGATGACGGCAAAGCCCCCCGCCATGTCGCCGTAGAGCGTGCAGTAGCCGGTGGCGAGCTCGCTCTTGTTGCCGGTCGTGAGCACGATCCAGCCGGTCTTGTTGGAGAGCGCCATCAGCAGCGTGCCACGGATGCGCGCCTGCAGGTTCTCCTCCGTCGTGTCCGGCGGCAGGCCCGCGAACTGCGGCGCCAGCGCCGCGCCGAAGGCGTCTGCGAGCGGCGCGATGGCGATCTCCTCGTGGCGCACGCCCAGGCCTTGCGCCATCGCGCGCGCGTCGATCAGGGAGATCTCGGCGGTGTAGGGCGAGGGCATCATCAGCGTGCGCACGCGGTCCGCGCCGAGCGCGTCGACCGCCAGCGCCAGCACCAGCGCCGAGTCCATGCCGCCGGACAGGCCGATGATCGCGCCGGCGAAGCCGTTCTTGCCGACGTAGTCGCGCACGCCCATGACGAGCGCCTGCCAGGCCTGCGCCTCGAGCTCGGGCAGCGGCGCCACCGCCCCCCCGGGAACGCCATGCGCATCGACCGTCAGCGCCAGGCTCTCCTCGACGAAGGAGCCGGCACGTGCCCGCACCCGGCCCTGCGCATCGAGCGCGAACGAAGCGCCGTCGAAGACGAGCTCGTCCTGCCCGCCGACCAGGTTCGCATACACCAGCGGCAGGGCGTGCGCGCGCGCGAGCTGCGCCATCCGCTGCTCGCGCTCGGCGGCGCGGCCGAGATGAAACGGCGAGGCGTTGAGGACGCACAGGAGCCGCGCGCCGGCGACGCAGGCGAGCTGCGCCGGCTCGTCGGTCCAGACGTCCTCGCAGATGAGAAGCCCCAGGCGCAGGCCGTGCACTTCCAGCACCAGCGGCCCGAGGCCGGCGTCGCGACCGCTGCGGAAATGGCGGCGCTCGTCGAAGACCTGGTCGTTGGGCAACTCGCGCTTTCCGTAGGTGCCGAGCACCCGCCCTTCGCAGAGCACCGAGGCGGCGTTGAAGGCGATCGGCCCCTGCGCGCGCCCGGATGGCGGCGTCGGCCTAAGATCGTCGCCGGCTGCGGGCAGCTCCGCCGGCAGCCAGGGATGACCGACGATCAGATGCAGCCCGACGCAATCGGCCAGTTCGTCCGCGAGCGCGGCCAGTGCCTGGCTGCAGGCGGCGAGGAAGGTCGGCCGCAGCAACTGGTCCTCCGGCGGGTAGCCGCACAGGGCCAGTTCCGGCGTGAGCACGACCTGCGCGCCCTGCGCATGGGCCTCGCGCGCGATCCGCGCGATGCGCCTGGCGTTCCCGGCCAGGTCCCCGACGACGGCGTTGAACTGCGCCACGAGGAGCTTCATGCGGCCGGGCCCTGAGGGAGGTTCTTCCATTTCGACCTCGAAGTATCGCATCCGCGTCCACGCCACGGCCGCGGAGATCGACGCCGGAGCCTGGGACCGGCTGCTGCAGGCACAGGCGCAGCCCACGCCGTTCATGCGTCACGCCTACCTGCTGGCGCTCGAGGCCTCGGGCTCGGCCACGACCGAGAGCGGCTGGCAGGCGGCCTGGATCTCGCTCGAGGAGGGCGGGCGGCTGCGCGCG
Source organism: Burkholderiales bacterium (assembly GCA_026932235.1). Classification (GTDB taxonomy): domain Bacteria; phylum Pseudomonadota; class Gammaproteobacteria; order Burkholderiales; family Burkholderiaceae_C; genus Rubrivivax. The sequence continues at coordinate 19,690 of JAIXKR010000037.1, forward strand.
GCGTGCATGCTCTACCTGAAGACGCATTCCTGGGGCGAGTACGTCTTCGACTGGGGCTGGGCCGACGCCTATCGCCGCCACGGCCTGGCCTACTACCCCAAGGCGCTGGTCGCCGTGCCCTTCACGCCGGTGCCCGGCAGCCGCCTGCTGGCCGAGGACGAGGCCTGGCGCGAGCGCCTGGTGCAGGCGATCACCGCCTTCGTGCGCGAGGCCGGCCTGTCGTCGGCGCACGCGCTCTTCGTCGACGACGTCGATCGCGCCGCGTTCGCGCGCGCGGGCTGGATGATCCGCACGGGCCTTCAGTTCCACTGGCAGCAGGACGCGGCGCAGCCGGTGGCCGACTTCGACGAGTTGCTGCAGCGCATGCAGCGCGACAAGCGCAAGAAGATCGGGCAGGAGCGCCGCCGTGTCGCGGAGGCCGCCGTGCGTTTCAGCGTCCACGAAGGCGCGGCGATCGACACGCGGCTGTGGGACTTCTTCCACCACTGCCACACCCTGACCTATCGCGCGCATGGCGGGCGGCCCTACCTCACGCGCGACTTCTTCGCCCGCATGGCACGCGCGATGCCGCAGCACTGGGTGCTCTTCCTCGCGCAGCGCGGCAACGCACCTCTGGCCTGCTCGCTGGTCGCCGTGGACCACGAGCGCAAGGCCGCCTGGGGCCGCTACTGGGGCGCGACCGAGTTCGTCCCCTGCCTGCACTTCGAGGCCTGCTACTACCAGCCGCTGCAGTGGTGCATCGCGCACGGCTTCACGCGCTTCGAGGGCGGCGCCCAGGGCGTGCACAAGATGGCGCGCGGCCTGCTGCCGGCGGCCACGGCCTCGGCCCACCTCGTCGCCGACGCGCGTTTCGCGCAGGCGATCGAGCTCGCGCTGCGGCAGGAGCAGCAGTCCTTGTCGCTCTACGTCGATGAGCTGCACGAGCACTCGCCTTTTCGCGGCGCGCCGGGCTCCCGATCCCGGGGTGCGTAAGGCCCGCGCCAGGGTCCGTCTCGCGCTCGTGTGAGAATTCACGGTTGCCGCCCGGCCGCATCGGCATCGTCGCGCGCGCCGTGCAGCGCAATTTGCACGTGGACGCGGCAGCGCCGGATCGGGCCGGCCTGGGCATTCGATCAAGACCCGAGAACGAGGAAGGAGTCCCCTCCATGTCGACGACGATGGCGCTTTACGTGGCGCTGGCGTGCGGCCTTGCGGCCGTCATCTACGGCTTCGTCCAGCGCGGCTGGATCCTGAGCCAGGACGCGGGCAATGCCCGCATGCAGGAGATCGCAGGTGCGGTCCAGCAGGGTGCCGCCGCCTACCTGGCGCGCCAGTACAAGACCATCGCGATCGTCGGCGTCGTGCTGGCGGTGCTGATCTACTTCTTCCTCGACGGCCGCACCGCGGCGGGCTTCGTGCTCGGCGCCGTGCTCTCCGGCGCCTGCGGCTTCATCGGCATGAACGTCTCGGTGCGCGCCAACGTGCGCACCGCGCAGGCCGCCACCAAGGGCATCGGCCCGGCGCTGGACATCGCCTTCAAGGGCGGCGCCATCACCGGCATGCTGGTGGTGGGCCTGGGCCTGCTGGGCGTGGGCATCTTCTTCCTGGCCATCGGCGGCGTCGACCAGCCGGACTCCGAGACGCTCAAGCCGCTGCTGGGCCTGGCCTTCGGCTCCTCGCTGATCTCGATCTTCGCGCGCCTGGGCGGCGGCATCTTCACCAAGGGCGCCGACGTCGGCGCCGACCTGGTGGGCAAGGTCGAGGCCGGCATCCCCGAGGACGATCCGCGCAACCCGGCGGTGATCGCCGACAACGTCGGCGACAACGTCGGCGACTGCGCCGGCATGGCCGCCGACCTGTTCGAGACCTACGCGGTGACGCTGATCGCCACCATGGCGCTGGGCGCGCTGATGGTCGTCGGCGGCGGCGCGGCGGTCGTCTATCCGCTGCTGCTGGGCGGCGTGTCGATCATCGCCTCCATCATCGGCTGCTTCTTCGTCAAGGCCAGCCCGGGGATGAAGAACGTCATGCCCGCGCTCTACAAGGGCCTGATCGTGGCCGGCGTGATCTCGCTCATCGCCTTCTACTTCGTCACCACGGCGATGTTCCCGAACGGCGCGCAACTCACCGGCGGCGGCACCGCCAGCGCCATGGCGCTGTTCGGCTCCTGCGTCGTCGGCCTCGTGCTGACCGCGGCCATGGTGTGGATCACCGAGTACTACACCGGCACCGACTACAAGCCCGTCAAGCACGTGGCGCAGGCCTGCACGACCGGCCACGCCACCAACATCATCGCCGGCATCGGCGTGAGCATGAAGTCCACCGCCTGGCCGGTGATCTTCGTCTGCCTGGCCATCCTCGCCTCCTACGCGCTGGCCGGCCTGTACGGCATCGCGATCGCCGCCACCTCGATGCTGAGCATGGCCGGCATCATCGTCGCGCTCGACGCCTACGGCCCCATCACCGACAACGCCGGCGGCATCGCCGAGATGGCCGAACTGCCCGACAGCGTGCGCGACATCACCGACCCGCTGGACGCCGTGGGCAACACCACCAAGGCCGTCACCAAGGGCTACGCCATCGGCTCGGCCGGTCTCGCCGCGCTCGTGCTGTTCGCCGACTACACGCACTCGCTGGAGTCGCGCGGCATCACCGCCAGCTTCGACCTCAGCAACCCCAAGGTCATCATCGGCCTCTTCATCGGCGGCCTGATCCCCTACCTGTTCGGCGCCATGGCGATGGAGGCCGTGGGCCGCGCCGCCGGCTCGGTGGTCGAGGAAGTGCGCCGCCAGTTCCGCGAGATCAAGGGCATCATGGAAGGCAAGGCCAAGCCCGAATACGGCAAGGCCGTGGACATGCTCACCGGTGCGGCGATCAAGGAGATGATGATCCCCTCGCTGCTGCCCGTGGTGGTGCCCATCGTCGTCGGCCTGGCGCTGGGTGCCGAGGCCCTGGGCGGCCTGCTCATGGGCACGATCGTCACCGGCCTGTTCGTCGCCATCAGCATGTGCACCGGCGGCGGCGCCTGGGACAACGCCAAGAAGTACATCGAGGACGGCCACCACGGCGGCAAGGGCAGCGACGCGCACAAGGCCGCGGTGACGGGCGACACCGTCGGTGACCCCTACAAGGACACCGCCGGCCCGGCCGTCAATCCGCTCATCAAGATCATCAACATCGTGGCGCTGCTGATCGTGCCGCTGCTGCCGGCCGTGGGTACCTCCAGCACGGCCACGCATGCGCCGGCGGCCGTCACGGCGCCTGCCCCCGCAGCCGCGGCCTCGCAGTGAGCGCGACATGAGCCCGAACTGAGGCGCACAGCGCGCGCATGACCGCAGAGGCCGGCCCCGGGGGCCGGCCTTTTCATTGGCCGCGTGGACGCAGCGCCAGGTCCCGCCCCTGCGCCGACGCCGGCGCCGCGACGCCGATGATGGCCGCCAGCGTCGGCGCGAGGTCGGCGATCTCGACGCGCGCATCCTCCCTCCCCTGCCCGACCCAGGCCGGCCCCCAGAAGAGCAGCGGCACGTGCGTATCGGCCTCGTGCGGGCTGCCGTGCGAGCTGCCGCCGTCCTGGTAACTGGCGATCCAGCCCGGTGCGAGCACCGGCTGCAAGGGCGCCGATCGCGCCGGATGGAAGGACTTGCGCATGGCCTGCAGCAGCGGCGTGGCGGCATCGCCGGCCAGCAGTTGCTCGCGCGTGAAGACCTCGACGACCCCGGGCTGCTGCAGCAGTTCGGCGCGCGCGGCCTGCAGCACGGCCGCGGCGTCGAGGCCATGCGCGCGGATGCGCGCCTCGTCCAGCAGCAGCCCGCCCGCCGAGAAGCCACGCGCCAGCTTGTCCACCCCGAAGCGCGCGGCCAGCGCAGCGTTCACCGCGGGCAGGGCCTCGCGCTGCTTGAAGCGCCCGGCAGGGCGGCCCTGCGACGCCGACCACTCCGGCGTGTCGGTGAAGCCATGATCGGCCGTGAGCGCGAGCACGTAGCGATCGGCGCCGAGCGTACGGTCGAGGTAGGCGAAGAAGGCCTGCAGGTGAGCATCGAGGTGCAGAAGGTGGTCGTATGCCAGGCGCGACTCGGGACCGAAGAGGTGATTGATGTAGTCATGGCTCGAGAGGCTCAGCGTCAGCACGTCGGTCACGCCGCGCTGGCCAAGGCGCTCGCCGCGCACGGCCGCACGCGCAAAGCTCAGCGTCAGCTCGTCCATGAAAGGCGAGGCGATCAGGTTCGCGTAGTAGCGCGGCCCCGGCGCCTGCGGTTCGCCGCCGACGACCATCGGCAGACTCCTGCCGTTCTCGCTGTCGACCTGCCACGGCTGGCCGTCGGGCGGCGCCGCGGCGTAGACGCATCCGGGTGTGCCCATCGGGCAGTCGTAGCCGGCCCGCAGCGGCTGCCACGCACGCTTGAAGTAGGCGTCGGCCGGGCGCGCGGCGTTGAAGTCCTGCACCCATTGCGGCAGCGCCGGCAGATAGTAGGTGCTGGTCGAGAACTCGCCGCTCGCGCTCATGTACAGATAGGCCGTGCCCCGATGGCCGGCGGGGAGGATCGCGCCCCGGTCCTTGGCCGAGATGCCGATCACCTTCGCCTGCGGCGTGCGTTCGCGCAGCACGTCGCCGAGCGTGGGCACGAGCAGGTTGCGCGGGCTCGTCCCCGCCAGCGCCGCGGTCATGTGGCCCAGATAGCGGTAGGCGGTGTCGCCGGTGTTGTAGACCACCGACCCGGTCGCCGGATCACGCCACTGGTTGCCGACGATGCCGCTGCGCTGCGGGTAGGCGCCGCTCATCATCACCGCGTGCCCGGCGGCGGTCACCGTGTAGCCGTGACCGTAGTGCGCGTTCGCGAACCAGCGCCCGCGCTGCAGGAAGCGCGCGAAGCCGTCGCGCGCCAGATCCTCGCGCGCCGCGAGGACTTGCCGCATCGGCAGGCCGTCGATGGCAACGAGGACGACCAGACCGGGCGCCGGCGCCGCAGCCGGCGGGACGCCCGCGAACACGCCCCCCGTGGGCGCCGCGCAACCGCCAAGGACGGCCCCGGCCAGAAGCGAGCCGAGCAGGCGGCGGCCAGGCGTCACGAGGTCTTGGCGAGGCGGCGTGCGCACGATCCGGACTCCATCCGCTGTCCATCGGTGATTCATCGACGACCTGTCGATGCGGGAGGGCGCCATCATAGGCGGCGCTCAGCCGGGCCCCGCAGTCGCGCCGCGCCGCCTTGCGCCGAAGCGCCAGGTCCAGCCGATCCGATGCAGCCGAGGCAATTCCACGGCAGGCCTCCATCGGGGCGTGCATTGCAGCCGGCGGGTCGCCGCGATCGGCATTTCACAGACAGTCCGCCCCTTCACGGAATGCGTTCCACACGAGCACAAGGAGACCGACGATGTACAACGAGACCGACGAGCACCAGGAAATCCGCGATGCGGTCAGGCAGTTGTGCCGCCAGTTCCCGGACGAATACTTCCGCAAGGTCGACGCGCAGGCCGCCTATCCCGAGGCCTTCGTCGACGCGCTGATCGAAGCCGGCTGGCTGGCGGCGATGATCCCCGAGGAGTACGGCGGCACCGGCCTGGGCCTGACCGCGGCCTCGGTGATCATGGAAGAGATCAACCGCAGCGGCGGCAACGCCGGCGCGGTGCATGGCCAGATGTACAACATGGGCACGCTGCTGCGCAACGGCAGCAAGGCCCAGAAGGACAAGTACCTGCCGGACATCGCCGCCGGCCGCCTGCGCATCCAGTCGATGGCGGTGACCGAACCGACCACCGGCACCGACACGACGAAGATCAAGACCACGGCGCTGAAGAAGGACGGCCGCTATGTCGTCAACGGCCAGAAGGTCTGGATCAGCCGCGTGCAGCATTCCGACCTGATGATCCTGCTGGCGCGCACCACGCCGCTGGCCGAGGTGAAGAAGAAGAGCGAGGGCATGTCGATCTTCATCGTCGACCTGCACCGGGCCGTCGGCCAGGGGCTCTCGGTGCGGCCGATCCCGAACCTCGTCAACCACGAAACCAACGAGCTGTTCTTCGACAACCTGGAGATCCCCGAAGAGAACCTGATCGGCGAAGAAGGCAAGGGCTTCAAGTACATCCTCGACGGCCTGAATGCCGAGCGCACGCTGATCGCCGCCGAATGCATCGGCGACGGCTACTGGTTCATCGACCGTGCGACGAAGTACGCCAACGAGCGCATCGTCTTCGACCGCCCGATCGGCAGGAACCAGGGCGTGCAGTTCCCGATCGCCGACGCCTTCATCGAGGTGGAGGCGGCGAACCTGATGCGCTTCGAGGCGGCGCGCCGCTACGACGCCCGGCAGCCGGCCGGCGCGCAGGCCAACATGGCCAAGTACCTGGCGGCCAAGGCGAGCTGGGAAGCGGCCAACGTATGCATGCAGACGCACGGCGGCTTCGGCTTCGCCAACGAATACGACATCGAGCGCAAGTTCCGCGAAACGCGGCTGTACCAGGTGGCGCCGATCTCCACCAACCTGATCTACGCCTACGTGGCCGAGCACATCCTCGGCCTGCCCAGGAGCTTCTGATGGCAGCGGCACAAGCACGGCCGCTGGATGGCATCACCGTGGTCACGTTGGAACACGCGGTTGCGGCGCCCTTCTGCACGCGGCAGTTGGCCGACCTGGGCGCCAGGGTCATCAAGGTGGAGCGCCCGGGCAGCGGCGACTTCGCGCGCGCCTACGACGAGCGCGTGAAGGGCATGGCCTCGCACTTCGTCTGGAGCAACCGCTCGAAGGAAAGCCTGACTCTGGATGTCAAGCATGCGCAGGCGCGGAGGATTCTCGAGCAGTTGCTCGCAGGTGCCGACGTGCTGGTGCAGAACCTGGCGCCCGGCGCCGCGACGCGGCTGGGACTGTCCTTCGAGGTCTTGCACACCCGGCACCCGAAGCTGATCGTCTGCGACATCTCCGGCTACGGCGATGACCCGAAGAGGCCCGGCCCGTACCGCGACAAGAAGGCCTACGACCTGCTGATCCAGAGCGAATCGGGCTTCCTGTCGGTCACCGGATCGCCCGACGAGCCCGCCAAGGCCGGCTGCTCGATCGCCGACATCGCCGCCGGCATGTACGCCTACAGCAGCATCCTGGCGGCACTGATCCAGCGCGGCCGCACCGGCAAGGGCTGCCGCATCGACGTGTCCATGCTCGAATGCATGGTCGAATGGATGGGCTATCCGCTCTACTACGCCTACGACGGCGCAACGCCGCCGCCGCGCGCCGGCGCGGCCCACGCCACCATCTACCCCTACGGCCCGTTCCCGGCGGGAGACGGCAAGACGGTGATGCTGGGATTGCAGAACGAACGCGAATGGGCCGCGTTCTGCAGGCTGGTGTTGCGCCAGCCGGAGCTGGTCGCCGACGGGCGCTTCGCATCGAATTCCAGGCGCGTGGCCAACCAGCAGGTGCTGCACGCGCTGATCGTCGAGGCCTTCTCGACGCTGACGGCCGCGCAGGTGATCGAGCGGCTCGACGAAGCGCAGATCGCCAACGCCCGCATGAACGACATGCACGACGTATGGCAGCACGCGCAGCTGAAGGCTCGCGGACGCTGGACCGAGGTCGGCGCACCTGCGGGGCCGATCGCGGCGCTGCTGCCGCCCGGCACGACCGATGCCTTCGCCCCCTGCATGAACCCGGTGCCCGCGCTGGGGCAGCACACCGAAGCCATCCTCGGCGCGCTGGGATGGAACCGCACCGAGATCGAGAACCTGAGACGCGAAGGCGTGATCTGAGCCATCCAGCACCCTTACGGGTGCAAGACCCCCACGGGGATTCCCTGCCGTCCGCTGGCGTACCTATCGGCTCCCGGCCGATTCCGGTCTCGCCTGGGCCGCATGGGCCGTGCGCACGAGCATGACGGGAACGGGGGCCAGGCGCGCCACCTGTTCGGCGTCGCTGCCCAGAAGCACGCGGCCGATGCCGCGGCGGCCGTGCGTTCCCAGGACGACGAGATCGCAGCGAGCGGCCTCGACCTGCTCGACGATGCGGGTCGACGCGCGCTCGCCGCCACCCTCGAGCAGGACGGTCTCGACGGCGATGCCGTCCTGGCGCAGCCGCTTCGCCGCCCGGTCGAGCAAGGCCTGGCCGGCGGTCAGGAAGCCGGGGCGGACTTCCTCGATGTAGACCTTGGGCGGCTCGAAGCCGCTGACGTGCTCGAGCTCTTCGATCACGTGCAACAGCACGATGGTGCCGCCGCTCAGGCGCGCCAGCACGGCGGCGTGATCGAGCGCGTGATGGGCGGTCTCGCTGCGATCGAGCGGAACCAGGATTCTGGCGTACATGGTCTTGCTCCTCGGTTCGGTTGGGACGGTGTTCGACTTCGGCAGCTCGCGGACGAAGGCGTGGTTCTCACCCGCGCCGGCGGTGAACACCAGCCTGTCCAGGCCGCCGAGCATGTCGGCGCGGTCGCACTGCGGTTGGGAATCATGGTGGTCATGGGCGCGCCGATCGATCACCGGTCCCGGACGTAGCTGCCGGGGGCGTCGGGCAGCGCCGCTGGCGCCTTGCCCGCTCCTGCACCGTTTCCGGCGCCGCCCATGGCCGGCGGTGCCACGCGCGGGCCGGCTTGCGGCGCCAGCCAATCGTGCCACGCCGGCCACCACGACCCTTCGTGCCGTGGCGTCTCCTCCTGCCACTGCTCGGGCGCGACGTAGCGGCCGCCGGCCGCGCGGGTGGCGATCTGGTAGCTGCGCCGCGGGTGGCCGGGCTCGCTGACGATGCCGGCGTTGTGCCCGCCGCTGGTGAGAACGAAGGTGATGGGCGCGTCGTTCAGCAGGTGGATCTTGTAGACCGAGCGCCACGGCGCCACGTGGTCGCGCACGGTTCCCACCACGAACATGGGAACGCGGATGTCGGCCAGCGCAACCGGGCGGCCGCCGACCTGCCAGCGGCCCTCGGCGAGGTCGTTGTTCATGAACAGGCGGCGCAGGTACTCGCTGTGCATGCGGTACGGCATGCGCGTGGTGTCGGCGTTCCAGGCCATGAGGTCGCGCAGGCCCTCGCGCTCGCCCAGCAGGTATTCGCGCACCTGGCGCGACCAGATGAGGTCGCGCGAGTTGAGCAGCTGGAAGGAGCCGCCCATCTGGCCGCCGGTCAGGTAGCCTTGGCGCCACATGCCGGCCTCCAGCCAGGCGAGCTGGCTGTCGTCGACGAACACCTTGATCTCGCCCGTTTCCCGGTAGTCGACCTCGGTGGCCAGCAGCGTCAGGCTGCGCAGGCGCCGATCGTCGTCGCGCGCCATGGCAGCGGCGGCGATGGCGAGCAGGGTGCCGCCCATGCAATAGCCGGCGGCCTGCACCTTGCGCCCCGGCACGATGCGGGTCACCGCGTCCAGTGCCGCCATGACGCCGAGCTGGCGGTAGTCGTCCAGCCCCAGGTCGCGGTCGTAGGCGTCCGGGTTCTTCCAGGAAATGATGAACACGGTGTGGCCCTGCGCGACCAGCCAGCGCACCAGCGAGTTCCCTGGCGAGAGGTCGAGGATGTAGTACTTCATGACCCACGAGGGCACGATCAGCACCGGTTCGGCGTGCACCTTGTCGGTGGTGGGCGCGTACTGGATGAGTTCGATCAGGCGGTTCCGCAACACCACCTTGCCCGGGGTCAGCGCCACGTCCTTGCCGACCTCGAAGTCCTCGGTGCCGGCGGGCGCTTCACCCGTGAGCAGGCGCCGCGCATCGTCGAGGAAGTTCATGGCGCCGCGCCACAGGTTCATGCCGCCGCTTTCGGCCGTGGCCTGGAGCACTTCGGGATTGATCCAGGGGCTGTTCGAGGGGGAGACCATGTCCAGCCACTGGCGCGCGGCGAACGAGACCATGTCGGCGTGATGCGGCGACAGCCCACGCACGCCGGTGGTGGCGCTCTGCCACCACTGCTGCTGCAGCAGAAAGCCCTGCTGCAGGACGTTGAACGGCCAGCGCCGCCAGGCGGGGTCGGCAAAGCGTCCGTCCTGTTCCGGTGGCGTCACGCAGTCGGGGCAACCCGGATGCATGGCGGCCTCGGTCGCATAGCGGGAAAAGCGCAGCTGCGCGCCGATCGCCTGCTCCCACAGACTGCGCTGCTTGCCCGGAGAGAAGCTCAGGTGCAGCGCCCAGTCGAACCAGGCCAGCGCGGCCGCCGTCGGCGCCATGCCCCCGGTCATGCCGGCGCGGCGCGCCCAGGCGAGGGTGTCGACCAGCTCGTAGGGCAGGCGCAGCGGGCCGACCCTGTCGATGTCATCGTCGGCCGTGGCGGGAGTCGGAGCACCCGTGGTCCCGAAGCCGATCTGGCGGGAATCGGGTGCTGGTTCGGGAGTCGTCATGGGGTCTTCCTTCATTTCGCTGAGCCTGGAATCGCCGGACTCACCTCGTGCGATCGGGTGGGGACGGCACGCAGGCATGGCGCAGACGCTCAGGCCATCTGGCTGATGGTCTTGCGAAAGCGTGCCAGCGACAGCGCGAACAGCGCCGCGCCGATCAGCGCCATCGCCAGCAGCTGAACCCACACCACGTCGAGGCCGGCGCCGCGAAACAGGATGGCCCGGCCGAACTGGACGAACTGCGTCGTGGGCGCGACGAGCATCACGTCCTGCAGCCAGTCGGGCATGCTCTCGCGCGGGGTCTGGCCGCCCGAGAGCATCTGCAGCGGCAGCAGCACCAGCACCATCAGCATGCCGAACTGCGGCATGTTGCGCGCCACGGTGGCCATGAAGACGCCAAGCGAGGTCGTGGCGAACAGCAGCAGCGCCGTACCCAGGAAGAACAGCGGCAGCGAGCCCGCCACCGGCACGCCCAGGGCCCAGCGCACCACGACGTTGAGCGACAGCGTCGATGCCAGCAGCACCACCAGGCTCATGGCCCAGACCTTGGCCAGCATGATCTCGGCCGGGGTCACGGGCATCACCAGCAGATGCTCGACGGTGCCGTGCTCGCGCTCGCGGATCAGCGCCGCGCCGCTGAGGACGATCGACAGCATGGTGATCTGGTTGATGATCTGCGACAGGCCGCCGAACCAGGTCTTGTCCAGCGTCGGGTTGAAGCGCGCGCGCAGCGCCAGATCGACCGTCGAGCCGCCGGCACCGCGATGCCTTTGCACGAACTCCTGCACCTCGGCCAGCACGAGCTGCTGGATGTAGCCGCTGCCGCTGAAGGCCTGCGTCATGCGGGTGGCGTCGGTGTTGAGCTGGATCTGCGGCGCGCGCCCGGCCAGGACGTCGCGCTGGAAGTTGGGCGGGATGACCAGGGCAAAGGTGTAGATGCCGGCGTCCATTCCGGGGTCGACGCTGGCCAGGTCGATCAGGGCGGGCGTGCTGAACATCGGCGGGTAGAAGGCCGCGACGATGCGCTGCGACAGCGGCGACTGGTCTTCATCGACGATGGCGATCGGCGCATTGTTCAGGGTCTCGGGCACCGACGTGGCCGCGGTGTACACCGAGACGGTGAACGAGAACACGATCAGCACCAGCATGACCGGGTCGCGCCAAAGGCTCCACAGCTCCTTGACGCCCAGGCGGTAGATGTTGGCGAGGCTGCGCCGCATCGTCACTGCTCCTGCTTCTTCAGCAGCACGATGGCCGTGCCCAGGATGACCGGTATCGCCAGCAGCAGCGGCCAGAAGCTGGCCCCCAGGTCGCCGAAGCCCAGCGCCTTGTTGAACACGCCGCGGCTGATGGTGAACATGTGGCTGGCCGGATAGATCTCGCCGATCACCCGGCCGCCACCCTGCAGCGACGACACCGGGTCGATCATGCCGCCGAACTGCATGGTGGGCAGCAGCGTACCGACCATGGCGAAGAACATGGCCGCGATCTGGCTCCTGGTCACTGCCGAAGCCAGCAGGCCCATGCCGGTGGAGATCAGACAGAACAGCAGGGACGCCAGTGCCAGCGCTGCAAGGCTGCCCTTGATCGGCACCTCGAACACGGTGACGGCCAGCAGCGCCATCATCAGGAAGTTGACCATCGCCAGGCCCACGTAGGGCAGTTGCTTGCCGAGCAGGAACTCGGTCCGCGTGACCGGGGTGACGTAGAGGTTGATGATCGAGCCCATCTCCTTCTCGCGCACGACCGCCAGCGCGGTGAGCATGGACGGCAGCATCATCAGCAGCAGCGGGATCACGGCCGGCACCATGGCCGGCAGGCTCTTGACGTCGGGGTTGTAGCGAAAGCGGTTTTCCACCGAGACCGTGCTGGAGCTGCTGCCGCCGCTGCCCTGCCGGCTGCCCTGCTCGGCCAGCCAGTGCTGGTGCATGCCCTGGATGTAGCCCTGGACGGTTTCCGCCAGTTGCGGCATCGAGCCGTCGAACCAGGCGCCGACGGCCGCCGGACGCCCGCGCAGAAGGTCGCGCCCGAAGCCGGGGGGGATCTCGAGCGCCAGCGTGAGCTTGCCGCTGCGCAGGCGCCGGTCGAGGTCGTCGTAGTCGGTGATCGGCGCCTGCTCCTCGAAGTAGCGTGAACCGGCGACGTCGAGCAGGTAGCTCGTGCTTACCGTGCTGCGGTCGCGGTCGAGCACGGCGTAGCGGATGCCGTTCACGTCGGTGCCGATGCCGACACCCATGACCACCATCAGGATGAACGAGCCCGCCAGCGCCAGCGTGGCGCGCACCGGGTCACGCTGCAGTTCCAGGGCCTCGCGCCACAGGTAGCTCAGCAGGCGCTGCGGGCTGAAGGCGCGGCGAAGCGGCGCCTTCGCGTCCGGAGCCGTCAGCGCTGCTCCTGCCTGCGTTTGGGATGGGTTTGCATCGGAAACCGGCGCCGGGCCAGCGCCGGCGGCGACGGGTTCGGATTCACCGCCGGCTTCCAGCAGGTAGCCGATGAAGGCCTCCTCCAGTGTCCTGGCACCGCGCCTCTGCACCAGCGCTCCCGGCGCGTCGCTGTCGAGCACGCGGCCTGCGTGCATCATCGACATGCGGTCGCAGCGCGCGGCCTCGTTCATGAAGTGGGTCGAGATGAAGATCGTCACGCGGTCGCGCCGCGACAGCTCGACCAGCAGGCGCCAGAAGGCGTCACGCGCCACCGGGTCCACGCCCGAGGTCGGCTCGTCCAGGATCAGCAGCTCGGGCTTGTGCACCATGGCGACGGCCAGCGACAGGCGCTGGCGCACGCCCAGCGGCAGCGCGGCGGGCAGCTCGTGCAGCGCGGCGCCCAGCCCGAAACGCTCGACCATCTCGTCCGACCGTGCCGGGATGTCGGCCTCGGGCACGTGGAACAGGCGTGCGTGAAGCACCAGGTTCTGCTTCACCGTGAGCTCGCCGTAGAGGGAAAACGCCTGAGACATGTAGCCGACGCGCTTGCGCGTCTCGATGTCGCGCGGGTCGACCTCCTGGCCGAACAACCAGGCCTGCCCCTCGCTGGCCGGCAGCAGGCCGGTGAGCATCTTCATCGTCGTCGTCTTGCCGCATCCGTTGGAGCCGAGGAATCCGAAGATCTCGCCGCGCCGGATGCGAAAGGACACGTGATCGACCGCCACGAAGTCGCCGAAACGCATGGTCAGGTCGCGCGCCTCGATGGCGATGTCCTCCGCGCTCGCCTCCAGCGGCGGAATGACCAAGGGCGCGTGGCCGCCCTTCTTCTCCTCGGGCAGCAAGGCGATGAATGCTTCCTCCAGCGTGCGGCAGCCGGTGCGCGCGAGCAGTTCGGCCGGCGTGCCGGTGGCCAGCACCCGACCCGCATCCATCGCCACCAGCCAGTCGAAGCCCTGCGCCTCGTCCATGTAGGCGGTGGCGACGATCACGCTCATGCCTGGCCGCTCGCCGCGGATGCGTGCGATCAGCGCCCAGAACTGCGCGCGCGCCAGCGGATCGACCCCGGTCGTGGGTTCGTCCAGGATCAGCAGGTCGGGGTCGTGGATGAGCGCGCAACACAGGCCGAGCTTCTGCTTCATGCCGCCCGAGAGCTTGCCCGCCGGACGATCGAGAAAGGGGTGCAGGCCGGTGGCCTTTGTCAGCGCGTCGATGCGCCGACGCCGCTCCGCCATGCCGTGGCCGAACAGGCGCGCGAAGAACTGCAGGTTCTCCTCCACCGACAGCGTGGGGTAGAGGTTCTTGCCCAGGCCCTGCGGCATGTAGGCGATGCGCGGGCAGACCTCGTCGCGGTGGCGCTTGCTCGCCATGTCGCCGCCGAGGACCTCGATGCTGCCCTCCTGCACCGCACGCGCGCCCGCCACCAGCGATAGCAGGCTGGACTTGCCCACGCCGTCGGGGCCGATCAGCCCGACCATGCGGCCGGGGGGAACGTCCAGCGTGATGCCGGCCAGCGCGCGCGTCCTGCGGTAGCGCAGGCCCACTTGCCCGAGGCGAACCACCGGCGTCGAAGTGGCAGCGGGTATCGTCATGACCCGGTTCTCAGCGCCAGCCAGGCTGGCCAGGGTTGGGTCGGATCAGGCCGCACCCAGGCCTTTCCCGGCAAGCCGGTCTTCACATGCTCCAGGTGCGCGCGCAGCAGTTCGGGATCGATGCGCGCGCGCACGCGGAACATCAGCTTCTCGCGCTCGCTCGCGGTCTCCACCGTCTTGGGGGTGAACTGCGCCGCGCTGGCGACGTAGGAAATCCTGGCCGGGATCACGAAGTGCGGCGCCGCGTCCAGGACGATGCGCACCTCCGAGCCCAGGGCCAGTCGCCCCGCGGTCCGGGTGGGCAGGTAGAAGGTCATGTAGACGTCCGACAGGTCGATCAGGTTCAGCACCTGCCCGCCCGCGCTCAGCACCTCGCCGGGCTGCGCCAGCAGGAACTGGACCCGGCCATCGCGCGGTGCCTTCAACTGGCTGTCGTCGATGTCGGACTGGATGCGCTCGATCGTGGCCCTGGCCGCCTCGACCTGCGATCGGGCGCTGACCACCCGGGCTTGCGCGGCCGCGATGGCCGCCTCGGCGGACGCCACCTGTGCCTTGGCCGCGGCGACCGCCGCCTCGGTGCTTTCCAGGGCGGCGCGGTCGTCGTCCAGGGTCTGGCCCGAAATCGCACCCTCCTTGGCGAGGGTTTCGGAGCGTGCCAGCCGGCGTCGGGCCGCGTTGACCTCGGCTTCGGCCTTGCGCACCTGGGCCACTTGCGCTGCCCTGTCGCTCTGGCGCATCGCCACCTCGGCCTGGGCGCTCGCCACCGAATTGATCTTCTCCTGATGCTGCGCCTGCGCCTCGCGCGCCTGCGCCTCCAGCGTCAGCACCTGCATCGTGGCCAGCACCTGATCGGCCTTCACGAAGGCGCCTTCCTCGACCAGGATCCTGCTCACCCGACCGGCCGTCTTGGTGGCGACGTTCACATCGGTGGCTTCGATACGGCCATTGCTGCCGATGACGGCGTCGTCGTCGGTGCCGGCGCTGACCCGCTGCCATGCATACCAGGCCCCCAGCACCAGCGCGGCAACGACGAGGGCGGGGATCAGCGTCTTCTTCATCTTCACAGGGATGGCCATAGGGATCACGGGTTGCCGGAAGCAGAGGAAACGGATGGCGCCGACAGCAGCGGCGCCGCACCAGGTCCTGCTCGGCGGAAACGGGGGGCGACCATCGACCACCGCGAGCGACCGTCGAGCTGCCTCTATGATACGTGCTAACGACCCAAGGTCGTTAGAGGCGCTCGATCCAACTTCTTGATTCCGTTGGATGTTGTTTCACTTCCTGCTCTTGTCATGCCGCTGCCCGAGCCCGCCCGCACAGACTCCAGACGCATCCGGTTGGCACCCGATCTGCGCATCGAGAGAATCCTCGAATCGGCACTGGCCGAGTTCGCGCGGCACGGCTTCGCAGCCACGCGCATCGTGGACATCGCGCGCGGCGCGGGCCTGTCCAAGAGCGGCTTCTACGCTCACTTCGAGAGCAAGGAGGATGTGTTCGAAGCGCTGCTCACACGCTTCCTGGTTCGCGGCAATGTGGTGCCCTTCGAGGCCACCGACAGCGTGGCCGACTTCGTCGATCGCTTTCTCGACTTCTGCTACGCCTACGTCGAGCAGCCGCACTACCGGGCCGTGCTGCGCCTGCTGTTCACCGAAGCCCTGCGCATCCCCGACCTCGTCGGCCGCTGGCGAGCCGAGGTCGGCCAGCCGGTGCTGCAGGCGCAGGTCGAAGTGCTGAACGCGGCGATCCGGCGCGGCCAGCTGGCGCACGCACCGACCCTGGAAGAATTCGCGCTGGCCTACACCCCGGTAGTCCACTGGGTGCTGGCCAGCGATCCACGGCTTCGGACCAAGCCCGTGACCGACGGCGCACTGGCCCGGCATCGCCGGATTCACCGTCAGATCATGCTGGCGCTGCTGCGCGGCGAATGAATGGGCGCGATGAGTGGCACGGTTATCGGCGATGTAGAGGGATGGCAGAAAACGCCAGAGGAACGTGAACTTGTTGTAGCAGTGCTGCAGCAGGGCCGCAGCGAAGCCGAGTTCTTCGAGGATGCGAAGGGCCTTCTGCACCTACGGATCGTTGCTGGCGGCCATCTGGCCACGGCTCCACAGCCCGGACAGGCTGAGATGCACGCGGTGCTCATCGCTGCTCGTGCCGCGCATCATCCACACCGCCGCCGAAGTGTCGCAGCCCGGTCGGCGGAAGTGGCCGCCGCACGGACCCGCGTGCCGGCGGGCTGCTGCGGCTTCGACAGCATCCCGTTCGCGCGCAACAAGGTCAAGCCTCCGCGCTGGCGCAGAGGCGACTGCTGCGACGACGAGGAGGGAGTCCGCGACTTGACGGTGCGAGACTCCCGCGAGATCGGCCCCCACCTCACCGACGAACGCATCGCCGCCGTTGCATCGTCAGTCCGCTCGATCACGAACGCCACCGTCCGAGCAGCATGCTCCGCGATCCTGGCGACGAAGAGCTGATGCGCATCGACGCCCTCGAGCGCGGCGCCGCCGCGGAGCCTGCGCGCGCGCAGGCCACGACGGCCCGTCCGGCCAGAATACGCCCGGTTCATTCAAGGGTTTCGACGCGATGACTTCGATGCAAACCATGACCGGCGGCGAGGCCCTCGTCGACGCGCTGCTGCGCCACGGCGTGAGCCACGTCTTCGGCATCCCCGGCGTGCAGACCTACGGCCTGTTCGACGCGCTGCAGCGCGCGGGCGAGCGCATCCGCACGATCGGCGCACGCCACGAGCAGACCGCCGCCTACATGGCCTTCGGCTATGCCAAGGCCACGGGACGCGAAGGCGTCTACAGCGTGGTGCCCGGCCCGGGCGTGCTGAACACGGGCGCCGCGCTGTGCTCGGCCTACGGCGCGAGCGCACCGGTGCTGTGCCTCACCGGCCAGGTGCCCTCCGAGTACATCGGCCGCGGCCTGGGCCATCTGCACGAACTGCCCGACCAGCTCGGCACGCTGCGCTCGATCCTGAAGTGGGCTGCGCGCGTGGCGCACCCCGCCGACGCGCCGCGCCTGGTCGCCGATGCGTTCGCGCAGATGCGCGTGGGCCGGCCGCAGCCGGTCGCGCTCGAGATGCCGTGGGAGGTCTTCACGCAGCGCGCACCGGTGCAGCCGATCGACCCGCCCGCAGCGTACCCGCGCGCGGCGGTCGATCCGGAGGCGCTTGCGCGCGCCGCCGACCTGCTCGCCGGCGCACGCCATCCCATGATCATGACGGGCAGCGGCGCGCAGCACGCCGCCGCCGAGGTGCGCGCGCTGGCCGAGCTGCTGCAGGCGCCGGCCGTGCCGTGGCGCGGCGGGCGCGGCGTCGTCGCCGAGGACACGCCGCTGGGCTTCACCTGCGCGTCGGGCCACGCGCGTTGGGCCGACACCGACGTCGTGATCGGCATCGGCTCGCGCATGGAGCTGCAGTGGTTCCGCTGGCCGGCGCCCGTGCGCCGGCCCGAGATCGTGCTGATCGACATCGATCCGGCACAGTTGCCGCGCATCAGGCCGAGCGTGGGCATCGTCGCCGACGCGCGCGACGCCACCGCCGCCCTGGTCGCCGAGCTCGAGCGACGCGGCCACCGCGCCGCGTCGCGCCACGCCGAGTTCGACGCCCTCAAGCGCAGCGTCGCCGCCGCGGTGCAGGAGGTGCAGCCGCAGCTGTCCTACCTGCAGGCGCTGCGCGACGCGCTGCCGCGCGACGGCTTCTTCGTCGAGGAGATCTGCCAGGCCGGCTTCAGCGCCTACTTCGGCTTCCCGGTCTACGAGCCGCGCCGCTTCGTGACCTGCGGCTACCAGGGAACGCTGGGTTTCGGCTACCCGACGGCGCTGGGCGTGAAGGTGGCGCAGCCGGACAAGGCGGTGCTGGCGATCGCCGGCGACGGCGGCTTCATGTTCGGCGTGCAGGAGCTCGCCACAGCCGTGCAGTACGGCATCAACGTCGTCTCGGTGGTATTCGACAACGGCGCCTTCGGCAACGTGTTGCGCGACCAGGAGCAGCGCTTCGACGGCCGCCTCATCGGCTCGAACCTTCGCAACCCCGATTTCGTCAAGCTGGCCGAGAGCTTCGGCGTCACCGGCTGGCGCGCGCGCTCGCCCGCCGAACTCGGCACGCTGGCGAAGAAGGCGATCGACCTCGACCGGCCGGTGCTGATCCACGTGCCGGTCGACCGCACGGCCGAGGTCTCCCCATGGAAGTATCTGATGCCCGCTTCGCCTTGAGCGCGTGCACAGCGATGGCGCCGAGCGAAGGCGAGGATTCCTCGCCGATGGCCGTGCAAGCGCTCGAGACGCTCGCCACGAGGCAGACGATCCGGCGCTTCCGCCCCGGGCGCGTATCGGCGCGCACGGCGCTCGATCTTCCCGCCGACTGGGAGCCGCAGGCGGTGGTGCTGGTGGAGCCTCCCGCCGAGCCCTGGCGAAACTCGTGCCATACCTCGCACACAAGAACGCCGGACGGGTTCCTTTGCAACAACGTCCCACGGCGGTTGAATCGCCGCAGCGTTGTTCTACGATCCACGGCCCCGCCCACCACAGCCCACCGAGGACCCGCAATGAGCGCACCCACCTCCACCCTGGCACGCAGCCTGTCCGCTGCTGCACTGGCCGCCTTGCTGGCCGCCTGCGCCGGCACCACGCCGGCACCCATCGTGCAGACGCCCGGATGCCTGAGCGACGCGCAGATGGATGTCTGGATGGCCGACCAGGCAGCCCGTCGCCCCACGGTCAACCCGCCCGCCACCATGACCATGGCCGACGCCGCCTGCACACGCGCCAAGCTGCAGCAGCGCCTGGCCGCGCAGTCCGGGCCGCTCGCAGGCTACAAGGCGGGCCTCACCAACCCCGCGGTGCAGAAGCGCTTCAACACCGACCAACCGGTGTGGGGCGCGCTGTACGAGCGCATGCTGCTGGACAACGGTGCCACCGTGGCCGCCACCTTCGGCGCCCGCCCGCTGTACGAGGCCGACCTGCTGGTGCGCGTGAAGGACGCAGGCATCAACGCCGCCACCACGCCCGCCGAGGTGCTGCAACACGTGGACCAGATCGTGCCGTTCATCGAGCTGCCCGACCTGGTGGTGCAGGCGCCGCCCCAGCTCAACGGGGTGGGCGTGAGCGCCATCAACGTGGGCGCGCGCCTGGGCGTGCGCGGTGCACCGCTGGCCGTGCCGGCCGACCCGGCCGGGCAGGCGCGCCTGCTGGACCAGCTGCGCGACATGGACGTGCGCCTGGTCGATGCGCAGGGCGACAGGCTTGGCGGCGGCAAGGGCAGCGACGTGCTGGGCCACCCGCTGAACGCCGTGGTCTGGCTGGCCGGCGCGCTGAAGGCGCAAGGCCTGGCATTGCAGCCGGGGCAGCTCGTCAGCCTGGGTTCCTTCTCTGCGCTGCTGCCGCCCAAGCCGGGCCTGAAGGCGACGCTGCACTACGACGGCGTGCCGGGCCTGCAACCGGTGACGGTCACCTTCCGCTGAGCGCCTGCGGGCGGGTGGGAGGGCCCGACATGCGCTGCCGCGCTCAGCCCGCCACCACCGAGACGCCCCGCCCCGCCAGCCCCAGTCCCACGGTGTCGCCTATCTCGACCGGGTGTTCGAGATCGGGCGACACCACGAACAGCGGACCCAGCTCGGTGTCGAAGGTGTACTCCAGCGCGCTGCCCAGGTAGGAGCGCTTCAGCAGCCGCGCCGGCATGCCGCCCGAGGGCTCCAGACGCCAGGCCTCGGGCCGGATCGCGACCTTCACCGCGCCGGGCGGCACCGGCCGCCGCGGCCGTATCGCCAGCGGCCCCAGCCGCACCAGGCCTGCGGCGTCGGCGGTGGCCGGGAACAGGCTGGCCTCGCCCATGAAGCCGGCGACGAACTCGCTGCCGGGTTGCTCGTACAGCGCCTGCGGCGTGCCTGCCTGGGCGATCACGCCCTGGTCCATCACGATGATCTGGTCGCTCACGGCCAGGGCCTCGCTCTGGTCGTGGGTGACGTAGGCCACGGTCAGCCGCAGGCGCTGCTGCAGCGCGCGAATCTCCTCGCGCATCTCGCGGCGCAGCCGCGCGTCCAGATTGGACAAGGGCTCGTCGAACAACAGCACCGCCGGCTCCAGCACCAGCGCACGCGCCAGCGCCACGCGTTGCTGCTGGCCTCCGGAGAGCTCGGCCGGCAGGCGCTCGTCGAAGCCGACCAGACCCACGCCGCGCAAGGCCTCGCGCGCCTTGTCGTCGGCCTGCCGGCGTCCCATGCCGGCGACCGACAGGCCGTAACCGACGTTGCCCAGCACGGTCATGTGCGGGAACAGTGCGTAGCTCTGGAATACCAGGCTGACGTTGCGGTCCGAAGGCCCCAGCGTGGTCACGTCGCGCCCGTCGATCAGGATCTGCCCGGACGAAGGGCCCTCCAGCCCGGCGATCATGCGCAGCGTGGTCGTCTTGCCGCAGCCCGAAGGGCCCAGGATGGTGGTCAGCGTGCCCTTGGGCACCTCGAAGCTGATGCCCTTGACGACCAGCGGCGCGTCCGGACTGCTGCCGTAGCGCTTGTGCACGTTGCGGAACTCGATGCCCGGGGCATGCGGGTCTGTCATCTCTGGGGTTCCCTCATTTGCCGCCGTCCCTGGGACCGAGGTCATCGCGCCGGCGCCACGGCGCCGGTCGTCCCTTGCGGGCGACCGCCTCGTGCCGGCCGCCGGCCCAGGCGGCGCTCGCCGACCAGCCACTGGATGAGCGCGGTCGCCGCGGACAGGATCAGGATCAGCACCGTGCAATAGGCCAGCGCGAGGCCGTAGTCGCCATTGCCCACGCGGCCGATGATGTAGGTGGTGGCCAGGTCGTACTCGGCGGTGACCAGGAAGATGACGGCCGACACCGTGGTCATCGCGCGCACGAAGCTGTAGACCAGCGCCGCGACGATGGCCGGCTTGAGCAGCGGCAGGATCACGCTGCGCAGCGTGCGGGCCGTGGAGGCGCCCAGCATCACCGAGGCCTCGTCCAGCGAGCGGTCCAGCTGCTCGAACGAGGCCTTGCCGGCACGCACACCCACCGGCAGGTTGCGGAACATGAAGCACAGGATGATGATGAGGCCGGTGCCGGTCAGTTCCACCGGCGGCACGTTGAAGGCCAGCACATAGCTCACGCCCAGCACGGTACCGGGAATCGCGAATGCCAGCAGCGCGGCGAACTCGAAAGCGCCCTGCCCCTTGAAGTCGTTGCGGGCCAGCAGCCAGGCGATCAGCAGGCCCACGGCCGCGGTGATCGGTGCGGCCAGCGCAGCCAGCTTCACCGTCGTGAACAGCGAGGCCCACGCGGTGCCGGACCACACCAGGCCATGGTCGCCCCAGTCCAGGCCGAAGGCCTTGCGGAAGTGGTCCAGCGTCAGCGTGTAGTCTCGACCCCAGACCTGCACGAAACCGCCCGCAAAGGCAAACAGGTAGATGATCACCGTGAAGGCCAGCCAGGGCAGCGCCACCGCGCGCACGGTGCGGCGCACGCCGTCGGGCAAGGCCATGGCGATACCGGCGTCGCCCTTGCCGCTGACGGTGGTGAACTTCTGGCCGGCGAGCAGCCAGCGCTGGATCGCGAACACCGCCAGCGCGAAGCCGGTGAGCACCATCGCCAGCGAAGCGGCGCGCCCCTGGTCGAACTGGGCGCCCACGATGGCGAAGAAAATCTCGGTGGACAGCACAGCATACTGCCCGCCCACGACGATGGGATTGCCGAAGTCGGCCATGCTCTCGATGAAACCGACCAGGAAGGCATTGGCCAGCCCCGGCTTGAGCAGCGGCAGCGTGATGGTGAAGAAGGTCTTGCGCCGGCCGGCGCGCAGCATCTGCGCCGCCTCTTCCAGCGACGGCGCCACCGCCTGCACCACGCCGCGCATGATGAGGTAGGCGATGGGCGTGAACGCGAACATCTGCGCAAGCCAGATGCCGCCCAGGCCGTAGAACCAGCGCGAAGGTTCTATGCCGAAGGCCCACTCCAGTCCCTGGTTCACCAGTCCGGCTCGGCCGAAAAGCAGGATCAGCCCCAGGCCCACGACGAAAGGCGGCGTGATGATGGGCAGCAGCGCCAGGCCCGACAGCGTGGCCCGCATGGGCTTGCTGGCGCCGCGCTCCGACAGCAGCGCGAGCATGGTGCCGAGGATGGTGGTGCCGGCGGCCGTGAGCAGTCCCAGGAACAGCGTGTTCCAGGCCACGCCGCAGCGGCCGCCGCCGGTCAGGCAGGCCAGGCCCCAGACGCGTTCGTTGCCTATGCGCTCCCACAGCGCCGCCGCCGAGAACAGGCCGTCGCCATCGAGCAGCGCGCCCGCGAAGGACTTGCCGACCGGAAACGCGATGAAGGTCAGGAGCAGCATCGCGCAGCCCACCACGGCCGACGCGACGAACAGGTCACCCTTGAAGTAGCCGCGCCTGGCGATCCCGCTGGCCAACAGCATCAGCAATGCCACCAGCGCGACGAAGCCGCCAATGCCGATGCCGTACTGGTTGACCTGCAGTTCGCCGAAAGCGGCTTCCAGCGCCGGGAAGGCCCAGCCCCCCGCGCCGACCAGGAAGCCGGTGGCAACCAGCCACAGCACGCCACCACCGCCGCCGACCAGCAGCCATGGTGCCTGCAGCCTTCCGGCCGGCCGGACCAGCGCGACAGCGGCGACCAGCACCGCCGCCAGACCGCCCCCGAGCCACCAGCGCCCGGCCGTGGCCGCCTGCGCCAGCGCGCTACCGGCATCGCCTGCGCTGAACAGTCCGCCAAGCACGGCATACCAGTCGTCGGACTGCTGCGCGTACCACGGCAACAGCACAAAGGCCGCCAGGCCCAGTGCCACCCAGATCCGGATCAGCCGATCCGGATGGCGACTCGAAGCGCGCACGAAGCGAACCGGTGCGGCAGCAGGCGCAGCCGCTCAGCGCGGCAGGTTGCCGACTTCCTTTTCCCAGCGCGAGATCAAGCGCTTGCGCTCGTCGCTGCTGCCGTACTTGGCGTAGTCGTAATCGATGAGCTTGATCTTCGCCACGTCGGGCATGTTCGGGTCCAGCGGCGTCTTGGGGTTGGACGGGATCTGGAAGGACCGGGTCTGCGCAGCGATGACCTGGGCGTCGGGCGTCAGCGCCCAGTCGTACAGCCGCTTCGCGGCGGCTGCGTTGCGCGCCCCCTTGACGATGCTCATGGAGCCGATCTCGGCGCCGGTGCCATCGCTTGGCGTGACGGTCTCTATGGGGAAGCCCTGGGCCCGCTCACCCGCGCCGTCGTGTATGAAACTGATGGACACCCCGGTCTCGCCGCGGGCGGCGGCCTTGATGGGCGCCGTGCCCGAGCGCGTGTACTGGCCGACGTTGGCGTGCAGCTTCTTCAGGTAGTCGAAGGCGGGTTCCTCGCCCATGATCTGCACCAGCGTCGCGATCATCGTGTACGCGGTGCCGCTGGAGGCCGGGTTGGCCACCTGGATCTCGCCCTTGTAGACCGGGTTCAGGAGGTCGCCCCAGGTCCGCGGCACCGGCATGTTCTTCTTCTTCAGCAGCTCCGTGTTGTAGCCGAAGCCCAGCGGCCCGAGGTAGATGCCCACTGTGCGGTATCCGGACTGCTCGGCCTGCTTGCGCGCCCAGTCGCGCAGCCCGGGCAACTGCGCCGACTTGTACTCCAGCGTCAGGCCCATCTCGGCGGCCTGCAGGTGCGGGTCGCCGGTGCCGCCGAACCACATGTCGGTCTTGGGGTTGGCCTTCTCGGCCACCAGCTGGGCCAGCGCCTCGCCCGAGCCCTTCATCGCCACGTTGACCTTGATGCCCGTGGCCTTGGTGAAGCCGGTGGCGAACCCGTTGCACCACTCGGCCAGCGCCGAGCAGATCACGTTGACCTGCCCCTGGGCGGCGGCGGTGATCGGGGTCAGGGCGGCAGCGGCGGCCAGGGCGGCGCCCATCAGCAATGGTCTCATCAGATCTCCGTGACAGTGGGTCGGCGAAAAGGATAACCGCGCTCGCGCAGGTCGGGGAGCTGCTGCGAACCCTGTGGCGGTTTCGGTATCGGGGATTTGCGGTTCACACGGCCCTTTCCCGATTCCTTTCGGCACCGCCTGCGGCATCCTGCACAACCGCCCGAATCTTCGGTCACGCCTGCAGGCAGGCGATCACGGCCTCGGTGTGCGACCTTGCGGGGTGCCGGGGTGTGGCAAGAGCCTGCCTGCGCTGGCATGCTGGGAGCGCGCTTCGACACCCACGGAGGAATTCATGGCACAGCATCTGCTCGAACTCGACGGTCGCGGCCTGAAGCACACGCAAGACGAGTTGGCGCGCTACCTGCCGGGCCTGGACGTGGGCCAGGTGGCCTTGTCGGAAGACCGCGCACTGCTTCCCGGCACCACGCTTCGCGCCCTGCAGATCAGCTACGGGCAGCGCGGGAGCGAGGCGGTGCTGCGGCGCGCCGGCGTGCGTGCACACCGCCCCATCGACGATGCCGATGCGCTGGACCTGCTGTGGCAGCGCGATCCGGACGCGATGCCGATGCGGGCGCCGCCGCCGGCGTCGCTGCGCAACTGGCACCTCGCCGCGGTCAAGGCACAGGCGGCCTGGAGTTGCTGGGGCGGGCCCGAGCAGATCGACTGGACGGGCGTGAAGGTCGGGCAGATCGATACCGGCTACCTGCCGCACGCGGCGCTGGGCTTCCCGAGCTCGCCCTGGGTCGACGTGGATGCCGGTCGCACCTTCTTCAACCCCGGCATGGGTTCGGGCCAGGCAGGGCCCGGCGACGGCGTCGACGCCAACGTCTTTCGCTTCGACGGCCACGGCACTCGGGTCGCCAGCGTGATCTGCGGCCATGATGCAACGGCGACCGGCGGCGCCTACTACGGCATCGCGCCGCGCGTGCCGCTGGTGCCGGTTCGCATCGCGGACGATGTATTCATCGCGCATGCGCAGCCGGAGCTGGCCAAGGGTCTTCGTTACCTGGTGAACGAAGCCGGCGTGGGGGTGATCAACCTGAGCATGGGTTTCCTCCCCCACTGGCAGATCCCGGTTCTCGACCGAGCGATCGATGAGGCCTACGAGAAGGGCGTCATTCTGGTCTGCGCCGCCGGGCAGCCGCTGGCCTCGGTGGTCTCGCCGGCCCACGGCCGCCGCACGATCGCCGCCGCCGGAAGCACCGTCGACGACATCCCCTGGGGCGCGAGCGCGCATGGGTCGGCGGTGGACTGGGCGGCTCCGGCCGACGCGATCTTCCGTGCCGAGGTGCGGCGCGACGGCAGCCAGAGCTACGCGCCGGACGGCGACGGCACCTCGTATGCCGCCGCCATCACGACCGGCGCCGCCGCGCTCTGGCTGGCCCGGCATCGCGACGCCCTTGACGCAGCCTACCCCAAGGGCTGGCAGCGCGTGGAGGCCTTCAAGGCGGTTGCCCGCGCGACCGCCAAGGCGATGCCGCATCAGCGGCCAGGGGCCTTCGGCGCAGGGGTGCTGCAGATCGACGCATTGCTGGCGGCCCCGCTGCCGGCAGCCGCGGCGCTGGGCAAGGAGCGCCCGGCCTGACTTCCCCGGCGCTTGGGCGTCGACCTATGCCCTGCTGCTCGCCGGGCCTGGCGCGATCGGCTTCGTCGCGCGCCGACGCTGCGGGTTCATCGCAAGCACACGGTCGCCGGTCTGCGTCCCGGTTTGCCGCTGGAGCCTCTGCAGGCAAGAACGGGTTAGCTCCATCACAGAGCTAACCCGCTGATTTCATTGGTCGGGGTGGCGGGATTCGAACTCGCGACCCCTTGCACCCCATGCAAGTGCGCTACCAGGCTGCGCTACACCCCGACGAAGCTCGCAGTATATCGCGCGTTGGGGCCGGCTCCTCGGGATCGCGGTCCTTCGTGCCGCCGGTCTTCAGATCGACAACAGCTCCCGGATCAGCAGCAGCTCGCCGCGCAGGCGGTCGGCATCCATCGATGCGACGTCTTCTGTCCCCTCGCTGTCGTCGGCATCCACGGCCCCGGTGGGCAACGCAACCGACGCGACCGCGACCGAGCGCTTGCGCGCCGCAGCGGCGGCCAGAAGGGGTTCGGCAGCGGCGCCGCCGTCGGTGAGGCGATTGCGCGCGCCGCTGATCGTGAAGCCCTGGTCGTAGAGCAGTTCGCGGATGCGGCGCACGAGCAGCACCTCGTGGTGCTGGTAATAGCGGCGGTTGCCGCGCCGCTTCATCGGCCGCAGCTGCGTGAACTCCTGCTCCCAGTAACGCAGCACGTAGGGCTTGACGTCGCACAGGTCGCTGACCTCGCCGATCGTGAAGTAGCGCTTGGCAGGAATGGCTGGGAGCGTTTTCTCCATTGGAATCAAGAAGATCGGCTGGAGAACTCACACTCTACTCGAAGTCCTCCTCGGACACCGTGTCGCCCTGCACGATCGATTTCAGCTTGTGACTGGCGTGGAAGGTGACGACCTTGCGCGCCTTGATCGGGATCGACTCGCCGGTGCGCGGGTTACGCCCCGGGCGCGGCGCCTTGCGGCGGATGTTGAAGTTGCCGAAGCCGGAGAGCTTCACGTCGTCGCCTTCGACCAGCGTCTGGTGGATGATCTCGAAGAAGGCTTCGACCATGTCCTTGGACTCACGCTTGTTGAGCCCCAGGCGGTCGAAGAGCAGTTCCGAGAGCTCCGCCTTGGTGAGTGTCGGCGTCTCGAGCGACGGCAGGATGATCGCCGGTCTGCCCGCAGTCTCCTCGGTGGCCATGGGTGATGATCCTCTTGCTCTGTTTTCTCGTCGTCTCAGCCTCGCAGGCGCGCGCCGAAGGCTGCCTGCACGCGCGCCACGGCAGCGGCGACCGCATTGTCGATGCGTTCGTCGGTCAGCGTGTTCTCGAAATCCAGCAGTTCCAGCCGCACCGCGAGGCTGCGCTCGTTGGCGCCCAGCCCCGGCACCGGCTTGGCGGGCTTGTAGACGTCGAAGAGCGTGGTGCCGCGCACCAGCCCCTCGCCATCGTCGGCAAGCCTGGCCATCAGTTCATCGTGCGTCACGCCCTCCGGCACGACGAGGGCCAGGTCCCTTTGCACGGCCTGCTGGCGCGAAACCGCGCTGAAGACCGGAACCGGCAAGGCCAGGACGGCGTCGAGGTCGAGTTCGAAGAACACCGGCGCCTGCGGTAGTTCGTAGGCCTGGCGCCACCTCGGATGCAACTCGCCGACATGGCCGATGGCTCGGCCTTCGAGTTCGACACGCGCGCAGCGGCCCGGGTGCATGGCCGCATGCGCGTCGGCGACGAAGCGCGGCCGGCGCGGCGCCAGCAGTGCCTCGACGTCGCCCTTGGCGTCGAAGAAGTCGACGCCGCGCTCCCGCCGCCCCCATTGCGCCGCGTCCACCGGACCGAAGGCCAGCGCCGCGACGCGCAGCGGCTGGCGCACGCCGGCCACCGTGTGCAGGCTGTCGGCGACGCCCTCGTCACGCAGGAAGACGCGGCCGATCTCGAACACGCGCACGCGCGCGGCCCTGCGGGCGAGGTTGTGGCGCAGCACTTGGATCAGGCTGCCGGCCAGGCCCGAGCGCATCACCGCCAGCGGCGCGGCGATGGGGTTGAGCACGCGGATCGGGTCGGCATTGCCCGCGAGCTCGCGCTCGCTGCGTTCCTCGACGAAGCTGAAGTTGATCGTTTCCTGGTAGTCCAGCGCCGCCAGCGCGCGGCGCAGGGCGTGCGCGCTGCGGCGCGACTCGGGGCGCACGCGCGCCTGCACCGGCGCGCGCGGCGGCGTCAGCGGCAGCTTGTCGTAGCCGATGACGCGGATGACCTCCTCGATCAGGTCCTCCTCGATCTTCAGGTCGAAGCGCCAGCTGGGCGGTGTCACGTGCAGGACGCCCTGACCTTCGGTGAAGGCCAGGGAGAGGCGCCGGAAGACGTCGGCGCACTGCGCCTGCGTCACCGGCATGCCGATGACCTTGGCGGCACGCGCCACGCGCAGCGCGACC
Source organism: Burkholderiales bacterium (assembly GCA_026932235.1). Classification (GTDB taxonomy): domain Bacteria; phylum Pseudomonadota; class Gammaproteobacteria; order Burkholderiales; family Burkholderiaceae_C; genus Rubrivivax. Next base: position 47,865 of record JAIXKR010000037.1, read on the forward strand.
GGCTCCGCCGCGGGCAGGGCCAGCACCTGATCGTCGATCGGCCCGGCCTGGCCGCCGCAGACCTCGAGGATGAGCGCGGTCACGCGCTCGATGTGCTCGACCGTGCCCGCCGGGTCGACGCCGCGCTCGAAGCGGTGCCCGGCTTCGGTGGTGAAGTTGAAGCGCCGCGAGCGCCCGGCCACCGCGTCCGGCCACCAGAACGCGGCCTCGACGTAGACGTTGCGCGTCTCGTCGGAGACGGCGGTGGCCTCGCCGCCCATGATGCCGGCCAGGGATTCGACGCCGCGGCCATCGGCGATGACGCCGACCTGCTCGTCGAGCTCGATCGTGTTGCCGTTGAGCAGTTCGAGCGTCTCGCCCGGGCGGCCCCAGCGCACGACCAGACCTTCGTGGATCTTGTCGAGGTCGAAGATGTGCGTCGGCCGCCCGTACTCGAAGAGGACGTAGTTCGAGATGTCGACGAGCGCGCTGACGCTGCGCTGCCCGCAGCGCGCCAGGCGATCGACCATCCACTGCGGGGTCCTGGCCCGCGTGTCCACACCGCGCACGACACGGCCCGAGAAGCGGCCGCAGAGGTCGGGCGCCTGTACCTGCACCGGCAGCCGCTGCGCATGCGCGGCGGGAACGGCCGCGATCGCCGGCCGGTGCAGGGGTGCCCCGGTGAGCGCAGCGACTTCGCGCGCGACGCCGAAGACGCTCAACAGGTGGCCGAGGTTGGGCGTGAGCTTCAGCGTGAAGAGCGTGTCGTCGAGCTGCAGGTATTGCCGCAGGTCGGCGCCGATGGGCGCATCCGCCGCCAGTTCGAGCAACCCGCCGTGGTCCTCGGCGATGCCGAGCTCGCGCGCCGAGCACAGCATGCCGCGGCTCTCGACGCCGCGCAGCTTGCCGACGCCGATCTTCGGCCGCTTGCCGTCGGCCGCGGGCGGCAGCTCGGCGCCGACGGTGGCCAGCGGCACGCGCAAGCCCGCGCGCGCGTTGGGCGCGCCGCAGACGACTTGCAGCGGCCCGTCGGGCGAGGCGGTGCCGGCGTCCACCGCGCACACGCGCAGCCGGTCGGCCTGCGGGTGCGGCTCGGCGCTGAGGATCTCGGCCACGACGATGCCGGTGAAGGGCGGCGCCACCGGACGCAGCTCCTCGACCTCCATGCCGGACATGGTCAGCAGGTCGGCCAGCGCCTGGGTGGAGAGCGCAGGGTTGCAGAACTCGCGCAACCAGGACTCGGGGAATTGCATGGGACGTTCTCTCGATCGGTCGGAATCAGCGGAACTGCGCAAGGAAGCGCAGGTCGCCGTCGAACATCAGGCGCAGGTCGTCGATGCCGTAGCGCAGCATCGCCAGGCGATCCGGCCCCATGCCGAAGGCAAAGCCGATGTGGCGCTCGGGATCGAGACCGAAGTTGCGCACCACGGTCGGGTGCACCTGGCCGGAGCCGGCGACCTCGAGCCAGCGACCGGCCAACGGGCCGCTGCGAAACGCGATGTCGATCTCGGCCGAAGGCTCGGTGAAGGGGAAGAAGCTCGGCCTGAAACGCACGTCGAAGTCGTCGGTCTCGAAGAACTGGCGAACGAAGTCGGTGAACACGACTTTCAGGTCCTTGAACGAGATGTCGGCGCCGATCCACAGGCCTTCGCACTGGTGGAACATCGGCGAGTGCGTCGCGTCGCTGTCGACGCGGTAGGTGCGGCCCGGCGCGATGACGCGGATCTCGGGCATCGGCTCCACGCCCCGGTATTTCTCGGCGTGCGCCATCGCGTAGCGCACCTGCATCGGGCTTGTGTGCGTGCGCAGGTTCAGCCACGTGCCCTCTGCGTCCTTCAGGTCGACGTAGAAGGTGTCCTGCATCGAGCGCGCCGGATGGTTCTTCGGGCTGTTGAGCGCGGTGAAGTTCATCCAGTCGTTCTCGATCTCGGGGCCGTCGGCGACGTCGAAGCCCATCGAGGCGAAGATCGCCTCGATGCGCTCGATCGTGCGGCTCACCGGGTGCAGGCCGCCGCTACCGCGGCGGCGGCCGGGCAGCGTCACGTCCAGCGCCTCGGCCTGCAACTGCGCCTGCAGCTCGGCCTCGGCCAGGCGCTCGCGACGCGCCTGCAGCGCGGCCTCGATTCGGGCCTTGAGCTCGTTGATGCGCGCGCCTCGCGCCTTCTTCTGCTCGGCCGGGAGCGCCGCCAGCGCCTTCAGCAGCTCGGTCACGCGGCCGTTCTTCCCGAGGAAGCGTGCCTTGGCGTTCTCGAGTTCTGCCGGCGTCGGCGAGGCGTCGAACTCGGCCTGCGCGGCGCTGGCCAGTTGCTCCAGTGGATCCGGATCGTTCATCGCGTTGGGTGGGGAATGCCCGGGAGCAAGCCCGGAATGAAAAAAGGCCGTCCACCAGTGACGGCCTTGCGATGCGGACGTGGGCAGGGGCCAAGCCCTGCCCTGCGGTCACGCGAGTTGGGCCTTCACCTTCTCGACGATGCTGCCGAAGGCAGCGGGGTCGTTGACCGCCAGGTCGGCAAGGACCTTGCGGTCGATGTCGATCTGCGCCTTCTTCAGGCCGGCCATGAACTTGCTGTAGGTGACGCCGAGCTCCCGGCTGGCGGCGTTGATGCGCGCGATCCAGAGCTGGCGGAAGACGCGCTTGCGGGTGCGGCGGTCACGGTAGGCGTACTGGCCGGCCTTCATCACCGCCTGCTTGGCGACGCGGAAGACGTTCTTGCGGCGACCGCGGTAGCCCTTGGCGAGCTTCAGGATCTTCTTGTGGCGGGCGTGCGCGGTGACGCCACGTTTGACGCGAGGCATGTCGGTTCTCCTTGTGCGTGGCGAAGACGATCAGAGGCCCGCGAAGGGCATCATCGCGGCGATGTGGCCCACGTCGCGCTCGTGCACCGTGGCCGGTCCGCGCAGCTGACGCTTGCGCGTCGTGCTCTTCTTCGTGAGGATGTGGCGCTTGAACGCCTGACCGCGCTTGACGGTTCCACCCGGACGCACGCGGAAGCGCTTCTTCGCTCCGCTCTTGGTCTTCATCTTGGGCATTGCTGCTCCTTCCTTCTAAGTGACCCCTGCAGGCGATCCCGGGCTTGTCGGGATGCTTGATCGGCCTGCAGCGGCTTCTTCTTCGCGACCCCGGTGACCGGACCGGGGCAGCGAGACTCCATACTCGTTCGGTGCCCGCGCTTCCTACTTCTTGCGGGGCGCCAGCACCATGATCATCTGCCGGCCCTCGAGCTTGGGCATGTGCTCGACCACGGCGACGTCGGCGAGTTCGTCGCGGATGCGCTCGAGCAGCCGCATGCCGATGTCCTGGTGAGTGATCTCCCGGCCGCGGAAACGAAGCGTCACCTTGCCCTTGTCGCCGTCCTCGGCGATGAAGCGGCGCAGGTTGCGCATCTTGATCGAGTAGTCGCCCTCGTCGGTGCCGGGGCGGAACTTGACCTCCTTGACCTCGATGACCTTCTGCTTGGCCTTGGCCTCCGCCGCCCGCTTCTGCTCCTGGTACTTGAACTTGCCGTAGTCCATCAGCCGGCACACCGGGGGATCGGCGGTGGCGGCGATCTCGACCAGGTCCACGTCCAGTTCGCCCGCCATGCGCAAGGCCTCCTGCACGCTCACGATGCCCAACGGCTCGTTCTCGACCCCGTTCAGCCGCACCTGCGGCGCCATGATCTCGCGGTTGAGCTTGTGCTTGCGTTCCACGTTGGGAATGCGGCGGTCCATGAAGGTAGCGATAGTGGCAACTCCTTTGTGCGCCCCGAAGGCAGGCGGGGCGCGTTCGTTCGAACGAGGGCGGCAGCGCGGCGATCAGGTCTTGTGGGCGATGTCGGCCAGGACGCGCTCGGCAAGACCGGCCAGCGCCATGACCCCCAGATCCTGATTGCCGCGCGCGCGCACGGCAACGGTCCCGTTTGCCTTCTCCTTGTCGCCGACGACGAGGATGAACGGGACCTTCTGCAAGGAATGCTCGCGTATTTTATAGGTGATTTTTTCGTTGCGCAAATCAAGCTGAACCCTAAGCCCTTGTTTTTGCAGCGATTTCGCCACGTCCTGGGCGTAGTCCGCGTGCGCGTCGGTGATCGAGGCCACCACCACCTGCACCGGCGCGAGCCACACCGGCATCGCGCCGGCGTGCTGCTCGATCAGGATGCCGATGAAGCGCTCGAGGCTGCCGACGATCGCGCGGTGCAGCATCACCGGGTGGCGACGGCTGGAATCCTCGGCCACATACTCGGCGCCCAGGCGCTCGGGCATGCTGAAGTCGACCTGGATCGTGCCGCACTGCCACTCGCGGCCGATCGCGTCCTTCAGCGTGTACTCGATCTTCGGGCCGTAGAACGCGCCCTCCCCCGGCGAGATCTCGAAGGCGCAGCCGGCGCGCTCGAGGCTTTGCATCAGCGCGGCCTCGGCCTTGTCCCAGCTCTCGTCGGAGCCGATGCGCGCCTCGGGGCGCGTCGCGATCTTGTAGATGATGTCGGTGAAGCCGAAGTCGGCGTACACCTTCTGCAGCAGCGCGGTGTAGGCGACGCATTCGTCCAGGATCTGGTCCTCGGTGCAGAAGATATGGCCATCGTCCTGCGTGAAGCCGCGCACGCGCATGATGCCGTGCAGGCCGCCGGTGGGCTCGTTGCGGTGGCACTGCCCGAACTCGCCGTAGCGCAGGGGCAGGTCGCGGTAGCTCTTGATGCCCTGCTTGAAGATCAGGATGTGGCCCGGGCAGTTCATCGGCTTGAGCGCGTAGTCGCGCTTCTCCGACTCCGTCGTGAACATGTTCTCGCGGTACTTCTGCCAGTGGCCGGTCTTCTCCCACAGCGTCCTGTCGAGGATCTGCGGGCCCTTCACCTCGAGGTAGCCGTTGTCGCGGTAGACGCGGCGCATGTACTGCTCCACCTCCTGCCACACCGTCCAGCCCTTGGGGTGCCAGAACACCGTGCCGGGGCTGTGCTCGTCGAGGTGGAAGAGGTCGAGTTCGCGGCCGAGCTTGCGGTGGTCGCGCTTCTCGGCCTCCTCCAGCATCGTCAGGTACTTCTGCAGCTCGTCCTTCGTCGCCCAGGCCGTGCCGTAGATGCGCTGCAACTGCTCGTTGCGATGGTCGCCGCGCCAGTAGGCGCCCGCGACCTTCATCAGCTTGAAGTGCTTCAGGCGCCCCGTGCTGGGAACGTGCGGGCCGCGGCAGAGATCCTCGAAGCCGCCCTCGCGGTACAGGCTCACGTCCTCGCCCGCGGGGATGCTGCCGATGATCTCGGCCTTGTAGTGTTCGCCCAGGCCCTTGAAATGGGCCACCGCCTCGTCGCGCGGCAGCACGCGGCGCACGACCGGCTCGTCCTTCTTCGCAAGCTCCGCCATGCGCTGCTCGATCGCCGCCAGGTCCTCGGGCGTGAACGGGCGCTTGTAGGCGAAGTCGTAGTAGAAGCCGTTGTCGATCACCGGCCCGATCGTCACCTGCGCGTCGGGGAAGAGTTCCTTCACCGCATAGGCCAGCAGGTGCGCCGTGCTGTGGCGCAGGATCTCGAGGCCGTCGGCGTCCTTGTCGGTGACGATGGCCAGCCTCGCGTCGGCGTCGATGCGGTGGCTCGTGTCGACGAGCTTGCCGTCGAGCTTGCCGGCGAGCGCGACCTTGGCCAGGCCGGGGCCGATCGCGGCAGCGACCTCGGCCACCGTGACGGGATGGTCGAAGGCGCGGACGGCGCCGTCGGGCAGCGTGATGTTCACGGACATGAGGGGCAACTCCAGAAAGCAGCGAAGCGCGGGGTTGAGCCGCGCTTCGGTCCGGGACGGGATTGATGGACGTGACGGCGCGGCCGGGGTTCAGACCTCGGTGAAGAAGGGCGTCGTAGTCCGCGGTGTCATAACCCGTCGTGCCTTTCCTGCTCTTGTCAAGGTTCGGGGGAACGTGGAGGCCGCCATTGTAGGTCAGCGCCGGCCCGAGGACGAGCCCGACTGCAGGCGCGCGAAGGCCTGCGCCATGGCGCTGGGTGCGGACGATGACGCAGCGGCGCGCCCCTTGTCGCTGCGCTCGTGGCGCGCCGCGGGGCGAAAACGATTGTCGCCGCCGCCCTGGCCGTGCGCGCCCGTCGGCGCGTCCAGCCTCATCGTCAACGAGATGCGCTTGCGCGCCAGGTCCACTTCCAGCACGCGCACCTTCACCACCTGCCCCGTCTTCACGACTTCGCGCGCGTCGGCGACGAACTTGTCCGCGAGCTGGCTCACGTGCACGAGGCCGTCCTGGTGCACGCCCAGGTCGACGAAGGCGCCGAACTGCGCGACGTTGCTCACCGTGCCCTGCAGCAGCATGCCCGGCCGCAGGTCCTCGATGTCGTCCACGCCTTCGTTGAAGCGCGCGACGACGAAATCGGGGCGCGGGTCGCGCCCGGGCTTCTCGAGCTCGACGAGGATGTCCTTCACGGTGACGGCGCCGAAGCGCTCGTCCGCGAAGGACTCGGGCTTCAGGCTGCGCAGCAGTTGCGTGTTCCCCATCAGCGACTCGACCGGGCGCTGCGTCGCCGCCAGGAGCTTCTGCACCAGCGGGTAGGTTTCGGGGTGCACGCCGGTTCGGTCCAGCGGGTCGTCGCCGTCGCGGATGCGCAGGAAGCCCGCGGCCTGCTCGAAGCTGCGCGGCCCGAGACCACTGACCTGCAGGAGCTGCTGCCGGTTGCGAAAGGCGCCGTGCGCGTCGCGCCAGCGCACGACGGCTGCGGCCACGGTCGCCGACAGTCCCGAGACGCGCGCCAGCAGCGGCGCGCTGGCGGTGTTGAGGTCGACGCCGACGCCGTTGACGCAGTCCTCGACGACCGCATCCAGCGTGCGCGCGAGCTGGCTCTGGTTGACGTCGTGCTGGTACTGGCCGACGCCGATGCTCTTGGGATCGATCTTCACCAGCTCGGCCAGCGGGTCCTGCAGCCGCCGCGCGATGCTCACCGCGCCGCGCAGGCTGACGTCGAGTCCGGGCAGTTCCCGGCTCGCGTACTCGCTCGCGCTGTAGACCGAGGCGCCGGCCTCGCTGACCACGACCTTGTCCAGGCGCGCCTCGGGCGCGAGCTTTTTCACGCGCTGGATGAGGTCGGCGGCGAGGCGGTCGGTCTCGCGGCTGGCGGTGCCGTTGCCGATCGCGATCAGGTCCACGCCGTGCGCGGCAACCAGGCGCGTCAAGGCGTGCAGGCTGCCTTCGACGTCCCGGCGCGGCTCGAAGGGGTGGACGGTCGCCGTCTCCATCACCTTGCCCGTGTCATCGACAACCGCGACCTTGACACCGGTGCGGATGCCCGGATCCAGCCCCATCACGACGCGCTTGCCCGCCGGCGCGGCCAGAAGCAGGTCGCGCAGGTTGTCGCCGAAGACCTTGATGGCGACGCCCTCGGCACCCTCGCGCAGGCGCGCGAAGAGGTCGCGCTCGAGGCTCAGCGCGAGCTTCACCTTCCAGGTCCAGGCGACCGTCTTGCGGATCAGCGCGTCACCGGGCCGGTCCTGCGGCGACCACCCCAGGTGTCTTGCGATTCGCCCTTCGGCCAGCGGCACCGGCTTCGCGCCGGCGGGCGCGGGACTGGCGGCGACGCCTTCGGGCGCAACGAGCTTGGCGTCCAGCACCTCCTGCGCGCGCCCGCGCAGCACCGCCAGCGCGCGGTGCGAAGGCACCTTTCGGATCGGCTCCTCGTAGGCGAAGTAGTCGCGGAACTTGGCCACGTCCGGATGCCTGTCGTCCTTGCCCTCGACGAGCCGGCTCTGCAACAGCCCTTCGTCCCACAGCCATTCGCGCAGGCTGCCGACGAGCACGGCATCCTCGGCCCAGCGTTCTGCGAGCAGGTCGCGCACGCCGTCCAGGAGCGCGTGCGCATCGGCATAGCCGGCGTCGGCGAGCGCCTTCGCGCCGCCCGGGTACTCGGCGACGAAGGCCTGCGCCTGCTGCAGCGGGTCGAGGGTGGGATCGCCGAAGAGCCGCTCGGCCAGCGGCTCGAGGCCGGCCTCGCGCGCGATCATCCCCTTGGTTCGACGCCTGGGCTTGTAGGGCAGGTAGAGGTCTTCGAGCTCCTGCTTGGTCGGCACGGCCTCGATCGCCGCCTGCAGCTCCGTCGTGAGCCTGCCCTGCTCGGCGATGCTCTTCAGCACCGTGGCGCGGCGCTCCTGCAGCTCGCGCAGGTAGGCCAGCCGCGATTCGAGCTCGCGCAACTGCGTGTCGTCGAGGCCCTCGGTGGCCTCCTTGCGGTAGCGGGCGATGAAGGGCACGGTCGAGCCGGCGTCGAGCAGGTCCACCGCGGCCTGCACTTGCGCCGCGCGAACCTTAAGTTCCGCGGCGATCTGATTGACGATCTTGTCCAAGGGAAGCGAGCAGGGAAAGGCAAAAGCGGCGGAGTGTGCCACGCACGCCACGCACAATCGCCCGCAGCGGCCGCATCCCGACGGCCGCGGCGAACGACACAGGAGACGAGGACGATGGCGCAGACCACCGGTGGCGAGGTGCTCGCCCGCATGCTGCAGGCCGAGGGTGTCGAGAAGGTGTTCGGCATCATCGACGGCACCTACTTCGGCTTCTACTCGGCGCTGCATCGCCTGGGCATCGAGATCGTGACGCCGCGCCACGAGACCTGTGCCGCGCACATGGCCGGCACCTACGCGCGGCTGAGCGGACGCCTGGGCGTGTGCATGGCCAGCAACGGGCCCGGCGTGGCCAATCTGCTGCCGGGGCTGGTCGTCGAGCAGGCCGAGGGCAACCGCGTGCTAGCCATCACCAGTGCGCGCCGCCCGGGCATCATGTACCCCGACCGTGGCGGCAGCTACCAGTGCTTCGACCAGAGCGGCGTCATCGGCCGCATCGCCAAGTGGAGCGCCGCGGTCTCGGCCTTCGAGCGCGTGCCCGAGCTCATGCGCAAGGCGCTGCGCAAGAGCTGGAGCGGGCGCCCCGGCGTGGTGCACCTGGACGTGCCCGAGACGATCATGAACGCCAAGGTGAAGGCCGAGGTCGCGATCTGGCCGCCCGCGCACTACCGCAGCCTGCAGCCGCTGCCGCCCAGCGCGGCGCAGCTGGCGCAGGCCGCGGACTGGCTCGCCGGCGCCGCCGCACCGATGATCCACGCCGGTAGCGGCGTCGTGCACGCCCGCGCCTACGAGGCGCTGGCGCGCGTGGCCGAACTGCTGCACGCACCGGTAACCACCAGCTGGGCCGCGCGCGGCGTGCTGCCCGAGAGCTCGGCGCTGGCGATCCCGATGCCGCACGTCAAGCTCAACCACCGCGTGAGGAACGAGGCCGACGTCGTGCTCATCGTCGGCTCGCGCGTAGGCGAGACGGACTGGTGGGGCAAGCCGCCGTACTGGCGCCAGCCGGGGCAGCAGAAGACGATCCAGGTCGACATCGACACCGACACGCTGGGCCTGAACAAGCCCGCGGACCTGGCCGTGCAGGCCGACGCCGCCTGCTTCCTCGAAGGCCTGGCCGAGGCCTTGCAGCAGCGCCGCGAGGCGATGGCGCTGGCGCCGCGCCAGGCGCGCGTGGCCGGCTACGGCAAGAGCTTGCGCGAAGACCGCGCCGAATGGGACAAGGCGCTGGCCGACATGCGCGTGCCCATGCACCCGGCGCACATCGCCAGCGCCTGCGCCAAGGTCTTCCCGCCGGAATCGGTGCTGGTGGCCGACGGCGGCAACGCCACCATCTGGGCCATGTTCCACCACCCCGCGCGCGTGCCCAACAGCATCGTCTCGACCTTCAAGTTCGGCATGCTGGGCGCGGGCATGTCGCAGGCCATCGGCGCCGCGGTGGCGCGGCCCGGCACGCCGGTGCTTTGCATCACCGGCGACGGCGCCTTCGGCTTTCATCCGCAGGAGGTCGAGACCGCGGTGCGCCTGGGCGTGCAAGTGGTCTACGTCGTCCTCGCCGACAAGCAATGGGGCATGGTGAAGATGAACCAGCAGTTCATGCTGCGGCCCTTCAAGACCATGCTCTTCAAGCAGCTCGGACCGGAGGAGACGATCAAGGCCGACCTCGGCGAGATCGCCTTCGACAAGCTGGCCCAGAGCATGGGCGCGCACGGCGAGCGCGTCGCCGACCCGACGCAGCTGGAGGCCGCGCTGCAGCGCGCGCTGGCCAGCGGCCGCTGCGCCGTCGTGCACGTGGACGTCGACCCGGTGCAGCACATGTGGGCACCCGGGCTCGTCCACTTCAAGAAGATGCACGAGGAGCCCGGCGGCTGAGCACCAGCAGGAAAACACGGTGCCGCGCGCCGGCGACCCTGTTCTAGAGTCGGCAGCGCTGCCGCGCCGCGCGCAGGCGGCTCGAAACCCGAGACGAGGAGACACGACATGCAGGAACGATCACCCTGGGCGCGCCGCGCGCGCGGCATCATTGCGGTTCTGGCGGGGCTTTCGGCGCTGCCGGCGCTGGCCGACATCACGCTCAAGGCCTCGCACCAGTTCCCCGGCGGCAAGGGCGACGTGCGCGACGAGATGGTGCAGATCATCGCGCGCGAGGTCGCGGCGGCCAAGGTCGGGCTCGAGATCAAGGTCTACCCCGGCGCGAGCCTCGTCAAGGCGGCCGAGCAGTGGAAGGCGATGCAGACCGGGCAGATCGACATGTCCTCGTTCCCGCTGGACTACGCCTCGGGTTTTCACCCGCAGTTCGGCGCGACGCTGATGCCCGGTCTCGTGAAGAACCACGCGCACGCGCAGCGGCTGAACAAGTCGCCGTTCATGGCCGAGATGCGCAAGATCATCGAGCAGGGCGGCGCGCGCGTGCTCGCCGACGCCTGGCTGGCCGGCGCCTTCGGCGCCAAGGACAAGTGCATCCGCGCGCCCGAGGACGTCAAGGGCATGAAGATCCGCTCGGCCGGCTCGACCTTCGCCGAGATGTGGGCCAGCGCCGGCGGCTCGATCGTGTCGATCGCCTCCAACGAGGTCTACAACGCGCTGCAACAGGGCGTGATCAGCGGCACCGACACCTCCACCGGCTCGATGGTCTCGTTCCGTCTCTACGAGCAGCTGGGCTGCGTGACCACCCCCGGCGACCACGCGCTGTGGTTCATGTACGAACCGGTGCTGATCTCGCAGCGCAGCTGGGACAAGCTCAACGATGCGCAGAAGGCAGCGTTGACGGCCGCCTCGCAGAAGGCCGAGGCCTACTTCGCTGCCGAGTCGGCCAAGCTCGACGAAAAGATGAACGAGGCCTTCAAGAAGGCGGGCAAGCAGGTGATCGAGCTCGACGAGGCGCAGTTCAAGGCCTGGCGCGCGGTCGCCGAGCGCAGCTCGTACAAGGCCTTCGCCGAGAAGGTGCCGGGCGGCAAGGAACTGATCGAGAAGGCGCTGAGTGTCCAGTGAGGACCTGAGCGCGCACGGCACGCCGCCCTTGCCCGGCTGGGCGCGTGCGGTGAACGCGCTCTCGCGCGCCTTGGGCATCTTCGCGGTCGTGCTGCTCGTGGTCTCGATCGGCGTGATCTGCCAGATGGTCTTCGTGCGTGCGGTGCTCGGGCAGTCGGCGATCTGGCAGACCGAGTTCTCGATCTTCGCCGTCGTCGCGGCGACCTTCCTCGGCGCGCCCTACGTGCTGCTCACGCGCGGGCACGTCGCGGTCGACGTGCTGCCGCTGATGGTCGCGCACAAGGCCCGGCGCCGGCTCTTCATCGCCGGCTACCTGGCGCTGCTCGCCTTCTGCGCGCTCTTCCTGTGGGCCTCGCTGCCCTGGTGGTACGAGACCTGGGTAAACAATCAGACGACCGCGTCGCTGTGGCGCGCCCGGCTGTGGATCCCCTATCTCTCGGTGCCGGTGGGCCTGGCGCTGCTGTGCCTGCAGGCCGCGAGCGAGCTCGTGCTCGTGCTGACGCGGCGCGCCCTGCCCTTCAACCTGCGGCCCGACGAGGGCCTCTAGGCGTCGGGCGATGAGTCCGCTGGCGATCGGTCTCCTGATCTTCGCGGTGACGACCGCGATGCTGGTCACGGGCATGCCGATCGCGTTCGCGCTCGGCGCGGTCTCGCTCGTCTTCATGTTCGTCTTCGACGGCTGGGAGAGCGTGCACTTCGTCCCCGAGACGATCTTCGGAGGCCTCAACGACTTCACGCTCGTCTCGCTGCCGATGTTCATCGTGATGGGCGCGGCGGTGGCGGGCTCACGCGCCGGCAGCGACCTCTACGAGGCGCTCTCGCGCTGGCTGCACAAGGTGCCCGGCTCGCTCGTCGTCTCCAACCTGGGTGCCTGCGCGCTCTTCTCGGCGCTCTCGGGCTCGTCGCCCGCGACCTGCGCGGCGATCGGCAAGATGGGCATCCCGGAGATGCGCAAGCGCGGCTACGACGCCGATCTCGCCACCGGCGCCATCGCCGCCGGCGGCACGCTCGGGATCCTGATCCCGCCCAGCATCACGATGATCCTCTACGGCATCGCGTCCGAGACCTCGATCGGGCGGCTCTTCGTCGCCGGCATCCTGCCCGGCTTGCTGCTCGTTGCGCTCTTCATGGCCTGGGCGATCTTCCTGAGCTGGAAGCGCGGGACGAAGCTCGTCGATCACGGCCGCATCTATTCGTGGCGCGAACGCCTCGAGCTGCTGCCGCGGCTGCTGCCGTTCATCGCGGTCATCGCCGGCGTCGTCTACGCGCTCTACGGCGGCATCGCGACACCTTCGGAGGCGGCCGGGGTCGGCGCGATGCTGTGCCTCGTGATGGTCATCGTGATCTACCGCGTCTGGAGGCCCAGCGCGCTGTGGGCGATCCTGCGCGATTCGCTGCGGGAATCGGTGATGCTGATGATGATCATCGGCACCTCGATCCTCTTCGGCTACATGA
>JAIXKR010000135.1 GCA_026932235.1 Burkholderiales bacterium
TCCGCTACGGCAACACGCTGGCGATGCTGCCGCTCAACGACCGCATCTGCTCGGCGGTCGTCACCGTCAGCGCGAACCGTGCCGACGAATGGCTGGCGCTCTCGGACGACGAGTTCGCCGCACGCATCCAGGCGCAGACCGAAGGGCGCCTGGGCGCGATGCAGGCCGCCGGCCCGCGGCACCACTACCCGCTCGTCGGCGTCTACGCGCAGCGCTTCGCCGCGCCGCGCCTCGCGCTCATCGGCGACGCCGCGGTCGGCATGCACCCGGTCACCGCGCACGGCTGGAACTTCGGCATCTACGGCGTCGAGCTGCTCGCGCGCGAACTCGGCGCGGTGCACCGGCGCGGCGGCGACATCGGCGCACTGGCCCCGCTGCGCGCCTACGAGCGCGCGCACCGCGTGCACACGCTGCCGATCTGGGCCGGCACCAACGCGATCGTCAGCCTCTTCACCGACGAGCGCCGCGTGCCCAAGCTCGCGCGCCGCGCGGTGCTGGCGCTCTCCGAGCACGCGCCGGGCTTGAGCCAGATCATCAAGGCCGGCATCGAGTACCAGCTCACCGGCGGGCGCCGCGCGAAGCCCTTGTCGCAGCCCCCTTCGCCGCCACAGCCGCAGCTGCGCTGAAGCTGCGCGTGCTCAGTCCGCCGAGGGCTGCGTCATCTTCGCCGGGTCGACCCAGGCGTCGAAGTCCTCGGCGCTGACGAGGCCGAGCGCGAGCGCCGTCTCGCGCAGCGTCCTGCCCTCGTGCAGCGCGGCCTTGGCGATCCGCGCGGCCTTGTCGTAGCCGATGTGACGGTTGAGCGCAGTCACCAGCATCAGGTTCTCCGCCAGATGGCGCTGGATCACCGGCAGGTTCGGTTCGATGCCGCACGCGCAGTGCACGTCGAAGGACGCGCAGGCGTCACCCAGCAGTGCGATGCTCTCCAGCACGTTGTGGACCATCACCGGCTTGAAGACGTTGAGCTGGAAGTTGCCCTGGCTGCCGGCAAACGCCGTCGCGGCGTCGTTGCCGTAGACCTGCACGCAGACCATGGTCAGCGCCTCGCACTGCGTCGGGTTGACCTTGCCCGGCATGATCGACGAGCCGGGTTCGTTCTCCGGAATCTGCAGCTCGCCCAGGCCGCAGCGCGGCCCGCTGGCCAGCCAGCGCACGTCGTTGGCGATCTTCATCAGCGCGCCGGCGAGCGTGCGCAGCGCGCCCGAGGTCGCGACCAGCGCGTCGTGCGCCGAGAGCGCGTAGAACTTGTTCGGCGCCGAGACGAAAGGCGCGCCCGTCTGCTCCGCGATGCGCGCGGCACAGCGCTCGCCGAAACGCGGGTGGGCGTTGAGCCCCGTGCCGACCGCGGTGCCGCCGATCGCGAGTTCATGGAGCCCCGGCAGCGTCCCGCGCAGCGATTGCAGCCCGTGGTCGATCTGCGAGACCCAGCCGCCGATCATCTGGCCGAGCGTCACCGGCGTCGCGTCCTGCAGGTGCGTGCGGCCGGTCATCACGATGCCGGCAAAGCGCTCGGCCTTGTCGGCGAGCGTCTGCCGCAGCTGCTGCACGCGCGGGAAGAGGTGCTCGTCCAGCTGCGCCACCACCGCGATGTGCATCGCCGTCGGGAAGGTGTCGTTCGACGACTGCCCGCGGTTGACGTGGTCGTTCGGGTGCACCGGCGACTTGCTGCCGAGCTGGCCGCCCAGCAGCTCGCTGGCGCGGTTGGCGATGACCTCGTTGGCGTTCATGTTCGTCTGCGTGCCGGAGCCGGTCTGGAAGACGACGAGCGGGAAGTGCTCGGTCCAGCGCCCGGCGATGACCTCGTCGGCCGCCTGCACGATCGCGCCGCCCAGGCGCGCATCGAGCTGCCCGAGCTCGACGTTGGCCTGCGCCGCCGCCTTCTTCAGGATCCCGAGCGCCTTGACGATGGGGAAGGTCCAGCGAAAGCGCTCGACGCCGATCGCGAAGTGCTCGAGCGAGCGCTGCGTCTGCGCACCCCAGTAGCGGTCGGCGGCGACGGCGATGGCGCCCATCGAGTCGGTTTCGGTGCGGGTGGCGGTCATGGCGTGGACCTCTTTCTACCGCTCGGTTCGCTCCCTCGCCCCGCTTGCGGGGAGAGGGTGGGGTGAGGGGTGGTGCGGCGGCATGCCTGCACCCTCACCCCCACCCTCTCCCGCCGGGCGGGAGAGGGAGTCTTCGCCTCAGCGCAGTGCGGCGTTGATCTTCTCGAGCGCTGCGCGGCCCGGGCAGAGATCGGCGTCCTGCAGCGCGTTGAGCGGGCGCTGCACGGTGTTCAGCGCGGCGTGCAGGTCGTGCGGGTGGGGGTCGACGTAGAGCAGCCCGGTGGCGATCTCGCCGCGCTCGGCGAGCTCGTGCACGAGGTTCATCGCCGCACGGCGGTCGCTCGGGTCGTAGCCCTCGTGCAGCTTGCGCAGGCGCATCACGCTGCCGTCGCGCTGCGGCAGCTCCAGCACCTCGTCGGGCGCGGGCTCGGCGATGACCTCCTTGGCGAGGTCGATGAAGTCGATGCGCCCCACCGCCTCGTTGTGCGCGCGCACGTGGTCGTAGCTGCGCGTGCTGCCCGGATGGTTGTTGAAGGCCACACAGGGGCTGATCACGTCCAGCAGCGCCGCGCCGCCGTGGTCGATCGCGCCCTTGATCAGCGGCACGAGCTGCGTCTTGTCGCCCGAGAAGCCCCGCGCCACGTAGGTCGCGCCCAGCTGCAGCGCCATCGTCACCAGGTCCACCGGGTTCTCGGCGTTGACCACGCCCTTCTTGCTCTTGCTGCCGCGGTCGGCGGTGGCGCTGAACTGGCCTTTGGTCAGGCCGTAGACGCCGTTGTTCTCGACGATGTAGACCATGCGCACGCCGCGGCGCATCGCGTGCGCGAACTGGCCCAGGCCGATCGAGGCCGAGTCGCCGTCGCCGCTGATGCCGAGGTAGAGCAGCTCGCGGTTGGCCAGCGCCGCGCCGGTGAGGACGCTGGGCATGCGGCCGTGCACGGTGTTGAAGCCGTGGCTGGCGCCGAGGAAGTAGTCCGGCGTCTTGCTGCTGCAGCCGATGCCCGAGAGCTTGGCGACGCGGTGCGGCTGGATGTCCAGCTCCCAGCAGGCCTGGATGATCGCGGCGCTGATGCTGTCGTGGCCGCAGCCGGCGCACAGCGTGCTGACCTTGCCCTCGTAGTCGCGCCGCGTGTAGCCGACCTTGTTGCGCGTGAGCGAGGGGTGGTGCAGCCGCGGCTTGGCGATGTAGGTCATGTCGTGATCCTTTCGCGGCGCGGCGCAACGGCCAGCGCGTGCACGTGATCGATGATCGCCTCGGTGATGAAGCGCGCGGTGATCGGCGTGCCGTCGTAGTGCAGCACCTTCACGAGGCGCTCGGGGTCGATCTCGAGTTCGTTGACGAGCAGCGAGCGCATCTGCGCGTCGCGGTTCTGCTCGACGACGAAGACGTGGTCGTGCTCGGCGATGAAGTCGGCGACCGATTGCGGGAAGGGGAAGGCCTTGAGCCGCATCGCGTCGAGGAAGATGCCCTGCGCGGCCAGGCGCGCCAGCGCCTCTTCCATCGCCGGCGTCGTGCTGCCGAAGTAGATCACGCCCAGGCGCGTCTTCTTCTCCGCGGGCCGCAGCTCGGGCTGCGGAACAAGCGTCGCCGCGGTCTCGAACTTCTTCAGCAGCCGCTGCACGTTGTAGATGTAGTCGGGGCCGGCCTCGCTGTAGACGGCGTAGGGGTTGCGCGTCGTGCCGCGGGTGAAGTAGCTGCCCTTGCTCGGGTGCGTGCCCGGCAGCGTGCGCCAGGGGATGCCGTCGCCGTCGACGTCCTTGTAGCGGCCGAAGTCGAAGCCGGCCTCGAGCTGCTCGGCGCTCAGCACCTTGCCGCGGTCCATGCGCCGCGCGTCGTCCCACGCGAAGGGCCTGCACAGGCGCTGGTTCATGCCGATGTCGAGATCGGTCATCACGAACACCGGCGTCTGCAGCCGGTCGGCCAGGTCCAACGCCGTGGCCGCGTGCTCGAAGCACTCGGCCGGGTCCTGCGGCAGCAGCATCACGTGCTTGGTGTCGCCGTGGCTGGCGTAGGCGCAGGCGAGCAGGTCGGCCTGCTGCGTGCGCGTGGGCATGCCGGTGCTCGGGCCGCCGCGCTGCACGTTGATGATCGTCACCGGGATCTCGGCGAAGTAGGCCAGGCCGATGATCTCGGTCATCAGGCTCACGCCCGGGCCGCTGGTCGCGGTGAAGGCGCGCGCGCCGTTCCAGCCCGCGCCGGTGACGATGCCGATCGCGGCGATCTCGTCCTCGGCCTGCACGATCGCGTAGCGCGCCTCGCCGGTCTCTGGGTCATGCCGCAGCCGCTTGCAGTAGCTCGTGAAGGCCTCGGCCGCCGAGGTGCTGGGGGTGAGCGGGTACCAGGCGCAGACCGTCGCGCCGCCGTAGACGGCGCCGAGCGCCGCGGCGCTGTTGCCGTCGACGAAGATGCGGTCGCCCACGGTGTCGGCGCGCCGCACCTTCAGGCCGATGCCCGGGTGGCGCGGCGGCTGCAAGTGGTCCTTGGCGAAGCCGCGGCCGGACTGCAGCGCGCGCAGGTTGCTCTCCAGCAGCCGCTCCTTGCCCTTGTACTGCTCGGCCAGCAGCTCCTCGAGCACCTGCGCGTCGATGTCCATCAGCGCCGAGAGCGCGCCCAGCACCATGATGTTCTTGAACAGCGTGCGCTGGCGCGGATCCTCGTAGGTCGCGTTGCAGATCGCGGTGACCGGCATGCCGATCACCGTGATGTCGCGCCGGAACGCGCTCTCGGGAATCGGGCGCGTGCTGTCGTAGAACAGGTAGCCGCCGGGCTCGATCTCGGCGACGTCGCGGTCCCAGGTCTGCGGGTTCATCGCCACCATCATGTCGACGCCGCCGCGCCGGCCCAGCCACCCGTCCTGCGAGACCCGCACCTCGTACCAGGTCGGCAAGCCCTGGATGTTGCTCGGGAAGATGTTGCGCGGGCTCACCGGCACGCCGGTGCGCAGGATCGCCTTGGCAAAGAGCTCGTTGGCCGAGGCCGACCCCGAGCCGTTGATGTTGGCGAACTTGACGACGAAGTCGTTGACGGCCTCGATGCGGTTGATCGTCATGCGCTGGCTCCGACGCGCTTGTCATTGGGGGTGCTGTCGCGGCAGGCCGGACCCGCCTTCGCGGTGATCAGCAGGAACTTCTGCATGTCCCAGGCGCCGGTGGGGCAGCGCTCGGCACACAGGCCGCAGTGCAGGCAGACGTCCTCGTCCTTGACCATCACGCGCGTCGTCTTCAGCGGTCCGCTGACGTACAGCGCCTGGTCTAGGTTCTCGGCCGGCGCCTTCAGCCGCGTGCGCAGGTCCTCCTCGACGCCGTTCGCCGTGAAGGTGATGCAGTCCATCGGGCAGATGTCGACGCAGGCGTCGCACTCGATGCACAGGCGGTCGGTGAACACCGTCTGCACGTCGCAGTTGAGGCAACGCTGCGCCTCCTTCCACGCGGTCTCCAGGTCGAAGCCGAGCTCGACCTCGACCTGCATGCTCGTGAGCGTCTGCTCGGCCGGCGCCCAGGGCACCTTGAAGCGCATGTCGTTGGTCGGCGCGTTGTCGTAGCTCCACTCGTGGATGCCCATCTTCTGCGAGACCAGATTGGTGTAGGGCGGCGGGCGCTTGGCGACATCCTCGCCGTGGCAGAAGCGGTCGATCGACACCGCGGCCTCGTGCGCCTGCGCGACCGCCGTGATGATGTTCTTCGGCCCGAGCGCCGCGTCGCCGGCGAAGAAGACGCGCGGCAGCGTCGACTGGAAGCTCGTCTCGTCGAGCACCGGCAGGCCAGAGCGGTTGAACTCGACGCCCAGGTCGCGCTCGATCCACGGGAAGGCGTTCTCCTGGCCGACGGCGATCAGCACCTCGTCGCAGGGCAGCTCGACGTCGGGCGCGCCGGTGGGCACCAGGCTGCGCTGTCCCTTGTCGTCGTAGCGCGCCTCGACGATCTGGAAGCGCATCGCCACCAGGCGTCCGCCCTCGTGCACGAAGGCCAGCGGCACGTGGTAGTTGAGGATCGGGATGCCCTCGTGCATCGCGTCCTCCTTCTCCCAGGGGCTGGCCTTCATCTCATCGAAGCCGCTGCGCACGACGACCTTGACGTCCTCGGCCCCCAGGCGCCGCGCGCTGCGGCAGCAGTCCATCGCGGTGTTGCCGCCGCCGAGCACGAGCACGCGCCTGCCGACCGACTTCACGTGCCCGAAGGAGACCGAGGCCAGCCACTCGATGCCGACGTGGATGTGCTCGGCGGCCTCCTGCCGCCCAGGGATCTGCAGGTCGCGCCCGCGCGGCGCGCCGCTGCCGACGAAGATCGCGTCCCAGTCCTCGGCCAGCAGCGCCTTCAGCGAATCGACCCGCTGCCCCGCGCGCAGCTCGACGCCGAGGTTCAGGATGTAGCCGACCTCCTCGTCGATCACGCTCTCGGGCAGGCGAAAGCGCGGGATCTGGCTCCACATGAAGCCGCCGGCCTTCTTCTCCGCCTCGTACACGGTGACGGCATAGCCCTGCAGCGCGAGGTCGCGTGCCACCGTCAGGCTCGCCGGCCCGCCGCCGACGCAGACCACGCGCTTGCCGTTGCGCGGCTCGGGGCGCGGGATCATCGCGCGGATCTCCTGCCCCTTGTGGTCGGCGGCCACGCGCTTCAAGCGGCAGATCGCCACCGGCTCGGGCTTGCCGAGGTTCTTCTCCTCGACGCGCGAGCGCCGGCACGCGGGCTCGCAGGGCCGGTCGCAGGTGCGGCCGAGGATGCCCGGGAAGACGTTGGCGACCCAGTTCACCATGTAGGCGGCGTCGTAGCGCCCCTGGGCGATCAGCCGGATGTACTCCGGCACCGGGGTGTGGGCGGGGCAGGCCCACTGGCAATCCACGACCTTGTGGAAATAGGCCGGGTCGGACACGTTGGTCGGCTGCACGGGCTGGGGTCTCCTCGAGGCACTGACGCGGACGGATCCCGCACCCGATCCCGGGCGCGGCAACAGCCGCGATGTTGCCGTCATTTCAACGCGAACTCACCGCAATTCCGCAGCCTTCGCGTTGCCTTTGCGCCGCCCCCGCGCTGCCTTCGCGCGGCCGTGACGACGCTGCAACCCTGCTTCCCGCCTGTGCTTCGCGCCGGCAGTCTAAGCGAGCCTCACTTGGCTCGACACGGGGGCAAACCATGCGCCACCCTCCCAAAGGCCAAGGGTCCGAAGAAGATGGGTCCGAAGAAATCGAGCGGCCCGAGGCGAGCGACGCGG
>JAIXKR010000140.1 GCA_026932235.1 Burkholderiales bacterium
CGAGGAAGCCGTGCTCGACCATGAAGTTGCGGATCGAGGCCACCGTCTTGCTGCGTGCCACGAAGCGCGCGCGCGCCTCCTCGTCGGTCATCAGGTCGACGTAGCGCTGGCGCACCTTCTGCTCCGGGTCGGCCATGCCGTGGAACTTGTCGGGCAGCGGGCGCAGGCTCTTGGTGAGCAGGCGCACGCGCGTGGCCTTCACCGAGAGCTCGCCGGTCTTGGTGCGGAACAGCGTGCCCTCGCAGGCGAGGATGTCGCCCAGATCCCAGTGCTTGAAGGCCGCGAGCGCCTCTGCGCCGACGTTGTCCAGCGTGACGTAGAGCTGGATGCGCCCGGAGCCGTCCTGCAGCGTGCCGAAGCAGGCCTTGCCCATCACGCGCTTGAGCATGAGCCGCCCGGCGACGGCGACCTGCAGTGCCTGTGCTTCCAGTTCCTCCCCCGGAACCTGATCGTGGCGGTGATGCAGGTCGGCTGCCTGGTGCGTCGGCCGGAAGTCGTTCGGGAAGGCCACGCCCGCAGCGCGGATCGCCTTGAGCTTCTCGCGCCGCTCGGCCATCAGCTGGTTCTCGTCGGGGGCGGGCGGCGCGCTGCCGGCGGCGGGGGGCTGCGGGGGCAAGGGAGTCATCGTGAAGGCCTCGGAAGCGGGCCGAATTTTAGAGGTCGACCCAGGGCCGGCACTTACAATGGCAGGCTTTTCGCGCGTCGCCCCATGCCTGCCTTGCCGATGGACAGCGTTGCCCGCGGCACGCTCGTCAACCTCGCGACGCGGCTCCTGGGCGTCGCGCTGGTGCTCGCGATCACCGCGATCGTTGCGCGCATCGGCACCGAGGCGCAAGGCGCTTTCGCGCTCTTCACCAGCATCGAGGGCGTGCTGCTGGCGTTGTTCTCCGGTTTCGGCCTGGCGCTGGCGCGGCAGGTGTCGCAGCACGGCGCCTGGCCGCGCGCCCTGGCCGGCGCCGTCGTGCTGGCGTCGGCGCTGCTGGGCGTGCTGGCGGGCCTGGGGCTGCTCGCCCTCTCGATCTGGGGTCCGCCGGCCTACCACTGGTTGTGGCTGCTGGCGCTGGCGTCGCCGCTGCTTCTTCAGGCGCCCAACCTGCAGGGCCTGTGGCTTGGCGCGGGGCGCATGCTGCCGATGGCGCGGCTGGCGCTCGCGCCGCCGCTGCTGGCACTGCTGCTGGTCGGCGCGCTGGCGCTGCTGCAGCGCGTGCAGCTGGGCGGCGTGCTGCTGGCCTGGGTGCTGGCCAAGCTCGCCGTCGGTGGCGTGCTCGTCGCCTGGCTCTGGCGCCGCGGCCGGCTGGCCGCGCCGGACCTGCGCGCGCTGCGCGGTGAAGCCGGCTTCGTCGCGACCATCGGCCTCACCAATCTCGTCGCGCTGCTCAACTACCGCGTCGGTCTCTTCGTCGTCGAGCGGCAGCTCGGCCTTTCGGCCACCGGCGTCTATTCGATCGCCGTCGTCGTCGCCGAACTGCTGTGGTTCGTTTCCGGCGCGCTGACGCAGGCCGCCTACGGGCGCATCGGCCGGCCCGAGCGCGGGCAGGCCGCGGCCTTGACGGTGCGCGTGATGCAACTGGGCGTGGCCGCGCTGCTTCCGGCGGCGCCGCTGCTGTGGCTGCTGGCCTGGCTGCTCGTGCCGCGCCTGCTCGGTCCGGCCTACACGGGCAGCCTGCTGCCGCTGGCGCTGCTGCTGCCGGGCGTGCTGCTCTTCGGCGCCGCGGGCTCGCTCTCGGCCTTCTTCACCAACCACCTCGGCCGACCGCAGGTGCCCGGGCAGGTTGCCGCGCTGTCGCTCGTCCTCAACGCGGGACTGTCGCTGCTTCTGGTGCCGCGCCTGGGCAGCGCGGGGGCGGCGCTGGCCGCGAGCCTTGCCTATGCGAGCAGCGTGTTCGTGCTCGCCCGGCGTTTCGCGCAGCACGCCGGGCTGCCGCTCCGGGCCTTGTGGCGGCCCGGCCATGCGCTGCGCGGCGACCTGCGCGTCGTAGCATCCCTGGCGTCGCGGTGGGGAGGGCGACGCTGATGCGCGAATGGCTGCAACGCGGCTGGCGTGCCCTGGTCGGGCCGCGCATGCTCTACGGCTGGCGCCGCGGCGACGGCGCCTGGCTGCCGCATACGCGCATCAGCAGCGCCACGCGCATCGAGTCGCCGGAGCGGCTCGACATCGGCGACCACGTCTACGTCGGCCCCTTCAACCTGCTCGACGCCTCGGGCGGGCTGCAGATCGGCGAGGGTGTGCAGGTGACGACGCATTGCGCGCTGCTCACGCACAGCAGCCACCAGGCGCTGCGCCTGGCCGGGCGCGCCTACTGGGGGCATGCCAGGCCGCCCGGCGAGGTGCGCGCGGCGACTTCCATCGGCGCCTACAGCTTCATCGGCCCGCATTGCGTCGTGATGGCGGGCAGCCGCATCGGCCGGGGCGTCCTCGTCAAGGCCTACAGCTACATCGACGGCGAAGTGCCCGACTTCGCCGTCGTTGCGGGCCGGCCCGCACGCGTCGTCGGCGATACGCGCGAACTCGATCGCGCCTGGCTCGAGGCGCACCCCGACGCGCGCGCGCCCTACGACGCCTGGGCCGGCGCGGCTGCCGCGTCACTCACGCGCCGCGGCGATGGCTGAGCCGCATCTGGCGCTGCTCGGCGATGCGACGAGCCCGCACGTGCGTCGCTGGGCCGGCGAGATGCTCGTGCGCGGCTGGCGCGTGTCGCTGGTCACGGCGCGGCCGGCGCCGATCGACGGCATCGAGCAACGCGTGCTCGCGCCGGTGCGCGCGTCCACCGACTGGCTGCGACGGCGCGGCGAGGCGGCGCGCGCCGTCGCGGCGCTTGCCCCCGACATCGTGCACGCGCACTACGTGACCTCGTACGGCTTCCTCGCCGCGGCACAGCCGCGCCGGCCGCGCGTCCTCACCGCGTGGGGCAGCGACCTCCTCGTGACGCCGCGGCAGAGCGGCCTGTTGCGCGCGCTCACGCGCTGGACGCTGCGGCGCGCCGACCTGGTGACCGGCGACGCCGACGAACTGCTCGCCATCAGCGCCGCGCTGGCGCCGCGCGTGCCGCGCGAGCTGCTGCACTGGGGCGTCGACCTGGCACGCTTCCGGCCCGCGCCGCAGCCGCCGCCGCGCGCGCCCTTCACGGTGCTGAGCCTGCGCAGCTGGGAGCCCAACTACCGCATCGACACCATCGTGCGCGCGGTCGCGATGCTCGCCGCGACGCGGCCGGTGGCGCTGCACCTGCTCGGCGGCGGCGCGGACGAGGCCGCGCTGCGCGCCCTCGTCGCGTCGCTGGGCCTGGGCGGAAGCACCAGCTTCCATGGCCGCGTCGACGATGCGGCGATGGTCGGCGTGATGCAGCGCAGCCACGTCAGCGTCTCGGTGCCGACGAGCGACGCGACCTCGGTCTCGATGCTCGAGAGCATGGCCTGCGGGCTGCCGGTGGTGGCGAGCGACCTGCCCGCCAACCGCCGCTGGCTGGACGCCGATCCGCTGCAGATCGTCCCCGGCGGCGACGTCGCTGCGCTCGCCGCTGCCCTGGCAGCGCTGGCCGACGATCCCGCGCGCGCCGCGCGCATCGTCGCTGCGCAACT
This sequence comes from Burkholderiales bacterium, assembly GCA_026932235.1. Taxonomy (GTDB): domain Bacteria; phylum Pseudomonadota; class Gammaproteobacteria; order Burkholderiales; family Burkholderiaceae_C; genus Rubrivivax. The sequence continues at coordinate 3,577 of JAIXKR010000140.1, forward strand.
GGCGCGCATCCGCGGCGAGGGCAGCCGCGCGCTGCAGATGGACCGCATGGACCGGCTCTACCGCGGGCTGCTGGAGCAGCGGCGATGACGCGCATCAGCGTCATCGTTCCCTGCCGCAACGAGGCCGCGCATCTCGATCCCTTCCTGCGCTCGGTGCTCGCGCAGCAGCTGGCGCCGGGCGACACGCTGCAGCTGGTCGTCGCCGACGGCGCCAGCGACGACGGCACGCGCGCGCTGCTGGCCGAGCGGGCGGCGGCGGAACCGCGACTGCTCGTCATCGACAACCCCGGGCGCATCGTCGCCACCGGACTGAACCTCGCCGTCGCCCGCGCCGACGGCGAGGTGATCGTGCGCATGGACGTGCACACGGTCTACGCCGACGACTACGTGCGCCAATGCGCGCGGGTGTTGCAGGACACCGGCGCCACCTGCGTCGGCGGTGCCTGGACGCCGGCGGCCAGCGGTGGGCGTGCACGCGCCATCGGGCGCGCGATCGCGCGGGCCTTCGCCAGCGGCTTCGGCTCCGGCGGCGCGGCCTCGCGCCGCGTCGATTTCGAGGGCGAGGTCGACACCGTCTACCTCGGCGCCTGGCGGCGTGCCGATCTGCTGCGACTGGGCGGATTCGACGAGACGCTGGTGCGCAACCAGGACGACGAACTCAACCTGCGCATCCGCCGCGGCGGCGGGCGCGTCTGGCAGAGCCCGGCGATCCGCAGTTGCTACACGCCGCGCGCCTCGTTCACGGCGCTGGCGCGGCAGTTCTGGCAGTACGGCTACTGGAAGGTCGCGGTGATCCGCAAGCACCGCCTGCCGGCCTCGCCGCGCCACCTGATGCCCTTCGCGCTCATGCTGCTGGGGGCGGCGCTGGCCGCCGCCGGGCTGGCCTGGCCCGAGGCGTGGGGCTTGCTGGCCGTGCTGCTGGCGCTCTACGCCGGCGTGGCCCTGGGCAGCGCGGCGCGGCTGGCGCCGCCCTGGCGCGAGCCCGGGCAGTGGCTGGCGATCGCCTGGGCCTATGCCTGCATGCACTTCTCGTATGGCCTGGGCTTTGCGCGCGGCGTCTGGGACGGCTGGCGCGGCCGTTTCGGCCACGGCGAAGGCGCGACGAGGCTGACGCGATGAAGGCGCGGCGATGAGTACGCACGACGAACCGCGCGCCGTCGCCGAGCGCTACGCGCGCCGCAGCGCCGCCGCCGACCGCTATCGGCCGCTGCGTCCAGAAGTGCAGCATGCCCTGCAGGAACGCCAGCGCGCGCTGCGCGTGCTGCTGGCGCGCGCTGGAATGACGGCTGCCGGCGAGCTTCGTCTGACCGAAGTCGGCTGCGGCAGCGGCGCCAACCTGCTCGAGTTGCTGCATCTCGGCTTCTCGCCTTCGCACCTGCAGGGCATCGAACTGCTGCCCGATCGCTTCGCGCTGGCGCGCGCGCGGCTGCCCGCGGCGCTGCGCCTGATCGCGGGCGACGCGACCCAGGCCGACATCGCGCCCGCCAGCCAGGACCTGGTGCTGCAGTCCACCGTCTTCTCCTCGCTGCTCGACGACGCCTTCCAGCAGCGACTGGCGGACGCGATGTGGCGCTGGCTCGCCCCAGGCGGCGCCATCCTCTGGTACGACTTCACCGTCGACAACCCGCGCAACCCCGACGTGCGCGCCGTGCCGCTCGCGCGCGTGCGCCGGCTCTTTCCCGAGGGCCGGCTCGACGTCCGTCGCGTCACGCTTGCGCCACCGCTGGCGCGCGCGGCGGCGCGCCTGCACCCCGGGCTGCTGCCCGTCCTGAACGCGCTGCCGCTGCTGCGCACGCACGTGCTGGTGCGCATCGACAAGAGGCCAGGGCTGAGCAAGGCCCGACCGGGTCGGACCTAGAATCGCCAAGGCACTACATTCCTACCACGCTTGAGCGTCCCGGCATGAAAACCGTCTCCGCCGCCGAGGCCAACCGGCAGTTCTCCGCCGTCCTGCGCGAGGTCGCGGCCGGAAACACGGTGCTCGTCACCTCGCGCGGCAAGCCGGTGGCGAAGATCGAGCCGGCGGCGCCCACTCCGGGCCCGCAGAGCCGCGCCAAGCGCCGCCTGCTCGAACACCTGCGGCGCGTCGAACCCGTGGGCCGCCGCGACTGGCAGCGCGACGAGCTCTACCCGTAGCGCGCACGGTCGTGCACACGCTTGCCATCGACACCAACGTCCTCGCCTACGCCGAAGGGGCGGGCGATCGAATTGCTCGAGGCCTTGCCCGAGTTCGCGGTCGTGCTGCCGGTGCAGGTCTTGGGCGAGCTCTACCGCGTTCTGGTCGGCAAGCTGCACCAGGCGCCGCGCGTGGCCAAGACTGCCGTCCTGCGCTGGAGCGATGCCTATGCGGTGCGCGAGTCGAGTTGGGCCGCCCTGCAATCGGCGCTGGACTTGTCGGCCGATCATGGGCTGTCGATCTGGGACGCCTTGATCCTCGCGGTGGCCTCCGAACAGCGCTGCCGCGTGCTGCTGAGCGAGGATCTGCAGGACGGCTTCAGCTGGCGCGGAACCACCGTCGTCAACCCCTTTGCGGCCGAGCGCGCACCCTTGCTCGCGGACCTCTGGCCGCAGCCGCCTGCGCACGCGGCCAAGTCCACGCGCCGACGTGCCGGGCGGACGGGAAGCTGAGCCCATGAACCCACCAGCCCAAGCCTTCCTCCCCTTCGCCCTGCCCGAAATCGGCGAGGCCGAGATCGCCGAGGTCGTCGACACCCTGCGTTCGGGCTGGATCACCACCGGCCCCAAGGCGCGGCGCTTCGAGGCCGACTTCAGCGCCTTCCTCGGCGACGCCACACTGCAGTCCATCGCCGTCAACTCGGCCACCGCCGGCCTGCACCTCGCGCTCGAAGGCCTGGGCATAGGCCCCGGCGACGAAGTCATCACGACGACGCACACCTTCACCGCCACCGCCGAGGTCGTGCGCTACCTGGGTGCGGACGTGAAGCTGGTCGACATCGACCCGACCACGCTGTGCCTGGACCTGAACCAGGTCGAGGCCGCCATCGGAGCCCGCAGCAAGGCCGTCATCCCCGTGCACTACGGCGGCCTGGCGGTGGACATGCCGGCGCTGCTGGCGCTGGCGCGCCGGCATGGCCTGAAGGTGGTCGAAGACGCCGCGCACGCGCTGCCCAGCACGCACGGCGGGCGGCTGGTGGGAACCTTCGACTCCGACGCCACGGTGTTCAGCTTCTACGCCAACAAGACCATGACCACCGGCGAGGGCGGCATGCTGGTCACGCGCGACGCGCAGCTGGCCGAGCGCGCCCGCGTCATGCGCCTGCACGGCATCAGCCGCGACGCCTTCGACCGCTTCACCGCCAAGACGCCGAGCTGGGCCTACGAGATCGTCGCCCCGGGCTTCAAGTACAACCTGACCGACATCGCCGCCGCCCTGGGCATCCACCAGCTGCAGCGCGCACGCGGCTTCCAGCGGCGGCGCGCCGGGATCGCCGCGCAGTACGACGCGGGCCTGGCCGGCCTGCCGCTGCTCACGCCGCCGCAGCCCCGGCCCGGCGACTGTCACGCCTGGCACCTCTACGCCGTCCGCCTGACGGATGGGGCCGGCATCGGCCGCGAGCGCTTCATCGAGGCCATGTACGAGCGCGGCATCGGCTGCAGCGTGCACTACATCCCGCTGCAC
>JAIXKR010000068.1:0-43053 GCA_026932235.1 Burkholderiales bacterium
TGATCGGCATGATCGCGCTGGCCGGGATCATCGTGCGCAACTCGATCCTGCTCGTCGACTTCATCGAGCTGCAGCTCGCGGGCGGCATGGACTTCAAGGACGCCGTCGTGCAGAGCGCGGCCGTGCGGGCGCAGCCGATCGCGCTCACGGGCCTGGCCGCGATGATCGGCGCGGTCTTCATCCTCGACGACCCGATCTTCAACGGGCTCGCGATCTCGCTGCTCTTCGGCATCGCCGTGTCCACGCTGCTCACGCTCGTCGTGATTCCGGTCCTGTACTACGCGCTGTACCGGCGGCGCATCGAAGCCTCCCCTCAACCCACCCTCCCCAACCCCACCGAAGGAGTTCCATCATGACCATCGACCGCTACATCCGCGTGATCGCCGGTTTCTTCGTCCTGCTGTCGCTGGCGCTCGGCGTCGAAGGCAGCCCGATCTTCGTCAGCAAGTGGTGGCTCGCGTTCACCGCCTTCGTCGGCCTGAACCTGTTCCAGTCGGGCTTCACCAACTTCTGCGTGCCCGGCATGCTGCTGAAGAAGCTGGGCGTGCCCGAAGGCGGCGCCAGCTGCAGCACGCGCTGAGCAGGGTCGGGCGGCAGTGGTCACAATGAGCGCGTCCCATTCCCCTGATCCCGAGGTCTGCACCATGTCCTCCCCGATGCTCATGGACGCTGCCAAGCGCACCGAACTGCTGAATCGCCTCAAGCGCGCCGAAGGTCAATTGCGCGGCATCCAGCGCATGATCGAGGAGGATCAGTCCTGCATGGACATCGCCGCGCAGATGGCCGCGGTGCGCAAGGCACTCGACGGCGCCTACGTGCGCATGACCGTGTGCTACATGCAGCAGGAGTTGCAGCAGCGCCTGCAACTGGACGAAGCCGCCGAAGGCGAGCTCGACACCCTGCTCGACGACGTGCAGACCCTGCTCGGCAAGGTGCGCTGAGCTTCCCGCCGACGGCGCCCGGCCCCCACCCGACCAACCACGACCCGAGGACCCCGCGATGAGCCAGAGCAAGGAAACCGTGCGCCTGACGCAGGTGCAGGACTACCGCTTCCACGCGCAGTTCGGCGAGGGCATCGCCGTGCTGCAGACCGACGAGCCGCCGCCGCTGGGTCAGGGCCAAGGGCCGTCGCCGGTGCAGATGCTCGCCGCGGCGGTCGGCAACTGCCTCAGCGCCTCGCTGCTCTTCGCGCTGCGCAAGTACAAGCAGGACCCGGGTGCGATCGCCTGCGACGTGAGCGCGGAGGTCGGCCGCAACGCCGAGAACCGGCTGCGCGTGCTGCAGATGCAGGCGACGATCACGATCGGCGTCCCGGGTGACACGCTGCAGCACCTCGAGCGCGTGCTCGGCAGCTTCGAGGCCTTCTGCACCGTCACGCAGAGCGTGCGCGAGGGCATTCCGGTGACGGTGAGCGTGTTCGATTCGCACGGCGCGCAGCTCGCCTGAGCGCAGGTCGTAGCATCGGGGACCCGCAATCCAGGAGGCCCCCTCGATGATCCGACGCCGCTCCACCCTCGTCCGCGCCACCGCGCTCGCGGCCGCCGCGCTGCTGCTGCAGGCGCCCGTGCACGCGCAGTCGAAGAAGGACACGCTCGTGCTGGCGATGCAGCTCGAGCCCACGCCAGGGCTGGACCCGACCGCGGGCGCGGCCTCGGCGATCGCCGAGGTCTCGCTCTACAACATCTTCGAGACGCTGACCAAGATCCACAGCGACAGCCGGATCAGCGGCCTGCTGGCCGAGAGCTGGACGGTCAGCCCCGACGCCAGGACCTACACCTTCAAGCTGCGCCGCGGCGTCAAGTTCCAGAATGGTGAGCCCTTCGACAGCGCCACGGTGAAGTTCAGCTTCGAGCGCGCCGTCGCCAAGGACAGCGTCAACAAGGACAAGGCGGTGTTCGCCAACATCGAGCGCATCGACACGCCCGATGCGCATACCGTGGTGCTGAACCTGAAGAACGGCAACGTCGACCTGCCCTTCCAGCTCGGCCAAGGCACGGCGATCATCGTCGAGCCCAAGAGCGCGGCGAGCAACGGCACCAAGCCGGTGGGCACGGGCCCGTACAGGCTCGAAACCTGGAACAAGGGGTCCAGCGTCGTGCTCACGCGCTGGGACGGCTACCGCGACGCCAAGGACGTGAAACTGCGCCGCGTGACGATACGCTTCATCAGCGACGTCGCGGCGCAGGCGGCGGCGCTGCTCTCGGGCGACGTCGACGTCTTCCCGCGCGTGGCGGTGCAGCGCAGCATCAAGCAGTTCGAGGGCAACAAGAAGTTCCAGGTCATCGTCGGCGGCTCGCGCGCGAAGACGATCATGGCGATCAACAACAAGCGCAAGCCGCTGGACGACGTGCGCGTGCGCCGCGCGATCCTGGCGGCGATCGACCGCAAGGCGGTGATCGAGGGTGCGGTCGACGGTTTCGGCGTTCCCATCGGCAGCTTCTACGTCCCGGGCGCGCCGGGCTACGTCGACACGACGGCGATCAATCCCTTCGACCAGGCCAGGGCGCGCGCGCTGCTGCACCAGGCCGGCGTCACGCCGCCGCTCGAGCTGACGATGAAGCTGCCGCCGGTGAGCTATGCGCGCCAGGGCGGCGAGGTCATCGCGGCGCAGCTGGCCAAGGTCGGAATCCAGGTGAAGATCGAGAACGTCGAGTGGGCGCAGTGGATGTCGGGCGTCTACGGCCAGAAGGCCTACGACCTGACCATCGTCAGCCACGTCGAGCCGCTGGACTTCGGCAACTTTGCGCGCCCGAACTACTACTGGGGCTACGAGTCGCAGGCCTTCAATGACTTGTGGGCGCAGATCAATGCCACCGTCGACGCCGGGCGGCGCAACAAGCTCATGGCCGATGCGCAGAAGATGGTGGCCGAGGAGGCGGTGGTGGCCTACCTCTTCCAGCCCACCTTCATCACCGTCGCCAACGCGCGCGTGAAGGGTCTGTGGAAGGACGTGCCCCTGTCGGTCAACGACCTTTCGGCGATGAGCTGGCAGTAGGCGGCCGCGGCGGTGGCGCTTGCTGGCGAGGCCGTTTCGTCAGACCCGGTAGTAGCTCCGGTACCACTCGACGAAGCGGCCGATGCCGGTCTCGATGCTCGTCGCCGGGCTGAAATCCACCCAGTCCTGCAGCGCCTGCACGTCGGCATAGGTGGCCGGCACGTCGCCGTCCTGCAGCGGCAGGAAGTTCTTCACCGCCTCGCGGCCGAGCGCGCGCTCGATGCAGGCGATGAAGTCCATGAGTGGCACCGGCTGGTGGTTGCCGATGTTGAAGACGCGGTAGGGCGCGCTGCTCGTCGACGGATCCGGCGTCTGCGCGTCGTAGGCCGGCTCCGGCGTGGCGATGCGATCGGTGACGCGCACCACGCCCTCGACGATGTCGTCGACGTAGGTGAAGTCGCGCTGCATGCGGCCGTGGTTGAAGACGTCGATCGGCCGCCCCTCCAGGATCGCCTTCGTGAACAGGAAGAGCGCCATGTCGGGCCGCCCCCAGGGGCCGTAGACGGTGAAGAAGCGCAGCCCCGTCGTCGGCAGCGCGTAGAGATGGCTGTAGGTGTGCGCCATCAGCTCGTTGGCCTTCTTGCTCGCCGCGTAGAGGCTCACCGGGTGGTCGACGCTGTCGTGCACCGAGAAGGGCATGCGGGTGTTGCCGCCGTAGACCGATGAGCTGGATGCGTAGACCAGGTGCTGCACGCCGCCGTGGCGGCAGCCTTCGAGCACGTTCATGAAGCCCACGAGGTTGCTTTCCACGTAGGCGTGCGGGTTCTGCAGCGAGTAGCGCACGCCGGCCTGCGCCGCCAGGTGGATGACGCGCTCGAAGCGCTCCTGCGCGAACAGCCGCGCCATGCCCTCGCGGTCGGCCACGTCCAGCCTCACGAAGCGAAACCCGGGTTGCGCCTGCAGCCGCGCCAGGCGGTCGTGCTTGAGCTGCACCTCGTAGTAGTCGTTCAGGTTGTCCAGGCCGACGACCTCGTCGCCGCGCGCCAGCAGCCGCAGCGCGGTGGTCATGCCGATGAAGCCGGCGGCTCCGGTGACGAGGATCTTCATGCCGACGCTGAGAGGAGGGGAAGGCCGGGTGGCGCGAGCGGGCTCATCCGGTACGGGCGGAGCAGTCTAGCCGCGCGCCTGCACGCCGTCGCGGCACTTTCCGACACCCGCCGCCAGCGGATGCACCGCGTGCGCCCGGCGGATCGTCTGCAGCCCTGGCTCCGACGGGCCCCGAGTGCAGGATCTTGTCTTCGCGCACCCGGTATGCAGCCTGGACCCCTTGCACTCCTCAGTCCCGCACGTTCCGGAACAATGCCGGGATGTGCAATCGGTACGTCTCGCCCGACCAGGCCGCCATCGAGCGCTTCTGGCACATCGGCGGCCACAATCCGCTCCGCTGGTGGGAGCCCAACATCTACCCGAGGGCGCCGGGCCCCTTCATTCGCGCCGCCGGGGGCGATCGTGATCTGGTCGTCGGGCAATGGGGCCTGATCCCGGACTTCGCCAAGACGCCCAAGCTCGCCTACCAGACCAACAACGCGCGGTCGGAGGAGTTGGCTCGGAAGGCGAGCTACCGGCGACCATGGGCGCGCGGGCAGCGTTGCATCATTCCGGCCACTTCGTTCGACGAGCCGTGTTGGGAAACCGGACGCAACGTCTGGTGGACTTTCCGGCGCAGAGATGGCCAGCCATGGGGACTTGCGGGACTGTGGAACACCTGGACCGACGATGCCAGCGGCGAACTGGTCGAGAGCTACACGATGCTCACCATCAACGCCGACACCCATCCGCTGATGCGTCGGATGCACAAGCCTGACCCCCGGCTGCGGCCCCATGAGCAGGACAAGCGATCGGTCATTCCCATCGAATCGGGCAACACCGACCAGTGGCTGCACGGCACGTTGGCCGATGCCGCACGCCTGTTGGCGCTCGCGCCGGTCGAAGTTTTCGAGGCGACTCCGCTCGGGCCGACGAATCTTCGGCACCAGGGCCAGTCGCCCTTGCTGTAGCGGCGTCGACTATCCTGAGCCCCACGGCATCACGTCGCCAGCGCGCTGCGCTTCGAGGAGCGCCTGGCGGGGGGCGCCTGGCCGTCTTCGACTCGGGGTTCATCGAGGACCTCCGATTCCGGGTCAAAGCCATCTTGCGTGACCCATTCGAAGGTGTCGGCAAGCCCGAGCCCTTGAAGTACCCGGGAAGTGATGTCGGGTTGCGCAGACTGACCGCGGAAAACCGGTGCGTGTACGTCGTCAAGAGTGACCGGATGGACTTCCTCCAGGGCGCTACCATGCGCCGCCAGGCGCCGATATCTGCAGCCGTAGGCACCGGCTTGTTCCTTGGCTCGCCGCGGCTGCCAGGGCCGTCGCTACTGGATGCCTCGCCACCAGAAGTCAAACGACTGCGCTGTTTCATCCAGATGTATTGGCTCGCCAATGCGGGGCGTGAGCAAGCGGTATGGCTGGCCGTGGCTGGCGGCGGCGGCGCGCTCGAATGGCTCGTCCCAGGCGTGGCGCGCCAGGCTGAAGCGCCCGGCATGGGCGGTGAGCAACGATTGGGTCGACAGGATCTGCGCCGCGCGGCTGGCTTCCTCCGGGGTCATGTGAATATCGCTCCAGCGTTCGTTGTACTGGCCCGCATCCAGCGCCACCAGATCGAAATCACCGAAGCGCTGGGCAATGGCCTCAAAATGCGGCCCGAAGCCGGTGTCGCCGCTGAAGTACAGCCGATGCTGCGAGGATTCCAGTGCATAGCTGACCCACAGGCTCTGGTTGCGCTGCAGGAAGCGCCCCGAATAGTGCTGGGCAGGCAATACATGCACCTGCAGGTCCGTCCCCAGAGTCACACTGTCGTTCCATTCGACTTCACGAATCTGCGCCGGCAGATAGCCCCAGCGCGCGAGGTGCGCGCCGTTGCCCAAGCCGGCGACCACCAGCCGAGCCTTCGGCTGCAGTGCCTTCATCGTCGCGTAGTCCAGATGGTCATAGTGGTCGTGGGAGATCAGCACGGCATCGATGGGCGGCAGGTCCTCCACGCGGTAAAGGCTGGTGCCCTCGAACGCCCTCACCATCCATGGCAGCGGCGCGGCGTGGCCGCTGAACACCGGATCGATCAACACACGCTGGCCGCCAAGCTGAACAAAGAAGGACGAATGGCCCAGCCACACGACGGCGTCCTGATCTGCCGGCAAGGCCGACAGATCCGTCTTGATGGCCGGCAGTGCCGCCGGCGGCTCAGGCCGGTCTCGTGATTCGAAGCGACCTCGAATAACCGCCATCAGGAACTGGATGCCCTTCAAACGCTGCGGCGTGGCGACTTCATTACGAAACTCGCCGTCGCGGTACTGCGCGGAGGCGTGCACACGTTGCAGCCGCTCGTCCTGCGGCAACTGTCCCAGACGGGGTTCAAGATAGGCGCAGGCGCCGATGATCAGTGCCACCAGCAGGGCGAGTGCGAGCATCAAAACGCGTTTCATGGGCAGGCCTCGCAGGTATTCAGCGGCTGCTTCTTGTCGCCGGTAGATTCAGGAGCGCTCGAGCGCACTCGCACCGCCGCCAGCACGGTGATGGCCGACAGTGCAAACAGAATCGCACTGGCCATCAAGATGGCCTGCGGGCCATTGGCATCGAGCAGGTAGCCGCCAAAGGCTGCGCCGAAGGTGTTGGCGACCTGGATCACCGCCACCTGCAGGCCACCAGCGCTTTCCGCGTCATCGGGCAGGCTGCGTGCCACCCAGGTGGACCAACCTACCGGCACTACGCCCAGCACCATGCCCCAGAAGGCAACGACCAGGGTGGTCACCAACGGAATGTGTCCGGCAGCGATCAGCACCGTCGCGCATACCACCAACAGCAGCGGCGCAAATGCCAGCGTGGTCTTGAGCTCGCCCCTGAGGAAGAAAGAGGACAGCGAAGTGCCAACGAAGTTGGCCACGCCAAATAGCAGCAGCACAGCCGAAATCTGCTGTACGTCGAAGTGCGGCACCGCCTCGAAGAACGGCCGTAGATAGGTAAAGAAGGCAAACTGGCCGGCAAATATGGCGAAGATCGCCAGCATGGCTGCCGGCACGCCTGCGCGCTTGAGCACCAAAAACGCCGCCAGTGCCGGGCGATGCTCACGTGAAGGCAGCTTGGGGAACACCAGCGCCTGCCAGATCAGGCACACCAGGCCCAGCCCTGCAGCCAGCAGGAACACCCCGCGCCAGCCGACAATCTCGCCCAGAAAGCTACCCGCCGGTGCCGCCAGCACCAGTGCCACCGACACCCCGCCAAAGACGATGGACAACGCCTTGGGTACGTCTCTGGCCGGTACCAATTGCAGGGTGATGGCGGCAGCCATGGCCCAAAACCCGCCCAGCGCCAAGCCCAGCAGCACCCGCCCCAGCAGCAAGACGGCAAAGCGGGTGCTCAACGCCGTCAGCAGGCAGGACAGGATCAGCAGCAGCGAGTAGCCCAGGATCACTTTTCGGCGATCCACGCCGCGCGTTGCCCGCGATGCGAACAGGCTGGCGAAGATGGCGGCAAAGGCCGTAGCCGTCAGCGTCTGCCCCGCCATGCCTTGCGAAATCTGCAAGCCTTCGGCCATGGGCGTGAGCAAGCCGGCGGGCAGAAATTCCACCGTAATCAGGCCGGCCACGCAGGCGGTGATCGACAGCACCGCACTCCAGGCCCCGCTTGTTTGGGAGGAGGATGGATTCATCGTCTACTCGCTTACTTGGTGGTGAAGCCGCCATCGACGGCAATGGACTGACCGACCACGAACCCGGCCAGCGGGCTGCACAGCCACAGCACGGTGCCGGCCAGCTCCTCGGGCTTGCCCAAACGCCCCGCAGGGATTTCCTTGATCACCTCCGCCATATGCTCCGGCGCATCGCGCATGGCTTTCTGCACCATCGGCGTTTCCACCGGGCCGGGACATACGGCATTGATGCGAATACCCATAGGGGCGTATTCCAGCGCGGCACTCTTGGTCAGGCCGACGACACCGTGCTTGGAGGCGGTATAGGCACCCAGATTGGCCAGCCCCGCCAGCCCGCTGTTGGACGAGCAGTTGACGATGGCGCCGCTGCCCTGTGCCCGCATCTGGCGCAGCTCGTGCTTGAGGCAGTTCCACACGCCGCGCAGGTTCACGGCGATGGCCAGATCAAAATCGCTGGCTTCGGCATCGGCAGTGTTGGCAACCGGTACGTGCAGCCCGGCGTTGTTGAACGCGAAGTCCAGGCTGCCAAAGTGCTCCACGCACGCGGCCACCGCGGCGGCTGCATCGGCTTCCTGGGTGACATCGCAGCGCACGGCAATGGCCTTGTGCCCGGCGGCCACGAGCTTTTGTGCCTCGGCCTGCGCCGCCTCAAGGTTCATGTCGGCCAGCACCACGGCAGCGCCGGATTCGGCAAAAGCAATGGCCGTAGCCAGGCCGATGCCCGATGCCGCGCCGGTGACCAGCGCGGCCTTTCCTTCAAAGTGGATGTTCATCTCAGTGCCTCGATATGTGCGGTTGGAAACACGAGCTCGATGACTCGTACTTCATGCCGTCCATGCTAGGCACCGAGACACTGCGGCGTTAGAAAGATGCGCTGTGATCTTTGGCGGATACTCCAAACGCGTTTGGATTTCTGCAGGCAAGGCAGACCTGAAAACGAGGCGCGCTCTGGCCGCGCGATGAAGCGCAGGACGGTGGGAGTGGCTAGTAGTACCAATCAGGGCCAGGCCCAGCGCCTGAATCGCCAAGCAGTACAGCGCCACCCGTGCGCAGCCTTGTCGGCTTTCAGTTACCAAGCTTCGGACTGCCTTCGGAAGGGATCCAGTCGAAGGTATAGGGGTCAGGACCCCGGCGGCCGGCCTCGCCTTTGTTCAACGCATCGATGGCAGTCAGTTCATCGAGTGTGAGCATGAACTCGAAGCTGGCGAGGTTCTGCGCCATGCGCGTGGGAGTGGCCGTTTTAGGAATCACGATGCGACCCTGCTGGGTGTGCCAGCGCAGCACCACTTCGGCGGGTGTCCGGTCATGCGCGTGTGCGATCCGGGCGATCACGGGATCGTCCAGCACCGAGGCTTGCCCCAACGGGCTCCAGGCTTCGATGGCGATGCCGTAGCCGGCGCACACATCGAACAAGTCGCGCTTGCCGTAGTACGGGTGCACCTGGATCTGGTTCACCGAGGGGATGCATCCCGTCTCGTCGATGATTCGCTTCAGGTGTTCAGGCTGGAAGTTCGACACGCCGGCCGAGCGCAGCAGGCCTTCATCAACCAGTTGCGTCATCGCGCGCCAGGTGGACACATAGTCGCCGCCGTAGAGCGTGGGCACCGGCCAGTGCATCAAGAACAGGTCGAGTTGTTCGACACCGAGCGCGGCCAGCGTCTGCTCGAAGCTGCGGCGCACGTCATCGGGCCGGTGGTTGCCATTGCCGAGCTTGCTGGTGAGGAAGAATGCCTCGCGCGGCAGACCCGAGCGGGCAATGCCCAGGCCCACGCCGGTTTCGTTGGCGTACATCTGCGCCGTATCGAAGTGGCGGTAACCGGCGGCAATCGCCGCCGCCACACCTTGTGCGGTGAGTTCGTGGCTTTCCGGGCGGCTGTCGCGCGGCGCGAGATCCATGGTGCCAAAGCCAAGCTGCGGAATGGCCACGCCGTCGTTCAATGTAATGATGTGCGTCTCAGGGTTCGTCATGCTTGCACCCCTGCTGCCGTTGTCTGGGTGTTGCTCAGGTCATAACGCAGCCAGACCACATCGCCGTTCAGCACCTCGCAGGAAGTGAGCTTCAAACGCTCAACCGGGAAAGACGGGTTGTCGCGCTCGCCCGAGAATTCAAAGATGGTCGGTGCACCGGAATAGCCATCCAGCCCCGGCAGAATCAGCAGGCTGATTTCATCGATCAGCCCGGCATGCAGAAAGCGCCCCGATGTGGCCGGCCCACCTTCCAGATACAGACGCTTGATGCCCAGTGCGCCGAGCTTGTCGAGCACCAGACCGAGATCCACCTCATCGCGGCCAGCGAACAAGGTGTAAATGCCCTCGCTGCGCAGACCGGCCAGATAGCGGTCGCTGCTGGCCTCGGTGACCACCACGATGATGCGCTCGCCGTCGATCTCGTTGCTGCCCCAGGCCTGTGTACCCTTGGGTGCGATCACCACCTGATACTTGCCTTGCCCCGGCTCGGGCAGCACGTCCACGCGCGCGACGGTTTCCGTGGTCTCTGGATAGGGTGCGTTGCCTTGGGTGTACTCCTGCGCGGTGGCGTGGCCCATGATGGCGGCATCGGTTTCGATCTTCGCACGGGCGGCATCCCACAGCCCTTCGGGCACCACATCGGCGGGGTGCCACAGCGGCACCAATGCGCGTCCATCGACGCTGCTGGTCATGTGACAGATGACTCTGGGTTTCATGTCTTTCCCTCTGGTGTCGAGTTGAATCACTTGGTTGGTGCTTCCACCCCCACCATGGCCTGCTGCGCCGGGGCGTAGCGCTCGCCGACGATTTCAATCTGTGCGGCGGCAGACTCGATGGCTTGCAGATCGGCGGCGGTCAGCTCCACCTGGGCCGCGCCGAGGTTTTCTTCCAGCCGGTGCAGCTTGGTGGTGCCCGGAATCGGCGCGATGTATGGCCGCTGCGCGAGCAGCCACGCCAGTGCGATCTGCGCGGGTGTGGCGCCCTTGTCGGCGGCCACGCGCTTGAGCAGTTCCACCAGCATCTGATTGTTGGCAATGGCTTCGGGCGAGAAGCGCGGCACGCTCTTGCGGAAGTCGCCGTCGCCCAGCGTGAAGTCCTTGCCCATGGCGCCGGTGAGAAATCCCTTGCCCAGCGGGCTGTAGGGCACCAGACCGATGCCTAGCTCATCGCAGGCGGCGAGGATGCCGTTGTGCTCCACGGCGCGCCACCACAGCGAATATTCGTTCTGCACCGCCGCTACCGGCAGCACCGCGTGCGCCCGGCGCAGCGTGGCCACGCCCGGCTCGGACAGGCCGAAGTGCTTGACCTTGCCCTCATTGACCAGCTCTTTCACGGTGCCGGCCACGTCCTCGATCGGCACGTTCGGATCGACGCGGTGCTGGTACAGCAGGTCGATGGTGTCAACGCCCAGGCGCTTGAGCGAACCATCGACCGCCAGACGGATGTGTTCGGGGCGGCTGGACAGCCCGCGGTTTTCGCCGGTTGCAAAGTCGATGTCGAAGCCGAACTTGGTGGCGATCACCACCTGCTCGCGCAGCGGGCGCAGCGCCTCACCCACCACTTCTTCATTGGTGAAGGGGCCGTAGACCTCGGCGGTATCGAAGAAGGTGACGCCGCGCTCGACGGCGGCGCGAATCAGCGCCACACCCTCCGCGGTGGTGAGCTTGGTGGCATAGCTGAAGCTCATGCCCATGCAGCCAAGGCCGAGTGCGGAGACTTCGAGATTCCCAAGTTTGCGGGTTTGCACGGCTCAATCCTCAATGGTGTTGCCGAACATGCGGGTGTTGACCAGATCCGGGTCTGGTCCGCCCCGTATGCCAGTGTCCAGCGAGTCGATGGCGGCGACTTCATCCGCGCTCAGGCTGAAGTCGAAGATGGCGAAGTTCTCGGCAATGCGCTCTGGCCGCACCGATTTGGGAATGGCGCAAACGCCATGCTCGATATGCCAGCGCAGCACGACTTGCGCCGCCGTCTTGCCGTACTTCGCGGCCAGGTTCGTGATGACCGGATCGGTGAGCGGGTCCTGCGATGCGGGCTTGTCGTTGAAGTAGCGGTTGATGCCGCCAATCGGCGACCAGGCCTGGGTGATGATGCCGCGCCTGGTATCGGCCATGCGCAACGCCTGCTGGTTGAAGAAGGGATGCAGTTCCACCTGATTGACCGCCGGAATGATTTGGCTTTCCTGCGCCAGCGCGTCCAGATCGCGCTCGCTGAAATTGCACACGCCAATCGCACGCACGCGACCATCGGACAGCAGTTTCTCGGCCGCTTTCCAGGAGGCCAACGTGGCCTGGAAGTCCGTGGGCACCGGCCAGTGCAGCAGATACAGGTCCAGATAATCGAGCCCCAGCTTGCGCAGGCTGACATCGAACGCATGCAGCGTCCTGTCGTAGCCGTAGTCGCTCATCCATAGCTTGGTGGTGATGAAGAGTTGCTCTCGCGCGATACCGCTGCACTTGATTCCTTTGCCGACCTCGCGTTCGTTGTAGTAGGCCGCGGCGGTGTCGATCAGGCGGTAGCCGCTGGCAATCGCGGCGGCAACGGCGTCGACCGTCTGTTCGGGTGATGATTGGTAAACACCGAGACCGAGGGCGGGCATGTGCACGCCGTTGTTGAGCGTGAGTTGTGGCGTCATTGCGTTCATTGCGAAGCCTCCTGAGATGGCGGGTTCAGCGGCGAGACCTCGATGGTGGCGGCACGTGGGCCGGCGGCAATCATCGGTGCGATGTAGGGGCTGCTGCGATACTTGGCGCGGTAGGCCTCGTCGATGCCATCGTTGACGGCTCCGTCCACCGGCGCAAAGGCCACGTCCAGCGTCAGGCCGGCAACCTGGATGCGCCCGGCCTTCTGTTGCCGGGCGGCTTGATACCAGCGCGAACGCGTGCCGTTGTAGGCACGTACATAAAGGGCATCGTCCACTACTACCGACCAGATCCAGGTGGGGGTGCCGTAGGTTCTGCCGTCCGCGCGCAAGGGAGCGATATGCAGGTCGTCCGCTTCGGCGATCCTGTGCAAGATGTCTTTTGGCCATGTGTTCATGGGGGCCTCCATCAGATTGAAATCAGGGCTTGACCATCACCTTGATGGCCTCGCGCGCATCCATGGCGCGGTAGCCGTCAGGCACCTCCTCCAGGCCAACAGTGCGGTCGAACACCAGGCCGGGCTGGATACGACCTTCAAGTACATCGGGCAGCAGCTCATCGATGTAGGCGCGCACCGGTGCGGGGCCGCCGCCAACCAGCACGTTGCGGTAGAACATGGGCTGGGCCTGCGGCACGACGTCGTAGTGCGGCACGCCGACGCGGCCCACCGCGCCACCGGCACGCACGATGTCCATGGATGTCGCCATGGCCTGTTCGGTGCCCACGCATTCGAGCACCGAGTGCACGCCCTGGCCGCCGGTCAATTCGCGCACGCGCTCAATGGCTTCGTCACCCCGTTCACTGACCACGTCGGTGGCTCCGAACTGGCGCGCCAGTGCGATGCGGTCCGCATGGCGACCCATGAGGATGATCTGCTCGGCACCCAAGCGCTTGGCGGCGATCACCGCGCACAGGCCCACCGCACCGTCACCGATTACCGCTGCGCGTTTGCCCTTGCCAACGCGGGACACCACCGCTGCATGGTGGCCGGTGCCCATCACGTCCGAGAGGGTGAGCAAGGAGGCCATCAGCGCGTGGTCTTCACCCACTAGTAAGGGGTAGAGCGTGCCGTCCGCCTGTGGAATGCGCAGCGCCTCGGCCTGCGCGCCGCCCACGTCGGGACTGCCAAAGAAGCCGCCGTGGGTGCAGGCCGTGTGCAGACCCTCATGGCAGAAGTCGCAACTGCCGTCGGACCAGGCAAACGGCATGATGACCAGATCGCCCACCTTGATCTTGCGCACATCGCCGCCAATGGCCTCGACCCGCCCAATGGCTTCGTGGCCCATGTGCTGGCCGTGACCGTCGGCCTGCTTGAGCCGGTAGGGCCACAGATCGCTGCCGCAGATGCAGGCGCGGGTCACACGAATCACCGCATCGGTGGGCTGTTTGATGGTGGCGTCTGGGATGTTTTCGATCCGCACGTCGCCGGCCTGGTACATGATGGTTGCGCGCATGATGGTCGCTCCTATTGCCCGATCAGCTGGCGCAGCAACCGGGCCTGTGTGGGGTTGATGGCCTCTTCGATCACATCAGCCGCATGACGCAGCTGCGCCTGGCTGATGCCGGTGTTCCTGCCAATGCCCACATGCGACCTAAGTTGCGGCTCGACACCGGTCATGGATGCGAGTGCTGCGATGGTGACCAGTTCTCTCTGCTGGTGCGTCAACACCGGGTTGTCGAAGATGTCGGCAAACAGGTGCTCCTTCAGGAAGCGGTCGATCTCCGGGCTGAACTCGCCGAAGCCGGGCGCAGGTTTGGCTTGCGCCACCTTGGTGAGCTTCTCCAGTGTCGCGCGGCCTCGCTCATAGCGGTCGCCACCCTCAATCGGCTGGTAGGTCTGGCCGATGGGGTCTTTGATGCCTTGCCGGCTGCGGGCATCGAGCACCGTCCTGAGTGTGTTGATGCCATTGAGGCTGCGCGGAAATCCGCAATAGGCATAGAGCTGCTCCAGAGCGGTCTTGACCTGATTGACGGTCAGGCCCGCATCCAGGCCCGAGCGCAAGGCCGGGTCGAGGGCCTCGAGGTTGCCACTGGCGGTGTGGGCGGCAATGCGTACCAGGGCGATTTCCTGAGCATTCAGGGCGCTGGCTTGCGGTGCCGATGGGTGGGTTTGTGCATTCACGACACTCACTCCTGGGACCAAGTAACTCAAGACGATGGCGAAGACGCCGGACAACAGGCGCTTTGCATTCATGGCTGCCCCCTGTATTGCGCGTCGGTCACATGCTCCTTCCACACGGCGTTCTTGCCGTCACGCACGCCGGTAATCACCAGGTGCGTCATGGGCGCATCGGGTGTGGCACCGTGCCAGTGCTCCACCCCGGGTGGGCACCACACCGAGTCGCCGGTTTCGACACGGGTGACCTTGCCGTCGCGTGTGCCGGTCAGCGCGGTGCCCTGGGTGACGACGATGTGCTGCCCGGCTGGGTGCTCATGCCAGGCGCTGCGCGCACCGGGTGCAAAGGTGACGTAGGCACCCGAGTAGTGGGCTGTGTCATTGGCAGGGAACAGACGGTTGACCTGCACATCGCCGGTGAACACATCGGCCGATCCCTTGGCCACGTTCTGTGGTGCTGCCTTGAACAAGGTTTGCGCTGCGCCCGTATCGGCTTGAGCCATGGGCGTGCAAAGCGCAACAACGAACGCTGACAGTGCCAGTTTTTTCATGAACATGGAAGTACTCCTTTGTTTGTGATGAGCAGGTAATGGCGCTGACACCGGCTGGCTATACGCCCGCCCTGCGCCGTTCCACGATGGCCCGGAAGGCAGGCACATCGAACAACTCGGGATCGGGCCCGCCGCGCAGATCACGATCAAGGCCATCGAGCGCCGCCATCTCGTCGGCGCCCAGCGTGAAATCGAAGATGTCGATGTTGCTCAGCAGTCGCTCGTAGTGCTGCGATTTCGGAATCACGATGCAGCCGTGCTGGGTGTGCCAGCGCAGCACGATTTGCGCCGCCGACTTGCGATGCTTCTGGGCCAGTCCCACCACGACCGGGTCTTCCAGCAGGCGCACCGGGCGCGTAGGATCCTTGGGCAGGGTGACGAACACCCCGCCGATGGGCGACCAGCTCTCGGTCTTGATGCCATAGCGGTCATGGGCCTGGCGCAAGGCCTGCTGCGAGAAGTAGGGGTGCAATTCGACCTGGTTGAGCACAGGGACCACGTCGGTGTTGTCCATCAGCTGGCGCAGATGCGCGGGCTGGAAGTTGCTCACGCCGATGGCACGAATGCGCTTGTCCGCATAGAGCTTTTCCAGCGCCTTGTAGGCCGCCAGGGTTTTCTTGAAGTCCGTCGGCACCGGCCAGTGCAGCAGGTAGAGGTCCAGGTAGTCGAGGCCCAATGCCTGGAGGCTTCTGTCAAACGCCCGCATGGCTTCGTCGTAACCAAAATCCTCTATCCAGAGCTTGGTGGTCACAAACAATTCAGAACGCTTCACGCCACTGCGTACGATGCCTTCGCCCACTTCCTTTTCGTTGCCATAGTTCTTGGCCGTATCGATCAGGCGGTAGCCGTTGCGCAGGGCGAAGTCGATGACATCGGCGGTCTGGATGGTCGGCAGGGCAAAGCAGCCCACGCCGAACACCGGCATCTCGACGCCATTGTTCAGCTTGACCATGGGGCTTTTGCCGGCGCTGGACGCTGGGCGGCTTGCCGCTGCAGATGGGGCGCCAGCGCTGCTCCCGGTCGCGAAAGCGCTGCCAGGCACAGCTGCAGCGGCGGCGCTGGCGGCAAGTCCTGAAATGAAAGTGCGCCGGCTGCTGCTGGCGAGCTCGGGGTGCGAGAGCTTGTGATCGTCCATTGCAATCTCCTTGGAGGATTGGCAACCGCACCCGCCATTCAGTTGAGGCCTGGTGCTGGTTGCGAGCTGTCATGAAGTACGGCTGAAAATTTAGTCCTCAGGCCCCGATGTACGCTTGCACGATCCTTGATGTTGTTTGGCAAATTCTCCAAGGCGACAGAAGATCAATGGACTCAGGCGTGGCTGGCGAACTAGCATCCCCGCATGAGCATGAAGGAGAGCGCCATGAACGACTGGAACCAAAGACGGCTGGAAGCCGGCCGGGCGGAGCTGGCCGAGCGCATCGCGCAGGCCCAGCCAAATGAAGGCCAGCTGGAAGTGCGGCCTGGCCTGTATCTGAACCGCATTTCCTCACCGCACCATGCCGTGCATGGCGTACTGGAGCCGTCCTGCTGCGTCGTGGCCGAGGGCAGCAAGGAGGTGGTGCTGGGGGAGGAATCCTTCGTGTATGACGCCGCCCACTACCTGATTGCCACCATGGGCGTGCCGGCCTTTGCCCGTATCGTTCACGCCACCCCGGAGCAGCCCTATCTGAGCATGCGTTTCTTGCTCGACCCGGCCGTGGTGACCGCGGTCATCCTCGAATCCGGAATCATTCGCCAGAAGGGAGAGACGGTCAGTGACGCCAAGGCCGTGGACGTCAGCGCCCTGAGCGTAGACATGCTGGATGCCGCACTACGGCTGGTGCGCTCGGCGGAATCCGCCGAGGAGTACCGGGTGATGGGGCCCTTGATCCAGCGCGAGCTCATCTATCGTCTGCTGACCGGAGCCCAGGCCGCCCGCCTGAACCAGCTGGCACGTTTCGGAGGCCAGGATCACCGCATGGTGCGGGCGGTCAAGCTGCTGTCGGATCATTACGTCGAGCCGCTGCGCGTCGAAACCGTCGCCGAGCAGCTTGGCATGAGCGTGTCCGGGTTTCATGCCCATTTCAAGGCGGCCACCAATATGTCGCCCGTGCAGTTCCAGAAGAAACTGCGATTGCAGGAAGCGCAGCGCCTGATGCTCAGTGAGGACTTCGATGCCGGGCAGGCAGCCTACCGCGTTGGCTACGAGGATCAGTCGCACTTCAGTCGTGACTACAAACGCCAGTATGGCGAGCCGCCGGCGCGGGATATCGCACGGCTGCGGGAAATGGCGGCTTCGGGGATGGCTGTCTAGGCGCGGTTCGTTGGAAGAGCACGCACCATGTGACAGCGCTCGGGCTGCCGAGTAGTCGGCTCCCTGGTCTTGATCCGCACAAACGCATAGAGCGCCGATCCGCGAAGCAGGGGCGAACCGGGCCGGTCATGCCGCCCATGGGCGGATCGGCTGGCACACGCAAAATGGCCCGGAACCCCGCGCGGCTTGGGGGGCTCACAAACGAAAACGCCCAACCGAGAACGGTTGGGCGTTGAATGGTGGTGGCCAAGGGCGGAATCGAACCACCGACACGCGGATTTTCAGTCCGCTGCTCTACCAACTGAGCTACCAGGCCGAAGCCCTGCAGTATAGCTTGCCGAGGGGACGCTTCGTGTCGACCTTGCTGCGGTTTCGGTCGCTCGGGACTTCCGGCTGTCAGCTGCCGCCGCGCTTGTTGCGGCTGAGGTCGACGCCGAGCTGCTTGAGCTTGCGATAGAGGTGCGTGCGCTCGAGACCGGTCTTCTCGGCCACGCGCGTCATCGAGCCGCTTTCCTTGGCGAGGTGGAACTCGAAGTAGCTCTTCTCGAAGGCGTCGCGCGCTTCGCGCAGGGGGCGGTCGAGGTCGAAGCTCTGCTCGGCGCGCGGGCCGCTGGGCAGCGCGACGGAAAGCGGCAGCGCCGCTGCCAGGCTGCCGCCGCCGCCCTCACCGGGCAGCACGCCGACGTCGCCGCGCGGCAGCGGGCTGCCGTTGCCCGCGGGCGTGGTGCCGCCCCCGCGCGGCACCGGCTTGACCAGCGCCTGGTCGACCGCGCGCAGCAGCTTCTGGAGCGTGATCGGCTTTTCGAGGAAGGCGGTGGCGCCGAACTTGGTCGCCTCGACGGCGGTGTCGATGGTGCCGTGGCCGCTCATCATGATCACCGGCATGCTCAGCATGCCGTTGGCGCCCCACTCCTTGAGCAGGCTGATGCCGTCGACATCGGGCATCCAGATGTCCAGCAGCACGAGGTCGGGCCGCAGGGATTCGCGCACGCTGCGGGCCTGGGCGGCGTTTTCCGCCAGTTCGACGGTATGCCCTTCGTCGGCGAGGATTTCCGACAACAAGGCCCGGATGCCAAGCTCGTCGTCTACGACCAGTATCGTTGCCATGCGCGCTTCATTGCACTTCCAGGGTGCCGCCACCGTCCGTGTCGGCGCCGCCTGCGTCCGCTTGCGTCGCCGCCGTCGCGGCCGCCGCAGGGGCGAAACGCGAAAATGATAGCGAAACCCGTGCACCGACCACCTCGCCCCCGGGATCGTCGTCGCGCTGCAGGTTCGCCAGGCGCAGCTGCGCATGGTGTTCGTCGGCGATCTTCTTCACCACCGCCAGGCCCAGTCCCGTGCCCTTGGCCTTGGTGGTGACATAGGGCTCGAAGGCACGCTTGAGAACCTTCTCTGCGAAGCCGGGGCCGTTGTCGAGCACCGTCAGCCGCACCGCGTGCAGTTCGCCGTGCTCGCCGCGCGCGCTCGATGTGCGAACGAGGACGCGGCCGTGATCCTGCTCGGAGACGGCGTCGAGCGCGTTCTGAAGCAGGTTGTGGATGACTTGCCGCAGCTGCGTGGCGTCGCCCATGATGAGCGGCAGCGCGGGTTCGAGCTGCGCCGCGAGCACGCCCGCGTCGAGCGCCTGGCCGTAGAGCGCGAGCAGCTCCTGCACGAGCAGGTTGAGGTCGAGCGGCCGCGGCTGCGCCGCGGGCAGCCGCGCGTAGTCGCGGAACTCGTTCACCAGGCGCTGCATCGCCTGCACCTGGCTGACGATGGTGGCCACCGAGCGCAGCAGCAGCGCCTTCTCGGCGCCTTCGAGCTTGTCCTGCAGCCGGTGCTGCAGCCGCTCGGCCGAGAGCTGGATCGGTGTCAGCGGGTTCTTGATCTCGTGCGCCAGCCGCCGTGCCACCTCGCCCCAGGCGGCGCTGCGCTGCGCCGAGACGACGTCGCTGATGTCGTCGAAGACGAGCAGCCGCATCGCGCCGGGCAGCTGCGCGCCGCGCACGAGCAGGCTGATCACGGCGCCGTCGCCGCGTGCGAGCTCCCAGCTCTCCTGCCATTGGTCGCGCTCGCCGGCCTCGGGGCTGGTGTGCAGCATCTCGAAGCGCTGGCCGATGCTCTGCGCCAGTCCTTCGAGCTCGGGCACCTCGTCGAGGCGCCGCCCTTGCCAGGCGCCGAAGGGCAGGCGCAGGATGCGCGTGGCGCTCGGGTTCACGGTGTCGATGCGGCCTTCGGGGTCGAGCACGATGACGCCCGCGCTCAGCGTGTCGAGGATGGTCTGCAGCCGCGCGCGCGCGCCCTCGAGCAGCGCCACGCCGCCCTGCACCTGCTCGCGCGCCTCGGCCAGTTGCGCCGTCATGTCGGCGAAGGAACGCGTGAGGCCGCCGAGCTCGTCACCGGAGGCGAACACCGGCTTGGCGGTGAGGTCGCCCGCGGCGACCTGGCGCACGCCGTCGGCCAGCAGCAGCAGCGGCCGCGCCAGTTGCGTGCCCAGCAGGATCGCCAGCAGCACGGCGCCGAACACCGCCAGGATGAGCGCCAGCGTCAGCGTGCCGATGTACATGCGGCGCAGGCCATCGCGCGCGAGCGCCCGCTGCTGATACTCGGCGTAGGCCTCCTGCACCGCCAGCGCGTTCACCGCCACGCTGCGCGCAAGCGGCTGCACGAGGAGCAGATAGCGGTCCTCCTCGGGTGCGATGTCCAGCGTGCGGCTGGGGACGCGTGCCAGCGCGCGCACGCGGGCGCCCGTTCCGCGCGGTGCCGCCAGCGCCTCTTCGTCCAGGCCGTCGATCTGGCTGGCGACGCCGACCTCGCGCGCCTGGCGCAGCAGCGTCGCGCTCGGGCGCTCGGGTGCGCCGCTGCCGGTGCTGCCGCCGGCGCTCATGCGCACCTGGCCGCCGCCGGACACGAGCGCGAGTTCGGCCACGCCGATCTGCTGGCGCAGGCGTTCGAGCCCGAGCGGCGCGATCGTGCCGCCGCCTTCGCCCACGCGCTCGGCGGCCAGCCGCGCCTTGCCCGAGAGGTCGGCCACCAGCGCGTCCAGCGTGCCCTTGCCCAGCGAAAGACCGGCGTCGAGCGCCTGCGCCAGCCGCACGTCGAACCAGGCCTCGATGCTGCGCGCGACGAACTGGTAGGACACCGCGTAGATCGTCAGCCCCGGCAGCAGGCCGACGAGCGCGAAGATCCCCGCGAGCTTGATGAGCAGGCGGCTGCCGAACTTGCCGCGGCGCAGCCGCAGCAGCAGGCGCACCGCGGCGAAGCCGATCACCAGCGTGAGCAACGCGGCGACGGCGACGTTGGCCCAGAAGAGCCAGACGAAGCGGCGCTCGCCGGCGGCGCTGCCGCTGCCGCCGTCGAAGCCCATGCGCACGACGAAGGTGAGCACGAGCACGAGCCCGGTGAGCGCCGTCAGCGCCACGATCCAGGTCCAGCGCGCCGAGCGCGTCATGGCCGGCGCCCTAGTCGACTCGCAGCGTGCGCTCGATGCCGAGCGCGAAGTCGTTCGCCCCGGGCAGGCCGATCGACATCGGACCCGGAAGCTGCGAGGTGTCGAGCCGCCAGGCGAAGTCCACCGTGTAGCGGCCTTCGGGGTCGAGCTGCGCAAGCTCGGCCAGCCGCCAATGCGACGCCCGCGTCACCACCGCGAGCGCCTCGGCCAGCGTGGCGTAGTTCTGGTTCAAACCGCCGAGGCCCGCGCGCCAAGTGCCGGTGAGCGGCTGGTACGCCAGCCGCCAGCTGCGGCGCACGCGCGCCACGCGCTCGTCGCGCCAGTACCAGCGGCCGCGCAGCAGCGTCGCCTGGGCGGTGAAATAGATCGGAACGCCGCGCTGCAGCGCGTCCTCGACGGCGCGCGGCAGGTTCACCTGCACCGCGAAGTCGAGCAGGAGCTCGGTCTCACTGCGCAGCACCTGCAGGGTGTTGAGCTCGACCGCGGCGCGTGCCCGGCGCGGCAGCGCCAGGGCGCCAAGGAGGGCCGCGCCCGCGAGCAACGCCTGCCGCCGCGAGAGCTCCGCGCGGCAATCCTCGGCCCAGCCGTCCCGGCGCCGCCGGCCGGCCCTGGGCACGCTCGGGAGCCGCCGATGGTCCATGGTGGGTGGGAAAGGCGTCAGCTCTTGTGGATCAGCGCGTAGAAGAAGCCGTCCGGCGCGGCGATCGGCACCGTCGCCGCGCCGGCGGGGTTTCGATTGTCGGCCAGCGGCAGCAGATGGCCGGGCGCGGCGGCGTCGAGCCGGGCGCTGCCCGGGGGCAGGCGTTGCATAAACGCGTCGATCCGCTGCTCGCCCTCGACCTTGAAGATCGAGCAGGTGGCGTAGACGAAGCGTCCACCCGGCGCCAGCAGCGGCCACAGCGCCTGCAGCAGCTCGTCCTGCAGGCGCGCCAGCGAAGCGAGGTCGTCGGCGCGCCGCAGCCAGCGGATGTCAGGGTGGCGACGCACGATGCCCGAGGCGCTGCAGGGGGCGTCGAGCAGGATGGCATCGAAGGGCCGGCCATCCCACCACGGGTCGACGCGGCGCGCGTCGGCCACGCGCACCTCGGCTTGCAGCTGCAGGCGCAGCAGCGTCTCGTGGATGCGTGCGGCGCGCGCGGGGTCGCTGTCCAGCGCCAGCAGCTCGAGGTCGGCGCGCTCCAGCAGTTGTGCCGTCTTGCCGCCCGGCGCGGCGCAGGCGTCGAGCACGCGCGCCCCGGGTGCCAGCGCACCCGGCCCTTCGCCGAGCACGAGGCCGGCGGCGAGCTGCGCCGCAGCGTCCTGGACCGAGACCTCGCCCGCGGCGAAACCCGGCAGCTGCTGCACGGCGCAGGGCTGCGCCAGTTGCACCGCACAGCCCGCCAGGCGCGGATCGTCGAGCAGCCAGGCGCGCTGGCCCGCCGCCGCGAGCCGCTGCACGTAGGCCGCGCCCGTGCCGCGGCGCGCGTTCACGCGCAGCGTCATCGGCGGGCGCTCGTTGCCCGCGCGCAGCAGCGCCTGCCACTGCGCGGGCCAGTCGCGGCGCACGCGCTCGATCCACCAGGGCGGATGGTTCCAGGCGCCCAGCGGCGTGCGCTCGACTGCCTCGACCAGTGCCGCGCGCTCGCGCACGAAGCGGCGCAGCACGGCGTTGACGAAGGGCACCGCCGCCGGTGTGCGCTGGCGCGCGGCGTTCACCGCCTGATCGACGAGCGTGTGGTCGGGGTACGGCGGCTCGGGCACCGGCCACAGCAGCGCCAGCGCCGTGCACAGCAGCGCGTCGACCGCCGGCGGCGGCGTGCGCGGCGCGAGCAACTGCCGCAACTCGGTGGCGGCACCCAGGCGCCGCAGCGCGTCCAGGCCCAGCGCCTGCACGCCGGCGCGCGCATCGGGCGGGCAGCGCGAGATCCAGTCGGTGGCCGAGCGGCCGCTGCGCACCGCCTGCACGAGCTCTGCCGCCAGGTCCAGCAGCCGCGACAGCGGCGGCGACGCTTGGGGTGGGGCAGCGGTAGGCACGCAGGCAGTCTAGCGGTCAGGCCCGCGCGATGGTCGTCGCCGTGCCCGGCTCGCTCTCCGGCGCCCTTGGCTTCAGAATGCGGGATCATC
Source organism: Burkholderiales bacterium (assembly GCA_026932235.1). Taxonomy (GTDB): domain Bacteria; phylum Pseudomonadota; class Gammaproteobacteria; order Burkholderiales; family Burkholderiaceae_C; genus Rubrivivax. Next base: position 22,782 of record JAIXKR010000068.1, read on the forward strand.
CTTTCGGGGATCCCTGACGGAGACCGCCCATGCCGCCCAGCCCGCCGGCTGCCGCCGATCGCATTTTCCGCAGCGAGGAGGAACTCGCACGGATGCCGGCGTCGGCGCGCATCCGCTACCGCCTGCAGGACGCGCGCTGCCGCCACCACGCCAACGACAACATCGCCGCCTTCGTGCGCGAGGGCGAGCTCGACGAGCTCAAGGCCGAGGTGCAGGCCAGGGTGCAGGAGCTGCTGCACGCGCTCGTCATCGACACCGAGGGCGACCACAACACGCAGGGCACGGCCGAGCGCCTGGCGCGCATGTACATCGACGAGGTCTTTCGCGGCCGCTACCAGCCCATGCCCGCGGTGACCGAGTTCCCGAACGCCGAGCGCCTGAACGAGCTCATGATCGTCGGCCCGATCACCGTGCGCAGCGCCTGCTCGCACCACCTCTGTCCCATCGTCGGGCGCGTCTGGATCGGCCTGCTGCCCAACGAGCACTCCAACCTCATCGGCCTGTCCAAGTACGCGCGCATCTGCGACTGGGTGATGAGCCGGCCGCAGATCCAGGAGGAGGCGGTGATGATGCTGGCCAACGAGCTGCAGCAGCGCGTGCGCCCGGACGGGCTGGCCATCGTCATGGAGGCCGACCACTTCTGCATGCACTGGCGCGGCGTGAAGGACAACGCGTCGGCGATGGTGAACAGCGTCATGCGCGGCGCCTTCCTCAAGGACGCCAGCCTGCGGCGCGAGTTCCTCTCGCTGCTCTCGCGCAAGGGCCAGGACTGAAAGCCTGGGGAAAGGAGTTCGAGCATGCTCGTCCGACTCATGTACGCCAGCCGCCCGGCGCCGGCGCTGGACGCCGAGGAACTGGCCGCCATCCTGCGCGAGAGCCGCGCCAACAATCCCCAGCACGGCATCACCGGCGTGCTGTGCGTGGGCGACGGCGTCTTCGTGCAGGTGCTCGAAGGCAGCCGCAGCGCCGTCAACCGGCTCTTTCAGCTCATCGCCGCCGACACGCGGCACAAGCAGCTCGAGCTGCTGAGCTACGAGGAGATCCACGAGCGGCGCTACGCCGCCTGGGCGATGGGGCAGATGGACATCGCCGGGCTCAACCCGGCGCTGCTGCTGAAGTACTCGCTGTGCGCGCGCCTGGACCCCTTCACCGTCTCCGGCGAGGCCACCGCAGCGCTGCTGGACGAGCTCATGTCCACGGCGGCCATCGTGCGCTGCCCTTGAGCCGCCGCGCTCACTTGGTGCCGAACATGCGGTCGCCCGCGTCGCCCAGGCCGGGGACGATGTAGCCGTGGTCGTTGAGCTGGCGGTCGATGGCGCAGGTGTAGACCGGCACGTCCGGGTGGCGGTCGTGAAAGCGCGCCAGGCCTTCGGGCGCGGCCAGCAGGCTGACGAAGCGGATCGAGCGCGGGCGCGTCTCCTTCAGGCGGTCGACCGCGGCCACCGCGGAGTTGCCGGTGGCCAGCATGGGGTCGAGCACGATGGCGTCGCGCTCGTGCATCTCCTGCGGCATCTTGAAGTAGTACTCGACCGCGCCCAGCGTCTTCGGGTCGCGGTACAGGCCGACGTGGCCGACGCGCGCCCCCGGCACCACCTCCAGCATGCCGTCGAGAAAGCCGCTGCCGGCGCGCATGATGACGACGAAGACGGTCTTCTTGCCGTCGATCACCGGCGAGCGCATGGCCTCCAGCGGCGTCTCGATGTCGATCAGCTGCGTCGGCATGTCGCGCGTGACCTCGTAGGCCAGCAGCATGCTGATCTCGCCGAGCAGGCGCCGGAAGCTGCTCGTGCTGCGCTCCTTCTGCCGCATCAGCGTGAGCTTGTGCTGCACCAGCGGATGGGTGATGAGGTGCACCTGCTTGGTCATGCCATCTCCTGCGTGCGCGCCGCCTGCCAGGCGGCGATGAAGGCTTGGGTCAGTTCGGCGGCCGGGGCGGCGCGGCAGTTCGCCGCGTAGCTGCCCGCCCACAGCGAGCTGAAGTCGCTGCGCCCCTGCGCCTGCGCGGCCTCGCGCAGCGGCGCCAGTGCCGCGGGTGCGAGCGGAAAGGCCGGCACGTCGGCGCACAGCGGCCCGCACTCGCGCATGAGGCGGTTCACGATCGAGCGCGCCGGGCGTCCGCTGAAGAGGTTGGTGAGCGCGGTGTGGCGCGCGGCCTCGGTGCCCAGCAGCGCGCGGTGCTGCGGCGTGATCGTGGCCTCGGGCGATTTCAGGTAGGCGGTGCCGATCTGCACGCCGGCTGCGCCGAGGGCGCGCGCGGCGGCGATCGTCGTCGCGTCGCCGATGCCGCCGGCGGCCACCACCGGCAGCGACACCGCCTGCACGATCTGCGGCAGCAGCGCGAACAGGCCGAGCTGGCGCGTGAGGTCGTCGTCCAGGAAGTGGCCGCGGTGGCCGCCGGCCTCCAGGCCCTGCGCGATGATGACGTCGGCGCCGTGCTGCTGCAGCCAGCGCGCCTCCTCCACCGTCGTCGCCGAGGCCATGACGAGCGCGCCCCAGCGCTTCACGCGCGCGAGCAAGTCCGGCGCCGGCAAGCCGAAGTGAAAGCTCAGCACCGGCGGCCGCAAGGGCTCGATGAGCGCGGCCAGCTCGGCGCTGAAGGGTGCGCGCATCGCGCCCGCGGGCGCCGCCGCCGGATCGAGCCCGTACTCGGCGTAATAGGGCGCAAGACGCTCGCGCCAGCGCCGCTCGCGCGCGGCGTCGGGCGCGGGAGGCTGGTGGCAGAAGAAGTTGACGGCAAAAGGCCGCGTGCTGCGCGCGCGCAAGGCCTCGATCTCCGCGCGCAGGCCCGCGGGCGAGAGCAAGGCCGCCGGGATCGCGCCCAGGCCGCCGGCCTCGCACACCGCCGCGGCCAGCGCGTGCCCTTGCGCGCCCGCCATGGGCGCCTGGATCACCGGCGCGGCCAGGCCCAGCCTGGCCGCGAGGTCGACCGCCTTCGTCATCCGCATCCTCCTCGTCTGCCTTCCGATCTCAGAACAGCGTGCCGTCGCTGTCGATGCGCAGCGGCGGCGCGCCGTCACGCAACTCGGCGGCGAGTTCGCGCCCGCACGCCCAGGTGCCGCCCTCGAGCAGGCGCGCCAGCGGCAGCCGCGCCGCATCGACCCCAAGCTCGGCGCGAACCCGCGCCGCGAGCTCGTCGAGCAGCGTCACGGTGAGCGCGCGCCACTCGACGATGAACTCGTCGCCCGGTTTCCAGACGCGCTCGAAGGCGCTGTCGCTGCGCGGCACCAGCACGCCGGTGTCGATGAGCAGGCCGCCGTTGCGGTACTCGGGCAGCCCGGTGAGCGCGTCCAAACCGGTGACGTCGATGCCGGTCCACTGCAGCGGCTCGAGCAGCGAGTAGACCAGCCACTGCGTGAGCTTGTGAAACGGCACCCAGCCGCGCGTCACCGGGTCGCTGCCGCCGCGGCCGTCGTCGCCACCGGCGAAGCGGTGCGGCCAGACGTCGCCGGCCGGCACGCCCATCACCACCGTCCCACTGCGCCAGATCGGACCCAGCAGCTGCAGCGTCTCGCGCAGCAGCACGGCGGCGGCGACTTCGCGTTGCGCGCCGCTGCGCGCCAGCCTCTCCAGCAGCAGCGCGGGGCGCGCGGGCAGGCCGCTGCGCTCGGCCTCGTCCTGCAGCGCCTGGCCCAGGCGCTGCAGCAAGGCGGCGCGGCCTTCGAGCCCGAGCAGCGGATTGGACGGCCCGGCCTGGAAGACGCCGCGCAGCACCGCGGCGTCGATCTGGCGCAGCGCCGCGGCATCGACGCGGCAGGGCTGGCCCGGCGTCGCGGAGAAGACGCCGGCCATGAAGGCGTGCAGGCTCGCCACCGCCAGCCCCTCGGAGCGCGCCAGGCGCGGGCCTTCCGGCGCGGGCGCTTCACTGCCGCTGCCCGGTTCGCCCGCGGCGGCATCGAGTGCGGCCATCAGATCCTCGCGGCTGGCGCGCGCGGCGGGCAGCGCGGTCGCCGGCAAGCTCGCCGCGGCCTCGTCGAAACGCCATTGCGCGCCGGCCCCGGCGTCCAGCAGCACGCTGACCACCGTCAGGTCGACGCAGGCGCGCGCGCGTTCGTCGGGCGGCAGCGGCGCAAGCAAGGCGTCGAGCAGGGCCTTGCGGTCGACGCCGCCGGCCTCGAAGTGCCGCCAGCGGCTGTGGATCGGGATCGCGAGATCGGGATGGCGGCGCCGCGTCGTCGACGCCACACGGGCGGCGGCCTCGGGCAGACGGCTGCGATCGAGGCGAAACCAGCCGGAGCGCTCGTCCGCCACCGCGGCGGTGATCGCGGCGCAGCGCGCGCGGATCACGCGCGCGTCGCGAAGCAGCGCCAGCGGGTCGCGTGCGCGGTCCCCGCCGGCCTCATCCAAGGCCACGCCCCTTCACGCCAGCGAGCCGTTGCGCGTCGGGCACGCTGCCGTCGGTGAAGTAGCCCGCGGCGATCTTCGCCTCGATCTCCACGCGCGCGTCGGCGGGGACGAGTTCGTCCGGGATCTTCACGCGCTCGCCGACCTCGATGCCGCTGGCGGTGATGGCGTCGTACTTGTCGTTGCTCATGCTCACCAGGCGGTGGATCCTGCGGATGCCCAGCCAGTGCAGCACGTCGGGCATCAGCTCCTGGAAGCGCATGTCCTGCACGCCGGCCACGCACTCGGTGCGCAGGAAGTACTTGTCGGCGCTGTCGCCGCCCTGCTGGCGCTTGCGCGCGTTGTAGACGAGGAACTTGGTGACCTCGCCCAGCGCCCGCCCCTCCTTGCGGCTGTAGGCGATGAGGCCCACGCCGCCCTGCTGCGCGCCGCGCACGCATTCCTCGATGGCGTGCGTGAGGTAGGGGCGGCAGGTGCAGATGTCGCTGCCGAAGACGTCCGAGCCGTTGCACTCGTCGTGCACGCGCGCGGTCAGCGTCACCGACGGATCGGCGAGCGCGCGCACGTCGCCGAAGACGTAGAGCGTCTGCCCGCCGATCGGCGGCAGGAAGACCTCGAGGTCGCCGCGCGTCACCAGCTCGGGGTACATGCCGCCGGTCTCCTCGAACAGCGAGCGCCGCAGCTCGACCTCGGTCACGCCGAAGCGCGCCGCCACCCCGGGCAGCCACCACACGGGCTCGAGCGCGATCTTCGTCACCGCGGCGCTCGCGTCCTCGAGCAGGATGCGGCCGTCGACCCGCAGGCGCTGGAAGGCCAGCGCCTGGCGGATCTCGGGCAGGTGGATGTGCGCCTTGGTGACGGCGATCGTCGGCCGGATGTCGATGCCCTGCGCGAGCTCGTCGGCGAACACCTGCTGCACCGCCGCGCCCCAGGGGTCGAGCGAGACGATGCGCCGCGGCTCGGCCCAGGACGGATGCGGCCCGATGGCGTCGGTGGGCGCGGTGTCGGTGAGGTCGGCGCGATGCCCGCGCGTGAGCCGCCCCGCGGCCACCGCGAGTGCGCGGTAGACACCGTAGCTGCCGCTGTGCGTGCCGATGACGTTGCGCTGCGCGCGGTTGCCGGTGGTGCCGACGATCGCGCCGCGCCGGCGCGGATCGGCCTCGCCCCAGCGGATCGGCCAAGCGCCCGCGGGACCCTGTCCGGGGTGGGAGGTCAGCCGGATGTGACCGGCCGAAGCAGCGGGCTCGGGCGTCGTGGCAGGCATGGTGGCAGGGGCCGCGGAAGGGATGCAGCATACCGCCCTGCCGCGACCGCGGCGGCGCCCACGCGCGCCGGCCTTCAGCGCCGGTCCTGGCCCATCATGCGCAGGATGTCGTCCAGCGGATTGCCGTTGCCGTCGGCATCCAGCATCGAGGCGAGCGCGCCCAGGCCACCCAGACCGCCGGCGCCCGCTGCTGCCGGACCACCGCCGCCGAGCAGGCCGCCGAGCAGGCCACCGGGGCCGCCCGGCGCCGCCGCGCCCGGCGCTGCCGACGCCGCGGAGGCGTTGTTGCCGGCCTGCTGCCTGGCGAACCAGCCTGCGGCGAGCATCGCCAGCATCGGCAGCATCTTCTTCAGCAGCGCCGAGTCCAGCCCCGTCTGCGCGGCGGCGTTGCCGGCCACCGCGCGGCTGACCTCCTTGCTGCCGAAGATCTGGCCCAGCACGCCGTTGCCGGCGTCGAGCTCGGTCGGCCGTGGTGACAGCACCTGGGCCAGCAGGCCCTCCAGCCCCGCCGCGCCGGGGCCCGCCTGCGCCTGCTTCTGCAGGCCGCCGAGGATCGCCGGCAGCAGGGCGCCGGCGCCGCTGGCCACCTGCTGCTCGCTCATGCCGAGCTCACCGGCCATCGCCTGCAGGCCGCCCATCTGCGCGAGCAGATCGTCGATCCGCATGATCGCCTGCCGCGTCAGCGCAGAAGTTCGGCCGGTACGTTGCCGCCGTTGGCGGCAAGCTGCGCCAGCACGTTCTTGTGCAGCCACATGTTCATCTGCGCCGAGTCGCCCATCAGCTTGTCGGGACAGCCGAGCTCCTTCGCCAGCTCCTTGCGTGCGGACAGGCTGCTGTCCATGTCCAGCAGCTTCATGAGGTCGACGATCGAGGTGCGCCAGTTCAGTTTCTGCGGGTTGGCCGCGGCCTTCTGTTCGAGCTGCGCGACGACGTCGACGACCGGGATCGGCGCCGGGCCGGAGGCCGCGGCCGGGGCGGGAGCCGGCGCGGCATCCGCCGCCGTCGGCGTGGCCGCCGCCGCCTTGCCGAAGCCGAGCTTTTCCATGATGGTGCTGAAGAGACCCATGATCTTGTCCTCCGATGAGCGTGGTGGAGATGAAAGCCGATATCGGCAGCGGCCATCCTACGCCGCAGAGCCCGCCGCATTGCTCGGAGCTTGCCCGGAACCGCCCTCGGGGCATCCCCGAAGCGGCGCGCTCAGAGCGCGAAGTCGTAGTCGACGACGAGCGGCGCGTGGTCGCTGAAGCGGCGGTCCTTGTACACGCTGGCGCTGCGCGCATGCCGGGCCATGCCGGGCGTGGCGAGATGGTAGTCCAGCCGCCAGCCGACGTTCTTCGCATACGCCTGGCCGCGGTTGCTCCACCACGTGTAGCAGGCGTCGGTGGTGTCGGGGTGCAGGCGGCGGTAGACGTCGACGAGGCCGGTCTCGGCGAGCAGCCGCGTCAGCCAGGCGCGCTCCTCGGGCAGGAAGCCCGAGTTCTTCTGGTTGCCGCGCCAGTTCTTCAGGTCGGCCGGCGTGTGCGCGATGTTGAGGTCGCCCACGAGGATGAACTCGCGCGTGGCCGCGAGCGTCGCCAGATGCGGGAGCATGAGGTCCAGGAAGCGGTACTTGGCCGCCTGCCGCTCGGGGCCGGAGGAGCCGCTCGGGAAGTAGCAGCTGATGAGGCTGAGCTTGCGCCGCGCGCTGTCGAAGCGCGCCTCGACGTAGCGGCCCTCGGCATCGAACTCGGCCGTGCCCAGGCCGACGACGACCGCGCTCGGCGCCTTGCGCGTGTAGAGGCCCACCCCCGAGTAGCCCTTCTTCTCGGCGAAGTGGAAATGCCCCTGCAGACCGGCGACGCGCCCGAAGCGCCCGAGCACCTCGGGCGCCTGCGCCTTCACTTCCTGCACGCCCATACAATCGGCGCCCGCCGCTTCGGCCCAGGCTTCGAAGCCCTTCTCGGCCGCCGAACGGATGCCGTTCAGGTTGAGCGTGACGAGCCGCAATCCCACGAGGAACGACCTTTCATGACGGAACGCGCTGCCGACCCGCTGGCCCAGGAATTCGTCCGCTTCGCGGTCGAGGCCGGCGTGCTGCGCTTCGGCGAGTTCAGGACCAAGGCCGGGCGGCTCTCGCCCTACTTCTTCGACGCCGGCCTGTTCGACGACGGCGCCCGGCTCGGCGCGCTCGGGTCATTCTATGCACGCCGCCTGCTGCAGAGCGGCATCGCGTTCGACATGCTCTTCGGCCCCGCCTACAAGGGCATCACGCTGGTGGCGGCGCTGTCCATCGAGCTCGCGCGGCTGGGCCGCAACGTGCCCTTCGCCTACAACCGCAAGGAGGCCAAGGACCATGGCGAGGGTGGCGTGCTCGTCGGCGCGCCGGTGCGCGGGCGCGTGCTCATCGTCGACGACGTCATCTCCGCCGGCACCTCGGTGCGCGAATCGATCGCGCTCATCCGCGCCGCCGGCGCCACGCCCTGCGGCGTCGCGCTGGCGCTGGACCGTCAGGAGCGCGCGGTCGAGGACGGCCGCGACGCCGATCACTCGGCGGTGCAGTACGTCACGCGCGAACTCGGGCTGGCCGTGTGTGCCGTTGCGACGCTGTCGGACTTGCTGCAGTATCTGGCGCCCGACCCCTCGCTGCAGGCTCATGCCGCCGCGGTGCGGGCCTATCGCGACCGCTACGGAGTCTGAATGCGCCCCGGCGCCCAGTCGACCCCCCGTTCCCTCCGAGCGACGGCCCTCGCGGCAGCCGGCGTGGCCGCCTCGCTGCTGTGCGCCGCGCCGGCCGCGGCGCAGGCGCGCGACGCCGCCTCCGCGGCCATCTACACCTGCGTCGACGACCAGGGCCGGCGCATCACGTCGGACCGCCCGATCCCTGCCTGCTCGGCCAAGGAGCAGCACATCCTCAACCGGGACGGCTCGCTGCGCGCGGTGCACCCGCCCACGCTCACCGCCGACGAGCGCGCCGAGCGCGAGGCGCGCGAGCGCAAGGAGAGCGCCGAGCGCATGGCGCGGATCGAGGCGACGCGGCGCGACAAGAACCTGCTCGTGCGCTTTCCGGACGAGGCTGCGCACCGCAAGGCGCGCGAGGCCGCACTCGATACCGTGCGCCTGGCGATCAAGGCCACCGAGGAGCGGCAAAGAGAGCTGCAGGCCGAGCGCGTGCCGCTCGAGAACGAGGCCGAGTTCTACGCCGGCAAGCGCATGCCGGCCAAGCTGAAGCTCCAGTTCGACGCCAACGACGCCGCGGTCGAGGCGCAGAAGGAGGCCGCGGCCAGTCAGCAGGCGGAGCTGGCGCGCGTCAACCGCCTCTACGACATCGAGCTGGAGCGGCTGCGCCGCCTCTGGGCCGGCGCACCGCCGGGCTCGATGGGGCCGCTGCCCCCGGCGGTGGCGATCGACAAGAGCGCCGCCGCCGCACGCTGACGCCGCCGGCCGGGCATTCTCAGCCGAGCTTGCGCCGCAGCAGCTCGCTCGCCTGCGCCGGGTTGGCCTTGCCCTTGCTCGCCTTCATCACCTGGCCGACGAGGGCGTTGAAGGCCTTGTCCTTGCCGGCGCGGAACTCCTGCACCGACTTCGGGTTGCCCGCCAGCACCGCGTCGACGATGGCCTCCAGCGCGCCGGCATCGCGCATCTGCTGCAGGCCCTTGGCGGCGATGACGGCGTCGACCTCGGCTGCGGCATCGGTCCACAGCGCGTCGAAGACCTGGCGTGCGCCGCTGTTGGAGATCGTGCCGTCGACGACGCGGGCGATGAGCGCGGCCAGGCGCGCCGGCGCCAGCGGCGCGTCCTCGATGCCGCGCCCTTCGGCGTTGAGCCGCTTCGAAACCTCGCCCATGAGCCAGTTCGCGGCCAGCTTGGCCGGCGCCCCGGCGTCGCGCACGGCTTCGTAGAAGCGTGCGAAGGGCAGGCTTTGCGTCATCAGCGCCGCGTCGTCGGCGGGCAGGCCGTCCTCGCGCTGCAGGCGCTCGGCCATCGGCTCCGGCAGTTCGGGCATCTGCGCCTGCACGCGCTCGATCCACGCGGGCTCGATCGTGAGCGGCGGCAGGTCCGGGTCGGGGAAGTAGCGGTAGTCGTGCGCGTCCTCCTTGGTGCGCATGGCCCGCGTCTGCCCGCTCTCCGGGTCGAAGAGCACGGTCGCCTGCACGAAGGCGCGGCCGTCCTCGAGTTGTTCGATCTGCCATTGCAGCTCGGCCTCGATGGCCTGCTGCAGGAAACGGAAGCTGTTCAGGTTCTTGATCTCGCGCCGCGTGCCCAGCGCCGCGCCGGGGCGGCGCACCGAGACGTTGGCGTCGCAGCGGAAGCTCCCCTCCTGCATGTTGCCGTCGCAGATGCCCAGCCAGACGACGAGCGCGTGCAGCGCCTTGGCGTACTCCACCGCCTCGGCGCTGCTGCGCATGTCGGGCTCGGAGACGATCTCGAGCAGCGGCGTGCCGGCGCGGTTGAGGTCGATGCCGCTGGCGCCGCCGAAGTCCTCGTGCAGGCTCTTGCCGGCGTCCTCCTCGAGGTGCGCGCGCGTCAGCCGCACCGTCCTGCGCTGCTCCTCCAGAAGGAACGCGACCGTGCCACCCTGCACCACCGGCCGCTCGTACTGGCTGATCTGGTAGCCCTTGGGCAGGTCGGGGTAGAAGTAGTTCTTGCGCGCGAAGATCGAGTGCGTGGCGACTTCGGCACCGACCGCGAGACCGAAACGGATCGCACGCTCGACCGCGCCGCGGTTCATCACCGGAAGCGTGCCGGGCAGCGCGAGGTCGATCGCGCAGGCCTGCGTGTTCGGTGCGCCGCCGAAGGCGGTCGAGGCGCCGCTGAAGATCTTGCTCGCGGTGGAGAGCTGGGCGTGCGTCTCCAGGCCGATCACGACCTCGAAGCCGCGCACCAGGGGGGCCGTGCGGGTCTGGCTCATCTCGGTTTCGCTTCAGTATCCCTGTGGCACGCGCGCATGCCAGTCGGTGGCCTGCTGCAGCGCGTGCGCCGCGTGCAGCAGCGTGCCTTCGTGGAAATAGTTGCCGACGAGTTGCAGGCCCACCGGCAGTTCGGCCGACCCGTCGACGCGGGAAAAGCCCGCCGGGACCGACATCGCCGGCAAGCCGGCCAGACTCGCCGGCAGCGTGAAGATGTCGGCGAGGTAGGCCTTCACCGGGTCGTCGCCCTGCTCGCCCAGGCGCCCGGCCACCGCCGGCGCCACCGGTCCGGCGATCACGTCGCAGGTGCCGAAACACGCCTGGAAGTCGTCGGCCACCATGCGCCGCAGCTTCTGCGCCTGCAGGTAGTAGGCGTCGTAGTAGCCGTGCGAGAGCACGTAGGTGCCGATCATGATGCGGCGCTTGACCTCGGGCCCGAAGCCTTCGGCGCGGCTCTTGCAGTACATGTCGGTGAGGTCCTCGAACTGCGCCGCGCGGTGGCCGTAGCGCACGCCGTCGAAGCGGCTCAGGTTGGAGCTGGCCTCGGCCGGCGTGAGCACGTAGTAGACGGGGATGCACAGTTCCGTGCGCGGCAGGCTCACGTCGACCAGGGTCGCGCCCAGCCTCTGCAGCTCGGCCAGCGCGGCGCGCACCGGCTGCTGCACGGCGTCGGCCAGCTGCGCGGGGAAGAACTCGCGCGGCAGGCCGATGCGCAGGCCCGCCAGCGGCCGTGCGGCGCTGGCGCCCGCGCGCGCGGTGCGCAGCGCCGCGGCGTAGTCCTGCGCCGGGCGCTCGGCGCTGGTGGAGTCGCGCGCGTCGAAGCCGCCCATGGCCGAGAGCAGCAGCGCGCAGTCCTCGGCCGAGCGCGCCATGACGCCGGCCTGGTCGAAGCTCGACGCGTAGGCGACGATGCCGTGGCGGCTGCACACGCCGTAGGTCGGCTTGATGCCGGTCACGCCGCAGAAGCTCGCCGGCTGGCGGATCGAGCCGCCGGTGTCGGTGCCGGTGGCCGCGGGCAGCAGCCTGCCCGCCACCGCGGCCGCGCTGCCGCCGGAGGAGCCGCCGGGGACGCGCGTCCGATCCCAGGGGTTCCTCACGGGGCCGAAGCACGAGCTCTCGTTGCCCGAACCCATCGCGAACTCGTCGCAGTTGAGCTTGCCCAGGCTCACGCAGCCCGCGCCCTGGCCCTCGGCCCCCAGGCGTTCGACCACGGTGGCATCGAAGGGGCTGAGGTAGCCGCGCAGCATCCGCGAGCCCGCGCTCGTCGGCCAGGCGCGCGTGACGAAGACGTCCTTGTGCGCGATCGGCACGCCCAGCAGCGCCGCCGTGTCGCCGCGCGCCAGGCGCGCGTCGGCGGCGCGCGCCTGCGCCAGCGTGGCCTCCTCGTCGCGGGCGACGAAGGCGTTGAGCGCCGCGTGCGCGTCGATGCGCGCCAGCAGGGCGCGCGCGAGCTCGACCGCCGAGAACTCGCGCGCCCGCAGCCCGGCCGCCAGGGCGGCGACGCCGCGCGCGTGCAGCGCAGCCTTGTCGGCAGCGGCACTCATTCGATCACCTTGGGCACGAGGAAGAGGCCGTCCTGCAGCGCCGGCGCGTTGCGCTGGTTGGCGCTGCGCTCGTCGTGCTCGCTGACCACGTCCTCGCGCAGGCGCAGCGCCACCGGCTGCAGCGCCGCCAGCGGCGTGTCCAGGGGTTCGACGCCGCGCGTGTCGACGGCGCGCATCTGCTCGACGATGGCGAAGAAGCCGTTGAGCTGCTGCAGCATGGTCGCGGCCTCGGCCGGCGAGAGGGCCAGGCGCGAGAGCTGCGCGATGCGCTCGACGTCCTGCGGGGTGAGTGCCATGAGATGCGAGGGGAAGTGAAGCCGGGCCCTGCCCGCGAACGCCTTGTTGCAGGCCCGCGCAGGGCGGATCGGGAGGGCGGATGCAGTATTATCGCCGGCTACCTGAACGCTCTTCGAGCACCGAGTTCGTCTGGCCGCGGTCGACCCCGGACGGCGCCTTGGCGATGGATCGCAGCGATCCCGCTGGTGTCCCGTAGGCCCCGACCCAGCCCCCCATGTTCGCCTCCCTGCGCCGCTACTTCTCCACCGACCTCGCGATCGACCTCGGCACGGCCAACACGCTGATCTACGTGCGCGGCAAGGGCGTGGTGCTGGACGAGCCCTCGGTGGTGGCCATCCGCCACGAGGGCGGCCCCAGCGGCAAGAAGACGATCCAGGCCGTGGGCGCCGAGGCCAAGGCCATGCTGGGCAAGGTGCCCGGCAACATCGAGGCCATCCGGCCGATGAAGGACGGCGTCATCGCCGACTTCACCGTCACCGAGCAGATGCTCAAGCAGTTCATCAAGATGGTGCATCCGCGCTCGGTGCTGCGCCCGAGCCCGCGCATCATCATCTGCGTGCCCTGCGGCAGCACGCAGGTCGAGCGCCGCGCCATCCGCGAGTCGGCCCTGGGCGCGGGCGCCTCGGACGTGTACCTGATCGAGGAGCCGATGGCCGCGGCCATCGGCGCCGGCCTGCCGGTGGCCGAGGCCTCGGGCTCGATGGTGGTCGACATCGGCGGCGGCACCACCGAGGTCGGCGTCATCAGCCTGGGCGGCATGGTCTACAAGGGCAGCATCCGCGTCGGCGGCGACAAGTTCGACGAGTCCATCATCAACTACATCCGCCGCAACTACGGCATGCTCATCGGCGAGCCCACCGCCGAGGCCATCAAGAAGAACATCGGCAGCGCCTTCCCCGGCTCCGAGGTCAAGGAGATGGAGGTCAAGGGCCGCAACCTCTCCGAGGGCGTGCCGCGCTCGTTCACGATCTCCTCCAACGAGATCCTGGAGGCGCTCACCGACCCGCTCAACCAGATGGTGAGCGCGGTGAAGAACGCGCTCGAGCAGACGCCGCCCGAGCTCGGCGCCGACATCGCCGAGCGCGGCATGATGCTCACCGGCGGCGGCGCGCTGCTGCGCGACCTCGACCGCCTGCTGGCCGAGGAAACCGGGCTGCCGGTGCTGGTCGCCGAGGATCCGCTCACCTGCGTCGTGCGCGGCTGCGGCATGGCGCTCGAGCGCATGGACCGCCTGGGCTCGATCTTCACCTCCGAATGACCGGAACCTGAAGCGGGAGCGCCGCGCATGCCGCTGGGCACGCTGGACCGCACGCCGCCGCCGATCTTCCGTCAGGGCCCTTCGGCGCTCACCAAGCTCGTCTTCTTCGCCGCGCTGGCGGTGTTCCTGATGGTGGCCGACGGTCGCATGCGCCTCATCGAGCCGCTGCGCTCGGGGCTGGCCGTCGTGCTGCTGCCGGTGCAGCGCGTGCTCGCCGTGCCGGTGGCGCTGTGGGCCTCGGCGCGCGCATACCTCGGCGGTCTGGACGCCGCGCTGCAGGCGGCCGAAGGCGCGAACCGGCGGCTGGCGGCGCAGTCCGTGCAGGCCGCGCGCGCCGAGCGCCTGGCGCAGGAGAACGAGCGCCTGCGCGCGCTGCTGGCGCTGCGCCCGGAGATCGTCGCGCGCACGCAGGCCGCCGAGATCCTCTACGAGGCCGCGGACCCGTTCTCGCGCAAGGTGCTGGTCGACCGCGGCCGCGTGCAGGGTGTCGTCGCCGGCGCCCCGGTTGTCGACGAGGCCGGCGTGCTCGGTCAGGTGACGCGGTTGTACCCGGTGACCGCGGAGGTCACGCTGCTGGTCGACAAGGACGGTGCCATTCCCGTGCTCAACACGCGCACCCAGCAGCGCAGCGTGGCCTTCGGCGGCCAGCAGCTTGCCGGCGGCGGCGGCGCGCTCGAGCTGCGCTTCCTCCCCAGCGACGCCGACGTCCAGGTGGGCGACGCGCTCGTCACCTCGGGCCTGGACGGCGTCTACCCGCCGGGGCTGCCGGTGGCGCGCGTGGCCGAGGTGCAGCGGCGCGCGCAAGCCGGCTTCGCGCGCATCCTGCTCGAACCCGCGGCGCGCGCCGAAGGCGTACGCCACGTGCTCCTCGTCGAACCGCTGGCGCTGCAGTTGCCGCCGCGGCTGCCGGCCGGCGCCGACCCCGCCGCCACGGCGGCAAGCAGCCCCCCGCGGAGCCCCGGGCCATGATCATGCCGCGTGCCGGGGACCAGCTGCTGCTGCCGGCGAATCCGCTCTTCATCGGCCTGAGCCTGCTCGTGGCGCTGGCGCTGAACCTGCTGCCGATGGGGCGCCATGCGGCGCAACCCGACCTGCTGGCGCTGGTGCTGGTGTTCTGGAACGTGCACCAGCCGCGGCGCGTGGGCGTCGGCGTGGCCTTCCTGTTCGGGCTCATGATGGACGTGCACGAGGGCGCGCTGCTGGGCCAGCATGCACTGGCCTACACGCTGCTGAGCTACGGCGCGATCACCATCCACCGGCGCCTGACCTGGTTCTCGCTGCCCGCGCAGGCGCTGCACATCCTGCCGCTGTTCCTGGGCACGCACCTGGTGACGCTGCTGGTGCGCCTGCTGGCCGGGGGCATGTTCCCGGGGTGGTGGCTGCTGGCCGCGCCCGTGGCGGAGGCGCTGCTGTGGCCGCTGGTCACGCTGCTGCTGCTGGCGCCACAGCGCCGCCCGCCGGATCCGGACGAGAATCGGCCGCTGTGAGCGGACCGCCGGCGGAATCGAGACGGCGCCCGCGCCTGCATGACCGAACTCAAGGACCTCGAGCGCGAACTCGGCCGCTTCCGCGGGCGGCTGCTCGCCGCGGCCGCCTTCGTGCTGCTGGCCTTCGCGCTGCTCGCGCTGCGCCTGGTGCAGCTGCAGGTGCTGCGCCACGACGAGCTGGCCACGCAGGCCGAGGTCAACCGCATCGCCGTGGTGCCGGTGGTGCCCAATCGCGGCCTCATCGTCGACCGCAACGGCATCGTGCTGGCGACCAACTACTCGGCCTACACGCTGGAGATCACGCCTTCGCGCGCGGGCGCGATCGAGCCGCTCATCGACGAGCTGGCGCAGGTCGTGGAGATCGGACCGCGCGACCGTCGGCGCTTCCGCCGCCTGCTGGAGGAGAGCAAGAGCTTCGAGTCGCTGCCCTTGCGCAGCAGGCTCAGCGAGGAGGAGGTGGCGCGCTTCACCGTGCAGCGCTTTCGCTTTCCCGGCGTCGAGATCAAGGCGCGGCTCTTCCGCCACTACCCGCTGGGCGAGGTCGGCAGCCACCTGCTGGGCTACATCGGGCGCATCAACCCGGCGGAGAAGAAGGCGATCGAGGACTGGCCCGACGAGGAACAGGCCAACTACCGCGGCACCGACCACATCGGCAAGCTCGGCCTCGAGCAGGCCTACGAGCGCGAGCTGCACGGCAGCACCGGTTTCGCCGAGGTCGAGACCAGCGCCGCCGGACGACCGGTGCGCCTGCTGCGCAGCCAGGGCGCCACGCCGGGGAAGACGCTGACGCTGTCGGTGGACATCCGGCTGCAGGCCCTGGTCGAGCAGATGTTCGGCGATCGCCGCGGCGCGCTGGTGGCGCTGGACCCGAGGAACGGCGAGGTGCTGGCCTTCGTCAGCAAGCCGACCTTCGATCCCAACCTCTTCGTCGACGGCATCGACGTCGAGAACTGGAAGGCGCTCAACGAGTCGATCGACAAGCCGCTGCTGAACCGCGCGCTGCGCGGAACCTACCCGCCGGGAAGCACCTTCAAGCCCTTCATGGCGATGGCCGCGCTCGGCAGCGGCAAGCGCGCACCGGACACGGTGATCAACGACGGCGGCAGCTACACCTTCGGCGGCCACGTCTTCCGCAGCCACGGCGACGTCGGCCTGGGGCCGGTGGACATGACGCGCTCGATCGTCAAGTCGAGCAACGTCTACTACTACTCGCTGGCCAACGAGATGGGCGTGGACCTGATGCACGAGATGCTCTCGCCTTTCGGCTTCGGGCAGCTCACCGGAATCGACCTCGACGGCGAGGCCGCCGGCGTGCTGCCGTCGACCGCCTGGAAGCGTCGCGCCTACCGCAAGCCCGAGCAGCAGCGCTGGTACGCCGGCGAGACGATCTCGCTGGGAATCGGCCAGGGCTACAACCACTTCACCATGCTGCAGCTGGCGAGCGCGACGGCGACGCTGGCCGCGGGCGGCGCGCGCTTCAGGCCGCATCTGGTGCGCGAGATCGAGGACATGGCGACGCAGGCCAGGCAGGCACCGGCCAGCCCGGCCCTGCCGCCGCTGCCGCTGAAGCCCGAGCACGTGGCGCTGGTCCTGAACGCGATGTACGGCGTGACGCAGGAGGGCACGGCGACGCGGGTGTTCGCCGGTGCGCCCTACCGCAGCGGCGGCAAGACCGGCACCGCGCAGGCGGTGGGCATCCGCCAGAGCGAGCGCTACAACGCCGCCAGGCTCGAGGAGCACAAGCGCGACCATTCGCTCTACATCGCCCTGGCGCCGCTCGAGGCGCCCACGGTGGCGCTGGCCATCGTCGTCGAGAACGCCGGCTTCGGCGCCGCCGCGGCGGCGCCGATCGCGCGCCGCGTCTTCGACTACCTGCTGCTCGGGCAGGTGCCCAGCGAGGAGGACATGGCCGCCACGCGCGCGGGCCGCTCGGCCGCGCCCATCGGCACGCCGCGCCGGGCAGAGGAGCTCGCCCTGCTGCCATGACGCACGCCTACGAGCAGCCATCGCCCTGGCAGCGCCTGCGCCCGGTCTTCAGCGGCTTCGACGGGCCGCTGGCGCTGGCGATGCTGTTCCTGGCGGCGCTCGGCCTCGTCACCATGTACTCCGCCGGCTACGACCACGGCACGCGCTTCGTCGACCATGGGCGCAACATGCTGCTGGCGCTGGGCGTGCTCTTCGTCGTCGCCCAGGTGTCGCCGCACAAGCTGCAGCGGCTGGCGCTGCCGCTGTACCTGGCCGGCCTGGTGCTGCTCGCGGCCACCGCGATCCCGGGACTGGGGATCACGAAGAAGGGCGCGACGCGCTGGCTCGACCTGGGGATCGTCATCCAGCCCAGCGAGGTGCTGAAGATCGCCGTGCCGCTGCTGCTGGCCTGGTGGTTCCAGAAGCGTGAGGGCACGCTGCGCGCGAGCGACTTCCTCGTGGCCGCCGCGCTGCTCGCGCTGCCGGTGGCGCTGGTGGCGCGGCAGCCCGACCTGGGGACGGCGCTGCTGATCCTCTTCGGCGGCCTGTACGTGATCTTCTTCGCCGGCCTGTCGTGGCGGCTCGTGCTGCCCGCGCTGCTGCTGGCTGCCGCGGCGATCACCGCGCTCGTGCTGGCGGGGCCGTCGATCTGCGCCGACGGCGTGCGCTGGCCCGTGCTGCGCGAGTACCAGCAGCACCGCGTCTGCACCCTGCTGGACCCCACGCGCGACCCGCTCGGCCGCGGCTTTCACATCCTGCAGGGGATGATCGCGATCGGCTCCGGCGGCGTCACCGGCAAGGGCTTCATGAGCGGAACGCAGACGCACCTGGAATTCATCCCCGAGCGCACGACCGACTTCATCTTCGCCGCCTTCTGCGAGGAGTTCGGCCTCGCCGGCGCGATCCTGCTCATGCTCGGCTTCCTGTTCCTGGTGTTCCGCGGCCTCATGATCGCCGCCGACGCGCCGACCGTGTTCGCGCGCCTGCTCGCCGCGGCGACGGCGATGAGCCTCTTCAGCTATGCCTTCGTCAACATGGGCATGGTCATCGGCATCCTGCCGGTGGTCGGCGTGCCGCTGCCCTTCATCAGCTACGGCGGCACCGCGATGGTCTCGCTCGGGCTGGCGCTCGGCATCCTGATGTCGGTCGCGCGCAGCCGGCGGCTGATGCCGAGTTGATTCCGCCGGCCGGCCTCCCGACGGACGCAGGGCCGACGGGCCGCGCGCTCAGGACGCGATCGCCTGCGCTCGTTGCGCTGACGCATCGAGGGGAAAGCGCACCGTGAAGAGCGCGCCGGGGTGGCCGCCGCCGGTGCGGGGGTGGGCGTCGGTCACCGTGACCTCGGCGCCGTGCTGCTGCGCGATCTCCTGCACGATCGCCAGGCCCAGGCCGGTGCCGTCGACCTGCGTTCCCAGGGCGCGGTAGAAGGGGCGGAAGATGTCCTCGCGCTCGGCCGGCGGCACGCCCGGGCCGCTGTCCTCGACCTGCAGCACGGCCACCTGCCCGAAGGGGTCGGCGACGAGGCGCGCGGTCACGGTGCCGCCGGCGGGGGTGTACTGCAGCGCGTTGTCGACGAGGTTGCGCACCAGCTCGCGCAGCAGCACCGGCTGCGCCTGAAGCGGCGCCAGCTGCCCTGCCTCGGGGCCCTCGTAGCCGAGGTCGATGCGCTTGTCCATCGCCTTGGGAACGAAGTCGCGCACGGTCTCGCGCACCAGGGCGGCGAGATCGACCGGCTGCCGCGCGAGCGCCTGTTCGCGGTCTTCGGTGCGCGCCATCGCCAGCAGCTGGTTCACCATGTGCGCCGCGCGCTGGCTGCCCAGCGCGATCTGCTGCAGCGCATGCCGCAGCGACTGCGCGTCGCCCTGTCCGCCGTCGATCTCGCGCTCGGCCAGCTCGGCCTGCGTGCGCAGCCCCGCCAGCGGCGTCTTCAGCTGGTGCGCGGCGTCGGCGAGGAAGTGGCGCTGCGCGCTGATCGACTGGTCCAGCCGATGCAGCAGATCGTTGAGCGCGCGCACCAGCGGCGCCAGTTCCTCGGGCACTCCGCGCTCCTGCAGCGGGCTCAGGTCGGTGCTCTCGCGGCGGCGGATGCGCTGCTGCAGCTCGGCCAGCGGGCGGATGCCGCGCACCAGCGCCAGCCATACCAGCAGCACCGCCAGCGGCAGGATGACGAACTGCGGCAGGATCACCCCCTTGATGATCTCGGTGGCCAGGCGCGAGCGCTTGTCCAGCGTCTCGGCGATCTGCACCAGCGGCCCGCTCTCGTCGCCCTCGGCCGCGCGCGGCCAGAGGTAGGCCACGCGCACGGGCTCATCGCGCATCGTGTCGTCGCGCCAGCGCACCCGCGCCGGCCCCTGCGGCGGCTCCAGCGGCACCGGCAGGTCGGCGTCCCCGGCCACGAGCTCGCCGCGCTCGCCCAGCACCTGGTAATACACGCGCGTCTCGTCGTCGCTGCCCAGCAGGCGCTGCACCGCCACCTCCATCTCGTCGCGGGCCTGCTCGCGCACGAGGTCCTCGGGCGAGGCCAGGGCACTCGCCTGCGCCGCCACCTCCTGCGCCAGGCTGCCCAGCTCGTGGTCGTAGGGGCGATTGGCGATCCCCTGCGCGACGATCCAGGTCAGCGCCACGCTCATCGGCCACAGCAGCAGCAGCGGCGCCAGCATCCAGTCCAGGATCTCGCCGAAGAGGGAAACCTGCTCGCGTGAGGCCATGGCGAGGGGGCGCGCCGGCGCAACCGTCGGTCGGCGCCCGCCTCGGCGGCGGACGCCGCACGCGCGCGCTCAGGCGCTGATCTTCTCCAGGCAGTACCCGAGGCCCCGCACGGTCGCGATGCGCACCGGGCCCTGCTCGATCTTCTTGCGCAGGCGGTGGATGTAGACCTCGATGGCGTTGTTGCTGACTTCCTCGCCCCACTCGCACAGGCGCTCGACGAGCTGGTCCTTGCTGACGAGGCGGCCGGTGCGCTGCAGCAGCACCTCGAGCAGCGAGAGCTCGCGCGCCGAGAGCTCGATCATCTGGTCGTTGAGGTAGGCGACGCGGCCGTTGGCGTCGAAGGACAGCGGGCCGTGCCTGATGATGCTCGAGGCCGTGCCCAGGCCGCGCCGCGTGAGGGCGCGCACGCGCGCCTCGAGCTCCTGCAGCGCGAAGGGCTTGGCCATGTAGTCGTCGGCGCCCAGGTCCAGGCCCTTGACGCGCTGCTCGATGCTGTCGGCCGCGGTCAGGATCAGCACCGG
>JAIXKR010000068.1:43063-53363 GCA_026932235.1 Burkholderiales bacterium
CCAGGCCCTTGACGCGCTGCTCGATGCTGTCGGCCGCGGTCAGGATCAGCACCGGAACCGAGGAGCCGCGCGCGCGCAGCCGGCGCAGCACGTCGAAGCCGTGCATCCGGGGCAGGCCGAGGTCGAGGATGAGCAGGTCGAACTCGTGTGCCGCCAGCGCGGCGTCGGCTTCGCTGCCGCTGCTCACCTGGTCGACCGCGTAGCCCGTGCTGCGCAGCGAACGCAGCAGCCCATCGGCCAGCAGCTGGTCGTCCTCGGCAATCAGAATCCGCATCGCTGTCTCCTGCGCGCCGCGCCCCTCCGAAGCCCGCACCGGCCGGATGATCGCCCGCGGTGGTCGATGCGGCTCATTCTAGGCAGCTCGACCGCGTCCGCCCAGTCGGGTGACCCCAAGGAGGGCCCCCGGAAAAAGACGCCGCAAGACCGGCTCGGAAACTGTACAAACATCCAGTTTCCGCGATAATGCCGCCATGAAGGAGAAACCCATGGATGCACCCGTCAAAGCCTTGAACAGCGAAAAGGCCAAGGCCTTGCAGGCGGCCCTCGCCCAGATCGAGAAGCAGTTCGGCAAGGGCTCGATCATGCGCCTGGGCGAGGGCGAGAAGATCGAGGACATCCAGGTCGTCTCCACCGGCTCGCTGGGGCTGGACATCGCCCTGGGCGTGGGCGGCCTGCCGCGCGGGCGCGTGATCGAGATCTACGGCCCCGAGTCCTCGGGCAAGACCACGCTCACGCTGCAGGTCATCGCCGAGATGCAGAAGACCGGCGGCACCGCGGCCTTCATCGACGCCGAGCACGCGCTCGACATCCAGTACGCGCAGAAGCTCGGCGTCGACCTGCAGGACCTGCTCATCAGCCAGCCCGACACCGGCGAGCAGGCGCTCGAGATCGTCGACGCCCTCGTGCGCTCGGGCTCGGTCGACCTCATCGTCGTCGACTCGGTGGCCGCGCTCACGCCCAAGGCCGAGCTCGAAGGCGAGATGGGCGACAGCCTGCCCGGCCTGCAGGCGCGACTGATGAGCCAGGCGCTGCGCAAGCTCACCGCGACGATCAAGAAGACCAACTGCATGGTCATCTTCATCAACCAGATCCGCATGAAGATCGGCGTCATGTTCGGCAACCCCGAGACGACCACCGGCGGCAACGCGCTCAAGTTCTATTCCTCGGTGCGGCTGGACATCCGCCGCACCGGCAGCATCAAGAAGGGCGACGAGGTCATCGGCTCCGAGACCAAGGTCAAGGTGGTGAAGAACAAGGTCAGCCCGCCCTTCAAGACCGCCGAGTTCGACATCCTCTACGGCGAGGGCATCAGCCGCGAGGGCGAGATCATCGACCTGGGCGTGCAGGCGCGCGTCGTCGACAAGTCCGGCGCCTGGTACGCCTACAACGGCGAGAAGATCGGCCAGGGCAAGGACAACGCGCGCGAGTTCCTGCGCGAGAACGCCGATCTCGCGCGCGAGATCGAGAACAAGGTGCGCGCGTCGCTGGGCGTCCCCGTGCTCGGCGCCGAGCCCACCACCGGAGACGCCGCGTAGACACCGCCGCCCTGCGCGCCTGCGCGCTGCGCCTGCTTGCCCGGCGCGAGCATGGCCGCACCGAGCTCGGCGCCAAGCTGCGCGCGCGGCTGCAGCGCGCGGCGGCGCAGCAAGACGCGGCCGCGGGTCTGGCGGCGGCATCCGCGTCGCAGGAACTGCAGGCCGGGATCGAGCGCATCCTCGACGAGCTCGAGCACCACGGCCTGCTCAGCGACGCGCGCGCCGCCGAGGCCCTGCTGCACGCCAAGGCGCCGCGCTGGGGTGCGCGCCGGCTGCGCCAGGCGCTGCAGGCGCGCGCGCTGCCCGCCGAAGTCGTCGAGGAGGCGGTGCGCGGCGCGCGCGCGAGCGAATGGACGCGCGCCTGCGCGCTCTGGCGCCGGCGCTTCGGGGCGGCGCCGGCCGATGCGCGCGAGCACGCGCGTCAGCTGCGCTTTCTGCTCGCGCGCGGCTTCGACGCCGAGTTGGCGCGCCGCGTCATCCGCGAGCGCGGCGGCGGTGACGACGAGCACGGCGATCCGCCGTGAACCCTCGCGCCTTTCCCCTGGTCCCGGACAAGCTCCTCTCGCCTGCTACATTTCCGCGTTCGGCCGGTCGACTCGCGCGGCAAGGCCAACGCCCGGACTCCGTTGCCGCGCTTCGAGGCGTCGGCGCACGCCTGGGCGCATTTCATTGCACACGAGGGACCGACGATGAAGATCCACGAATACCAGGCCAAGGAACTGCTTCGCGCGCACGGTGTGCCCGTGCCGCGAGGCTATCCCGCCTTCAGCGTGCGCGAGGCCGAGGAGGCGGCGCAGAAGCTCGGCGGTGCCGTCTGGGTCGTGAAGGCGCAGATCCACGCCGGCGGCCGTGGCAAGGGCGGGGGCGTCAAGCTCGCGCGCTCGGCGGCCGAAGTGACGCAGCTGTCCTCCGAGATCCTGGGCATGCAGCTCGTCACCCACCAGACCGGTCCCGGCGGCCAGAAGGTGCGCCGGCTGCTGATCGAGGAAGGCGCGGACATCCGCAAGGAGTACTACGCCGCGGTCCTCACCGACCGCGCGACGCAGAAGGTCTGCGTCATGGCCTCCAGCGAAGGCGGCATGGACATCGAGGAGGTCGCCCACAAGACGCCGGAGAAGATCCTCAAGGTCTTCGTCGACCCGCTCGCCGGCCTTTCCGACGCCCAGGCGCTGGAACTGGCGCGCGGCATCGGCGTTCCCGAGGCGAGCCAGGCGGCAGCGGTCGACGTCTTCAGGAAGCTCTATGCCTGCTACATGGCCAGCGACGCCAGCCTGGCCGAGATCAACCCGCTGATCCTCGAGGGCTCGGGCGCCATCAAGGCGCTGGACGCGAAGTTCAACTTCGACGCCAACGCGCTCTACCGCCACCCCGAGATCGTCGCCTACCGCGACCTCGACGAGGAGGATCCGGCCGAGGTCGAGGCGAGCAAGTTCGACCTCAGCTACATCAGCCTGGACGGCAACATCGGCTGCCTGGTCAACGGCGCGGGCCTGGCGATGGCGACCATGGACACGATCAAGCTCTTCGGCGGCGAGCCCGCCAACTTCCTCGACGTCGGCGGCGGCGCCAGCGCCGAGAAGGTCACCGAAGCCTTCAAGATCATGCTCAAGAACCCCAAGGTCAAGGGCATCCTCGTCAACATCTTCGGCGGCATCATGCGCTGCGACACCATCGCCGAGGGCGTCATCGTCGCCTGCCGCGCGGTCAACCTCTCGGTGCCGCTGGTGGTGCGCATGAAGGGCACGAACGAGGACATCGGCAAGAAGATGCTGGCCGACTCGGGCCTGCCCATCATCAGCGCCGACACCATGGCCGAGGCCGCGACCCGGATCGTCGCCGCCGTGCAGTGACCCCGAAGGAAGAAACATGAGCATCCTGATCAACAAGGACACCCGCGTCATCACCCAGGGCATCACCGGCAAGACGGGGCAGTTCCACACGCGCATGTGCGTGGCCTATGCCAACGGCAAGAACTGCTTCGTCGCCGGCGTCAACCCGAAGAAGGCCGGCGAGGACTTCGAGGGCATCCCGATCTACGCCAGCGTGAAGGACGCCAAGGCGCAGACCGGTGCCACGGTGAGCGTCATCTACGTTCCGCCGGCGGGCGCCGCGGCGGCGATCTGGGAGGCGGTCGAGGCCGACCTCGACCTCGCCATCTGCATCACCGAGGGCATCCCCATCAAGGACATGCTCGAGGTGCGCAACAGGATGAAGGCCAAGGAGGCCGCGGGCGGCAAGCAGACCCTGCTGCTGGGCCCCAACTGCCCGGGAACGATCACGCCCGACGAGATCAAGATCGGCATCATGCCCGGCCACATCCACAAGAAGGGGCGCGTGGGCGTCGTCAGCCGCTCGGGAACGCTCACCTACGAGGCGGTGGCGCAGCTGACCGAACTCGGCATCGGCCAGAGCAGCGCCGTGGGCATCGGCGGCGACCCCATCAACGGCCTCAAGCACATCGACATCATGCGCCTCTTCAACGAGGACCCGGACACCGACGCCGTGATCATGATCGGCGAGATCGGCGGCCCCGACGAGGCCGACGCCGCGCGCTGGTGCAAGGCGAACATGAAGAAGCCCGTGGTCGGCTTCATCGCCGGCGTCACCGCGCCCCCGGGCAAGCGCATGGGCCATGCCGGCGCGCTCATCTCCGGCGGCGCCGACACCGCCGACGCCAAGCTCGCGATCATGGAAGAGTGCGGCTTCACCGTGACGCGCAACCCCTCCGAGATGGGCAAGCTGCTGAAGAACCTGCTCTGACCGATCCGGCGAGGTCACGCCCCCTCTCCCGGCCCGCGTCCCGTCATGGACTACCTTTTCCTGCCCGAGTTCTGGATCGCCGTCGGCCAGATCATCCTGATCGACATCCTGCTCGGGGGAGACAACGCCGTCGTCATCGCCCTGGCCTGCCGCAAGCTGCCGCCGGCACAGCGCACCAGGGGCATCCTCTGGGGGACCGCAGGCGCGATCGTCCTGCGCGTGGTCCTCATCTTCTTCGCGCTCAAGCTGCTGGCCATCCCCGCGCTGAAGATCGTCGGCGCCTTGCTGCTGGTGTGGATCGGCGTCAAGCTGCTGCTGCCCGAGGAGGAGGACGGCCACGGCAACATCGAAGGCAGCGAGCGCCTCTGGGGCGCGGTGAAGACGGTGATCGTCGCCGACTTCGTGATGAGCCTGGACAACGTCATCGCCATCGCCGGCGCGGCCGAGGCCTCCGGCGGCGACCACGGCATGGTGCTCGTCGTCTTCGGCGTGCTCATCAGCATCCCCATCATCATCTGGGGCAGCCAGATGGTGATCAAGCTGATGGACCGCTTCCCCATCATCATCACCGGCGGCGGCATGCTGCTGGGCTGGATCGCCGGCACCATGGCCGTCACCGACCCGGCGCTCGTCAACCCCGAGGTGCTGCCGCAGCTGCCCAAGTTCGCCGTCGGCGACACCCAGCGCTACGTCGCGGGCGCCCTGGGTGCGCTGCTCGTGCTCGCGCTGGGCAAGTACTTCGCCGCCTCGCGCCCCGCAGCGGCGGTCGCGGCGCGGGCGCCGGCGGCCGCGCGTGAGGCCGTCCCCAGCGGCCGCATGCGCCGCATCCTGCTCGCCGTGGACGGCTCCGCGCCGTCGATGCGCGCCGTGCAGCACGTGCTGGCGATGCAGCGCGAGTTCAGTAATCCGGCCGACGTCGAGCTGCACCTGCTCCACGTGCAGTACCAGGTGCCCGGCGACGTCGCCCGCTTCGTCACCAAGGAGGCGCTGCAGGAGTACCGCGCCGGGCAGGCCGACCTGGCGCTGGCCGGCGCGCGCGCCGCGCTGCGCGAAGCCGGGCTGCCCTTCAAGGAGCACCAGCGCGTGGGCTCGCCGGGGCCCACGATCGCCGAGGTCGCGAGCGCCGAGCACTGCGACCTCGTCGTGCTGGGCACGCGCGGCCAGGGCATGGCCAGCAGCGCGCTCCTGGGCTCGGTGGCGCAGAGCGCGCTCGAGCACAGCCCGGTGCCGGTGCTGCTGGTGAAGTGAGAGTCCGCCGCGCGCTGCCGCCTGCGGCGGGGGTGTCGCCGTGACCGCGGGCGAGCGCGCACCGACGGCAGGCCGCCTGGGCGGCTACCGGCTCGTGCGCACGCTCGGCCGCGGCGGCCTGGCCGAGGTCTACGAAGCCGTCGCCGACGACGGACAGCGCGTCGCGCTGAAGACGTTTCGCCTGCCCGAGGACGAGCGCGGCCTGGCGGCGGAAGCGTTCCGGCGCGAGGCCCACCTCGGCCGGCGCCTGGCGCACCCGGGAATCGTGCGCGTGCTCGACGGCGGCATCGACGGCGAGCATGCCTTCCTCGCGCTGGAGTTCGTCGACGGTCACGACCTGCGGCGCCATACCGTGCGCGGCTCGCTGCTGCCGCTGCCCCGGGTGCTGGCGATCGGCGAGCAGCTGGCGCAGGCCTTGTCGGCGGTGCACGCCCTGGGCGTCGTGCACCGCGACCTGAAGCCCGCCAACGTCCTGCTGCTGCAGGGCGGCGGACCCGTCAAGCTCGCCGACTTCGGCCTCGCGCGCCTGGGCGAAGCCTTTCTCAGCCGAACCGGCGTTCTCGCCGGCACCCCGGGTTACATGGCACCCGAGCAGCTCGCCGAAGGCGCGCTCGGCCCGGCCTGCGACCTCTACGCGCTGGGCGCGCTGCTCTTCGAGCTGGTCAGCGGCCGCCTGCCCTTCGAGGCGGCGACGCTGGGCGAGCTGCTGCAGCAGGTCGGGCGCCGCCCGCCGCCCGCGCTGGGCGCGCTGTGCCCGCAGGTCCCGCCGGATCTGGCGGCCCTGGTGGCCGCGCTGCTCGAGCCGCGCGCCGAGCGGCGTCCGCCGGACGCCGGCACCGTCGCGCGGCGCCTGGCCGCGCTCATGCGCTGAGACGCCCGGGCGCCGAGGCGTCGCGACACCGACGGCCCATGCGTGCGCCGCGGCGCGGACCGAAATCACGGCGGCGGCGCCATTGCGCCGCCTGCCGGCGTGGCGATCCGTTGCACAATCGTCCACCTACCGCAAGCCGCAGCGCCCGCCCGTGCCCCTGACGATCGAGCTCTCCGCCGCCGTGGACCCTGGCCGGCAGCGCAGCAACAACGAGGACGCCGTTGCGCTCGACAACGAGGTGAAGCTCGCCGTCCTGGCCGACGGCATGGGCGGCTACAACGCGGGCGAGGTCGCCAGCAACATGGCGACCTCCTTCATCCGCACCGAACTCGGGCGCTGGCTGCGCGAAGCCCAGGGCCACGCCAGCGACGCCGAGGTGCGCCGCGCGATGGACATCTGCGTCGACAACGCCAACCGCGCGATCTTCAACGCCGCCAACTCCAATCCTCAGTACGCGGGCATGGGCACGACGCTGGTCGTCGCGGTGTTCCGCGACACGCGATTGCTCGTCGGCCATGTCGGCGACTCGCGCGCCTACCGATTGCGCGACGGGCGGCTGCAGCAGCTCACCCGGGACCATTCATTGCTTCAGGAGCAGATCGACGCCGGCCTCATCACGCCCGAGCAGGCCGCCTTCTCCGCCAACAAGAACCTGGTGACGCGCGCCGTCGGGGTCGAGGACACGGTGCTGCTCGAGACGCACCAGCACGAGGTGCAGGCCGGAGATCTCTACCTGATCTGCTCGGACGGCCTCTCCGACATGCTCGACGACGCCGGCATGGTGCAACTGTTGCTCGCCAGCGACTCGCTGGACGCGGCCTGCAGCGCGCTCATCGATGCTGCCAATGACGCGGGTGGAAAGGATAATATCTCGGTGGTCCTGGTGCGCGCATCCGGCGGCGCGAGCCCGGCGAGTCGATTCTGGTGGCCTTTCCGGCGCTGACGCCTGCCGTCGGCTCCGGGTGCGCGATCGGCTCGACGCTCAGGTCTTCATCGGCGCCCTGAAGAGCGCCCTGCTCGCTGCGGCCGGCAGCGGGCGAGCACGAGGTCATGCATGGGCAAGCTGGTGGTATCGCTGGACGGGGTGGTGATCAAGGAAGTGCAGATCACCAAGGACAAGACCACGCTCGGTCGGCGCCCCTACAACGACATCGTGATCGACAACCTGGCCGTCAGCGGCGAGCATGCCGTGCTGCAGATGGTGGGTGCCGACGTCTTCATCGAGGACCTCAACAGCACCAACGGCACCTACATCAACGGCAAGGCGATCAAGAAGCAGCTGCTCACGCACAACGACACGGTCGAGGTCGGCAAGTACAAGATCAAGTACCTCGTCGACGAGAGCGGCGACTACGAGAAGACCATGCTCATGCGCCCGGGCAGCGCGCCCGCGGGCCAGGGCTTCGGGGCGGCCGCGGCCGCGGCAGGCGCGGGCCAGCCGGCGGCCATCATCAAGGTGCTCAACGGCGCCGCCGCCGGGCGCGAGGTGGCGCTGACCAAGGTCGTGACCACCGTCGGCAAGCCCGGCGTGCAGGTGGCTTCCATCACCAAGCGCCCCAACGGCTACGCCTTCGCCCACGTCGAGGGCGCCACGCGCCCCAGCGTCAACGGCGTGCCGCTGGTCGGCGACTCCGTGCCCCTGCGCAACGGCGACGTCATCGAGCTCGCCGGCACGCAGATGCAGTTCATCCACCGCTGAGTGCGTGCAGCCCGCGCCGCGGGCGGGCCTGCGGCGCCACCGCGCCGGCCGTGAAGCGCGTCACGCGCCGTCCCTGCGCCTGCATCGCACCCCTCTTCGGAGGGGCGGAATGCGACTTCGCCGGCTTGCGGCCTTGCGCGCGCCCGCGCAGCATCGCCACTTCGATTCCGCTTCGCCTCCGGTGGCGGACGCACCTGTGCGCAAGGGCAGGGCGCGCCGGCACCGGCCCCGCCGCACCATGCAGATCCGCGTTCTCGGCTGTTCCGGCTCCATTGCCGCCGGCAGCCGGACGACTTCCTTTCTCGTCGACGACGAGGTCCTGATCGATGCCGGCACCGGCGTCGGCGATCTCGCCCTCGACGAGATGGCGCGCATCGACCACATCTTCCTCACCCACTCGCACCTGGACCACGTGCTGGCCATCGGCCTGCTCGCCGACAGCGTCACGCGGCTGCGCCGTGCCCAGGGGCGCCCGGCGATCCAGGTGCACGCGCTGCCGCAGACGCTGCAGGCGCTGCGCAGCCACATCTTCAACGGCGTCATCTGGCCCGACTTCACCCGCCTGCCCGATCCGGCCGCGCCCGTGCTCAGCCTGGTGCCGCTGGCGCTGGGCGAGGTGCTCGTCGCAGCCGGGGTGAGCATCGAGGCGCTGCCGGCCGCGCACACCGTGCCCGCGCTCGGCTATGCCGTCTGGGACCGCGCGCGCGCCGATGCCGGCGCCTGGGTCTTCACCGGCGACACCGGTCCCAACCCCGCGCTCTGGCAGCGCCTGGCCGCGCTCAAGCTGCACAGCCTGGTCATCGAGACCGCCTTCCGCGACGAGGAGCACGTGCTCGCCGACATCAGCCAGCACCTGTGCCCCACGCGCCTGCGCGGCGAACTCGCGCAGCTGCGCGAGCCCACCGACGTCTACATCACCCACGTCAAGCCCGGCGAGCTCGACGCCATCATGAGCGCCATCGCCGCCCACGCCAGCCCGCACCGCGTGCGCGCCCTCGTCGCGGGGCAGAGCATGAGCGTCTAGCGTCGCCTGCGGCTACCCGATCACGCGCCAGGCGGGCAAGCCCGGCAGCGCATGCGGCATCCGGGATCGGCGCCCGCCACCGTTCGTCGTCACCGCACCCCTACCACGGCTCGGACATGACATTTCTCGTCAACATCCGCGCTCCAAGGCGCATCGGGGCTGACGTTCTGCGTCACAAATCGTGATTTCCGCACGCCGGAACGACGGTTTCGAGCTGGCACGGCCCCTGCATTCAGGGGGAGTGTCCTCCACCCCCACCTCCGAAGGGAGCACCCCATGAAGCGAGTTCAACAAGGTTTCACGCTCATCGAACTGATGATCGTGGTCGCCATCATCGGCATCCTGGCCGCCGTGGCGCTGCCGGCGTATCAGGACTACACGGTCAAGGCCAAGGTGTCCGAGATCGTCCTCGCCGCCAGCCAGTGCCGCACCACGGTTTCCGAGGTCTACCAGACCGGCGGCGCCTCGGCCCCGACGGCCAACGACTGGGGCTGCGAGACCGCTTCGCAGTCGAGCAAGTATGTCGGTAGCGTCACCACCAATGCCAACGGCGTGATCACCGTCACCGCCAGCAACGACACCGGCCTGCCCGCCGCCGTCCGTGGCACGAACATCACGCTGACGCCGACGGACGCCAGTGGAACCGCGCTGACCTATGCCGCCGGTACGCAGGTCGCGGGCTTCCGCTGCGCCCCGGGCACGATGCCGGCCAAGTTCCTGCCCGGTTCCTGCCGCTGACGGACCGCGGCGCTGACCGCGCATCGATTCATCCCGGCGCGGTCAGACCCCGGTTCCCCGACGAGAGGAGGCAGCTTCGGCTGCCTCTTCTTCTTTGTCCTGCGGCGGCGCGCTTCCTGCTGCTGCCGGCGGCGACCTCGCGCCGAGGTCCGGCCGCTGTCCGGTGGAACCCTCGCGTGAACCTGTCGACGCTGCTCGCGGCCGCCGTTCCGCTGGCCTGGCTGCTGCCGAACCACTACTTCCCCTGGCTGTCCGCGTGGCAGGAGGGGCTCGCGGCATGAGGGTCAGGTCTTGCCTTTTGCCTCAACTCAACTCCACATCGCCATAGGCCGGCCTGCACCGTCCCCCTTGCAAGTCGAGACTCGAGACGCCCTGCCTCAACCGAGAGAGCAGGCGGCAGAGGCAAAAGGCAAGACCTGACCCCG
>JAIXKR010000068.1:53373-58518 GCA_026932235.1 Burkholderiales bacterium
CCCTGCCTCAACCGAGAGAGCAGGCGGCAGAGGCAAAAGGCAAGACCTGACCCCGCGGGCGCAGACCGCTGCCGGCTCATTGCCGGGAGCTGGGGGGTGGGGTTGCGAGTCCGCCTCGTCCACGTCCAAGTATGTGGCCAGCGTTGCAACGTCTGGGACGGGCGAGATTACTGTGACCGCCCAAGGTTTTGGTGATTCGGCCATCGACACCAAGACGATCGTCCTTACGCCAACGATCAGTGGCAGCGTGGTGACCTCCTGGACCTGCGGTGGCACCATCCCTGCCAAGTTCCGTCCGGGTAGCTGCAAGGGCTAACGGTTAAGCGAGCCGGCGCTGTCTGCGTCGGCCTGAACAAAGAGGGGCGGCGTCGTAGGCCGCCCCTTTTCCGTTGCACCAGTTGCCGCGGCAGTTGTTGATGCCGCGCTGATCGGTACGTTTCAGTGCGAGGATTGCGCCGGGATCACGTAGCTTTATCGCGCACAAATAGATCGCCGATCGGCGAGGCTTACTACCCTGATGAACATCGCGACGACCTCATGATCACCACATTGGCCCCGCCCTCGGCGACGAACCCCATTGCTCCTCCTCCGCGTCCGTTGGAGGAGGCAGTTGAGTCGCCAATCGAGTTGACTGTCCTGATGCCTTGTCTCAATGAGGTGCGCACCTTGCCGGCCTGCATCGGCAAGGCGCGGAGCTTTCTTGAACGTGCCAAGGTTCACGGGGAAATCCTGATTGCAGACAATGGATCCACGGACGGCTCGCAAGCGCTGGCGCGCCGGTTGGGGGCGCGCGTGATCGACGTACCGCGCCGCGGCTACGGCGCCGCCCTCATCGCTGGGATCGAAGCCGCCCACGGTCGCTACGTCGTCATGGGGGATAGCGACGACAGCTACGATTTCTCGGCGCTGGATCCCTTCCTGCGTGAACTGCGTGCTGGTGCGCAGCTGGTGATGGGGAATCGATTCCAGGGCGGCATCCTTCCTGGGGCAATGCCAGCCCTGCATCGCTGGCTCGGCAATCCAGTACTCAGCTTCCTTGGTCGGCGCTTCTTCGACATTCCCATCGGCGATTTCCATTGCGGACTACGCGGCTTCGAGCGCGCGGCCATGGTCGAACTGGCGCTGCGCTGCGAAGGTATGGAGTTTGCGAGCGAGATGGTCGTCAAGGCGGCGCTGCGCGGCATGACGATCCGTGAAGTGCCGACGGTACTCTCACCGGACGGACGCGATCGCCCGCCACACTTGCGCAGCTGGCGTGATGGCTGGCGGCACTTGCGCTTCCTGCTGCTCTTTAGCCCGCGCTGGCTATTTCTGGTGCCGGGCATGGCGCTGTTCGTTTTCGGCTTGGCGGGCTTTCTCGCTCTGCTCCCCGGTGCGCTGACGGTTGGCAGCGTCACCCTCGACGTGCATACGATGATGTATGCGGGTGGCGCGATCGTCATGGGGACTCAGCTCCTGATGTTCGCTGTTTTCGCAAAGCTCTTCGCGGTAGACAGTGGCATCTTGCCCGAGACACGCCCGATCGCCTGGTTGCGACGCTGGCTGCGACTGGAGTGGGGGCTACTCACCGGCATGCTGCTGCTGCTCGGTGGGGTCGCTCTCGGCGCATGGTCCGTGTTGACCTGGGAGGCCGCCTCATTCGGGCCGCTACAGACGGCGGAAGTCATGAGGTTGGTGATTTCCTCTCTGACCTTGTCGATGGTCGGTGTGCAGTTGCTGTTCGCATCGATGTTCCTCGGCGTGCTCGAACTGCGCGTGCACGCGCGAAGGTCGTGAGCACCCTGACGGCGGGACTGGATCCCGGCGGTGCCTCCATCGGTCGACGGAGTGTGGCGCCCGGGCGGGCCACGACAGCAGAGGTGTTCGTCGTACTGCTGGTCGTAGAGCTTGCTGTCGTGGTCCTCTCGTGGGCCA
The DNA here is from genome assembly GCA_026932235.1 of Burkholderiales bacterium. GTDB lineage: Bacteria > Pseudomonadota > Gammaproteobacteria > Burkholderiales > Burkholderiaceae_C > Rubrivivax. Next base: position 55,288 of record JAIXKR010000068.1, read on the forward strand.
TGGGTCGTGATCTGAACTGGGACTACTTCAACTACCACGCCTACGCCGCACACCGAGCCTTGGGCGGTGGCACTCAGGATTTCTTTGCTGCGGGCTATCAGGGCTACCTGAATCCGTTGCCCTTCCTGCCTCTTGCATTGATGCAGGCGGCGGGATGGCACAGCCTGGCCATTGGAAGCGTACTCGCCGCCATTCATGGATTGAATGCGCTGTTCCTCTACTTGATTGCGCGGGAGCTGGTCTCAACGAGTGCTCGACCACGCTCTACAGCTGCAGCCGTCACCCTGCTCGGTGTGACCTCTGCCCCTTACCTCAGCCAGGTCGGAACCAGCTTTGCCGACGTCACGACGACGGTGCCGGTCATGGCCGCGATCTGGTTGACCGTCGCGAAGTCGGGTTTGCGCATGGGGATGCTTGCGGTCGGGCTTGCAGGCGCAGCCGTCGGGCTCAAGTGGACCAACGCTCCTTATGCCTTAGCCATGTTGGTAACCCAGGTGGTGATGCTTTGGGGCCCTCGGTGGCGCGTGCGCGTGCTGATCTGGTCGGCGCTGGTTGGAGCTCTTTCACTCGGATTCATGTTGCTGTACGCAGTGTGGGGCTGGCAGCTCTGGCAGAACTATGGGAGCCCGGTCTTTCCGCTGTTCAACCAGCTTTTCCAGGCTCCAGATGCGTCCATCGAACCTATTGCCCTGGACCGGTTTGTCCCACAGAGCCTGAATGACCTCCTGTTATTGCCGTGGCGCATGCTCTTTCTCGAGGGCTGGGTATATACCGAACCCCCAGCGCCCGACATCAGACCACTGCTTTTGCTGGGACTGATGGCGCTCGCCACCCTAGCTGGGGCGAGACGTTTTGCCACGCGCGGACCACACAAGCACGGACGCGAGCTGGCATCGCCAAGCCCGCTAGCGATCTTCTTCATCGTTGCCCTTGCTGCATGGCTGGTCACCTCTTCCAACGGACGATACGCAGTACCGTTGCTCTTGTTGCTCGGCCCGCTGGTCTACCAGCTTGCAAGAGGTCTCCTTTCCGACGACGGCGCGGTCCGCATCCTCGTTCTAGTCATCGCACTATTGCAGGCGGCGCATGTTGCCAATGCCGGAAATCCGCGCTGGGCGCCGCAGCCATGGACTCCGGCCTGGCTGCCTGCCGAGGTCCCGGACACGGTACGGGCGGAGCCTGCGCTGTACGTGCTGGTTGGACGGTCTTCGGAGTCATACCTTGCGGAGTACGCTCACCCCGATGCAGTGTTCACCAATCCGATCGGCTTGATCTCCATCGCCACTGGCGGGCCGGGTTGGGATCGGTTCGTCTCGCTGCGCGATCGATATGTGGGACGTACGAAAGTCGTGATGTCCGGAGGCGGCGGGCCCGGTGACGCAAGAACCACAGAGGCATTGGCGGTTTATAACGATCTGATCGACCGCCTCGGGCTGAGGCTTGTTCCGGAGCGTTGCGCGCGCGCGCGCTTCAATGTCGATGGCCATACCTTGGGCCCCCCACATCTGGAGGGCGAGGCCCATACCCGCCACCGGCGACTATTGATCTGCGATGCCGAGACCAAGCGCGCATCTGACGCCGTATTGGCCGAGCGCCGGGCGATCGCCGAGCGAATCATGAACGCCTACGAGACCGCCTGCCCCCGATACTTTGCGCCGCATGGCGTCCAGACCGAAGGCAGTCGCAGGCTATGGACACGGCTGTATGGGCGCTTCGATCTATACCTGATGATCGACTGGGATAGCGGCGACATCCTGTACCGGCAAGACCGACAAGCGACCCCCGTACGCATTGGTTCGCGCCGCACCTGGACAGAGGATGTCCGGCGCTTTCGGTGTCGCCTGCCTCACGGCGGAACGCGCGGCCTGGAGTCGCTGGGTCGCTAGGTGAGTCCATCATGGACCCGTCACGCAGTCAGCGTACGACTCGAGAGCAGACCGCATGAAGGCGCTGGACATGCTTGCCTGTGCGCTCTGTGTAGGCATCGTCTCGACAGGCCAGGTGCTATTGCGCGCCGCATCATTGTCGGCGGCGGCGCAAGTCGGCAACGGATGGCGCGCGTGGATGAACGGCACCACTCTTGTTGCCGCACTCGTCTATTCCGCGGCAATGCTCCTGTGGTTGTGGATTCTCGGGCGCGTGCCGTTGACTCAGGCTTTTGCTTGGTTCGGAATGTCGTTCTTTCTTGTTCCGTTGCTGGCTCACCGCTTTCTCGGTGATCCAGTCAGCCCGTTCACCTGGGCCGGAGCCGGCGTGATTCTGCTTGGCATCTTGATTTCAGGATACCGTTCGAACTGACGGTCAATCGCGAAGTCTTTGAAACACCATGAGTTCGCCCATTGCAAAGAGGGAAAAGACCGGTGTCGACCGATTGCTGATTGCCGCGCATCATCAGCTCAGTCACGAGCGCCGGGTCGCCGTGCTTGCCCACGAGATCGCGATGCGCATCGCCGGCATAGTACCGAACGAACCGGGTAAGAACGTGAGCATCCTGGACGTTGGTTGCGGCGACATGAGCCTGGTCGATGCTGTCGCGGCGAAGTTGGGAGGGGCACAAGTTCGCTGCGCAGACATACATCGGTGTCCAGCACCACTCGCACAAGCCGACCCTCGTTGGAGACGCTACGTGCAGTTCGATGGCAAGACCTTGCCTTTCGACGAGGGTGCTTTCGATGTCGTCCTGCTTTCCGACGTGCTGCACCACGTTCCAGAGTCGCAACGAGGCGAGCTGCTTGCCAGTGCCGGCAGGGTTGGGCGGCATATTCTGATCAAGGACCACTTTGAATACGGCTGGTGGTCTCGTCAGATATTGCGGCTGATGGATTGGGTGGGTAACTTCGGCTATGGCGTCTCGGTCCCGCAGCGCTACTTCGATGTCGATGGTTTTCGGAGGCTGTGCGAACGGGCTGGGCTCGAGGTGACCGGACTCGATGTCGGCATTCAGCTCTATGACGCACTACCGGTGGCACGATCGTTACTTTCGCCAGACTGGCAGTTCTTTGCGCATTGCCGTGTCGCGAACCGGCCAGCGCTTGCGCCGCGCTCTTCCGATCTGGTGTCGCCCTGAACAGCTCCAAGTCGAGACTCAAGACACCCTGCTCGAGCCCCGCCGAGAGCAGGCCGCAGAGGCAAAAGGCAAGACCTGACCCCCCAGATGCTGCGCGCAACCTGGCAACGCAATGGAACTGGCCTGCTTGCGTCGATGCCTACCGCGCGATCTATCGCGAGGCC
>JAIXKR010000038.1 GCA_026932235.1 Burkholderiales bacterium
CTGGCACGCCATCGCGACGTCTTCCGCACCCGCGGCTTCCGTGGCTGGGTTGCCCCGCCTTCATGCGCGCAGCCCGCGCGACCTTTGAGATCGGGCTACGCGCGCGCTTGCGCGCGACTGCTGGAACAGGCCTGGCGGCGGGCTTACCGATGAGCAGCGCCCGCCACACCCAAGGCCAGTGCCCGGCGTCTGCAGCCTGGCGATCGACGAAGCGCGTCGTGACGGCTACGGTGTCTCCACCCTCGTCCCTCAGACGAGCACCACCGGGACCGACCGCACCGTGAATCCGCGTCCGATGATCGTGGGTCCGCTGGGCCCGACCCAGCTGAGCTGCCTGACGAGCTGGCGCGCGCGTGGCCTGCAAACCGTCTTCCTGCAGACCGAGGATCCGCCGAATGCCTGGGGCATCGGACACCTGGCACACGTGCATCTGCATAAGGCAGCGTCTGCGCTGCGCAGCGCAGACGGCGCGCGCTGGCTTCGCGAGCAGGTCCTGGCCCATGACGTGAGCGGCGTCACCTGCGTCGGCGACGAGCTCGCCCTTTGGCTGCACGAGGCGCTGGCGCCGCTGCCGCAGGTCTCGCGCTGGCTCGCGCCGGCAAGGGCGATTACCGATCTGCTGTCCAAGCGCCTGCAGATCGAGCGCGCCTCGGCCTGCGGCTTCAAGCTTCTCCCGACCTGGGATCTACGCTCGGCGGACGATGTACGCAGCCTGCCGCGCAACGCCTATCCGGTCGTGGCACGGCCGGATACGCCGCAGTCGGTCAGCCCCGGGTTCAAGGTCGAGGTCTGGCGCAATTCGGAGCAAGCCGAGTCCTTCATGCGCTCGCGCCAGCGCGTTCACTCACCCGTCATCGTGCAACGCTTCGTGCGCGGGCCGAACGTGCTCGTGCACGGCTGCCGCCACGGTGACGGCAGCCAGCAGCCCTACGCCGCCTTCACCGCGCCGCGCAAACACCTCGGTGTCTGCGTGGAACTGACGCCCCGCCCCCTGAGCCCGGAACTGGAAGCAGCCTGCCGCCGCTTTGCCGATGTCTTCGCCCTGCAGGGCGTCTTCCACTTCGATCTGCTCCTGGACGAAGTCGACGGCAGCATCTACTTCATGGAAGTCAACGCACGCCTGGGTGGCACCACGGGCAAGGTGGCCGCCCTCGGATTGGACGAACCGAGTCATCTGCTGAGTGCATTTGGAGCCTTGCCGATGTCGCCCACCGCCACGCCAGCTGCCGGCCGCGCCTACAACCTCCAGGCGGCGTTGAAGTACTGGTGGGCGGCATGTCGCGGCAGGCTGAGCCTGATCGACTATCCCTGTCTCGGTACGCTCGAAGCCACGCAGGCGCTGCTGCGCATGATGGCCAGCGGACAGGAGGAGATCGGGCCGCTGCGCCAGCCGAGGGCGGCGCTCTGCTATCACAGCCAGAAGCTGGCCGGCATCCTGCGCCTGCCGGGCCGCTGAGCCAAGGTGCCCAGTCATTCACCGGCTCGCGCGCGGGCCCTTGCCCGAGCGATCGCGTCGGGTGGGCTTCCCGGCTTCGAAGCGTCTGGCCTGGCAGCGTGACGCTGCCGACCTGTTGGCTCGAACAGGCTCGCAGCTCGATGAAGCCCTTGCCGACGGCGCTTTGCAGGAGATCTGTCAATGACCACGAAGACTAACGCCAAGAGTCGCATCCTCGATGCAGTCCACGGGACGGCAGGCGATCTGCATCGCCTGGGGTTCATCGACAAGCGCAAGATGCAGAGATACGACGCGCTGTGCCTGAAGCCGGTGCAGGACTACGACGCCGAGAAGGTCAAGGCGCTGCGCGAGCGGCTGCAGCTGAGTCAGGCCGTGCTGGCCAGTGTGCTGAACACCAGCGCGTCCACGGTCCGCAAGTGGGAGGTGGGCGACAAGCGCCCGAGCGGGCCGTCGCAGAAGCTGCTGGACATCCTCGAGCGCAAGGGGCTGGAAGCGCTTCTTTGACCCGCCCTGCCGCTCACGCCCGCTGCATCGCCACCCAGGGTCGTGGCACAGCCGGATACGGCGCGATGCGTGATGCGCTGGCATCATGCGTCATGCGAACGACCTTGGACATTGCCGACGACGTGCTTCTGGCCGCCACGGCTCACTTGGCCAGTTCGCGATAGAGGGTGTCGAACTCGTCCAGGCTGGAGGCAAACGCGGCCATCACGTGCCGACGCGGCCGCTTGTTCTGGTGTCGGTCGAGATAGTCACGCAGCGCCACGTCCAACACGGCCTGGAACTGGCGGCCCTGGCTCTGGGCGAGCTGGCGCAAGCCTTCCAGCACCTCCGGCGCGGCCTGGGACGAGAACTTCTCGCGCACGGGCGTGGACATCGCAGCCTGCCTCATATTTCATCTTGACGCTTCATGATACGGCCAGGGACCACGTGTCCGACCCCAAGCTCGTGCGCCAGGCGGCAGGGCGCGAGCGCCCAGCCGTCGTTTGCCGCGGCTCGCCGTGCCGCGAACGCAGCACCTGCATTCCGCTCGGTTGCGCCACCCCGCCTGCCCCTCGCGCGTGGCAGATGTCATGCGCACCCCGTCCGTGCGGCCCGCAGGCAGCGCTTGGGGCCCGTGGCTCGCCTACGATGCGGCGCTCGCCCGCTGCAGCCTGCCGGTTGCGGCCATGGCTCACTCACGGCGGCTCGCCAGGACCTCTTCAGCATGTGCGGCATCACCGGCCTCTTCGACACCCGCGGCAAGCGCCCCGTCGACGACGTCATCCTGCGCCGCATGAATGCGTCGCAGACGCACCGCGGCCCGGACGAGGGCAGCCTGCACATCGAGCCCGGACTCGGCTTCGGGCACCGGCGCTTGTCGATCATCGACGTCGCCACCGGGCATCAGCCGCTGGCCAACGAGGACGGCTCGGTCGTCATCGTCTTCAACGGCGAGATCTACAACTACCGCGAGCTCATCCCCGAGCTGCAGGCGCTGGGCCACGTCTTCCGCACCAGGAGCGACACCGAGTGCATCGTGCACGCCTGGGAGGCCTGGGGCGAGGACTGCCTGCAGCGCCTGCGCGGCATGTTCGCCTTCGCGCTCTGGGACCGCAAGCGCCAGTGCCTGTTCATGGCACGCGACCGCCTGGGCGTGAAGCCGCTGTACTACGCGCTGCTGGACGACGGCACGCTGCTCTTCGGCTCCGAGCTGAAATCGGTGCTCGCGCACGGCGGCATGCGCCGCGACCTCGACCCGCTGGCGCTCGAGGAGTACTTCGCCCTGGGCTACGTCGCCGAGCCGCGCACCGTCTTCCGCCAGGCGCGCAAGATGCCGCCGGGGCATTGCCTGCGCGTCGAGCACGGCCAGCCGCTGCCGGCGCCGCGCGAGTACTGGGACGTGCGCTTCACGCTCGACAACCCCCTCGGCCTCGCCGACGCGCAGGCCGAGCTGGTCGAGCGCCTGCGCGAGTCGGTGCGCCTGCGCCTGGTGACCGAGGTGCCGCTGGGCGCCTTCCTCTCGGGCGGCGTCGACTCCAGCGCCGTGGTGGCGATGATGGCCGGGCTCTCCGACGAACCCGTCAACACCTGCTCGATCGGCTTCGACGACCCGGCCTTCAACGAAAGCGAGTTCGCGCAGATGGTCGCCGACCGCTACCGCACCAACCACCGGCTGGAGGTCGTCGGCAGCGAGGACTTCGACCTCATCGACACCCTGGCGCGCCTCTACGACGAGCCCTACGCCGACAGCTCGGCCATCCCCACCTACCGCGTCTGCGAGCTCGCGCGCAAGCACGTCACGGTGGCGCTCTCGGGCGACGGCGGCGACGAGATGATGGGCGGCTACCGCCGCTACCGCATGCACCTGATGGAAGAACGCATGCGCTCGGCGCTGCCCGCCGGACTGCGCCGCCCGCTCTTCGGCCTGCTCGGTCGCGTCTACCCCAAGGCCGACTGGGCGCCGCGCTTCCTGCGCGCCAAGACCACCTTCGAGGGCATGGCGCGCACCGCGGTCGAGGCCTATTTCCACTCGGTGTCGATCCTGCGCGGGCCGATGCGCGCGCAGCTCTTCAGCGACCGCCTGAAAGGCGAACTCGCCGGCTACGACGCGCTGCAGCTCTTCGAGCGCCACGCGCAGCGCGCCGGCACCGACGACCCGCTGGCGCTGATCCAGTACCTGGACATCAAGACCTACATGGTCGGCGACTGCAACACCAAGGTCGACCGCGCCTCGATGGCGCACGGCCTGGAGGTGCGCGAACCGCTGCTGGACGACAAGCTGGCCGAGTGGCTGGCCACACTGCCCTCGTCGATGAAGGTGCAAGGGCAGGAGGGCAAGTACTTCTTCAAGAAGGCGATGGAGCCGCACCTGCCGGCCGACGTGCTCTACCGGCCGAAGATGGGTTTTGCCGTGCCGCTGGCACGCTGGTTCCGCGGCCCGCTACGCCAGCGCGTGCGCGAGGCCGTGCTCGGCCCGCGCCTGGAGATGACCGGCTGGTTCAACCGCACGTACCTGCAGCACCTGCTCGACGCGCACCAGTCCGGCGCACGCGACTACAGCGCGCCGCTGTGGACGCTGCTGATGTTCGAGGCCTTCCTGAGGAACGTCGTCGATGCCTCGGTCAACGGCCACGGCACCCCGCATGTGCCGGCGCTGGCGGAGGCGGCTTGAGATGAGGCGGCCTTGCCGGGCGTGGCTCGGGTTCGCTTTCTGCCGGTCATGACCCTGCGCGTCCTGCACGTCCTCGACCACTCGATCCCGCTGCACAGCGGGTATACGTTTCGCACGCTTGCGCTGCTGCGCGGGCAGCGCGCGCTCGGGTGGGAGACCTTTCACCTGACGAGCCCCAAGCACACCGCACCCAGCGGCGCCGAGGAGAGCGTCGACGGCTGGCACTTCTATCGCACGCCGGCCGCCGAGGGCGGCGGGCGGCTGCCGGGCCTGGGCGAAATGGCGTTGATGCGCCAGCTCGAGCGGCGCCTCGACGAGGTCGTGCAGCGCGTGCAGCCGCAGCTCATCCACGCGCACTCGCCCGTGCTCAACGCGCTGCCGGCGCTGCGCGTGGGTCGCAGGCGCGGCATCCCCGTCGTCTACGAAGTGCGCGCCTTCTGGGAAGACGCCGCCGTCGACCACGGCAGCACCACCGAAGGCAGCCTGCGCTACCGCCTCACCCGGCGCATGGAAACGCACGCGCTGCGCCAGGCGGCGCACGTCTTCACCATCTGCGAAGGCCTGCGCGGCGACATCGTCGCGCGCGGCATCGCGCCGGGCAAGGTGACGGTGATCCCGAACGCGGTCGACATCGACGCCTTCGAGCCCGGCGGCCAGCCCGACGCGGCGCTGAAGGCGCAGCTGGGCCTCAGCGGCGCCACCGTGCTCGGCTTCATCGGCAGCTTCTACGCCTACGAAGGGCTGGACCTGCTGCTGCAGGCCCTGCCGCTCTTGCTGAGCGAACGAAGCGAGCTGCGCGTGCTGCTGGTGGGCGGCGGCCCGCAGGAGGCGGCGCTGAAGGCGCAGGCGCAAAGCCTGGGCATCGCCGACCGCGTCGTCTTCACCGGCCGCGTGCCGCACGACCAGGTGCAGCGCTACTACGACCTCGTCGACGTGCTCGCCTACCCGCGCCACAGCATGCGCCTGACCGAGCTGGTGACGCCGCTCAAGCCGCTGGAGGCGATGGCGCAGGGCCGGCTGCTGGTGGCCAGCGACGTCGGCGGCCACCAGGAGCTGATCCGCCACGGGCACACCGGCTGGCTCTTCCGCGCCGGCAGCGCCGAGGCGCTGGCCGAGGCCGTCGAGCAATTGCTCGCGCGCCGCGAACAATGGCCGCAACTGCGCGCGGCCGGACGCGCCTTCGTCGAGGGCGAGCGCAACTGGGGGCGCTCGGTGCAGAACTACGTGGCGCCGTACGAAGCGCTCGCCCGCGAACCGGTGCCGGCATGACGTTTCACGGCCTGAGCATCGCCCTCGTCGGGCCCTTGCCGCCGCCGGCCGGCGGCATGGCCAACCAGACGCGCCAGCTCGCCGAGCTGCTGCAGGGCGAAGGCGCGCGGGTCGAGCTGGTGCAGACGAATGCGTCCTACCGCCCGGCCTGGATCGGCCAGATGCGCGGCCTGCGCGCGCTGGCCCGCCTGCTGCCCTACCTGCACGCGCTCTGGCGCGCCGCGGGGCGCAATCGCGTCATGCACCTGATGGCCAACTCCGGCTGGTCCTGGCATCTGTTCGCCGCGCCCGCCATCGGCGTCGCATGGCTGCGCGGGCAGCCTGTCGTCGTCAACTATCGCGGCGGCGAGGCGGGCGAGTTCCTGCAGCGCTCGGGTCGCCTCGTGCGCGCCGGCATGCGCCGCGCGGCGGCGCTCATCGTGCCCTCGGGCTTTCTGCAGGAGGTCTTTGCGCGTCACGGCATGCCCGCCCAGGTGGTCCCCAACGTCGTCGACCTGCAGCGCTTTCGCCCGGCCGAAGATCGCGACGAACAGGCACCTGCCGCCGCGCCGCCGCAGATCCTCGTCGCGCGCAACCTGGAGGCGATCTACGACAACGCCACCGCGCTGCGCGCCTTCGCAGAGGTGCTGAGGCAGCGGCCCGCAGCGCGGCTCGTCGTCGCCGGCACCGGGCCGCAGGAAGCGGCGCTGCGCGCGCTCGCCGTCGAGCTCGGCATCGCGGGGCAGGTCGAGTTCTGCGGCCGCCTGGACCGCGACGCGATGGCGGCGCGGCTGCGCGGCTGCCGCATTTCGCTCAACCCGAGCCGTGTCGACAACATGCCCAACTCGGTGCTGGAGGCGCTGGCCAGCGGCGTGCCGGTGGTGAGCACCGACGTCGGCGGCGTGCCCCACATCGTCGCCGACGGCCGCACCGCGCTGCTCGTCCCGGCCGGCGAGGCGCAGGCGATGGCCGCGGCGCTGCTGCGCGTGCTCGACGACCCGCAACTCGCCGCGCGGCTGCGCGAGGCCGGGCTGCGCGAAGTGCAGCGCTACACCTGGGCGCAGGTGGCGCCTCTGCTCGGGCGCATCTACGCCGAAGCCTGCGCGCCCGCGGCGGCGCGCCGGGTGGCCTGAGGCGCGCGGCTTGGACGCGATGAAGGCGCGCTCCGCTCCCGGCCTCGCGGCCGGACGATGAGAATGCGGGCATGAAAGTCACCGTCATCGGCACCGGCTACGTCGGCCTCGTCACGGGCGCCTGTCTCGCGGAGATGGGCAATCACGTCGTCTGCCTGGACGTCG
>JAIXKR010000002.1:0-51391 GCA_026932235.1 Burkholderiales bacterium
AGACCATCATCACCGCCACCGGCTTGTTCGGCGCGTCGGGGTTGTTGGCGTGGAATTCCATCAGTGCGGCCATGTCGGCCAGACCCATGTCGTAGCTGCCGCTGGCCACGCGCGTCACCGTCGCGCCCGAGCCGGTGCCGGCGTCGATGGTCACGTCCAGACCCGCGGCCTTGTAGTAGCCCTTGGCGGTGGAGGCGAGGAAGAGCGCCGCCGGGCCCTCGAAGCGCCAGTCGAGCTGGAACTTGATCGGCGTCTGCGCCAGCGCGAGCGTGGGCACGGTGAGCAGCGCGGCGGCGGTGGCCGCCAGCAGGCGGCGCCTGGCCGGGCTGCGCGAGGTGGGGAGAAAGGACATCGGTTTGTCTCCGGCGAGGGTGGTTGCGGTGCAACGGGAGTCGCGGGCGGGTCGGCCGCTCCGGCGAGCCGCCGGAGTGTATACACGATGGTTCGTCGGACAGGCGGGCGCTGCCGCCGCGCCGTTCGCGCTGCTGCCCGAGAGGTTATGCTGGCACGATCCGCGGCGCCGCCGCGGTCCGAGTCCGCGCATGGAGCCAAGCCCGGTGTCTTCGCCCCACCCGCCCAGCCCCGGGGCTGCAACGGTGCTCGACTTGATGGGCGAGCGGGCGCACCGCGTGCTCGGCGCCGTCCTGTACGCGTTGCTGGCGCTGTTGCCCCTCCTCTTGGCCGTGGCGTGGTTCGATCCGCTGGCCAGCAACGCCGACAGCCCCGTTCTGGCCGCGATGATCGTCCTCGTCGCGGGGCTGATCCTGCTGCATCGCCGGCGGCGCGACGGCCTCGTGCTCGCCGGCCTGGTCGTCATGATGCTCGTGTCGGGCGTGGCGTTCGTCATCGGCTTCGGATCGGTGCGCAGCATCGGCGTCATGGCGCTGGTGGGGGCGATCGCGTGCGCCGGCGTCTTCCTGCAGCGTGCGGCCCTGATCGCCACGCTGGTGGCAGCGAGCGCGGCCATCGGCGGCCTGATCCTTGCCGAGAACCATGGCCTGCTGCGCACGCCGGCCTTCGACGTCGGCTTCGTCCAGTGGGCGCAGTATTCGGTGACGCTGGCGGTGATCGCCTTGTGCATCGGTCTGGCGCGCAGCCTGGCGATCGATGCCATGCGGCGCGCGCTGCAGAGCGAGGCCTGGATCGCCTCGGTGTTGCGCAGCACGCCGAGCGCCTTGGCCGTCTCCACGCTGGACGCCGGCCGCATGCGCGAGGTCAACGCCGCCTTCGAGCGCATGTTCGGATGGGAGCGCGAGCGCATCGTCGGGCGCACCCGCGTCGAGGCCGCGCTCTGGGCCGACGCGGCGGAGCGCGAGCGCTACGTCGACGCCGTGCGGCAGGACGGGCGTGTGCTCGAAATGCCGGCGACGCTGCGCCGCGCCGGCGGCGAGTGCTTCGATGCCCGCGTGTCGGGCGAGCGTGTCGACATCGGCAACGAACACTGGCTCGTCAGTTCGATCGTCGACGTGAGCGAGACGCGGCGCGCGCAGGCCGCGTTGCAGGAGAGCGAGACACGCTTTCGCAAGCTGTTCCACGACAGTCCGGTGGCGGCGACGATCTTCACGCCGCGGGAGATGCGCTTTCTCGACTGCAATGCCGCCTACGTGGCGCTGCTCGGACGCGCGCGCGAACAGGTCGTCGGCCATTTGTGCCACGAGCTGGGGATCTGGGACGAGGCGAGCAGCCTGCTGGCGGACTTCGACCGGCTCGAGCGCGAAGGCACGATCCGCGGCCGGCCCGCGGAGCTGCGGCACGCGGACGGCTCGGTGCTGCACGTGCTCTTCAGCTGGACCCTGATCGACATCGGCGGTCAGCGCTGCGTGCTCTCGCAGGTGGTGGACGTGAGCGAGCAGCGGCGCGCGGAGCGCGCGCTGCGCGAGCTCAACGAAGCGCTCGAGCAGCGCGTGCAGGAGCGCACGCGCGAGCTCACCGCGAGCAACGCCGCGCTGGCACAGGCGCGCGATGCGGCCGAGGCCGCGACGCATGCCAAGAGCCAGTTCCTGGCGAACATGAGCCACGAGATCCGGACGCCGATGAACGCCGTCATCGGCCTCACGGAGCTGGCGCTGCGGCAGCCCGAGGCCGCCGGCGGCGCGATCGCCGAGCATCTGCGCAACGCGCGCCGCGCCGCGGGCTCGCTGCTGGAGATCCTCAACCAGGTGCTCGACTTCTCGAAGATCGAGACGGCGCAGTTCGCGCTCGAGCACCAGCCCTTCGATCTCGGCGAGCTCGTGGTGAAGCTGCGCTCGGCGCTCGGCGTCGTCGCCGCCGAGCGTGGATTGCGGTTGATCGTGACCATCGACGAGGCCTTGTCGGCGCGGCGCTGCGGCGACGCCATGCGCATCGAGCAGGTGCTGATGAACCTGGGCGGCAACGCGCTCAAGTTCACCGAGCGCGGCAGCGTGGCGATCGCGATCGAGGACGCGGCGGCCTCGCGCGTGCGTTTCACCGTGCGCGACACCGGCATCGGCATCGAGCCTGCGTTCATGTCGCGGCTCTTCAAGCCCTTCGACCAGCTCGACGCCTCGACGACGAGGCGCTACGGCGGCACCGGCCTCGGGCTCGCGATCTCGGCCGAGCTCGTGCGGCGCATGGGCGGCCGGATCGAGGTCCGGAGCACGCCGCAGCAGGGAAGCGAGTTCTGGTTCGAGCTGCCGCTGCCCGAGGTCGAGGCGGCGCCTGCGGCGCCTCCCGCGCGTCCGCCGTCGGACGCGGCGGTCAGCCTGCGCGGGCGGCGCATCCTGCTGGCCGAGGACAACGAACTCAATCAACTCGTCGCGCGCGAGATCCTGCAGGGCGATGCCGGCGCCATCGTCACCGTCGTCGACAACGGCCAGGCGGCGCTCGATGCGCTCGCGCGCGAGTCCTTCGACCTCGTGCTGATGGACGTGCAAATGCCGGTCATGGACGGCTTCGAGGCGACCGCGCGCATCCGCCGCGATCCGCGGCATGCGCGGCTTCCGGTCGTCGCCATGACGGCCCACGCCCAGCCCAGTGACCGCGAGCGCAGCCTGCGCGCGGGCATGAACGAGCATGTCACCAAGCCTTTCGATCCCGAAGCGCTGTTCCGCACGCTGGCGGATTTGCTGCGACGCAGCGCCGCGGTCGATGCGGCGGACGGCGCCTGAGCCGAACCCGGCGGCGAGGGCCGCGATCCTCAATCCGCGTCGCGATCGCTGCTTGCGCTCGAGGGGCGCGCGCCTGGACCGAGCCAGGCGTCGAGCACCGCATCGAGGTCGATCGCGGCATCGGTCCGCACCCGGATCGTCGATTGGCTTTCGGCCTCGGCCAGCGGCTCCTGCAGGGCGGCGAGCCGCACCAGCACGGATTCGTCGGCCTCCGAGGCGTCGTCGGCGCGCGCGCGGCGCGCGGCGATGCGCGCGCGCAGCACGGCCATCGGCGCCCGGCAGTCGAGGATGGCAAAGCGCGCGCCGGCCTCCGCGGCGAGACGGGCGAAGCGCGTGCGCTCCTCGCGGCGCAGGAAGGCGGCGTCGACGATCACCGGCCAGCCGGCGGCGAGGATGGCGCGTGCGCGCGTGGCCAAGTGCTCGTAGGTGGCTTGCGTCGAGGCCGCGGTGTAGAGGTCGCCGGCGGCGCGCGAATCGGCCAGCGGCGCGAGCCCCGCCAGGCGCTTGCGTTCGACGTCCGAACGCAGGCGGATCGCTTGCGCGCGCTGCAGCAGCTCGCGCGCAAGCCACGACTTGCCCGACGCCGGCAGGCCGTGGGTGATCAGCAGCGCGGGCCGTGCCGGCGTCATGAGGGCTTGCGCCAGCGACAGATAGGCCTCCAGGTCCGGCGCACCGGGCGCTGCGCTGCCGCGCAGCGCCGTGACGAGCGCGCGCACCGTGGCGCGGTAGACGAGGTGAAAGCGCAGGCCCACGAGGCCGCCGTGATCGCCCCCGTGCTCGAGCCAGGCATCGAGGAACGCGAAACCGAGGTCGGCGCGGCCGCGCGCCATCAGGTCCATGAGCAGGAAGCCGGCATCGCTCATGACATCGATCCAGCGCAGCGCGGGGTCGAACTCGAGGCAGTCGAAGGCGACCAGCGCGTCGTCCGTCCACACCAGGTTGTCCAGGTGCAGGTCGCCGTGGCCTTCGCGCACGCGCGCGCCGTCCTGGCGCACGCGCCAGTGCGCGTGCAGCCGCCGGGCCTGTGCGTCGAGCCACTCGTGCAGCGTCGCGCCCCTGGCTTCGCCGATCCGCGCGGACAGGCTTGCGGCGGCCTGCAGCGCGGCTGAGCGCACGCGCTCGGCGCTGCCCCAGTCGCTTCCCGGCGGCGCCACCGCCGCACGCGCGTGGAAGGCCGCCAGCCGCCGGCCGAAGCGGGCGAGATCGTCCGCCGCAAGCCGGCCGTCGGCCAGGCGCTCGCTGGCCAGCGCGCGCGGTGCGAAGCGCCGCATCTTCACCGCCCATTCGACCACCGGCCCGCGGCCGTAGAGCGAAGGGCCGCGCGCTCCGGCGCGGATCGGCGCCAGGCCCAGGTAGATCGCTGGCGCCAGGCGCCGGTTCAGCCGCAGCTCGTCGGCGCAGGCGGCGCGCCGCCGTGCCAGCGTCGAAAAATCGAGGAAGTCCAGCCGCAGCGGCTTCTTCAGCTTGAAGGCGTGCGCGCCCGCGAGCAGAACCCAGGAGATGTGCGTCTCGATCAGCGCCACCTCGCCGTGGCGTGCCTGCAGGCGCCGGCGCAGCGCGTGCACCAGGGCAAGCGAGGCGGCGGGGTCGGTCGGGGCGTCTGGGGTCATCGGCGGGTTCGCAGAGGCGTGCGGCGCGCGATCGGCCGTGGGGGCTGCGCGGCGGCCGGGGCCTGACGTGTGCGGGGACGCCTCGTGCGCAGTTCCGATGATCGCCTATGCTGAGGCCGATGACTGCAGCTGCCGTCCTGCGCCCACAAGCCGCCCGCGCGCGGCCGCGCCTGTGGCTGCTGCTGCCCTGGCTGGCGTTCCTGCTGCCGGCGCTTGCGACGCCGGCCGGCACGGGCCGCTGGGTCGACGCGGACGGCCGCCCCACGCCGCTGGCGCAGCAGGCGCTCGCGCTGCTGGCCGACGCCGCGAGCCACGGCCTGGATGCGCGCGACTACGCGGTGCCGGTCTCGCAGCAGCAGGCAGCACCCGATGCGGCCGCTCTGGAAGCCGCGCTGCTACGCTATCTGCGCGACCTGCACGAGGGCCGGTCGCTTGCGTCGGCGCGGCCCGCGGGCCTGCGCCGCGCGCCTTTCGACGCGGCGGCGGCGCTTGGCGCGGCGGCGTCCGCGGGCGACCTCGCGCGGGCCGTGCGCGCGGCGGTGCCGCCGCTGTCGCAGTACGAGCGTCTGCGGGAGGCGCTTGCGCAGTACCGCAGCCTGGCCGGCGACCCCACCTGGGACCGGCCCTGGCCCGAGTTGCCGCGGGTTGCGAAGGCGAGCGGGCGTGCGCTCGCCGCGGGCCAGGCCTGGGACGGGCTGCCGCGCTTGGCGGCGAGTTTGGCCGCGCTGGGGGATCTCGCCGACCCGGCCGAGGCCAATGTCCCGGCCGGCGCCGTCTACGAGGGTGCGCTGGTCGCGGCGGTGCGCGCCTTCCAGCGCCGCCACGGCTTGCAGGAGGACGGCGTCGTCGGCCGCGCGACGCTGGCTGCGCTGCAGGTGTCGCCCGCGGCGCGGGTGCAGCAGATCGAGCTGGCGCTCGAGCGCCTGCGCTGGACGCCGCTGCAGGATGCGCCGCGGCGAATCGTCGTCAACATCCCGGAGTTCGTGCTGCGCGCCTACGAGCTGCAGGAGGGGCGCATCGTCGTACGCACGCAGATGAAGGTCGTCGTCGGCAAGGCCGCGGCCACCCGCACGCCGCTGCTGCAGGAGGACCTGCGTCGCATCGAGTTCAAGCCCTTCTGGAACGTGCCGCCCTCGATCGCGCGCGGCGAGACGATTCCGCGCCTGCGGCGCGACCCCGGCTACTGGGCGCGCGAAGGCTTCGAGTTCATCGGTGCCCGCGGCGTCGCCGATGCGCAGCTCACCGAGGCCAAGCTTCAGGCGGTGCTGGCGGGAGACCTGCGCATCCGCCAGCGCCCGGGGCCGCGCAATGCGCTCGGCGACATCAAGTTCGTCTTCCCGAACCGGCAGGCGATCTACCTGCACCACACGCCCTCGGTGCAGTTGTTCGAGCAGTCGCGGCGCGACTTCAGCCACGGCTGTATCCGCGTCGAGCAGCCGGTGGCGCTGGCGGCCTTCGCGCTGCAGGGCATGCCGGGCTGGGACGAATCGCGCATCCGCGCCGCGATGGGCGCCGCGGAGCCCTCGTCGGTATCGCTGGCGCAGCCGGTGCCGGTGCTCCTGGCCTACACGACCGCACTCGTCAAGGAGGGGCGCATCCACTTCTTCGACGACGTTTACGGGCATGATCGGGCCCTCGCCCGCGCGCTGCGGATGCAGCGGCCCTGATGTTCACGCCCGCGATGGATCGCCGATGACCTGCCGTTCTCCCGCGTCCTGCACCTGCGCCTCCTGCACGCCCGGCACCCGTGGGCAACGCCGGCGCCTCGTGCTGGCACGCGCCAGTGCCGGCGCCCTGTGCCTGCCGCTGCTGGCGCTGCCGGCGCGCGCTCGCGCGACGGTCGCCGGAGGTGTGCGTTCGCTGGCGCTGCAGCACACGCACACCGGCGAGCGGCTGGTCGCCACCTTCGAGGCCGACGGGCGCCTGCTGCCGCAGGCGCTGGCCGCGCTCGACCGCTTTCTGCGCGACCACTACAGCGGGGCTGTAGGCCGCATGGATGCGCAGCTCTTCGAGCAGCTGCATGCGCTGCAGGCGCGGCTGGGCAGCGGCGCCGCCTTCGAGGTCATCTCGGGCTTTCGCAGCCCGCACACCAACGAGCGCCTGCGCCAGCGCGGCGGCGGTGGCGTTGCGCGCGGCAGCCTGCACCTTCAGGGGCGCGCGATCGATGTGCGTCTGCCCGGCGTCCCGCTGGCGGACCTGCGCGACGCGGCGCTCGAGCTGCGTGCCGGAGGTGTGGGCTACTACGCGCGCGAGCGCTTCATCCACCTGGACACCGGCCGCGTGCGAAGCTGGTGAGCGCACGGCGGCGGCTTCGCCATCAGAGCGCTCCTGCACGGCCGCGCCGCATCCGGCAAAGCCCTGACGCCCCGACCGGGGCAGGGATCGTACCCTTGCCGCAGAATCCTCCGCGTCGCCCACTGCGCGTGTGAGGCGCGGCTTCCACAGGAGACACCATGCTCGGTCAGATGATGCAGCAGCCGCTGCTGATCTCTTCGCTTCTCGTCCACGCCGAACGCCATCACGGCGAACGCGAGATCGTCTCGCGCCGCGTCGAGGGCGACATCCACCGCTATACCTATCGCGAGCTCGCGGCGCGCGCGCGCCGCATGGCCAATGCGCTCACGGGCCTGGGCCTTGCGATGTCCGAGCGCGTGGCAACGCTGGCCTGGAACGGCTACCGCCATCTCGAGCTTTACTACGCCGTCTCGGGATCGGGTGCGGTGCTGCACACCCTCAACCCGCGTCTGCACCCGGAGCAGATCGTCTACATCGCCGACCATGCCGAAGACCAGGTGCTCTTCTTCGACCTCAGCTTCCTGCCGCTGATCGCGGCGGTCGCCGGGCGCACGAAGACCGTGCGGCACTGGGTGGCGATGTGCGCGCGTGCGCATCTGCCCGCGGACGCCGCCGGGATCCCCGGCCTGCTGTGCTACGAAGACCTGATCGAAGCCAACCATGATCGATACGACTGGCCCGTCTTCGACGAGAACAGCGCGAGCTCGCTCTGCTACACCAGCGGCACCACGGGCAACCCCAAGGGGGTGCTCTACAGCCACCGCTCGACGCTGCTGCACACCTACGCCGCGGCCTTGCCCGACGCGCTGAACTGCTCGGCCAACGACGCCATCCTGCCCGTGGTGCCGATGTTCCACGTCAACGCCTGGGGCCTGCCCTACGTGGGGTGCATGACCGGTGCCAAGCTCGTCTTCCCCGGGCCGGCGCTCGACGGCAAGAGCCTGTACGAGCTCTTCGAGAGCGAGCAGGTCACGGTTTCGGCGGGCGTGCCGACGGTGTGGCAGGGGCTGCTGGCGCATGTGCAGGCCAACGGCCTGAAGTTCAGCAGCATGAAGCGCACGGTGATCGGCGGCTCGGCCTGTCCGCCGGCGATGCTGCGCACCTTCGGCGACGAGTTCGGCGTGCACGTGCTGCACGCCTGGGGGATGACCGAGATGAGCCCGCTCGGGACCGTGTGCAGCCTCAAGCCGCGCCATCTGCAGATGGATGCACAGGCGCGCTACGCGGTGATGTCCAAGCAGGGGCGCGCGGTCTACGGCGTCGACATGAAGATCGTCGACGAGAGCGGCGCGGAACTCCCCTTCGGCAGCGAGACCTCCGGCGAGCTGCTCGTGCGCGGGCCCTGGATCGTGGACCAGTACTTCAAGGGCGAAGGCGGCAACCCGCTGCGCGTCGATGCCGCCGGCCACGGCTGGTTTCCCACCGGCGACGTGGCGACGATCGACGCCGATGGCTACATGCACATCACCGACCGCAGCAAGGACGTCATCAAGTCCGGTGGCGAGTGGATCGGCTCGATCGACCTCGAGAACATCGCCATGGCGCACCCTGCGGTGGCGATGGCGGCTTGCATCGCCGCCCACCACCCGAAGTGGGACGAGCGCCCGCTGCTGGTGGTGGTGAAGAAACCCGGCGCCGAAGTCACGAAGGCCGAGCTGCTGGCCTTCTTCGAGGGCAAGGTCGCCAAGTGGTGGGTCCCCGACGACGTCGCCTTCGTCGACGCGATCCCGCTCGGCGCCACGGGCAAGATGCAGAAGAACCGGCTGCGCGAGCAGTTCAAGGACTACGCGCTGCCGACGGCTTGATCGGCGAGCTCAGCCGCAATCCTTGACGCGCAGCTCGACGCGGCGATCCAGCGCGTCGGAGAGGTCGTCGCGCCCGTTGCCGACCAGCGTTTGCGTCGAGCCGTATCCCTTGGCGTCCATTCGCTTGCGCATCACGGGCGCGATCACCTCGATCGACTTGCGCACCGATTCCGCGCGCAGCAGCGACAGGCGCTCGTTGAGCGGCTCGGCGCCGGTCGGGCTGGTGTGCCCGGCGAGTTCGAGGCAGGTCGTCCGCTTGGCCGCGCGCCTGGCGATCTCGGTCAGCCACATCGGGTAGGGCAGGGGTCCGGCGGCAGGGTCGACCCACATCGCCGCGGTGCCGGGGCGGAAGAGGAATTTCAGGCCCAGCAGCCTGGCGTCCAGCCCGTGATCGACGATCTCGCCGAAGGCCGCGCGTGCCGGCCCCATGCGGCGCAGCTTCAGGTTGGTGAGGTAGAGCCCGGAGCGAACGCGCAACTGGTCGCCGCCGGGCGCTTCGGCGGCGGTCTCGTAGAGTTTGAGCGCGTCGGCATAGCGTCCAGCGCCATAGGCGTCGATGGCTTCGGCGATGGTGGCGGCGGTGATCACGCGATCGATGTAGTTGGGGTTTATGGGGTCCCCCACCTTCGTGCCCTGACAGGTGCGCACGTAGCCGCTGATGGCGGCGTCGTCGAGCCAGGCCGGGTTGTCGCGGAAGAAGGGCAGCGGCGAGGGGTCGACCGCGTCGGGTGTGGCGAAGGCGAGGCCCTTGCCCACGAGCTTGCCCGTCTTCAGGTCGGCCAGCGCAAGACATATGCGGTAGGCCTGCCGCAGGCCCTCGGTCTTGCGCTCTTCGTTGACGCCGGTGAGCGTGCCGATCAAGAGCAAGGGCCCCTGCTGCACCGTACTGGCCCGAAACGGCTGCACGTCGTACGCGGGATGCCTGTCCTTGATGAACTGCGCCAGCCGCGCGCCCATCGCCTGCGTCGCCACGCTCTGCGCGCCGGTGACGCCGTCGATCAGCGGGTCGATGACGAGATCGCGCGCGCCGCCCGCAGGCAACTGAGCGCGCGCGAACAGATTGTCGGCGGCGGCGAGCACGGCCTGGTCGAAGGGCAGGGTCGGCGGCGGCGCCGCCGGCGGTGCAGGTGCCGGTGCAGGCGCCGCAGGGGGCGGCGCGCTGGGTGCGGGTTGCGGCGCCGTCGAGGCGGAAGGGGCAGGGGGCGCTTCGGAAGGCGGCGATGTGGCGCAACCGGCCAAAGTCAGCAACAGGGCCAGCGGGAGGCTCAGGGCGCGGGCGGCATTGCGACGTCCGGCCTCGGAATCGAACTTGCTCATGCGTGCGGGCTCCTTCTGGGTGGACCCGCGGGCGGACCTACGGGCGAACTTGCGTGAGGTCAAGTATGCCTTTCGTTGCCTGCCGCTACAGGTCGGTTCGCACGGCCGCGTCGCGGACCTTCTTCACGCAGGTTTCAACGCGTGCAGCGGGTCTGGAAGTACTGCGACTGTTCGGGCGTCAGCGGCTCGCCGATCTGCATGCGCTGCAGCAGATCGCTGCAGCGCGCGCCGAGCACCTCGCGGCGCTCCTGGCGATCGGCGTCGGCCCTCGGACGCGGTCGAGGTTCGCGCGGAGGACCGATTCGCGGCGCGGGCTCCGATCGCGCAGGCTCGTCTGCCTGGGGGGGCGCCGCGGCCTGCGGCGTGTCGTGGCGCTCCTGCGGCGCAGGCGTGTTCTCGGCCGGGACGGGCGCAGGCGGCGCGGGCCCCGCGGGGGCCGGGGAGGGCTGGAGTCCAGACGTGGCGGCTTCGCTTGTCGCCGGGGTCGAGCGCGTGGACGTCGCCGGCGCCGGCGCGGGGTCGAGGAAGAGGATCCAGGCCGCCATCGCCAGCACCGCCACGAGCGCACCGGCAAGCAGCGGCAACACGGTGCGGCGCAGCGTCGGTGCGGATCCTGTCCGGGAGCCTCGAGGCGCGGAGGCCGGCGTCGCGGCTGGCCGCGCGCCGGCCTGCGCGGACGATTCGACTCCGGTGCGGCGTTCGTCGCGGTCGCTGCCGGATCCGGTCTTGCGTTCATGATCCGCCGCGGCGTGGGCCTGGGCGCCGGCCTCGGGCGCGGCGGCACGGCGCGTCGACGCCGCCTCGAGGTCGGCAAGCGCCTCGGCGAAGGCCGCTGCGCTCGCGTAACGATCCTCCGGCTGCTTGGCCAGTGCGCGCGCGATCACGTCATCGAAGGCGCGTGGGAGTTGCGGCGCGATCGCGGAGGGCGGCTTCGGATCGTCCTGCACGATCTGGCGCTGCACGGCAAACGGTCCGGCGCCCGCGAACGGCCGCTGGCCGGTGAGGCACTGGTAGAGGATGACGCCGGCGGCGAAGATGTCGGCGCGCGAGCCCACCGCCAAGCCCAGCACCTGCTCGGGCGCCATGTAGCTGGGGGTGCCGACGAGCGTGCCGGGCATGGTGCGATCCTGCGTCGTGTTGGCCACGCGCGCGACGCCGAAATCGGTGAGCTTGACGTGCCCGCCCGCGTCCAGCATGACGTTGGCGGGTTTCACGTCGCGATGCACGATGCCCTGGGTGTGCGCGAAATCCAGCGCCGCCAGCAACTCGGCCATGATGCGCAGCGTCTGCGCCAGCGGCAAGGCCTGCCCGGCCTCGAAGACCTTGGACAGCTCCTGACCGCGCACGAACTCCATCACGATGTAGGAGATGTCCTCGTGCTCGCCGAAGTCGTGCACGGTGACGATGTTCGGGTGCGCCAGCCGCGCCGCAGCCTGCGCCTCGCGTTCGAAGCGCGAGGCGTACTCGCCTGCGCTGCTGTCGTCGGCGAGGTGGCTGCGCAGCACCGTCTTGATCGCCACGGTGCGGCCCAGCCGCGTATCGACGGCCTCGTAGACGACGCCCATGGCGCCCTGTCCCAGGACTTTCACCAGCCGGTAGCGGCCAAGAAAGCTCTGAGTGGCGTGGTTCATCGGCGGCGCGCTTGTGACCGCCGACGGGGCGACGGCCGCGAGAAGAATGAGGCTCGGGGCAGTATAGAGGTGGGCATCGTCCCCGTTCACCCCGACGCGCGCGCCGTACCATCGCAGGCAAGGATCGAGGCCCGCGCGGGCTGTCGATGCAAGGATTAGGGGCACCCCATGCGAGAAAACCTCCTGCGTACCCTCTGGACCCAGGGCAAGCCGGCGCTCAACGGCTGGCTGGCCATGCCGGACAGCTTCGGCGCCGAGCTGATGGCGCACCAGGGCTTCGACGCGCTGACGATCGACATGCAGCATGGGCTCATCGACGGGCAACGCATGATCGCCATGCTGCAGGCGATCAGCAGCACGGCCACGGTGCCGCTGGTGCGCGTGCCCTGGCTGGAGCCGGGCGTGCTGATGAAGGCGCTGGATGCCGGCGCCTACGGCGTCATCTGCCCGATGGTGAGCACGCGCGAGGAGGCGCAGCGCCTGGTTTCCTGCACGCGCTACGCGCCGCTGGGCGCGCGCAGCTTCGGACCCGTGCGTGCCAGCCTGTATGCCGGCGCCGACTACGCCAGCCGCGCCAACCAGACGGTGGCCGTGTTCGCGATGATCGAGACCGCAGAGGCGCTGGACAACCTGGACGCCATCCTCGGTGTCGAGGGCCTGGACGGGGTCTACGTCGGGCCGTCGGATCTCTCCCTGGCGCTGGGCTGCAGGCCGGTGTTCGACGATGTCGAACCGAAGGTGGCGCAGGCGATCGAGCACATCGTGGCGCGCGCGCAGGCGCACGGCGTCGTCGCCGGCGTGCATTGCGGGCGCGCCGACGTGGCGCGGGCGCGCGTGGCGCTCGGCTACCGCTTCGTCACCGTGTGCTCGGACACGCGGCTGCTGGCCGCCGGCGCGCAGGACGTGCTGGCGGCGGTGCGCAAGGCTTGAGCCTCGGACGAGCGAGGGCCGGCCGCAAGCAGCGGCGCCCCCCGCATAATGCCCTCGTCACACGACTTCGCAGGGTGGGTGAATGGAGTCCGGCACGATCGCGGTCGTCCTGGCACTGACGCTGGCGTGCACCGGGGGCATGTTCCTCGTCATCGCCAAGCAGATGCAGGGGCGCAGCGGCATGGCGACCTTCGCGCTCGGGCTGTCGCTGTTCGGGCTCGTCTTCGCGGTGCCCGCACCGATCGACGCCGCGGCGGGACTCGTGCTCGGCACCCTGATAGACGCTGCCGCTGTCGCTGCGGTGCTGCTGCTGCGGCGCGGATTGCAGCGCTTCATGCGCGAGGACGAACTGTCGTGGCGCGCGCTCGGTCTCTTCGTGCTGGGCTTCGGCGCGGTCTCGGTGGCGGCGCGGCTGGCCTTCGGCGACGCCGCGCGCGGAGTCGTGCTGCTGCTCGTGCTCGCGCTGCTCTTCGGCTGGCTCGCCTACACCGCGATGCGCGAAGCCCACCGCGACTCGCCGCTGCTGCGCATGCCCTTGCTGCTGCTGGCCGCAGTGCTGTCGGCATTGGCGCTGCTGAGCCTGGGCAACATGGTGCAGAAGGTCTCCGCCGGCGCCGACATGACGGGCGCGGTGAGCGACCCCTTCTACGACGCGGTGCTGATGCTGGCGGCGCTGCTGCTCGGGCCGACACTGCTGTGGATGCACTCGCTGCAGCTGACGCGGCAGCTCGCCGAACTGGCCACGCGCGACCCGCTGACCCGGCTTCTCAACGAGGCCGGCCTGGATGAGGCGCTGCGCCGGCACTTCGCGCGTCGCCAGCATGATCCGATGACACTGATGCACATCGACGTCGATCGGTTCGAACGCGTCAACCGCCTGCACGGCGAGGCCGCCGGAGACGACGTGCTGCGGCTCATCGGCGTGGCGCTGGAGTCGACGCTGCGCGCCGACGATTTCGTCGCCCGCGTCGGCGGCGAGGAGTTCGTCGTCGCCAGCGTCGGCGACGACATCGAAAAGGCCGCGATCCTCGGCGAGCGCCTGCGCGCTGCGGTCGCCGCGTTGCAGACCGGTCTCAGCGACGGCAGCGGGCATCTGCGCTGCGCCATCACGGTGGGCCTGTCGCGGCCGTTCGCCGACCTCGAGCGCTGGCGCGTGGCCTGGGACGAGGCGGCGGTGTCGATGCAAGCCGGCAAGGACGCGGGCGGCAACTGCGTCGTGCACCCGACGAACTGACCCCCCCACTCGCACCCGACGACGTGGCGAGGGCTTGCCCTCCAGTGGGGAGAGGCTTCGCGGCGCCGTTGATCTGGCGCAATGGACCTCGGTTCCTGCTGTCCGAAAGTGCGCCTGCGCCCGATTTCGAGACCGATCCCCACCATGCCGGATGGCTTGACGCCTGCACGCGAGTCCCGAGTTCAGGGCCGATTGAACGATGACAGGGGGAGAGGGCCGCACGCATGGGAACAGTGCAATTCGTCGACAACCATCCGGACGGCGCCCTGATGCTCGCCGAGCGCGCCATGCCGCCGCTCGAGTCATCGCTGTCCGCGACGCGACGCCCGGCGCGCGCTCCCGAAGCCGCGATGCCCGACGCCCGCGCCTGGAACGAGCTGCTCGGCGGGCCGGTGCTCGGCGCGCAGGAGTTGGCGGCGCTGAACGCGATCGCGCGCTCGCGCTTCGTGCCGCAGGGCGGGGTGGTGTTCGCGCAGCATGAGGCGGCGCGCGCGCTGATCTTCGTGCGTGAGGGCGATGCGGCGCTGGGCTGCACGACGCCGGAGGGGTCGTTCCGCATCGAGCGGCCGGTGCGCGGTCCCGGCTGGCTCGACCAGAGTTCGGCCTGGATCGACGTCGCCCACCCGGTCGAAGCGCGTGCCATGAGCGCCCTGGCGGTCGTCGAACTCGCGCGCGAGGATGTCCAGGCACTCATGTCCGCACATCCCATGCTGGCGCGCCGCCTGGTCAGCGGGCTGGCGCGTGAAGTGCACGCGCTGGCCTTGCACATGCACGGGCTGATGCACAAGGATGCGCCGGCGCGCTTTGCACAGTGGCTGGTCGCGCGCTTTCAGCCCTCGGCGGAGAGCGCGCACGGCGGCATCGTCAAGATGTGCGAGCGCAAGCGCGACATCGCCTCGCAACTGGCGATCACGCCCGAGACGCTGTCGCGCCTCATGCGCGGCTTCACACGCCAGGGCCTGCTGGTGGTGTCCGGCTACACCGTGCACGTGACCGACATCGACGGCCTGCGGCGCATCGCCGAAGGAAGCTGAGCCGCGGGATTCCTGCCGCGATCCGCCGACCGGGCGCCGACCCTGGGAGTTTCCCGAGGCCGGCAAAAGTCGCGGTCGCGCTCGATACGATCGCGGCCGTGATGGGGCCCATCCTCCGCGGCATGCCCGACGTGCCGCTTCGAGAGCAGGTCGAGCACCCGCCCCGGGTGCCGTCGTGCGGCTGCCAGCGCAACGAAACGCCTCCCGCATGACCCCACCCCGCCTCGAGCTCAGCGGTATCCGCAAGCAGTATCCCGCGGTGCTCGCCAACGACGACGTGCACCTGCGCGTGCTGCCCGGGCAGATCCACGCCGTGCTGGGCGAGAACGGCGCCGGCAAGAGCACGCTGATGAAGATCATCTACGGCGCCGTGCAGCCCGACGCCGGCAGCATGCAATGGAACGGGCAGGCGGTGCAGGTGAAGAGCCCGGCAGCGGCGCGCCAGCTCGGCATCAGCATGGTCTACCAGCACTTCTCGCTCTTCGAGACGCTGACCGTGGCCGAGAACGTCTGGCTCGGCCTGGAGCGCTCGATCAAGCTGGCGCAGGTGGCGGCGCGCATCGGCGAGGTCGCGCACGCCTACGGGCTGGAGGTGGATGCGCGGCGTCCCGTGCATACCCTCTCGGTGGGGGAGAAGCAGCGCGTGGAGATCGTGCGCGCCCTGCTCACCGACCCGCAGTTGCTGATCCTCGACGAGCCGACCTCGGTGCTGACGCCGCAGGCGGTGGAGAAGCTCTTCGTCACGCTGCGCCGCCTCGCCGAGGGCGGCACCAGCATCCTCTACATCAGCCACAAGCTCGACGAGATCCGGGCGCTGTGCCACCACTGCACCGTGCTGCGCGGCGGCAGGGTCACCGGCGAGGTCGATCCGACCCGGGAGAGCAACGCCAGCCTCTCGCGCCTGATGATCGGCGCGGAGCCCGCTGCGCTGCGCGCGCGCGCCGACACCCAAGGCGCCGAAGTGCTCGTCGTCAAGGGGCTGAGCCTGCCGCGGCAGGACCCCTTCGGCGTCGACCTGGTCGACATCGGCTTCGCGGTGCGTGCCGGCGAGATCGTCGGCATCGCCGGCGTCTCCGGCAACGGGCAGCAGGAGTTGATGGCGGCGCTCTCGGGCGAGGACCCGCGCGCCCCGGTGGGCAGCGTGATGCTGCAGGGTCGCGACGTCGGCCGCCAGCGCCCGGCGAGGCGGCGGCGTGCGGGCCTGCACTTCGTTCCCGAGGAGCGCCTGGGCCGCGGCGCCGTGCCGACGCTCAGCCTGGCGCAGAACACGCTGCTCACGCGCACCGGCAGCCTGGGCATCGGCGGCTGGATCGCGCCCAGGCGCCTGCGGTCGCTGGCGGTCAAGCTCATCGAGCGCTTCCAGGTGAAGTCCGGTGGCCCCGATGCCGCCGCGCGCAGTCTCTCCGGCGGCAACCTGCAGAAGTTCATCGTCGGCCGCGAGATCGACGCCCGGCCGCGCCTGCTCATCGTCGCGCAGCCGACCTGGGGCGTGGACGTGGGCGCGGCGGCGCTGATCCGCGGTGAGCTGCTCGCACTGCGCGATGCCGGTTGCGCGCTGCTCGTCGTCAGCGAGGAGCTCGACGAGCTGTTCGAACTCAGCGACCGCCTGCTGGTCATCGCCAAGGGCCGCATCTCGCCCAGTGTGCCGGTTGCCGAGGCCACGGTGGAGCGCATCGGCGAATGGATGTCCGGGCTCTTCCCGGGCGGCACGGCGCCGACGCCGCCGCTGCCCGAGCCCGCGGAGCGCGCGCATGCTTAGGCTCGAACCGCGCCCACAGCCCTCGCGCGCGCTGTCGTTGCTCTCGCCGCTGCTCGCGCTGGCAGTCACGGTGGCCGTGGGCGTGCTGCTGTTCGCCCTGCTGGGCAAGGACCCGCTGCGCGCGCTGCAGATGTTCTTCGTCGAGCCGGTGAAGAGCCTCTACGCCTTGTCCGAGCTGTCGGTGAAGGCGACGCCGCTGGTGCTGATCGCGCTCGGCCTGGCGCTGTGCTTTCGCGCCAACGTCTGGAACATCGGCGCCGAGGGGCAGTTCGTGCTCGGCGCCATCGCCGCGGGCTGGGTGGCGCTGCAGGCGGGGCCGGAGCCGGCCTGGCTCGGGCGCGGCATCGTCATCGCGATCCTCGTCGCCGGCGTGCTCGGGGGCATGCTGTGGGCGGCCATCGTCGCGCTTCTGCGCGAGCGCTTCAACGCCAACGAGATCCTCGTGAGCCTGATGCTGGTCTACGTGGCGATCCTGCTGCTTTCCTACCTCGTCTACGGGCCCTGGAAGGACCCCAAGGGCTACAACTTCCCGCAGACCATCGTCTTCGACGCCGTGACCAAGCTGCCGCGCCTGGCGCCGCGGCTGCGCGCCAACGTCGGCAGCCTGATCGCGCTGCTGTGCGTGGCTGCGACCTGGGTCTTCATGTTCAGGCTCTACCGCGGCTTTGCGTTGCAGGTGGGCGGGCTGGCGCCGCTGGCGGCGCGCTACGCGGGCTTCTCGGCCGGCGGGGCGCTGTGGACTTCGCTGCTCATCTCGGGCGGCCTAGCGGGGCTGGCGGGAGCGATCGAGACCATCGGGCCGCTCGGCCAGCTGACGCCGCACGTGCCGGTGGGCTACGGCTTCGCGGCGATCATCGTCGCCTTCGTGGGCCGGCTGCACCCGGTGGGGATCGTCTTCTCGGCCGTCCTCATGAGCATGTTCTACATCGGCGGCGAACTGGCGCAGTCGCGCATGGGCCTGCCGAAGGCGCTGACCGGTGTCTTCCAGGGTCTGTTGCTGTTCGCGCTGCTGGCCTGCGACACCTTGATCCACTACCGCGTGCGCTTCGGCGCGGACCGATTCGCGCGCTGAGCCGCCGCCGCCCGTCATGGAACCGCTTGCCCTGCTCGTCGCCGCCACGCTCAACGCCGGCACCGTGCTGGCGATCGCCGGCCTCGGGCTGTTGATCAACGAACGCGCCGGCATCGTCAATCTGGGCGCCGAGGGCATCATGCTGGTGGCGGCGATCGCCGGCTTCGCCACCGCCGTGCACAGCGGAAGCGACCTGCTCGCCTTTGCCGCCGGTGCCGCCGCCGGCGCGCTGCTGGCCGCGGCCTTCGGATGGCTGGTGATCTGGCTCAACACCAACCAATACGCCACGGGCCTGGCGCTCGCGCTCTTCGGCGTGGGCTTCTCCGCCTTCGTCGGCCTGTCCTACACGCAGGCGACGCTGGGGCAGCGGGCGCGCTTCGTTCTGCCCTGGCTCTCGGATCTGCCCTTCGTCGGCGTCGCGCTTTTTCGCCAGCATCCGATGGTCTACGCGGCGATGGCGCTGGCCGCCCTCATCGCCTGGTTTCTCTACCGCACGCGCAGCGGGCTGGTGCTGCGCGCGGTGGGGGAGTCGCCGGAGTCCGCGCACGCGCTGGGCTTTCCGGTGCGCCGCATCCGCCTGGCGGCCGTGTGTGCCGGCGGCGCCCTGTGCGGACTTGCGGGAGCCTACCTCTCGGTCGTCTACTCCCCGTTGTGGATGGAGGGCATGGTCGCAGGCAAGGGCTGGATCGCGCTCGCGCTCACCACCTTTTCCACCTGGCGTCCGGCACGCGTGCTGCTGGGTGCCTACCTCTTCGGCGGCGTCACCATGCTGCAGTTCCACCTGCAGGGGCAGGGCGTGGACGTATCGAGCCACCTGCTGAGCATGCTGCCGTACCTGGCGACGATCGTCGTGCTCGTGCTCATCAGCCGCAATGCGGCCTTCATCAAGGCGAACATGCCGGCGTCGATCGGAAAGCCCTTTCATCCGGGAGCCTGATCGAAACCTGCAGCCGGCGCGCGGATAATCCGCGCGCCAACCCCATCCACCCACCCAGGAGCGGAACCCCATCATGACCGATTCGGCCAAACGCGCGTTGCTCAAGTTCACCGCCCTCGGCGCCATCGCCGCCAGCGCCGCGCTGGTGGGCTGCGGCAAGACGGAGGAGCCCGCGCCCGCGGCGGCGCCCGCAGCCGAGCCGGCGCCGGCGCCAAAGCCCGAGCCGCTGAAGATCGCCTTCGCCTACATCGGCCCGGTCGGCGACGGCGGCTGGACCTTCGCGCACGACAACGCGCGCAAGGCGCTGGAGAAGGAGTTCGGCGACAAGATCGCCACCAGCTACGTCGAGAACGTTCCCGAGGCGGCCGACGCCGAGCGCGTCATCCGCGACATGGTCGCGCAGGGCAACAAGCTGATCTTCGGCACCACCTTCGGCTACATGGAGTCGATGCTCAAGGTCGCCCAGGATCATCCCGAGGTGAAGTTCGAGCATGCCACCGGCTACAAGCAGGCCGAGAACATGCGCACCTACGACAGCCGCACCTACGAGGGCGCGTACATGGCCGGCGTCATCGCCGGCGGCATGACGAAGACGAACACGCTGGGCGTGGTCGGCTCGGTGCCGATCCCCGAGGTGCTGCGCAACCTCAACAGCTTCACCCTGGGCGCGCAGAGCGTGAACCCGAAGATCAAGACCCGGGTGGTCTGGGTCAATGCCTGGTTCGACACCGCCAAGGAGACCGAGGCCGCGCAAAGCCTGATCAACCAGGGCGCCGATGTCCTGTTCCAGAACACCGACTCGTCGGCGGTGCTGCAGACTGCGGGCAAGAACAACAAGATGGCCTTCGGCTGGGACAGCGACATGACCGCCTACTCGCCCGAGGCGCACCTCGCCAGCGCGGTGATCAACTGGACGCCCTACTACACGCAGGCGGTGAACGAGGCGCTGGACGGCAGTTGGAAGGGCGGCGGCCACGTCTGGCTCGGCGTCAAGGACGGCGCGATCGACCTCGTCTCGATCAGCGACAAGGTGCCTGCGGAATTGAAGGAGAAGGCCGAGCAGGTCAAGGCGGGCTTGAAGGACGGCAGCTTCGTGATCTGGAAGGGCCCGATCCGCAACCAGGCCGGCAAGGAAGTGCTGAAGAAGGACGAGGTTGCCAGCGACGATTTCCTGCGCGGCATCGACTTCTACGTCAAGGGCGTCGAAGGCAAGGTGCCGAGCGCGAAGTAGCAACCGGGGCGGCGACGGCGTCGCCGCCACCTCCGCGCTCACGAGCCGAGTTCGTTGGGACGGAAGGCGAGCAGGATCAGCGGTGGCACGCGGCCGTCGACATCGCGCGGCAGCGTGGCGGTGCGGTCGATGGCCCGCAGCACCGCCTCGTCCCAGTCCTTGTTGCCGCTGCTGCGAACGAGCCGGCGCGAGAGAATGCTGCCGCTGGGCCCGGCGCGCACCTCGACTTCGGCCGCCGGGTTGCCCGATACCGTGTCGGTGAAGACCACGTTGGGCTTGATCGCCGCGATCAGCCGTCCGGCGTAGCTGGCCGAGGGGCCGCTGCTTACCGCGGCAGCGGCGCCTTGCGTGCTGCCGCTGCCGCCGACCTGCCCCATCATGCGCTCGAGTTGCTGCTTGCGCGCCTCGGCCAGGCGCTTCTCCTCCGCCTGAAGGCGCTCGCGCTCGCGCTTCTCTTCCCGCTCGCGCTCGGCGCGTTGCCGGCGCGCGCTTTCCTCCTTCGCCGCCTTCTCGGCGCGTTCCTTCTCGGCACGTTCGCGCTCGGCCTTCTCCCGTTGCTCGCGTTGCAGTCGCTGCGCGTCCTCCGCCTGGCGCTTGCGCGCCTGCTCGATGGCGATCTGCGCCTCGGGTTGCTGCACCGCCGGCCGGGGCGGCGGTGGTGCCGGCGGCGCGGGTGAGGGTGAGGGCGCCGGCCGGGGCTCGGGTGCAGGGGGGGGCGCAGGGGGTGCGGCAGCCTGCGGCAGCGCCGACCATAGTTCCGCGCTCACCACTTGCGGCTGGCTGCTGCGCCACTGCACCACCAGCGTCAGCGCCGCGAGCATCGCAGCGTGCGCCAGCAGCGCCAGTGCCGCACCCCGTCGCAGACCGCCGGGCGGCTGCGGCAGGAACTGGTCGCGTGCGCCGGCGGCCCGGCTCATCGGACTCATCGACTACTCGCCCTGCTTGACCATCAGGCCGACGCGCGCGATGCGCGCCTGCTGCAGCGTCGACATCACCTTCATCACCGCCTCGTAGCGCACGCGCCGGTCGCCGCTGATGATCACCGGCACCTCGGCCTGCCCCGCCTGCAGCGCCTGCACGCGCGCGGCCAGGCGGGGCAGCGTCACCGCCTCCGGGCTGCCGCCGTCCAGGCGCAGGCGCAGCTTCTCGTCGGCGCCGACGATGACCTCGATCACGCTGGGCGGACGCTGGCTGCTGCGACCGACCGTGGGCACCTCGACGATGCCGGTGGTGATCAGCGGCGCGGTCACCATGAAGATGATCAGCAGCACCAGCATGACGTCGATGAACGGCACCATGTTGATCTCGTTCATCGCACGCCGGCGCCGCCTGCTGCCGCCGCGCGAGGCCATGGCCGGCATCTCAGGACCGCCCGACCGGCGCCGTGCCGCTGCCGGCGGCGTTGCGCTGCAGGATGTTCGAGAACTCCTCGATGAAGGTCTCGAGCTGGATCGCGATGCGGTCGATGTCGCGCGCGAAGCGGTTGTAGGCGACCACCGCCGGAATCGCCGCGAAGAGGCCGATCGCCGTCGCCACCAGCGCCTCGGCGATGCCGGGGGCCACGGTGGCCAGCGTCACCTGCTGCATGTTCGAGAGACCGACGAAGGCGTGCATGATTCCCCACACGGTGCCGAACAGGCCGACGTAGGGCGATACCGAGCCCACCGAAGCGAGAAAGCTCATGTTGCTCTCGATGACGTCGAGCTCGCGCTGCAGGCTCACGCGCATCGCGCGCTGCGCGCCTTCGAGCTGCGTCGCGGCGTCGAGCCGCCGCTCGCGCAGCTTGAGGAACTCGCGCATGCCGCTGGCAAAGATGCGCTCGATCGGCGCCGTCTCGCTCTTGGCGGTGACCGCCTGGTTCATTTCGGCGAGGCTGCGCCCGGACCAGAAGTCGCGCTCGAAGGCGTCATTGCGTGCGCGCACGCGGCGCAGGCCGAAGAGCTTGCCGAAGATCACGGTCCAGCTCGCCAGCGAAGCCAGCAGCAGCCCCGCCATCACGACCTGCACGACGAAGCTGGCGTTGAGCACCAGCGCGGTGATGGAAAGGTCCTGCGTCATCGGGGCGTCATCGGGTCATCGTCGGGTTGGCGGCACAGCCGCGCAAGAACGGCTTCGGGGATGCGGCAGGGGCGCAGCGTGCCGGAGTCGACGCAGCCGATGCGGATGCGTGCCTCGGCCAGCAAGGTGTTCTCCCGCAGCGCCTGCTGCACCAGCACGAGGGAGGCACGGCCGGCCTCCGCGACGGCGAGCCCGATCTCCACAACGTCGTCCAGCCGCGCCGGTTGACGGTAGGACACGCGGGCTTCGGCGACGACGAACATCGTGCCGGTCTCGTCCTTCAGCGCCTGCTGTCCGATGCCGACGCTGCGCAGCCACTCGGTGCGCGCGCGCTCGAAGAACTTCAGGTAGTTGGCATAGTAGACCACGCCGCCCGCGTCGGTGTCCTCCCAGTACACGCGCACGCGGTGCCGGTGGGCGACGGGGCGGCCGGACAGGGCGTCGGAGGCGGGCATCGTCGCGCGGGATTATCGCCGCATGCACGCCCAAGCCCCGGCCCGGCCGCAACGAGTCGTGCGCTGCCCGGCGTGTTGCGCCGTCAGGGCAGCACGCGGCGGTAGACCGGGCCCCAAAGCGGGTGTCCGGCCTCGGCGCGGCCGAGCGTGAACCCGGGGTCGGCCGCGCGCGCGGCGCGGAAATCGTCCTCGCAACCGGCGATGCGCTCACTCGTGCACTGGATGAAGGCCAGCAGCTTGTGCGCGCCGGCACGGTCGCGCGCGTTCTCGAGACCCAGGGACAAAGCCTGGCGCAGGGCGATCTCGGCGGCGGCGTACTGGCCGTCGTCGTAGGCGCGCATGCCGTCCAGCAGCGCGCGCTCGGCCGGCCGCGCGAGCAGATCGCTCAGGCCCGGTGGCGTCACGGGCGCCGCGCATGCGGCCAGCAGCAGCGCCAGCGCGGCGGACGCGGCGGCGGCCACGATCGGCCGGGGGGCGCGGCTTCCGTGCGCTGCATGCGCGCCGCGAGGGCGGCGGGTCCCGGGTGGCGGGATGCGTGCTGCGGCCATCGGCATGGGCGCGTTCAGGATCCGAAGCGATGGCGCAGCGTCACCGACTTGTCGGCGCCGACGTGCACCTGCACCGTGTGCGGCGGAAAGTCGGCATTGCGCAGCGTCACCGTGTGCGTTCCGCTGGGCAGCGCCAGGCGGGTCAGCGGCGGTGTCGTTCCCGCCGGACGGCCGTCGATCTCCACTTCCCCCCAGGGGCTGACGGCCAGCAGCAGAGCACCCGTGCCGATGGCTGCGGGCGGCGGCGTTTCGCTGCGGCTGTCCCGGCCAGCTTCGTCCGCGCCGGTGGCGGTGGCGGTGGCGGTGGCGGTGCCGCGGGCGCGGGGCCCGGGTGCCGTGAGCGTGCGCCGCACCGGTGCCGGGGGCGTGGCGGCGAGGGCCGTCTTCGCCGGCGCCGCCGCAACGTTCGAACGCTCGCCGCCGCCACCGCTGCCGTCGGACGTGGAAATGATCGCCACGGCCGCGGAGTCGATGCCCGCCGCAGGCGTGGTTTCGTCCGCAGCCGTGGCCGGGCCCGCAAGCGCCGCCGGCGCCTTCTGCGGACCGGTGGTTGTCGCCGCCGGGCGCGACCCGAATGCGCCCAGACCCAGGGCCAGGCTCGCAGTGGCAGCGAGCAGCGCCGCCGCCAGGAGCCCGTGCGTGGCGGCAGCGTGAGTCTTCGGCGCCGCCGCTTCGGGCGGAGGCAGGGCCGCCATCACCGCGGTCTCGGCCTGGGCGTTGTGCGCCATCAGCCAGCGCCGCAGGTCGTGCGCGAGCTCGGCTGCACTCGGGTAGCGGCGCGCCGGGTCGCGCTCCATCAGCCGTGCTGCGATCGCCGAGACCTCGGGCGGCACTTCGGCGTTCAGCTCATGCGCAGGCGGCGGCGTGTGCTGGAGCACGGCGCGGTCGATCTCGCCCAGTGAACTGCCGCCGAAAGCGCGCGTTCCGGTCAGCAGTTCGTAGAGGACGACGCCGAGCGAGAACAGGTCGGTGCGCGCGTCGATCGGGGCATCGACGAGTTGCTCGGGCGCGCGGTAGCGCGGCGAGCCCGCGACGGTCCCTCCAGGCAAGGGCAGCCCGGCGCCGTGGAGCAGCCGCGCGATGCCGAAGTCGAGCACCTTGGGCCGGTCCTTGCGCTGCAGGAAGATGTTTGCGGGCTTGATGTCGCAGTGCACGACGCCGCGCGCGTGCGCGTAGGCGAGGGCGTCGGCGACGCGGCGCACGAGCAGCAGGCTTTGCTCGACCGTGGGTCGCCAGCCGTCGGCGAGCGCGCGCTGCAGGTCGCGCCCGTGCAGGCGCTCCATCGCGATGTAGACGCCGTGCGGCGACAGGCCGGCGTCGTGAACGGTCACGATGTAGCGGTGGCTGAGCCCGGCGGCGGCGCGCGCCTCGTTCAACAGCAGTCCGTCCAGCGGGTGACCCTGCGCGCCCTCCGGCTCGCTGCTCAAGTGGTGCAGCGTCTTGATCGCCACGGTGCGCGAGAGCAGCGGGTCCCAGGCCTCGAACACCGTGCCCAGGCCGCCAGCGCCGAGCCGGCGCTTGAGCGCGTAGCGTCCGATGCTCGAGAGCGTGGGCGTCTGCTCCGCATCGGTCGCCGCCTCCGGCAGGTTGCGCACGTCGGTGACGACGTCGGGTATGGCGGCGCTGCCGGGTTCGTCGGTCGCCAGGCCGTCGGGAGCACAGGCGCGCGCCGACGCCGGCGGGGCGTCGTGCGGCTGCGGCAGGACCACGATGGTCTCCGCGAACTGGGTGCTGGGTGCGCCTTGCGGCGTCCGGCGCACGAAGGACTCGAGATTCACGGCGGGCAGCTTACGGGCAAGGGAGGGGGCCAGTGGCACGAAAAGCGTGCGCTCGGGCACCCGATTAACGGTTTGTCACCGTTTGTCGGCGAGAGCCGTCGACTTCGCCCGCCGGACGCATCGATTCGGGCTTCGCCGGCGCGACGCGAACGACAATCGGGCATGAACACTTCACCCCGCTTCGCGGCACCGCGCCTGGCCACGCGCAGCACGCGCATCCAGCCCTTTCACGTGATGGAACTGGTCAAGCGCGCGCGTGCGCTGGAGGCCGCCGGCCGGTCGATCATCCACCTGAGCATCGGCGAGCCCGACTTCACCGCGGCGCCCCCGGTCGTGGCGGCGGCGAAGGCGGCGCTGGACGCCGGTCACAGCGGCTACACCGCAGCGCTGGGCCTGCAGGCGCTGCGCGAGGCCATCGCCCGCCATGCGGGACAGGCGCACGACGTCGACCTCGACCCGGGCCGCGTCGTCGTCACCGCGGGCGCCTCGGCGGCGCTGCTGCTGGCGTGCTGCGCGCTCGTCGAACCCGGTGCGCGGGTCCTGATGGCCGATCCCTGCTATCCCTGCAACCGGCACTTCGTCAGCGCCTTCGACGGCGTCCCGGTGACGATTCCCGTCGGACCCGCGAGCCGCTTCCAGCTCGATGCGGCGACGGTCGCTGCGCACTGGAGCGAAGGCGTGCGCGGCGTGCTCCTGGCCTCGCCGAGCAACCCCACGGGCACCTCGATTGCCTTCGACGAACTCGGGCGCCTCGTCGATACCGCCCGCGCGCGCGGCGGCTTCACGCTCGTCGACG
Organism: Burkholderiales bacterium; assembly: GCA_026932235.1. GTDB lineage: Bacteria > Pseudomonadota > Gammaproteobacteria > Burkholderiales > Burkholderiaceae_C > Rubrivivax. The sequence continues at coordinate 25,619 of JAIXKR010000002.1, forward strand.
AGATCTACCTCGACCTCTCCTACGACACGCCACCGCGCAGCGCGGTGGCGCTGGGCGAGGACGTGCTCGTCGCCGGCAGCTTCTCCAAGTTCTTCCACATGACGGGCTGGCGCCTGGGCTGGCTGGTGGTGCCGCCCGTGCTCGTCGACACCTTCGAGAAGCTGGCGCAAAACCTCTTCATCTGCCCTTCGGCGCTGGCGCAGCACGCGGCGCTGGCCTGCTTCGAGCCCGAGGCGATGGCGCTCTACCGCCGGCGCCGCGACGAATTCCGTACGCGCCGCGACTACCTCGTGCCGGCGCTGCGCGAACTCGGCTTCGGCGTCCCGGTCGAACCCGACGGCGCCTTCTACGTCTACCTCGACTGCAGCCCCTTCAGCGCCGACAGCGAGGCCTTCGCCGTGGCGATGCTGGAGCAGGCCGGCGTGGCCATGGTGCCGGGCCTGGACTTCGGCGAACACGAGCGCCAGCGCTACCTGCGCGTGTCCTACGCGACCTCGATGGATCATCTGCGCGAAGCGATCGCGCGCCTGCGTGCCTGGCTGCCGGCCGCCGACCGCAGCGGCATCAGCGTCCGGTCCTCGCCGAGCCTTGCCGCGCCGCCGTGACTTCCTCCGGCCGCAGATCGGCGGCCGCCTTGTCGAGCACGCCGTTGACGTACTTGTGGCCGTCGGTGCCGCCGAAGCTCTTGGCGACCTCGACGGCCTCGTTGATGCACACGCGATAGGGGATGTCCAGGCAGTTGCGCAGCTCGTAGGCGCCGATCAGCAGCACGCCGTGTTCCACCGGGGAGAGCAGATCGAGGCGGCGGTCGATGTGGCGCGCGAGCACGGCATCGAGTTCGGGCGCCTGCTCGATGCAGCCGTGCAGCAGCGCATCGAAGTGCGCGCTGTCGCACTTGGCAAAGCCGTCGAGCTCGCGGATATGGGCGTCGATGTCGCGCGCCGCGGTGCGCGAGACGCGCCATTCGTACAAGCCCTGCAGCGCGAACTCGCGCGCGCGCCGCCGCGCGAAGCGCGCCGCGGGTCGGCGCGCGACCGCCGGCTTGCCGTCGGCGGCCTCGGCTTGGCTCGCGTTCACGCCAGATCCTCGAGCAGGTTGGCCATCTCCACCGCGACGCGTGCCGCGTCCGCGCCCTTCTCGGCCGCGCGCGCCCAGGCCTGCGCCTCGTTCTCGACCGTGAGCACCGCGTTGGCGATCGGCACCGCGTGGTCCAGCGACACGCGCATGATGCCGGCGCCGCTCTCGTTGGCCACCAGCTCGAAGTGATAGGTCTCGCCGCGGATCACGCAGCCGAGGGCGACGAGCGCGTCGAAGTCGCCCTCGCTGGCCATCGTCGCCAGCGCCAGCGGCAGCTCCAGCGCGCCCGGCACGGTGCAGTGCACGATGTCGCGCTCGTCCACCTGCAGCCGCCGCAGCTCGGCCAGGCAGGTTTCGGCCAGCTTGTTCGTGATTTCCGCGTTGAAGCGCGCCTGCACGACACCGATGCGCAGCCCCGCGCCGGTCAGCTCGCCCGTCGTTCCCTTGTCGGCGCCTTGCATGATCGGCGTGCTCCTCGTGGCCAGGCGGCGGCTAGGGTTCGACGAAGCCGGCGACTTCGAGCCCATAGCCCGCCATGCTGGGCATGCGGCGCGGGTTGCTCAGCAGCCGCATGCGGCGCACGCCCAGTTCACGCAGGATCTGCGCGCCGACGCCGTAGGTGCGAAGGTCGAAGGGGTCGCGCGCGGTGGCGCCGCTGCTCGTCTCGGGCAGCAGTTGCCTGAGCATCAGGGCCGCATCCTGGTTGCAGTTGAGCAGCAGCGCGACGCCGTGCGGCGCCGCCTGCAGCGCGCGCAGCGCGTGCCCCAGGGGCCAGGAGTGGCCGCTGGAGCCGGCGTCGAGCAGGTCGAAGGTGGTGAAGGGCTCGTGCGCGCGCACCAGCACTTCCTCGTCTTCCTTCCACTGGCCGTGCACCAGCGAGAGGTGCACGCCGCCGCGGTGGTCGCGCCAGGCCTGGCAGTCGAAACGGCCGTAGGGCGTCTCCAGGCTGCGCTGCCCCTGCCGCTGCACCAGCGATTCGTTGCGGCTGCGGTAGCCGATGAGGTCGGCAATGGTGCCGATCTTGAGCCCGTGCTCGGCGGCGAAGACCTCGAGGTCGGGCAGCCGCGCCATCGTGCCGTCGTCCTTCATCACCTCGCAGATCACGGCCGCGGGCGTGAGGCCGGCCATGCGCGCGAGGTCGCAGCCGGCCTCGGTGTGGCCGGCGCGCATGAGCACGCCGCCATCCTGCGCCTGCAGGGGGAAGATGTGCCCGGGCTGGACCAGGTCCGCGGCCTTGGCATCGCGCGCCACCGCGGCCTGCACCGTGCGTGCGCGGTCCGCGGCCGAGATGCCGGTGGTGACCCCCGTGGCCGCCTCGATCGACACCGTGAACGCCGTGCCGTGGCGCGTGCCGTTGCGCGTCACCATCGGCGGCAGCTGCAGGCGTTCGCAGTGCTCGCGCGTGAGCGTGAGGCAGATGAGGCCGCGCGCGAAGCGCGCCATGAAGTTGATCGCCGCCGGGCTGACGTGATCGGCGGCGAGCACCAGATCGCCTTCGTTCTCGCGGTCTTCCTCGTCGACGAGGATGACCATGCGGCCGGCGGCAAGCTCGGCCACCAGCTCGGGGATGGGGGAGATGGGCATGACGGCCGGATTGTAGGAGCGCGGCCGCACCGCGGCCGGCGCGGCGCGTTGGCGCCCGAAACGACGAACGGCGGCCGAAGCCGCCGTCGAGAACGAGCAGGTCGTGCTCTTCAGCGCACCCGGCGCCGCATCGCCCCGAGGCCCGCCAGGCCCAGGCCGGCCAGCAGCAGGGTGCCGGGGATGGGGGTGGGGCTTGGAGGTGGGGTGTCGTCGTTCAACTGGTTGCGCGTGGCGATGGTGAAGTTGTCGAAGCCGAAGACGTCGGTTTGGGGCGCGGTGGAACGGAATCGGATTTGGGTGAAGTCATCGTCGCTGCCCTCGGCGACCAGTCCGAAGAAGAGCGCGGCGCCGTCGGCATCCTGACCCGCATACCGGATCTCGAATGGGCTCGTCCATGCGCCGCTCGCGAGAAGAAGATCAACCCACAGCTCACCGCCGTAGTCGCCGACGTCGGTGGCATAGAAGCCGAAGGCCGAGATCGCCTGACTGAAGCTGATCGTGAAGTCCCCGGACTGCGCCGCGTCGACCGCCCAGAACTTCGAAGTCGATCCCGAGGGAATGCTGTAGCGGCCATCTGTGTCGTTCTCGGCGACGCGTCCCGATCCGCCTGCCAGCGTGGCGCTCGTGACGACCCCGGTGGATACGTTCGTGAAGTTCAGCACGAGCGGTGCCGTGGCGCCGACGGACTGGCCCTCGAAGTCCTCGGTCGCGACGTTTGCGGCCAATTCGGCTTTGAAGAGTCCTTCTGCCGCTGCCGAGTTCGGGACCGAAGTGAGAGGAGTCCCGGGATCACCATTTGCGTCGGTTCCGCTGAACTGCAGGTAGCCGGCTTGGGCCGCGCCGGCCATGCCCATCATGGCGGCAGCCAGTACGGCCACCGGGGTGCGAAGAATAGGCATCGTGCTTGCTCCGAATGGGTGTTGGTTCGTTCGCGGGAATATGTAAGCAATTCCGGTGCCACGAACGCGCTCGCTGCGGCAAGTGGTTGTCGCTGCACGAGAAATTCGGCACGGCGGCGACTCCTCTTCGATCTCTGAAGGTCAGATGTAAAGTGAACCGACAGCGGTTCGGGCCGCGGGTCAGGTGCACCGAACCAGTCGCAGGCGAAGGTCCGGGCCGAGCGGAAGCGCCTCCCGGAGCTGGAAATCCAGTGCACCTCGGATCTCCTCGCGTTCGGCCAGGGCCGCCAGCGGCAAGCCCGGCCCGAGGAGCCTGGGGGCGACGTAGAGCAGAAGCTCGTCGGCCAGGCCGCTCTCCAGGAACGCGCCCGTCAGACGGGCGCCCGCTTCGACGTGCACTTCGTTCACGTCCCGAACCGCCAACTCGCGCAGCAGGGCATGCAGGTCAAGGCCGTGGCCACCCGGCGGCAGGTCGAGCGCCTGGACGTTTGCCGGGAGCGGCTCCTGCAGGGACGCTCGCGGCGCCGTGCACCAGAGGACCTTGCCCGGGGCAGCGAGGACGCGCGCCGTGGCGGGCAGGCGCGCCTGTGCGTCCAGGATCACGCGCAAGGGCTGCAGGCGGGTCGGCACCTCGCGCACGTCGAGGCGGGGGTCGTCGTGAAGGATGGTGCCGATGCCGGTGACGATCGCTCCGGCGCGCTGGCGCCAGGCGTGGCCGTCGCGTCGGGCCTCCGGTCCTGTGATCCATTGGCTGCGGCCGTTGGGTAGCGCGGTGCGGCCGTCCAGCGAGATCGCGGCCTTGATCCGGACCCAGGGGCGACCATGTTCGTGGCGGTGGAAGAAGCCGATGTTGAGTTCGCGCGCCTTGGCGATCCATGCGGAATCGCGGGCGACATCGACCCGGATCCCGGCTTCGACGAGGCGCCGCATGCCGGCGCCGTTGACGCTTGCGAACGGGTCCGGCGTTCCGACGACGACCCGCGCGATGCCCGCCGCGATCAGCGCGTCGGCGCAAGGCGGGGTGCGGCCGTGGTGGGCACAGGGTTCGAGGGTGACCCAGGCCTCCGCGCCGCGCACATCGTTGCCGCGCGCCCGGGCGTCGCGCAGCGCCATCACCTCGGCGTGCGGTCCGCCGGCCTCCTGCGTATGACCTTCACCGAGGATTCGCCCGTCGGGCGCTGCGATGACGCAGCCCACGCGCGGATTCGGGTCCGACAGGCCGATCGACCGTCGGGCATGGGCGAGCGCCAGATCCAGGAGGTCCGGTCCCGGAGGATGCACTGCGGGGATCGGCGCCGGACCGGTGGTCGCCGTCCGGTCGGCGGGTCGGCTAGGGTTGATGGAGCCGGGTGTTTCCGTTGATGAACGGTGTCGAGACATCATCCTGCGGGCAGCTGAACGCCGTCGTGCCATCCCCGGCGCGAATGACGAGGAAGTTCTGGTTGACGAGCGATTCCGCCACCGCGTCGTAGTCGCGCGGATGATCGCTGTTCGTCATCCTGCGCTCGGGGGTTGGCGCCGTCCCGGTGCAAGAGGCGGTTGCGCCTGCGTGGCCCCAGATCGTGTCGCCCACCGCAGGATCGCAGCCTTGGACGGGGGTGTAGCGGCAGACGCGAAAGGCAGAGGCCGAGGCGTCGCCAGCGCTTGCAGCCAGCGGCAGCCCCGCGAGCAGCGAGCGGCCGGACCAGCGCGAGTTGCTGCCGCTGGGCATGGTGACGCGAACGAGGCAGAAATACTCGAGCGTCGTCGCCGACAGTGCATCCACGAAGCATTGGGGCGGCGCCGCGCCCGTGGGCGCCGACTGGTTGAGCGACACGGAGATGCCGGCCAGCGCGGCGCTCGACGGCGCTTCGGCATCCATCGCGGTAGGCTGAGTGGACGCGGTGGCGAAGGTGATGAAGCCATGCAGCAGCCGCCCGGAGATGTTGACGCAGGGTCCGGGCACGCAGTGCTGCACGATCATGCCCGACGCCCTGTCGAAGATCCAGCGCACCGAGCCGCCGCCCGGGGGCGTGAACTCACTCTGGTTGCCCGCGATATCGACGGCCGCCGCCGGGATCGACCAATGCCGTCCGTTGCCGCCAAGCGCGCTCACGGCCGTGCCCTGCGCCGGCAGCACGAGGCTGCCTGCCAGCTCGGGTGGCGTACGGTGGATCACGCTGGACAGCTCGATCCTCTGCTGCACGCCTGCGCGATCGTCCCAGGTGACCCGCACGCGCACGGACTTGTAGGTCAGGTCGTCCGAATCGTCGACCTCGACCTCCCTGGCGTAAGTGGCGTTGATCCCGGTGACCGTGAACGTGCCGTCGTCCACGATGTCCTCGTACGCTCGCTTGGTGCCTGAAGGATCGGACGCGATCACCGAATAGGCTCGCGAACGCTCCAGGTAGTCGCTCGCGATGCGCACGGCCTCGGCCTGCTGGCGGGAATGGTCGGAATTGCTGCGCAGCGACATCTGCAGGGCCACGATGCCGAGCATGCCAAAGCCCATCACCGCCAGCGCGACGAGCGCTTCGATCAGGGAAACCCCGCGCGATCGGAAGAGTCTGCTGCGCATCACGGGAAGTCCTTCCAGCCGCCCGGGATCAGGACCATGCTGCCGCTTGCATGCTGCAGCCGTTCCAGGATGGCCTTGTCGTAGAGGATCTCGAAGCTGCCGGCACCGGTGACATCACCCTGGGCGACGACGGCGCCGAGAATCTCGCCGTGGCCCGAGGTGACCCAGTTGGCCGCTCGCACGTACACGAGGCCGTGTACCGTCGTGGGCGCAGAGAAACCCAGGTTGCCGTTGACCACCAGCGTCACCGGTTCGGTCTCGGTGCCGATCGGCGCACCGCCGTCGAGCGCGACGTCGCCGTCGAGGACGAAGACGCGGCCCGGATTGAGCTCGATCGCGTTGCGGATGACGGTCGAGCCGCAGCTCGACGAGCAGTCGATCGTGACTGCGCCCGGCTGCGCGTCGTAGGTCAGCGGCCAGGCGCCGAACACCGCGGCGAACATGCGCTCTTCGGTCAGCAGCGGATCGCTGAGCGAGGGGGCGGCAGGGTACATGAGGCGGCTCGCAGGAACCCCGGCCGGGCCATGTGCGATGACCGTGGGTGCGATGCTGCCCCCAGCCACCACTGCGAAACCCGCCCCGCCGGCATTCGGGCTGCTCGCGGTCAGGGGCGCGCCGATGCTGCCGCGTGCGGTCAAGGCCGTCACCGGCGGCGACTTGAGGCCGGGGCTGAGCGCGATCATCGCGCAGGCCGTGCCCGTGCACTCGGTGGCGTGTGCCGCCGGAAACGAGAGGCAAGCCGCATCGAATTGCGGGCAGGCCTGCACCTCGACCCGGACCATCCCCGATCGAGTCGGAGGGACTGCATTGTCCAGATTGACGAAGCGGACCCGGAACGACGGAACCGCGGTGGCGGACGGCGTCGTGGCGATGCTTCCCGGCGCGGCGGGATCCGACGGGCAGTGGCAGTTCCAGGCGTTGGCGCCGCTGTCGAACCAGCACATCGGCCACAGGGGGCCATCGCGAACGCCCGGTTTGACGGCGATCCCTCCCGACGAGGTGTCGAAGTCCAGATAGCGCTGGCGAAAGCTGGGGGCCAGAGGATTGGTGCTTGGCTTGCAGTCGTCGTCGATGCGGCCGCTGTTGAGCAGCCCGAGAGCCCAGTCGAGCCCGGCGTCCGCGGTTCCGGCGACCGAGGTGGCCAGGTACAGATTGGCCGAGGTCTTCTGCTCGAAGATGAGATTGCGGCTGGCGTAGGCTGCGACGAGCGACATCACGAAGAAGAGCACCATCACCACGATCAGCGTCGCGGCACCATGCTGCCTGCGCGGGTGGGATCTCGCGTTCATGCCGGGCATATCGTGGAGCCGACCACGACGAGTTCGTTGTTCCGGGGATGGACGACGGTGCTGAGGGCGCGCCGGACGCTGGCGTCGTGGACCGCGCGCGCCTGCACGTCGATGCTCAGCGCGCGAACGCGGATGAGGGGCCAGCAGTTGCTGGTCCCGTCCGGGCACAGCTTGGGGCAGGGCAGCCGGCTGGGCGCCGGCCCGGCAGGCGTCGGTTCCTCGGTGTGCATCGGCGTGATCGTCAAGCTCTCGACGACCATCGAGCGCGTGTCGGTGAGGTCCTGGAACGCCGCGGCGCTCCCGAGTGCCGGCATGCGGGTCTGGACCGCAGTGCCTTGCAGCCGGTATCCCAGCGCACCGCTGCTCGTGCCGACCCGTTCGTAGCGGAACGTGGTCGCCGAACCGGGGGTCGCTGGGGTGATGTCGTCGATGGTGCCGGGATTGCTGCCGGTGCCTGCCCCATCCGAAACCAGCGTATGGGGATTTCGGCGTGCCCCGGAGCGCCGGACCTCCCGGGTCATGATGTCGACCGCAGCGCGCAAGTCCTGCTGGACCTGCGCCTCCGAAAGCATGCGCCGGTTGTCGGCCAGCTGGTTGCCCGTCATCATCGCCGCGCCTGCGACGACGAACAGGCCGACGGCGATGCCGACCAGCAGTTCGACCAGCGAGAGGCCGCGCTGCGCATGCCGCCGCTGGCGGCGCAGAGGGGGTGAGATGGCGGTCAGCATGCGATTGCCGTTACGGTCGATCCCGCGGGGCTGCATCCGCGGATCCGTCCGCCGAAGTTGACTTCGGTGCGCAGGCGGCGTGCCGGATCGAGGTGCGCATCGACGACGAAGACCTCGCCCGTCACGGTACCCCAGTCATCCCGGTAGATGAACATGGTCCCGGTGTACGGATCGAAGCCGAAACGGTTGTCGCTCAGGGGGGCCAGGCTCGTGTCCAGGGGGGTCAGGCCGATGCCCATCCAAAGCGGCACCTCCACGGTACGAAGCTCGGCCGTGGTCGGCGCGCTGCAGCGTGAGCCGGGCGGCTGCTGGCAGTCGCACGGCGTCGAGTAAGGCGGGACGCGGACCGAGTCCGTGAAGATCGTGTAGCAGGCTGGGTTCGAGCCCGTGGCCGACTTGAGCTGCACGTGCACGGGCAGGCGCAGGCGCACGGCCTCCGAGCGTGCGAACTGGAAGTCGGTCCCCATCGTGGAATGGACGCCGCGCAGGCGCTGCACTTCGATCAGCGAGCGAAACGAGGGCACGCCGACCGCCAGGATGAGCGCGACGAGCGCGATCACGACCATCAACTCCACCAGCGTGAAACCGCCAGCGTGCAGGGATCGAGGGTTTCGAACGCGGTTCATCTGGCCCAGCAGGGGTGACTGGATGCGTAGGAGGCGTTGGTGAAGGTCCCGGCCAGCGGCCCCCCGGCGTATTCGATGCTGCCGCTCTTCATGCGGGCGCCGAGCATGGCGCAGTCGCCGTCCATGGCCTGGCTCGTTCCGGCAACGGCGGTCGCGGTCAATTCGTATTCGTCGTTGCTCGCGCTGGCGATCGCGATCGTGTAGTAGCCACTGGCCGTCGTGCTCGAGAGCCCCAGGCCCGGCGGGGTGGCGGTCGGCGCGGCGCTCAGGTTCGTCGTGTACGCGGTCTGGTTGGCCCGAAAGCGCTCCTGCGCCTGCTGCACCTGGTTCAGCGCGCTGATCGCCTCCGCGCGCCGGCTCTTGCGGATCGCGCCCATGAAGGACGGGTACGCGATGCTCGCCAGGATCGCGACCACGACCAGCGCGATCATCAGTTCCACGAGCGTGAAGCCGCGCTGCGAAGTGGGGACCGGGCGGGAGGGTGGGTGCATGGGGTGATTGTCGGCTGCGGGCCGCCTCTGAGGCCAGCGCCGGGGTGACCGCTCGTCGCCCCCGCGCGGCCGATGGTCGGCCCGCAGCCGCGTTGCCGGAGCTCAACAAGCGGGCTGGAAGGCGCGCAGGCTGGCGCTGGGGCTGCAACTGCGTACGCGGCCGGCGATGTTGACGATGAGGCGGATCTCGTCGCCGTCGGCACCCTGCACGCGCATCGTCGCCGTCGGCGTGACGGTGCCGAAGTGCGGGCTGAAGGCCAGGCTCGCCGAGTTGGAGCTGAGCGCCAGCGGGAGCTTGCCTTCCAGGCGCCGCATGCCCAGCAGGCTGGCTGCGCCGCTGCAGGCACCGGTGGTGCAGCTGCAGTCGGCAGCGGCGCCGGTATGGATGGCGTAGCAGGCATGGGCGCCGCTGCCGGCGAAGCTCAGGCGTACGCTGCGGTTCAGCGCCACCGCCTGGCTGCGCGCGAAGTGCAGGTCGGTCTCGAGCTGCGCCGCGACGCCCTGCAGATGATGGCGCTGGCGCAGCGAGTCGAAGCCGGGAAGCGCGCTGCCGAGCACGATGCTCGCGATGGCCAGCACCGCGCAGGCTTCGACGAGCGTCACGCCGCGCGCGCGCTGAGCCGGGGAGGGCGCGGCGGCGATGGAGGTGAGGGCGTGGCTCATCGCGGGCTCCGGTTTCCGTGGCAGTGGGGTCACTGTAGGAAACGGCAGCGCCGCGCGCGTCCCCCGCGGGCGGGATCGGGCGGCTCTCCGAGGAGGGCCCCCCGAGCGTCTCCCCCGGGCGGGGGAGCGGGGCGAGCGATCCGGCCCTGCGGCTCAGCGGTAGACCGGGAACTCGCGCGTGAGCGCCGCGACCTTGGCGCGCACCGCCGCGATGCGCGCCTCGTCCTGCGGCTGGTCGAGCACGTCGGCGATGAGGTGGCCGGTGAGGCGTGCCTGCTCTTCCTTGAAGCCGCGCGTGGTCATCGCCGGCGACCCGAGGCGGATGCCGCTCGTCACCATCGGCTTCTGCGGATCGTTGGGGATGCCGTTCTTGTTGCAGGTGATGTGCGCGCGGCCGAGCAGGCTTTCAGCCTCCTTGCCGGTCAGGCCCTTGGGGCGCAGGTCGACGAGCATGAGGTGGCTCTCGGTGCGGCCGCTGACGATGCGCAGCCCGCGCTCGGTGAGCGTCTCGGCGAGCACGCGCGCGTTCACCGCCACCTGCTGCTGGTAGGTCTTGAACTCGGGTGCGAGCGCCTCCTTGAAGGCCACGGCCTTGCCGGCGATGACGTGCATCAGCGGGCCGCCCTGCAGGCCGGGGAAGACGGCGCTGTTGATCTTCTTGGCGATCTCTTCGTTGTTGGTGATGACGACGCCGCCGCGCGGGCCGCGCAGGCTCTTGTGCGTGGTGCTGGTGACGACGTCGGCGTGCGGAACCGGATTCGGGTAGACGCCCGCGGCGATCAGGCCCGCGTAGTGCGCCATGTCGACCATCAGGTATGCGCCCGCCGCCTTGGCCACGCGCGCGAAGCGCTCGAAGTCGATGTGCAGGCTGTAGGCGCTGGCGCCGGCGATGATGAGCTTGGGGCGGTGCTCATGCGCCAGGCGCTCCATCGCCTCGTAGTCGATCGCCTCCTGCGCGTCCAGGCCGTAGCTGACGACCTTGAACCACTTGCCCGACATGTTCAGCGCCATGCCGTGCGTGAGGTGGCCGCCTTCGGCCAGGCTCATGCCCATGATGGTGTCGCCGGGCTGCAGCAGGGCGAAGAGCACGGCCTGGTTGGCCTGGCTGCCGGAATTGGGCTGCACGTTGGCAAATGCCGCGCCGTAGAGCTGCTTCAGGCGTTCGATGGCCAGCGTCTCGACGACGTCGACGTGCTCGCAGCCGCCGTAGTAGCGCCGGCCGGGATAGCCTTCGGCGTACTTGTTGGTGAGCTGGCTGCCCTGCGCGGCCATCACCGCCGGGCTCGTGTAGTTCTCCGAGGCGATGAGCTCGATGTGCTCTTCCTGACGGGCGTTCTCGGCCTGGATCGCCGACCAGACTTCGGGGTCGACGTGGGCGATGGTGGAGACGGTACGGTCGAACATGGCCTGCCTTCGCGGAGAAACCGGCCAGTTTACCCCTGGCCGTCAGCGCAGCAGGGCCAGCCGCGCCGGGTCGCTCGCCTGCTCGGGGGGCGGCGGTGCGATCGGGTCCGCGGGCTTGACGTCGTCCGAGGCGGTGACCGGAGCCGGCGGCGGCGCGGGCGCGACGATGGGCGCATTGACCGGCAGCTTGCGCCCCTCGGCGACGGCGCGCAGGTTGGCCTGTTCGCCCATGACGCGCCCGGCGTAGCCGCCATCGCTGGCCAGGCCGGCGGCGCCGACGTAGTAGCGCAGGCCGTCGTAGACGCTTCCGGCGCGGGCGATGCAGTCCCGCAACACCTGCACGCCCACGCGCAGGTTGCTCACCGGGTCGAAGGCGGCGTGCACGCCGCCAAAGGCGTCGTACTTGTCGTCGTGCACGCGCGTCATCACCTGCATCAGGCCCTGGGCGCCGACCGAGCTCTGCGCAAAGGGGTTGAAACGGGACTCGATGGCCATGATGGCCAGGATCAGCGTCGGGTCCAGGCGCGCACGCTGCCCGATCGCCCATGCCTCCTGCACGAGGCGGCCGATGGGCTCGGGGGCGACGCGATAGCGGCGCGAGATCCACTGCGCCACGGCGGCCTGCTCGCGCGAGAGTTCGCGCGGGTCGATCGCGGTGGCGCGGCCGACGGCGCTCTGCTCGGCAACGACCGAGAGCAGATCGCCGGCCTGCAGCGCACGCGCCTCCTGCCGGTCCTGCAGCCATTGCAGCGCGTATGCCTCGATCTGGTGGCGCAGGTCGGCGCGACCGGCGCCGAACACCAGCACTGCCGCCACCGCCAGGCCGAGCAAGGCGAACGTGTTGTGGCTGAACTCGAGCAGGCCGTGACCCACGTCCCGCAAGAAGGCGGCCGCTGATCGAGCGCAGGCGCGCTGCGTGCGGCGCAGCGTTTCGAAGGCCTTCATCTCGCTCCTTTCCTGTGCCGCGGCCTGCGCCCTGGCACCCATGGAGGGCGGCGCAAGGTGGCGGCGATAATCACGGACCGGTGTCCTGGCCTTTCCATGAGCCTCGACGGCGACCGGACCTCGAACCCTTGCGCCGCGTCCCCGAATGGGCGTGGACCGCGAACGCACAGAGAACCAAGGGTTAACCCTAGGACCGGAGGAGATTCTAGGAAGCGCTAAATACGAGGTCAAGAATAACGATCCATTGTCTTATACTGGTTACAAATGAAATACCGCGACCTGCGGGACTTCGTCGAGCAGTTGGAGACTCAGGGCGAACTGCGCCGAACCGCCGCTTTGGTGTCTCCTCGGCTGGAGATGACGGCAATTGGCGACCGATTGCTGCGCAGCGGCGGACCAGCGGTTCTCTTCACTCGGCCCGCGGGCTACTCCACCGCCGTGCTGCTCAACCTCTTCGGCACCCCTGAACGAGTGGCCCTGGGGATGGGGGCCGAGTCGGCTGCGGCGCTGCGCGAAGTCGGGAGCCTGCTCGCGGCGCTGAAGGAGCCCGACCCGCCGCGCAGCCTGCGCGAGGCCGGACGCCTGCTGGATCTGGCGCGCGCGCTGTGGGACATGAAGCCCGCGCGCGTGCGTCGCCCGGCCTGCCAGGCCGAGGTGCTCCAAGCGACCGAGATCGACTTGGCGCAGTTGCCGATCCTGACCTGCTGGCCCGAGGACGCCGGTCCGCTCATCACCTGGGGCCTCGTGGTGACGCGCGGGCCGCAGGGCGTCGCGCGGCCGCGAATGCGCCAGAACCTGGGAATCTACCGCCAGCAGCTCATCGGGCCGCGCCACCTCGTCATGCGGTGGCTCGCGCATCGTGGCGGCGCACTCGACTTCGCCGAGTTCGCACGCGCCAACCCGGGCCGGCCGTTTCCGGTGGCCGTGGCGCTCGGTGCCGATCCGGCGACGATGCTGGGCGCGGTGACGCCGGTGCCGGACAGCCTCTCCGAATACCAGTTCGCGGGGCTGCTGCGCGGCGGGCGCACCGAACTCGCCGACACCACGGTGGGCGAGGGCGGTCTGATGCTGCAGGTGCCCGCGGGCGCGGAGATCGTTCTCGAAGGCCACATCGTGCCGGCCGCGGCAGGCTTCGAGGGCCGCTCCGAGCACGGGGTGCCGCTGGCGGAGCGTTCGGGCTACCTGCACGCGCTCGAAGGGCCGTTCGGTGACCACACCGGCTACTACAACGAGCAGGACTGGTTTCCGGTGTTCGAAGTGCAGCGGCTGACGCGGCGCGCAGACCCGATCTACCACGGCACCTACACCGGCAAGCCGCCGGACGAGCCTGCGGTGCTGGGCCTGGCGCTGAACGAGGTCTTCGTTCCCATCCTGCAGAAGCAGTTCCCGGAGATCGCCGACTTCTACCTGCCGCCCGAGGGCTGCAGCTACCGCCTCGCCGTCGTCAGCATCCGCAAGTCCTACGCCGGCCACGCCAAGCGCGTGATGTTCGGCCTGTGGAGCTTTCTGCGCCAGTTCATGTACACGAAGTTCATCGTCGTCACCGACGACGACGTCGACATCCGCAACTGGAAGGAAGTCGTGTGGGCGATCACCACACGCATGGACCCGGTGCGCGACACCACCCTCGTCGAGCGCACGCCGATCGACTACCTCGACTTCGCCTCGCCGGTGAGCGGCCTGGGCGGCAAGATGGGGCTGGATGCGACGCACAAGTGGCCCGGCGAGAGCACGCGGGAATGGGGTCGCGTGATCACGATGGACGCGGACGTGCTGCAGCGCACCGAGGCCTTGGTGCAGCAGATCCTGTCGGGCTAGCCGGCTCGAGGCTTTCGGCGCCCGGACCGACATAGACGATTCCGATTGCGCGCGCACGCGAACGCGCCTACGCTTGCATCGCCTGCAATGCAGGTTCCATCGACGGCGCAGTCCCTGCGCGTCAGGAGCCCCGGACCCCATCCCTCCGGAGCCCCACTGGTGGCCTAGGCCACCCGCCCCTCCCGGCCTCGGCCTGGAGGGGTTTCGTTTGTTGGCGGCGCCTGGCTCAGGGCTGGTAGTCGACCAGCAGGCCGGTCGATGTGGCTTGCGCGGCGAGCTTGCCCTCGGCGTTGTGGAGGCTCGCCTCGAGGAAGGCCACGCGCCGGCCGCGTCGTGCCACGCGCGCCTGCACGCGGCCGGCCCCCGGCCCGACCTTCTCGTAGAAGCTGACCTTGATCTCGAGCGAGTTCACGGTCTGCCGGCCTTCGGTCTCGAGGATCACCGCGAACGCCATCGCCGCATCCAGCCAGCCGGTGATGAAGCCCCCCTGGGCGATGCGTCCCTTCGAGTGGCAGTGCTGCGGCTGCACCGTGAAGCCGGCATCGACGAGGCCGCGCGCCGCGTCCCAGCCGCTCAGGTGAAAACCGCCCATCGCCTGCGCCAGGCCTTCGTTCATGCGGATGCGCTGCAGCAGCGCGGGGTCGATGCCCCGAGGGCTCTCGTCGTTGATGTTCATTTCTTCTCTTTTCGGGTATCGAGGCTATCGAGGCGGTTGCACGCGTGGGGGCGCCAGGCCTTCGGCCAGCATGGCGTAGGAACGCCGCCGCACGGCGGGCTCGTGCGCCCAGGTGTTGATCACGATCTCGTCCAACTGCAACGCGTGTGCGAGCGCCGTGATGCGTTCGCACACCGCGTCGGCGCGGCCGACGAAGGCGCGGCGACGCATGCCTTGCAGCCGGGCTTCCTCCTCGGCGCTGAAGCGGATCGCCGCAGGCGGCTGCAAGGGCCCGAACTGGCCGCGCTCGCGGTCCAGCCGCCAGCGCTCGCGCGAACGCGCGTGGTGCAGCGCCTCCTCGTCGCTGTCGGCGGCCAGGGCCCAGATGCAGACGGTGGCGCAAGGCGTCGGGTGGCGCTCGCTGGGCCGGTAGAGCTGCCGGTACAGTGCCAGCGCCTGCTCGACGCCCTGGCCGTCCATGAAGAAGTAGGCGAACGCATACGGCAGGCCCAGGTGCGCGGCGAGCTGGGCGCCGTAGTCGCTGCTGCCGAGCATCCAGACTTCGGGCGCGCGTGCGAGGCCGCTTCCCGGCGGCGCGAGCGGATGCGCGTGCGTGCCCAGGTGGGGCTGGCCGCGCGTCCACTGGATCAGGTCGACGACCTGCTGCGGAAAGGCCTCCGCCGCGTGGCGCGCGTTCGGGTTGAGCAACTGCGCCACGCGCAGGTCGCTGCCCGGCGCGCGGCCGACGCCGAGATCGATGCGCCCCGGCGCCAGCGCGTCCAGCACGCGGAACTGTTCCGCCACCTTGAAGGCGCTGTAGTGCGGCAGCATGACGCCGGCGCTGCCGAGGCGGATTCGCGTCGTGCGCGCCGCGATCGCCGCGAGCAGGATTTCGGGCGCGGTGCCGACGATGGTCGGCAGGCCGTGGTGCTCGCTGACCCAGAAGCGGCGGTAGCCGAGCCGCTCGGCTTCCGCCGCCAGGTCGAGCGTGTCGCGCAGAGCATCGTCCTCGCCGCGTCCGGCGCAGGCGATCGACTGGTCGAGGATGGAGAGGGCGATCGGCATGCCGCCGAGTGTGCCGCATGCCGCGGCACGCCGCGGCCGGCCTCAGACCTGCAGGCGTGCGGCGAGCTCGCGCAGGCGCTCGATCCCGGGCTCCTTGCGCGGCCAGCCGAGCTCGACGCCGTCCCCGGCGTGGCGCGGCAGCACGTGCAGGTGCAGGTGGGGAACGGTCTGCCAGCCGGCGGGCTTGTTCGCCTGCAGCACGGTGATGCCCTCGGGTGCGAAGGCTCGCTGCACGGCGAGCGCGATGCGGCGCGCGGCGCGCATCAACGCCTCGGCCTCCGCCTCGGTGCAGTCGAGCAGGGTTTCTCGCGGGGCCTTGGTGGCGACGATGACGTGGCCGTCGTTGACCTGGCCGGCGTCCATGAAGGCGAAGACGAGGTCGTCCTCGTAGACCTTGGCGCAGGGCAGTTCGTCCGACAGCAGGCGCTCGAAGAGGGTGCTCATACGCCGAGGTAGCGCTGCAGGATCTCGGGCTGGGCCTTGAGCTCGCCGGAACTGCCTTCGTGGACGATGTGGCCGTTGTTGATGATGTAGACGCGCGTGGCCAGCGCCAGCGCCGCGGCCAGGTTCTGCTCGACGACGACGATGGTCTGGCCGGCCTGCGCGAGCCGGCGGCAGGCGCGCACGAGGTCCTGCACGATCACCGGGGCCAGGCCCTCGAAGGGCTCGTCCAGCAGCACGATCTTCGGGCTGCGCACGAGCGCGCGCGCGATCGCCAGCATCTGCTGCTCGCCGCCCGAGAGGTCGGTGCCGCGGCTCGTGCGCCGCTCCTTCAGGCGCGGGAACATCTCGTAGATGCGCTCGAGCGGCCACTTCTCCTGCGCGGTGAGCCCGGCGAGGACGATGTTCTCCTCGACGTTGAGGCTGCCGAAGATGCGACGGTCCTCGTGCACGAGCTGGATGCCCGCGCGCGCGATGGCGTGCGACTTCCTGCCCGCGAGCTCGACCCCTTCGAGCTTGACGCTGCCGGTGCGCGGCCGCACGACGCCCATCAGGCTCTTGAGCGTCGTCGACTTGCCGGCGCCGTTGCGCCCGAGCAGCGCCACGACCTCCTTGTTCTCGACCCGCATCGAGACGTCGAACAGGATGTGGCTGTCGCCGTAGTAGCTGTTCAGGTCGGTGACTTCGAGTAGGCTCATTCCGCCCCTGCCTCTTCGTGAATGCCGCCGAGATAGGCCTCCTGGACTTCGGCGTTGCTGCGGATCTCGTCAGGCGTGCCTTCCACGAGCAGCCGGCCCTCCTGCAGCACGGTGACCTTGCCGACGAGTTCGAAGAGCGCGTCCATGTCGTGGTCGATGACGATCATCGTGCGCCCCGCGGCGATGGCCTTCAGCAGCGCGACGGTCTCGACGCGCTCCTGCGGGCTCATTCCCGCCAGAGGCTCGTCGAGCAGCAGCAGGCTCGGCGAGGTGGCCAGGGCCAGTCCGATCTCGAGGCGCCGCTTCTCGCCGTAGGCGAGTTCCGCCACCGGGGTGTCGAGGCGGTCCTCCAGGTGCACCAGCGCCGCGGTGCTCTCGACCTGGGGATCCAGTCCGGGCACCTTGGGCAGCGACTTCAGCAGGTCGAGCTTGAACTTGCCGCGCAGTTCGCCCAGTGCCGCGATCGCCAGGTTCTGTCGCACCGTCAGGCGGTCGAAGAGCTGGTTGATCTGGTAGCTCTTGGTCAGGCCGAGCTGGCAGGCGTCCGAGACGTCCATGCCGGTGATGTCGCGCCCGTCGAAGATGATCTTGCCGGAGGTCGGCTTGACCTCGCAGGTGAGCATCTTGAAGAAGGTGCTCTTGCCCGCGCCGTTGGGGCCGATGATGCCGCGGATCTCGCCGTGGTCGACGCTGAAGTCGATGTCGCTGTTGGCCACCAGGCCGCCGTAGCGCTTGGTCAGGCCGCTGACCTGCAGGATGGGGCCGGAGGTGCTTCTCGTGGACTTGTGGCGCGACTGTGCCGCCGCCTGCACGCGCGTCGCCGCCGCGCGGGCCGGCTCCGAAGGCGGCGCGGAGGGCCTGGCGGGACGCGCCAGACGCCAGAGGTCGACGATGGCGCCGACCAGTCCGTGGCGCAGGAAGACGACCAGCAGCACGAAGACGATGCCCAGCACGAGCTTCCAGGACGCGCCGAGGTCGAGCGTGATCTGGAAGAAGTCGGCCAGGTACAGCCACACGGCGGCGCCCAGCAGCGGGCCGAAGAGCCAGCCGGCGCCGCCGATGGCCGTCTGCATCACGATCTCGCCCGAGGTGTGGAACATGAAGGCGTCGGGCGGCATGAAGCCCTGCAGCATGCCGAGCAGGCTGCCGGCGAAGCCCGCGTACATCGCCGCGACGACGAAGACGGTGAGCTTGTAGCCATGGATGTTGTGGCCCAGCGCCTGCGCGCGCAGCGGGTTGTCGCGGATCGCGCGCAGCAGCAGCCCCACCGGCGAGCGCACGATGCGCAGCGCGATCACCAGGCCGACGAAGTACCAGAAGGCGAAGAACGCGTACATCTGGGTGTTGCTGCCGAAGGTCATCGACCAGAAGCCCAGGTCAAGGTTCGGTGGCGGCACGCCCGGCAGTCCGTTCTCGCCGCCGGTGTAGTCCGAGAGCGGGTTGAATTCCAGGAAGAAGAAGACCTCGGCGATCGCCACCGTGATCATCGCGAAGTAGATCCCCGTGCGCCGCAGCGCGAGCAGGCCGATCAGGTAGCCGACGACGCCGGCGACCGCGGTGCCGATGAGCGTTGCGCCGATGGTGTTCGTGAACGAGGTGTTCGTCAGCAGGTAGGCCGCGAACATGCCGCCGGTGCCGAAGAACGCGGCCTGGCCGAACGAGAGCAGCCCGGTGAAGCCGAACAGGAGGTCGAAGCCGATGCCCACCAGGCCCCAGATGAGGATGCGGTTGATCGTTGCCGGCGCGAAGCCCAGGTGTGGCAGCACGAAGGGCGCCGCGATCAGCGCGAGCAGCGTCAGGATTTCGACGATGTAGGCACGTTGTCGTGTCGGCATTGCAGGAACCGGGCGTTACGGGTCGGGGTTCGGCGGCGGCTCACTCGCGTCCGACCGTGCCGAGCAGGCCGTAGGGGCGAAGCACGAGCACGAGGGTCATGGCGATGAAGAGCATCACGTAGGAATAGGCCGGGTTGAACATCGACGTGAGGCTGATGATCTCGCCGGCGATCAGGCCGCCGAGCACGGCGCCGGGGAAGGAGCCGACGCCGCCGATGACGACGACGACGAAGGTCTGCACGAGGATCGCGTCGCCGACGTCGGGCGCCACCGCCACCACCGGCGCGTTGACGATGCCGGCGAAGCCCGCGGCCATGGCGCCGATGCCGAACACCAGCATGAACACCTTCTGGATGTTGATGCCCAGCGAATCGACCATCACCGCGTCCTCGATGCCCGCGCGCACGATCATCCCGATGCGCGTGCGGTAGAGGATGAAGTAGAGCGCCAGCAACGCCACCGTGACGATGCCCAGCAGCGCCAGGCGGTAGGTCGGGTAGACCATGAAGCCGAGCGGGGTGATGCCGGCGAGCGCCTGCGGCGGCGGCACGGTCTTGGAGAGGCTGCCGAAGAAGTAGCGCACCAGCTCGACGAAGACGATGCCCAGGCCGAAGGTGACGAGCAGCTGGTCCTCGTGCGGACGCGCGTAGAAGTGGCGGATGATGAGCCGCTCGGTGACCACGCCCACCAGCATCACGAAGATCGCGCCGGCAGCGACGGCGACGATGAACGAGCCGGTGTAGGTGTACGCGACCCAGCCGGCGTAGCCGCCGAGCATGAACATCGCGCCGTGCGCGAGGTTCAGCACGCCCAGCGTGCCGTAGATGATCGTCAGGCCCGACGAGATCAGCGCCAGCAGCGCGCCCAGCACCAGCCCGTTGAAGCACTGCGAGATGAAGTTGCCCCAGGTGAACACGCGAGACCGTCCAGGTGATGGGTCGATTCGATCGGGGGAAGGCCCGCGGCGGCGTCACGGCCGCCGCGGGCCCGCCGGCCGTTTCCTCAGGTGTAGTCGCCGAGCTTGCAGCCGAAGGCGGTGGGCGACTGGATCACGTCCTCGCCGCGCTGCGTGTCGACGACTTCCCAGAAGTCCTCGGCGTTGCGCATGTCCTTCTTGGCCTTGCCGCGCACGACGAAGACCGGGCGCACGCACTGGTGGTCCTCGGGGCGGTAGTGCACGTCGCCGACGAGCGAGGGGATCTTCTCGCCCTTCTCCCAGTGCTTGATGACGTCGGGCGGGTAGAAGCTGCCGGTCTCGGTGACCATGCGCGCCCAGTGCGCGAAGCTCACGTAGGCGTTCTCGGCGCCCCATTCCGGGCGGTAGCCGAACTTCTTCTGGAAGGCCTCGACGAACTGCTTGGCCAGGGGATACTTGTCCTCCAGCGTCCACCAGAAGTCGGTGGCGGCGAAGACGCCTTCGCTGATGTCGACGCCGGCTTCCTTGGCGAAGAACGGGATCTGGTAGGGCAGCACCAGCGTCATCTTCGGCAGCAGGCCGAACTGCTTGGCCTGCTGGCTGGAGAGCACCGCGTCGCGACCCCAGTTGACGTTCATGAGGAACTCGGCGCCGGAGTTGGCGATGTTCGTCAGGTACTGGCTGAAGTCCTGCGTGCCCAGCGGCGAGACCTGGTTGGTCACCGTCTTCCAGCCGCCCTTGTCGCGCAGGAAGCGCTCGGTGGATTCGGTGGTCGTGTGGCCGTAGGTGTAGTCCGGCGTCATGAACGCCATCTTGCGGTCGCGACCGAAGGTCTTGAGCAGGATCGGGCCGATGGAGTTCGCCGCCATCTCGCCGAAGTAGCCTTGGCGGAAGCCGTAGCGCACGCAGTCCTTGCCGGTGGTGTCGTTGGAGCCCGAGATCCCCGGCATGTAGAGGATCTTCTCGCGCTGGGCGAACTTGTTCATCGCCACCGCCACCGCCGACGAGGTCGAGCCGGTGAGCAGGATGACCTTGTTCTGGTTGATGAAGGTCTGAGCCGCCTGCAGCGCCTGGTTGGGCTTGGCGGCGGAGTCGGCCGACTTCAACTCGACCTTCTTGCCCAGCACGCCGTTGTTGACCTTAGGCGCGAGCGTCTTCATCAGCGGGTGGTTGGTGTTGATGTGCTCGACGGCGAGTTCCCAGCCCTTGAGCTCGTCCGCGCCCTGCACCGCGTAAGTGCCGGTCAGCGGCACCGCAGCCGCGACGTAGACCGTGTTGCCCTGCGAACCGGCCGGCCAGGTGCCGATGGCCGGCTTGTCCTGCGCCTGTGCCCAGCCCATGTGGCCGAGGCCGGGGACCATCGTGACGCCGCCGGCGCCTGTCGCTTGCAGCATGCGCCGGCGCGTCAGCCGGGAGGGATTGAGTTTCGAATCTCTGGACTGCGACATGTGTCTTCGCTCCTGTGGTGGATGACCGAATGGGGCCTGGTCCGGCCGGACCGGGACGACGGGCCCCGGCGTGCGGCTCGAACGGGCCACCTCGATCCGGATGGACGCGTCACCGCCCGACTTCCGCGAAATCATCCCGTCGCGATGTCAATGCAGCAACAACTGATTGACGGTATTGATGAATTTTGTAAAGAATGGATGCGAATGCCGATCCTGCCGTTGATTCTTGACCTCGCATCGCCGTCGTCGGGTATGCCCCGATGCGGCTGGGTGCGGGCTCGTGGTGGGGACAAGCCGTTGCGGCCCCGCCGGCATAGCGGGCGATGCGCCGCAGCCCGCTGATCGGCGCGACGCTGCGCGAGCGGCGGCGCGCGCTGGGCATCACGCAGGCGGCGCTGGCGGCGCGGCTGGGCATCTCGGCCTCGTACCTGAACCTGATCGAGAGCGACAAGCGCAGCATCGCCGGCGCGCTGCTCAAGCGCATTGCCGATGCGCTCGGGCTCACGCTGGCCGAGATCGACGGCGCGGCCGAGCGGCGGCTCGCCGCCGATCTGGACGAACTCTGCGGCGAGCCGATGCTGGCCGACCTCGGGCTGGACTCCGACGGTGCGCAGGTCATGGCCGGCCGCCATCGCGCCTGGGGGCGCGCCCTGGTGCGGCTGCACCGCGCGTGGATGGACCGCGGGCAGGCGGTGAACGCGCTCTCCGACCGCCTGCACCAGGACCCCTTCCTCGGCGACGCGGTGCACAGCATGCTGACGCAGGTGACGGCGATCCGCTCCTCCGCCGAGATCCTGCAGAGCCCCCAGGGGCTGGACGCGGCGCGGCGCGAGCGCTTCCTCGGCATCGTCGGCGAGGAGAGCGCGCGCCTGGCCGACGTCGCGCGGTCGCTCGCCGACTTCTTCGACAAGGACGCCGCGGGGACGCGCTCGGTGACGCCGGCGGACGAGGTCGACGACTTCATCGTCGACCACGAGAACCACTTCCCCGCGCTCGAGCACGCGGCCGCCGAATTCCGGGCGAGTGCGACGAGCGACGGCGACTGCAGCGAGGTCGCACTGGCCGCCTACCTGCGGTGTGAGCATGGCGTCGAGGTCGTCGTGCGACCGGCGGGGGCGCTCGATCCGGCGCAGGTGCGTCATCTGGTGGGCTTCGATGCCGCCTCGCGCACGCTGCTGCTGGCGGAGGATGCGGTGCCGGCGACGCGCCGCTTCGAGCTCGTGCGGCTGGCGCTCGAGTTGCACGCGCAAGGCCGGGCGGTGGACGAGGTGCTGGCCGGCGCCGCCCAGCTCGGGAGCGACGCGGCGCGACGGCGCGCGCGGCGCGCGCTTTCGTCCTACCTCGCCGCGGCCGTGCTGCTGCCCTACGAGTCCTTCCTCGAGGCTGCGCAGGGATTGCGCTTCGACGTCGACCGCCTGGTGCAGCGCTTCGGCGCCAGTTTCGAGCAGGTCTGCCACCGCCTCGTCACGCTGCGGCGCGCGGACGCGTCGGGGATTCCATTCGCGCTCATGCGCGTGGATGCTGCGGGCTTCACGAGCAAGCGCTTCCCGCTGCCGCGGCTGGCGCTGCCGCGGCATGGCCCGGCGTGTCCGATGTGGGCCGTGTACCAGGCGCTGCACGTTCCGGGCACCATCGTGCGGCAGGTGGTGGAACTGCCCGACGGCCAGCGCATGCTCTTCGTCGCGCGCACGGTGGAGAAGAGCCGCCCGGCGTTCTCGCTGCCGCGGCGCCTGCAGTCGATCATGCTCGCCTGCGATGCGCTGCACGCCGACAAGACCGTGTACGGCGCGGGGCTGGACCTCTCGTCGGCGGGTCCGGCGGTTCCCGTGGGACCCAGCTGCCGCCTGTGCGTGCGCCGCGACTGCGTCTACCGGGCAGAGGAACCGATCGTCGGGCGCTGAGCCACGGCTACACTGTGCCGCGCCGATGAACGGCTGGGCAGGCGGAGGAGGATGCGAGCGATGGCCACGCGCGTGCTGATCGCGGAGGACGAGCCCCACATCGTCGAGTCGCTGAGCTTCGTGCTCGAGCGCGAAGGCTTCGTGGTGAGCGCCGTGCTCGACGGCGAGGCCGCGCTGCGCGAATTGCGCGCCGATGCGCCGCACCTGCTGATCCTGGACTTGATGCTGCCGAAGATGAACGGCTTCGAGGTCCTGAAGGCGGTCAAGTCCGACCCCGTGCTGGCGTCGATCCCGGTCATCGTGCTCACCGCCAAGGGTCAGGCGCAGGATCGGCGCATGGTCGAGGACATCGGCGCCGAGGGCTTCATGACCAAGCCCTTCTCCAACCGCGAGATCGCCGAGCGCGTGCGCGCGCTGGCCGCGCGCTGAGAACCCGTGAACGAAGCCGGAGGGCGGCGATGAAGACCCCCGACCCCGGAACGCCCAGGCTGCGCGACGCGATGGCGCTGCTGCCCGCGCTGGCGGTGTTCCTGCTGATGCCGCCGCTGGTGACGCTGTTCGCCGGCTCGCACCACCTGGGCGGCGTGCCGCTGATCGTCGTCTACCTCTTCGGCGTCTGGCTGGCCCTGATCGTCGCCGCGGCGCTGCTGGCGCGCCGGCTGGCGCGGACCCCGGACGCGGGTCCGGCGCCGGCGGTGCCGGCGTCGCTGCAGGCGGCCGCGAGCGCGGACGCACCGCCGACGCAGCCGCCTGCGCGCTGATGCTCTCGGCCAACCTCGTCCTGGTGACGGCGCTGCTGTACGTGGCGCTGCTGTTCGCGGTGGCCTTCTTCGGCGACCGGCGCGCGCGCAGCGGGCGCCTGGGCTGGCTGCAGTCGCCGGTGGTCTACACGCTCTCGATCTCGGTCTACTGCACCTCGTGGACCTTCTACGGCGCGGTGGGGTCGGCGGCGCGCAGCGGCCTGGAGTTCGTCACCATCTACCTCGGGCCGACGATCGCGTTCATCGGCTGGTGGGTGCTGCTGCGCAAGATCGTGCGCATCGCGCACGCGCAGGGCATCACCTCGATCGCCGACATGGTGTCCTCGCGCTACGGCAAGAGCACGAGTCTGGCCGCGCTGGTGACGCTGATCGCCGTCGTCAGCATCACGCCCTACATCGCGCTGCAGCTCAAGGCGGTGGCCACCAGCTTCCAGGTGATCAGCGACAGCGGCCCGGACACGCTCAGCGGCATGCACGGGCCGGGCGCCGAGTACCAGATCGGCTTCTGGATCGCGGTGGGCATGGCGGTGTTCACGATCCTCTTCGGCACCCGCAACGTCGACGCCAAGGAGCGGCATCACGGCGTCGTCGCGGCGATCGCGCTCGAGGCGGTGGTCAAGCTCTTCGCGCTGCTGGCGGTGGGCCTGCTCGTCGTCTTCGGCCTGGCCGGCGGCGTCGGCCCGGTGTTCGAGCAGGCGACGCCGCAGATGCTGCATGCGCAGGAGGTGTTCGGCCCGCGCTGGGTCGCGGTGACCTTCCTCTCGGCCGGCGCGGTGATCTGCCTGCCGCGCCAGTTCCAGGTCACCGTGGTCGAGAACGTCGACGAGGCGCACCTGCGCACCGCCGCGTGGATGTTCCCGCTCTACCTCTTCCTGCTCAGCCTCTTCGTGCTGCCGATCGCGATCGCCGGGCTGAACTACCTGCCCGCGGGCGCCAACCCGGACATGTTCGTGCTCACGCTGCCGATCTGGGCGAGCCGCCACGACATCGCGCTGCTGGCCTTCCTCGGCGGCTTCTCGGCCGCGACCTCGATGGTCATCGTCGCCTGCATCGCGCTCTCGACGATGATCTCCAACCACATCGTGATGCCGCTGGCGATGCGCCTGCGCTGGGTCTCGCAGAGCGCCAGCGGCGAGATCCGCCGCCTGCTGCTGGTGAGCCGGCGCGTGAGCATCTGCGTGATGCTGGCGCTGGGCTTCGCCTACTTCCGGCTGAGCGGCAACTCGGATGCCCTCGCGTCGATCGGCCTGATCGCCTTCTGCGGTGCGGCGCAGGTGCTGCCGAGCCTGATCGGCGGGCTCTTCTGGCGCCAGGCCACGGCCGCGGGCGCCTTCGCCGGCCTGCTGGCCGGCGCGCTGCTGTGGGCCTACACGCTCTTCCTGCCGAGCTTCGGTGCCGACCTCGTGATGTCGCGCGAGCTGCTCGAGCATGGGCCGATGGGCATCGAGCTGCTGCGCCCGCAGGCGCTCTTCGGCCTGCAGGGCCTGGATCCGCTGCTGCACGCGATGTTCTGGAGCCTGTCGGTGAACACGCTGCTCTTCGTGCTCGTGTCGCTGCTGCGCGAACCGCGACCGCTGGAGCGGCTGCAGAGCGCGCTCTTCGTCGACGTCTTCCGCACGCCGGCCGAGGCCACCGCCGGGCTGCTGCGGCGCTCGGCGGCCACGCGCGACCTGAGCGAACTGGCGCAGCGCATCCTCGGGGTCGACCAGGCGCAGCGGCTCTTTCGCCGCGCTGCGCGTCAGCAGGGTCGCGGGCGCGAGGCACCGATCGCCGACGACGCCTTCATCACCCAGCTCGAGCGCACGCTGGCCGGCAGCGTCGGCGGCGCTTCGGCGCACGCGATGATCTCGCAGGTGGTCACCGGAGAGACGATCAGCCTCGACGCGCTCGTGCGCATCGCCGACGAGACGCAGCGCATCCGCGAGTACAGCCGCCAGCTCGAGGAGAAGTCGCGCCAGCTCGAGACGACCGC
>JAIXKR010000002.1:51401-57897 GCA_026932235.1 Burkholderiales bacterium
TCCGCGAGTACAGCCGCCAGCTCGAGGAGAAGTCGCGCCAGCTCGAGACGACCGCACGCGAGCTGGCGCAGGCCAACGAGCGGCTGCGGCGCCTGGACGTCGAGAAGGACCACTTCCTGAGCCAGGTCAGCCACGAGGTGCGAACCCCGATGACCTCGATCCGCTCGTTCTCGGAGATCCTGCTCGACGGCCGCGGCGTCGATCCCGCGCGCGCCGACCGCTACCTGCGCATCATCCACGACGAGAGCGTGCGCCTGACGCGCCTCTTGGACAGCACGCTCGAGCTCAACCTGCTCGAGCACGGCGAGGCGCCATGGGAGCTGGCGCCGATCGATCCGGAGCAGGTGCTCGACAAGTCGATCCAGGTCTGTCAGAGCCTGGCTGCGGCCAGCGGCGTGCAGCTCCTCGAAGGCCCGCGGGTGCGGGGCGTCACCGTCCAGGGCGAGGCCGACCGCCTCAGCCAGGTGTTCATCAACCTGATCGCCAACGCGATCAAGTACAACACCAGCGAAGCGCCCTGGGTGCGCGTGGCCAGCGAGCTGCGCGATGGCCGCTACGAAGTTCGGGTCGAGGACAACGGTCCGGGCATCCGCGCCGACGAGCGCGAGCTGATCTTCTCGAAGTTCCGCCGCGGCTGGGCGCACATGCAGACGCCGGTGCCCGGCGCCGGCCTGGGCTTGGCGATCAGCTGGCAGATCATGCGCCGCCTGGGCGGCTCGCTGACACTGGAGGACGCCAGCGGCGGCGGCGCGAGTTTTCGCGTGACGCTGCCGCTGGTCCGCGCGCCGGCCTGAGTGCGCGCCGCCGGCGCGCTACGCGGCGTCGGAGCGGATCATCTCCGCGGCCTTTTCGGCGATCATGATCACCGGCGCGTTGGTGTTGCCCGAGGTGATGCGGGGCATGATCGACGCGTCGACGACGCGCAGGCCCTGCAGGCCGTGCACGCGCAGGCGCGCGTCGACGACGTTGCCGTTCTCGGCCGGGCCCATGCGGCAGCTGCCGACCGGGTGGTAGATGGTGTCGGCGTGATTGCGGATGAAGGCCTCGATCTGTTCGTCGCTCTGCGCCGATGCCGATTCGTGCCGCTCGCGCCCGCCGTAGACGGCCAGTGCGGGCTGCTGCAGCAGCGTGCGCATCCGCTTCACGCCGCGCACCATGCGCGCGACGTCGTCGGGGTCGCTGAGATAGGCCGGATCGATCAGCGGCGCGGCCAGCGGGTCGACGCTGGCCAGCGAGACGCGGCCGCGGCTCTTGGGGCGCAGCACGCAGAGGTGGCACGAGATCCCATGCCCGAGCAGCGTGCGCCGGCCGTGGTCGGCGAGCTTGCCGACGACGAAGTGCAGCTGCAGGTCGGGGGCGGGTTCCTCGGGCTGGCTGCGGATGAAGCCGCCTGCCTCGGCGAAGTTGGTCGTCAGCATGCCGCTGCGCTGCTTGCGCCACTCGAACACCGCGCGTGCCACCTGCGCCAGGCCGCCGAAGGAGACGCCGAAGGAATCCCGCATGCGCGGCGCGTCGAGCACGATGATGCTGTCCAGGTGGTCGTGCAGATGCTGTCCGACCGCGGGCAGATCGTGCACCACCGGAATGCCCAGCGCCTGCAGCTCGGCGCCCGCCCCGACGCCCGAGAGTTGCAGGATTTGCGGTGACTGCAGTGCGCCGGCGCTGAGGATGACTTCGCGCCGGGCCTCGAGTTCGCGCCGGGCGCCGCCCTGCTGGATCTCGATGCCGGTGGCGCGGCGTCCGTCGAAGAGCACGCGCAGCACATGCGCGCCGCTTTGCACCTGCAGGTTCGGGCGGTCGAGCGCCGGCCTCAGGTAGGCGCGCGCGGCGCTCCAGCGCTCGCCGTTCTTCTGCGTCACCTGGTAGAAGCCCACGCCTTCCTGCGTGGCAGCGTTGAAATCAGGGTTCAGCGGCCAGCCGGCCTGCTGCCCGGCCTGCACGAAAGCGGCGGCCAGGGGGTTCGGGCTGCGCAGGTCGGCGACGTTCAGCGGCCCGCCGCGCGCGTGCCACTCGTCGCTGCCGCGCTCGTTGTGCTCGGCCTTCAGGAAGTAGGGCTTGACCTCGTCCCAGCTCCAGCCCGGGTTGCCCTGCGCGGCCCAGAAGTCGTAATCCGGGTGCTGGCCGCGGATGTAGATCATCGCGTTGATCGAGCTCGAGCCGCCGAGCACGCGCCCGCGCGGCTGGTAGCCGCGGCGACCGAGCAGTCCCGATTGCGGCGAGGTCTCGAAGGCCCAGTTGATGCCGCGCTGCCGCGCCATCAGCGCCAGGCCCGCGGGGCAGTGGATGAGCACGCTGCGGTCGGCCTGCCCGGCCTCGACGAGGCAGACGCTGACCGAGGGGTCTTCCGAGAGCCGGGCGGCGAGCACGCATCCGGCCGAGCCGGCGCCGACGATGATGTAGTCGAACATGAAGGCGGATCCTAGCTGCGCGGGCCTGCCGGCCAACGCTTCTGGGCGCATGCTAGCGGCGCGCCGCCGTCTTGCCCTCGAGCACCGACTCTAATCGGCGGCGAGAATTCGAACCCTCTGCCCCGCCCGAGTTTCATCTTGCTCTTCAAGCGCTTCGAAGCGCTCGTGCCGAGCTTCCCGCCGGCCGAGCCGACGCCCCTGCCCAAGGCCTTCTTCGCGTTCCTGTGGCGCAACACCGAGGGCATGCGCGGGCTCCTGCTCGTGCTCACGCTGCTGACCGCGGTGATCGGTGCCTTCGAGGCGCTGCTCTTTCGCATCATGGCGCACCTGGTGGACGTGCTGGCCGCGACACCGGCGGCCGAGCTCTGGGCGCGCGAGGGCGGCAGGCTGCTCGCGTTTGCGCTGCTCCTCGTGCTGAG
This sequence comes from Burkholderiales bacterium, assembly GCA_026932235.1. Taxonomy (GTDB): domain Bacteria; phylum Pseudomonadota; class Gammaproteobacteria; order Burkholderiales; family Burkholderiaceae_C; genus Rubrivivax. The sequence continues at coordinate 54,229 of JAIXKR010000002.1, forward strand.
CATCGGCGTCTCGGGTTCGTGGGCGCTGCTGAAGTACCAGGCGCTCTTCGCCAACTTCCCGATGCGCATGCGCTGGATCTTCCACCGCCTGATGCTCGGGCAGAGCATGTCCTTCTACCAGGACGAGTTCGCCGGCCGCATCGCAACCAAGGTGATGCAGACGGCGCTGGCGGTGCGCGAGGTCTGGTTCCTGTTCGCCGACATCCTCACCTATGTGCTCGTCTACTTTCTCACCCTCGTCGCGGTGGTGGGCAGCTTCGATGCGCGCGTGATGCTGCCTTTCGGCGTCTGGCTCGTGTTCTACATCGTCGCCTGCCGCTTCTTCGTGCCGCGCCTGGCGCGCGTTGCGCAGGAGCAGGCCGATGCGCGCTCGCTGATGACCGGCCGCGTGACCGACGCCTACACGAACATCTCGACCGTCAAGCTCTTCTCGCACGCGCAGCGCGAGGCCGCGTTCGCGCGCGAGGCGATGGACGAGTTCCTGCAGAGTGCCTACCGCCAGGCGCGGCTGGTCACCGGCTTCGAGACGCTGAACCACGCGCTGTCGATGCTGCTGGTCGGCGGCACGACCGGCGTGCTGCTGTGGCTGTGGACGCGCGGCGAGGTCGGCGTCGGCGCGGTCGCCGCATCGACCGCGATGACGCTGCGGCTGATGGGCATGTCGCACTGGGTGATGTGGGAGCTGGCCTCGCTCTTCGAGCATGTCGGCACGGTGCAGGACGGGCTCGCGATGCTCTCGCGCAGCCGCAGCGTCGTCGACCGGCCCGATGCGCGCGAGCTGCAGGTGACGCGCGGCGAGATCCGCTTCGAGCAGGTGGACTTCGCCTACGGCGGCACGAGGAAGGTGATCGACGGCCTGAGCCTCGTGATCCGCCCGGGCGAGAAGATCGGCCTCGTCGGCCGCTCGGGCGCGGGCAAGAGCACCGCGGTCAACCTGCTGCTGCGTCTCTACGACCTGCAGGGCGGGCGCATCCTCGTCGACGGTCAGGACATCGCCGGCGTCACGCAGGAGAGCCTGCGCCGCCAGATCGGCATGGTCACGCAGGACACGAGCCTGCTGCACCGCTCGGTGCGCGAGAACATCCTCTACGGCCGCCCCGACGCCACCGACGCGCAGATGCTGCGCGCCGCCGAGCGCGCCGAGGCGCACGACTTCATCGTCGGCCTCACGGATCCCAAGGGCCGCAAGGGATACGACGCGCATGTCGGCGAGCGCGGCGTGAAGCTGAGCGGCGGCCAGCGCCAGCGCATCGCGATCGCGCGCGTGATGCTCAAGGACGCGCCGATCCTGCTGCTGGACGAGGCGACGAGCGCGCTCGACAGCGAGGTCGAGGCCGCGATCCAGCAAAGCCTCTACAAGCTGATGGAGGGCAAGACCGTGGTCGCGATCGCGCACCGGCTCTCGACCATCATGGCGATGGACCGCCTCGTCGTGATGGAGCAGGGCCGCATCGTCGAGAGCGGCACGCACGCGAGCCTGCTCGCCCAGGGCGGCATCTACGCGCGCCTCTGGGCGCACCAGAGCGGCGGCTTCCTCGGCGACGAGCCCGACGACGAGGCGCAGGCGACGGTGGCTGCCGGCTGAGGGCTTCGCTTCGCGCTGCATCGTGCAGGCGACGCCTGGTTCGGCCTGCGGATGCGTGCCGGGCGCTGCGACCGCGTGAGAGGTGCTGGCGCCGGGCACGGGTTCCGGGGTCCGCCCAGTCTTGCGGTCGGTTTTCGCCAGTGTGGACGGGATGCTAGAGGCGCGTGCCAGGGCGCAGCGGTCCGAAAGAGCCGGCGTTCGGCCCTTGTTTTCGGCGATCCGCTTGCGGAAGAACCGGTTCCTGCCCTGGCCCCGGCCGATCAGCGCTCGCGCTCGAGCCGGGCGATTCGCGCCGCCACTTCCTCGGCGATCGCCAGGCTCGCCGTCAGGCCCGGCGATTCGATGCCGAAAAGCTGCACCACGCCGGCGCAGCCATGTTCGTCGGGGCCATCGATGCGGAAGTCCGCCGCGGGCTCGCCCGGGCCACTGAGCTTGGGGCGCAAGCCGCTGTAGGCGGGCTGCAGGCGGTCCTCGGGCAGGCCCGGCCAGTAGCGGCGGATCTCGGCGGCGAAGGCCGTGGCCCGCGCCGGGTCGACCGCGTAGTCGATCGCTTCGTCGGCGATGCCTTCGGGCAGCCACTGCACGTCCGGGCCGAAGCGCGCCTGACCGGCGAGGTCCAGCGTCAGGTGCACGCCCAGGCCGCCGTCGACCGGCATCGGATAGACGAGATGCGTGAACGGCACGCGGCTCGAAAGGGCGAAGTAGCTGCCCTTGGCCAGGCGCCGCGGCGGGATCGCCGTGCGCGGAAAACCCTGCATCGCCGCGGCCACGGCCTGCGCCTGCAGTCCCGCCGCGTTGACGATCCAGCGCGTCTGCAGCTCGAAGGGCTCGGCACCGCCGGTGCGCACCTGCCAGCTCGTGCTCGTGCGTTCCGCGGCTTCGAAGGGGCTGGCCACCGCGAAGAGTGCCCCGGCGTTCTGCGCGTCGCCGAGCAGCGCGGTCATCAGCCCGTGGCTGTCGACGATGCCGCTGTCCGGCGACCACAGCGCCGCGTGCACTTCCAGCGCCGGCTCGAGCGCAAGTGCTTCGCTCTGCGAAAGCGGCTGCAGCCCGGTCACGCCGCAAGCCGCGGCGCGCGCGCGGATCGCCTCGAGCGCCTGGGCTTCGGCCGCGCGCGTGGCCACGAGCAGCTTTCCGCAGCGCCGCGCCGCGACGCCGCGCTCGGCGCAGTAGGCGTAGAGCAGCTCGCGTCCGCGCACGCACAGCCGCGCCTTCAGGCTGCCGGGCTCGTAGTAGAGGCCGGCGTGCACGACCTCGCTGTTGCGGCTGCTGGTGCCGCTGCCGTAGCCGGTCGCCGCCTCGACGATGACCACCGCGTGGCCGGCGAGCGCCAGCGCCCGCGCGCAGGCCAGGCCGACGACGCCCGCGCCGACGACGAGCACGTCCACCGCGTCGCGATCAGCCATGCGAAAAGGCCATCTTCAGCGCCTGCGACAAGGCCTGCAGCTCGTCGGCGCGGTTGTAGCCCTGCACCGACACGCGAACGAAGCTGCGGCCCTCGTGCCGCGTCACCGGCACCTCGATGCGGTGCTCGGCGAAGAGCCGCTGCCGCAGCGCCTCGGCGTCGCACGCCGGCACCGGGATGGCCGCCATCTGCGCGAAGTGGGCGTCGCTGCCGATGGGCGGCAGGCGCAAGTGCTCGGCCAGCTCGTGCATCAGCGCCACTGCCTGGGCGTGGCAGGCACGGCGCACCTGCGGGCCCAGGTGCTCGCGGTGGAAGTCGATCGCCGCCGGCAGCGCGAGAAAGCTGCTGATGTCGCGCGTGCCCTGCCATTGCAGGCGGCGCTCGAAGCCGCTTGCGCCGAGATAGGCGTCGAAGCCGGTGTGGCCGCCGCTGCCTTGCACGCTTTCTTGCAGGTAGCCCCAGCTGATGACGTTGGCGTGCAGCCGCTCGTGGTGCTCGCGGCGGGCGTGCAGGAAGCCGCTGCCCTTGGGGCCGCACAGCCACTTGTGGCCGTTGCCGGTGTAGTAGTCGGCGCCGAGCTCGTCCAGCGCCAGGTCGAGCTGCCCGGGCGCGTGCGCGCCGTCGACGAGCACCGGCAGGCCGCGCGCGTGCGCGGCGCCGACGAGGGCCGCGACCGGCA
>JAIXKR010000143.1 GCA_026932235.1 Burkholderiales bacterium
TCAGGTGGACGATGGTCACGGAGCGCCCCAGGCGATCGACGCGGACGAGCCCGCGGCGCGCCAGGGACTCGCAGAGCTGCGCGACCCGTGCGCGGCAGACGTCGAGCAGGATCGCCAGGTCGCACGCGCGGATGGCGTGCGGGGGAGCCGCCGCGGCGAGCGCGCGCAGCATGCGGATTTGGCCTGCGCCGAGGGGTCTCATACTGCTGCGTCCTCCTGCGGCACGGGCCGCCACACACCGTCGCTGTCGCGGTGCACACGGGTAGTCGCGGCGTCGGGACCGATCTCCCAGCGTACGCGGTCGATGGTCTCCGTCGAGGGCGCGCGCAGCCCCGGGAGCCAGCGCAGCGCGCGGTTGCCGCCATCGTCGAGGCGGACCTTCACCAGCGCGACCGGCACCCAGCCTGCCGCGCGGTAGCACGTGCCTGCCGCAGTGATGGTGACGCGACCGCGACCATCGACGTCCCACAGGTCGCGCGCTCCTGGCGCTCTGCCTTCGCGCGCGACGAAGTCCGCGACGATCGGCCAGCGGTCATGCGCATCGCGCGCGCGCTTCCACTGGCGGCCGATCTCGCCCAGGTAGCGGTCGTGCTGCTTCAGCGCGACGCGCGTGATTCCGCAGCCGCGGAGGACGCGGAGGCGGCTCATGCTGGCCTCCAAGTCCGCGGCGGACGCCCCAGGAAAGAGCACAGCTCCAGCATCGAGAAGCCTCCGCGCTCAGCCATGCGCTCGGCAGACTGGCCGCGACCGAAGCGCCGCGCGTACACCTCCCACGCCTCGACGTGCTCCGACCAGGCGATGGTGCCGACGGGGAACGGCACCGCGCGGTTGTGCTCGGCCTGGACAGGCGCGCGTCGCTCGTCGTCAGCGCCGCGGATGGCATCCAGGATCGCCGCAGCGTCGAGCAGGTCCGTCTGGCACCTTGCGCGATGCTCCCAGCTTGCGCAGCGACCTAGCTGCTCCGCTGCCAGCTCGCGCAGTCTCGCGGCCAGCCTGGTCACCACTTGATCGGCTGCGATCACGCTCTCCTCCTGTCGATGAAGGCGCACAGCGCCCAAATGCACGCCGGCCCGAGCGCGGCCGCGGTGACGATGGCTTCGGTCACGCCTGCCCCCACGGCGGCCGCACGCCACGCGCTGTCAGCCACCCGTCCCAGTACTCCCGGATCGTGGTGATCTCCGCCTCGTAGCGGAGTAGGTGCTCTTGCGTGGCGCGCTCGGCTGCGTCAGCGTCGACCAGCCCAGGGCGCAGTGCGTCCAGCACGGCGACGCGCAGGCGATGGGCGGCGATGGCGAGGATGACGCGGGGCATCACTTGCCCCTCCGCGCCAGCACGGCGTCAATCTCCGCCGCCAGCGCCTCGCGGTCGTCGATGCGGACCTGGTCGCGCTCGCTCATCGCGTTGCGCGGGCTGCGCATGAACCACGCGCCGTCTCCGTCCTGCCAGAGCGCCAGGCGCTTGTGGTGCACAGCGGTCCCGCTGCGCAGAGCTGCCGCGACCTCGAGCCACTCCTCGGCGGGTCCCTCGACGCTCGCCCAGTTGCCGCCGCCCTCCAGCGAGAGCCAGTCCCATCCGCCCGCGTGGTGGTCGTCCAGGTGCAGCGTGGTCACGCCGCCTCCAGAGCCGCTGCCGCGCCCGTGTAGATCAGCAGGGCGTCGCGCAGCCGAATCTCAGGTTCGCTGCAACTGAGCGCCTTCAGCAAGTCTGTCAGCACGCGCACGAAGATGCCCGCGCGCCAGATGAGGAGCGCCTGCTCGTCGGTGATGAGCAGCGCCGGAGCGAGATACCCGATCGCGAGCAAGCCGGGCACGCCGTGGCCCTGATGCGCCTCGTACTCGATGGCCAGCTCGACGGGCTCGAAGAGCGCCGCCAGCGTCGCGCGGCGCAAGGTGGCGGGTGACAGCGCGGCGCTCAAGCGGCCTCCCGCTCGACGTCATCGACACAGTAGGACAGCGAGGGCAGGGCGCCGGAGGCGGGGTGGGTAGCGCCCCGCCCTCGCTGCGAGTCGATGTGCTGCTCCAGCGCGACGAGCAGCTCGAGCGGTCCGAGCGACACCTCACGCGAGAGCCAGCGGCGGACCTGGCGCGCGTCCACGCCGGCGAGAGCGCCTGCTTCGTGCTGCGACAGCCCAGCCGCGCAGATGGCACGCCGGAGCCTCGCCGCTGCGCCGTCGCGTGCGGTCGGTAGCGTCCTCGCGGTCGGGCGCAGGGGGACCACCTTGGCGGGCGATGTCATCGGCCACCGCCTTCGAGCCGCGCGATCCGGCGCTCCAGGTCGTCGCACTCGCGCGCGAGGCTCAGCAGGGCGGCGCGGTGCCCGTGGAGGCTGATGATCCACGCGATGGTCACCAGCACGTCGAAGGCGAGCAGCAGCGTCATTCTGTGGTCAGCCATCGCGGGTCTCCAGGTGGAGCAGGGTGGTCACGCGACCTCGGGGGGCGGGGTGGGGTCGGCCAGCGCCTCCAGATCGCGCGCATCGTCCGCGCTGATCTGGGTGCCCCACGCGGAGAGCGGGACGTCGTAGAGCCGACGCAGGCGCAGCTGGTGCAGCAGCCCGGGGGCTACCGCGCCGTGGAGCCAGCGCGAGACCGTCTGCTGCGCCACGCCCAGCGCCTCTGCGAGTGCGCGCTGTGTGTGGCCCTGGCGGGCCATGGCCTCGGCCAGGCACCTACCGCCGCTTTGGGCTGCGAGATCTGCCATGGCTCACTCATACGCGCGTATAAGTGCAAGTGCAAGCCCTTTCGCACGCCCCTATGGGTACGCGTGCGCGGGTAGGCTGCCGCTGTGTCCCGACAGGAGTCAGTGAGCCCGGAGATCCGGGCCGTGGTGAGCGCCGCGCTGAGGGCGGAGATGGAACGGCTGAGACAGCAGGGCGCTGGTGCCGCGCAGGCGGATCTCGCCGCGCGGCTGGGCGTCGTTCAGCAGACCGTGTCGCGCTGGCTCCACGGCGGCGGAAGCCCCCAACGGACAACAAATGTCCGTGTAGGTAGCTGTCTTACAAAACATGCGGGGGATCCTTGATGGCGTACTCATACGGGCGTATGAGTACATGGCCGCCCACGAAGCGGCGCCCACAAGGAGACCACCACCCATGACCCTCACCCTCACGCCCTCCGAGCTGGCCGAGACGCTCGTAGCCCTCGCCCGCGCCCTCACTCCCCACCGCCCGCCCGACGTCGCGGTCACCCTGCGCGACGTGGTGCGCGGCGCCTACGACGCGCCGACGGAGGCGTCATGATCTGCCCCGTCGAGCACTCCCTCGCTCGCCACCTCGCCAGCATCGACGCCGCCGACCGCGAGGAGGCCCGCATCGAGTCGTACGTCGAGCAGCACCGCGCAGCCCGCGGCCTGGTCGACCACGCCCCGCGCGACGTCGCCAGCCTGCTCGCCGCGCTGGCCGCCCACGAGGTGTCCATCGACGTGACGCGCCTGCGCCTCCCGTCGCAGCGCTGGATCTGGCGCGTGACGCTGACGCCGCAGCACTACGGCGATGTGGTGGTGGAGGCCGACAGCGCCGAGACTGCGCTGGCAGAGGCGTGGTCGGAGCTGGTGGACGCGGAGATCGCCGATGCGATCGAGTGCGAGAGGAGGGCGGTGTGAGCGCCGTCGATCTCGCCGAGCTGATCCGCCTGCTGGCCATGGAGGGGGAGCCATGACCACCCACCGCGAAGACCAGATCTGGTGGCTCGCCGAGCACGCCGCGACCGAGCAGGACCTGCGCCACTGGCCGCCGTCGCTGCGCCCTCACGCGCACGTGCTGCGCCTCGCCGCGATGTGGGTGCGTGCGCTCGCGTGGGTCGCGCAGAGCATGCACGATCGCGACACCGTACTCGCCGCTGACGTCCGCCGCATCCGCGACGTGGCGGCGCGCCTGGAGGCCCTGCCATGATCCACGACGACGAAGAGATCTGGCTACGCGCGTACTGCGCGACGCTCGTGCCGCTCACGCCCGCCGCGAACCGCGATGATGTGGCCGCCGAGGCATACTATGTCGCCGACGCCGCGCTCCTCGCCTACCACGATCGCTGGGATCGCAAGCACGCGCTTGAGGCGCTGTGCGCTCGCGCGCGAGCAAGCTGCGCATCGCGGGATCTGGGATCCTGACCACAGGCTGGAGATTGCCACACTGATCAGCGCAGCTGAGGCGCTGGAGAGGGGTACACCATGACCATTCACTACAACATCCCAGAGGCCGAATACCACCAGCGCAAGCTGGGCGTCGTGAGCAAGTCCGCACTGGACGCACTCGACCGCAGCCCCGCGCACTACCGCCAGTGGCTGGCCGATCCCCCCGAGCCCACGCCCGCCATGCGCTTCGGTTCGGCCTTTCACGCCGCGCTGCTGGAGCCGGCAAAGTATGCCGCGCGCTACGCCGTAGCGCCCGACTGCGACCGTCGCACGAAGGACGGCAAGGCAGCCTATGCGGCGTGGCAGGCCGCCAATGCAGGCAAGCTCTCGCTCTCTGCGGGCGACCGGGAGGACATTGACGCGATGGTGGCAAGCGTGCGCGCTCACCGCTTCGCGCGTCCCCTGCTGGCCGGCGGCAACGCGGAGGTCACGGCGCGCTGGCAGGACGAGGAGACTGGCCTGCACTGCAAGGCGCGCGCTGACTACGTACTGGAGTCGAAGCGCACCATCGTTGACGTCAAGACCAGCGCGGACGCGTCCCTAGACGCCTTCCGCAAGTCCATCGCCAACTTCCGCTACCACGTGCAAGCCGCGCTCTACTTGGAGGGCTTTCGCGCAGCTGGCGCGGAGGTCGATCGCTTCGTGTTCATCGTCGTCGAGAAGGCACCACCCTACGCGTGCGCCGTCTACATGCTCGACGAGGACTCGCTGCGGGAAGGCTACGAGTGCGTCCGTGAGAACATCCGCGAGATGGCGGAGTGCGTCCGCACTGACCGCTGGCCGGCGTACCCAGAAAGCATCCTCACGATTGACCTGCCCAAGTGGGCAAGAAGGGCCGCGTAACATGACCACGACCACGATCACCGAAGAGACCAAGACCACCATCCCCAACGGCCACGCAGCGCCCGTCGTGCTGACGCGTGCCGCCGACGAGCCCGAGCGCGCGATCAGTGCGTTCGCGTCTGAAGTGAACTTCGGCGCTGCGCAGCGCATGGCCAAGGCGCTCGCCGCGTCGTCACTGGTGCCCGCCGCTTATCGCGGCGTGGACGGCATCGCGAACTGCTTGATCGCGATGGAGTTGGCGTCGCGCATCGGCGCTTCGCCGCTGATGGTGATGCAGAACCTGCACGTGGTGCAGGGCCGGCCGTCGTGGTCGGCGAGCTTCCTCATCGCCACCGTCAACGCCAGTAAGCGGTTCTCGCCGCTGCGCTTCGAGTGGAAGGGCGAGGGCAAGGACCGCGCTTGCCGCTGCATCGCGAAGGACCGCGCAAGCGGCGAGGTCTGCGCCGGTACCTGGATCAGCTGGCGCCTCGTCGAAGGCGAGGGCTGGAGCAAGAAGTCCGGCAGCAAGTGGCTCACGATGCCCGAGCAGATGTACTGCTACCGCGCGGCCGCGTTCTGGGCGCGCATCTACGCTCCCGAGCTGAGCCTCGGCATCCACACGACCGAGGAGATCCAAGACTTCACCGGCGCGCTGGGCGGCGTCGCAACGAGCGACGCGCAGCTTGCCGCCAACAGCTCCCCTGCTGCGCTGGAGGCGGAGCTGCTGGAGACCGTCGCCGAGGCCGCCACGTCGCCACAGCGCGAGCCCGGCGAGGAGGGCTGACCATGGCCGACGGACTCAACCGCGTGATGCTCCTCGGCAACCTGGGCGCTGACCCAGAGCTGCGCATGACCAGCGGCGGTCAAGCCGTGCTCAAGCTGCGACTCGCCACGGCGGAGAGCTACCTCGACCGCGACAAGCAGCGGAAGGAGCGCACGGAGTGGCACAGCGTCGTGCTGTGGGGGAAGCGCGCCGAGGCGCTAGCCAAGATCCTGAACAAGGGCGATCGCATCTTCGTAGAGGGCGGACTGCGCACGTCCTCCTACGAAGACAAGGACGGCGCCAAGCGTCACAAGACCGAGGTCAACGCCACGCAAGTCCTGCTCTGCGGCGGCGGCAACCGAGGTGGCGGAGCGCCACGCGAGCGCGCGCCAGCGTCGTCTGGTGACTACTCGCACGACGACTACGGGACCGACGCCATGGGCGACATCCCGTTCTGATTCTCGCCGGCGGGGGACGGTCTCCCTCGTGTGCGCTGAACGCGGGCAAGCCGGTGAGACGCGTGACGGCTCGGAGAGACGAGCGATTTGAAGGAGCACAGATCATGAAAATCGTCAGACTGGAAGTTGAGAACGTGAAGCGCGTGCGGTCGGTGGCCATCGAGCCCGACGGTGCACTGGTCCGCATCGGTGGGCGCAACGGCGCAGGCAAGTCGAGCACGCTGGACGCCATCGAGATGGCGCTGGCGGGCGCGTCGAGCATTCCCGAGGAGCCGCTCCGCCGTGGCGCGCGTCGCGGTCGAATCGTGCTGGACCTCGGCGATCTCGTCGTGGAGCGCACCTTCACGGCGAGCGGCGGATCTGCGCTGACTGTCCGCGCGGCGGACGGCACCCAGCAGCGGAGCCCGCAGGCGCTGCTTGACTCGCTGTGCTCGCGGATCGCCTTCGACCCGCTGGACTTCGCGCGATCGAAACCGCGCGATCAGGTGGAGACGCTGCGCAGGCTGACCGGCCTGGACTTCACCGCGCTGGATCGCGAGCGCGCGAGCATCTACGCGCAGCGCACCGCGGCCAACGCGGACGCGAAGGAGGCCGCTGCGACGGCGCGCGCGATGCCACACTACCCGCAGGCCACCGAGGAGCGCAGCGCGGCTGATGTGCTCCAGCGTCTGGAGGCGGCGCAGGCAGCGGAGCGCTCGCGCGAGACGTATCAGCGCCTGGTGCAGGAGGCAGAGGACGAACTAGCGGAGGCTCGCGCCGCCGAGGCACGTGCCGTGGCCGACGTGGAGCGGCTGGAGGCGGAGTTGGAGGCCGCGCGCGGCGT
>JAIXKR010000040.1 GCA_026932235.1 Burkholderiales bacterium
ACTCCTTGGCCGCCTTCACGCCGTCGCGGCCGAAGGCGTTGTCGTTGGCGAGGATGGCGACGACGTTGCCGGGCTGGTCCAGCGCGGCGGCGTTGGCCGCGGCGTCCTGGCTGCTGTTGCGACCGGTGCGGAAGATGTACTGGTTCCACTTGTCGCCGGTGATGCTGTCGGCGACCGCCGGCTCCACCAGCAGGATCTTCTTGTACTCCTCTGCAACCGGCAGCATCGCCAGCGCCACCGGGCTCGCCGTCGGGCCGACGGCGATGTCGGCCTTGTCGTCGGCGTAGGCCGCGGCGAGAGCCGCCTTGCCCACGTCGGGCTTGCCCTGGTCGTCCTTCTCGATCACCACCAGCTTCTTGCCGGCCACGGCCATCGTGCCGCCGGTGGCGTAGTCGAGACCCATGTTGAAGCCGACGATCATCTGCTTGGCGTAGGCCTCCAGCGGGCCCGTCTTGCTCTGGATGACGGCGATCCTGATCTCGCCCTTGGACTGGGCGTGGGCGGCGGGGGCGAGCCCGGCCGCGGCGGCGGCAGCCAGAAGGCCGAGGACGAAGGGGCGGCGACGGTTCATGCAAGAGTCTCCTGTCGGAACGAATGCGATCCGTGAATGCAACGGCCGTGCCAGAACGGTCGAACACCGGGTATTCACGGATCAAGCCTGCGACTCGACCCGGCAGGCGACACAGTGAGCACCCGTTCCACCCGCCGGACCGGCATGTGCGAAGGGAGAATGCTCGAAATCAAGACAGACGGACTGTCTGGGATAAGGTCAATTCGCCTGAAATTTGGACACTCCTCTCGGTGTCATTCAGGCGAGACGGCGCCATTCGCATTCGTCTTCACTCGCGCCAAGTCCGGCCAGCGCGTCAGCCGCTCGTAGAGCGCCGCGCGCGACATCCGCAGCAGACGCGCAGCCGCCAGCTTGTTGCCGGCGGTGGCCTGGAGCGCCGCGGCAATGGCGCGGCGCTCGACGCCCTCGACCTGCTGCGCAAGCGGCAGCACCGAAGGGGCCTCAACCCCCCACGGCATGGGCTGGCCTCCGTCCCGGGCGGGCGCGGTGGCGGCCTGCAGCCGCAGCGCCGCGGTGAAGTGCGCCGGACCGAGCACGTGGTCGTCGGTCATGAGCGTCGCCTGCTCGAGCACGTTGCGCAGCTCGCGGATGTTCCCCGGCCAGGGCTGCGCGGCGAGCAGGTCCAGCGCCTCGGGCGTCAGGCTCTTCGGCGGCAGGCCGCTGCGCCGCGCGATGTCCTCTGTGAGCGCCTCGGCCAGCGCCTCCAGGTCGGAGAGGCGCTCGCGCAGCGGCGGCAGGTGGATCGGCAGCACGTTCAGTCGGTAGAAGAGGTCGGCGCGGAACTCCCCGCGGGCGACCATCGCGTCCAGATCGCGGCTGGTAGCGGCGACGATGCGCACGTCCACGCGCTCGACGCGATTGCTGCCCAGGGCCTCGAACTCCTGCTCCTGCAGCACGCGCAGCAGCTTGCCCTGCAGGACGAGCGGCATGTCGCCGATCTCGTCGAGGAAGAGCGTGCCGCCGTCGGCGAGCTTGAACTTGCCCTCGCGCCCGCGCCGCTCGGCGCCGGTGTAGGCGCCGGGCGCGACGCCGAAGAACTCCGCTTCGAGCAGCGTCTCGGGCACCGCGGCGATGTTGACGCTGACGAAGGGTCGCGCGGCGCGGGCGCTGGCGGCATGGATCGCGTGCGCCAGCAGCTCCTTGCCGGTGCCGGTCTCGCCCAGCAGCAGCACCGTCGAGCCGGTCTGCGCCACACGACGTGCCTGGCGCTTGACTTCCAGCGCCGCCGCGCTGCTGCCGATGAAGCTCGCCACCGTGTGCTTGGGGCGCCGCTGCTCGGCCAGCTGCGCCCGCGCCTTCTCCAGCTCGGCCTGCAGGCGCGCGAACTTCTGCATCAGCGGCTGCATGCGCGACTCCGGGTGATCCATCATCACCATGCCGAAGGCGCCGATGACCTCGCCGGCTTCGTCGCGCAAGGGCAGCCGGCTGACGAGAAAGGTGCCGGCACGATTGGTCAGCAGGTCGACGAGGATGGCTTCACCGCTCTCGATCACCTGCCCGAGCATCGTGTTCGGGATCACCTCCTCGACACGCCGACCGACGAACTCGCGCTCGCTGCCGAAACCCAGCGCCGGAAGGAAGCTCTTGTAGCCCTCGCTGATCCAGACGATGCGGTGCGCGCGGTCGACGACCAGAGTGCCCATCGCCGCATCGGCGAAGGCGTCGAACATGCTCTGCGCCGCCAGACGCAGCACCTGGGATCCCTCCAGCCGCAAGGGATCCGGATCGGCAGCGGCGGCGCGCGGCGGGATCGTGCTCATGGCGCCGACTCTAGCGCCGCGAGTCTGCACGGGAGCAGCACCTGCCCGCATGGCAAGATCGCGCCTGCTGCCGTCCCGTCCCACCTCCCAGGCCATCGCCCGCCCCGCGTGCGCCGACACCTTTCAACGACGATGAGCAAAGGCAACCTCTACGCGGCGCTGCGCGCCGCCTTTCCCGCCGACCTCGACCAGGTCGCGATCGAGACCGCCGACACGCCCGTGCCGCTTCACTACACCTGGCGCGACCTCGAACGCGGCACGGCCATGATCGCCAAGCTGCTGCAGAGCCTTTCGCTGCCGCCGATGTCGCGCGTGGCGGTGCAGGTCGACAAGAGCGTCGAGGCGCTGATGCTCTATCTCGCGGTGCTGCGCGCAGGCCACGTCTACCTGCCGCTGAACAACGCCTACCAGGCCTCCGAGATCGAGTACTTCATCGGCGACGCCGAACCCGCGGTCGTCGTCTGCGCAAGCCGCAACTTCGGCTGGGTGAGCACGCTGGCATTCAAGCTCGGCACGCGTAACGTCTTCACGCTCGACGACGACCGCAGCGGCACGCTGCTCGAACGCGCCGCGCTGCAGCCCGACGCGCACGAGCCGGTGCACCGGCGCAGCGACGACCTCGCGGCGATCGTCTACACGAGCGGCACCACCGGGCGCAGCAAGGGGGCGATGCTCTCGCACGGCAACCTGCTCTCGAACGCGCTCGTGCTCAAGGACTACTGGGGCTGGGTGCCCGGCGACGTGCTGATCCACGCGCTGCCGATCTTCCACGTGCACGGCCTCTTCGTCGCCATCCACGGTGCGCTGCTCAACGCCAGCCGCATGATCTGGTTCGGCCGCTTCGATCCGAAGGGCGTGATCGCACGGCTGCCCGAGGCCACCGTCTTCATGGGTGTGCCCACGCTGTACGTGCGCATGCTGGCCGAGCCCGCGCTCACGCGCGAGGCCTGCCGCACGATGCGGCTCTTCATCAGCGGCTCGGCGCCGCTGCTGCCGGACACCTTCAGCGCGTGGCAGCAGCGCACCGGGCACACCCTCCTCGAGCGCTACGGCATGAGCGAGACGGTGATGCTGACCTCCAACCCGTATTCCCCGGCGAGCGCGCGCCGCCGCGGCACGGTCGGCTTCCCGCTGCCGGGCGTGGGCCTGCGCGTGCACGACGAGCACGAGCAGCCGCTGCCCGCGGGCGGCATCGGCGGCATCCAGGTCCGTGGCCCCAACGTCTTCTGCGGCTACTGGCGCATGCCCGAGAAGACGGCCGAGGAGTTCACCGCCGACGGCTGGTTCCGCACCGGCGACGTCGGCTTCGTCGACGCCGAGGGCTACGTCAGCATCGTCGGCCGCAGCAAGGACCTCGTCATCAGCGGCGGCTACAACGTCTACCCGGCGGAGATCGAAGGCTGGCTCAACGAGATGCCGGGCGTGGCCGAGAGCGCGGTCATCGGCGTGCCGCACCCCGACTTCGGCGAAGGCGTGGTCGCCGTCGTCGTGCCGCGCGCGGGCGCGGAGCTGGACGCGCAGGCGCTCATCGCCGCGCTGAAGGGCAGGATCGCGCACTTCAAGGTGCCCAAGGCGATCCTCCTCGCCGACGAACTGCCGCGCAACACCATGGGCAAGGTGCAGAAGAATCGGCTGCGCGAGCAGCACGCGGCCTTGTTTGCCGCGGCTTGAGGACTCCGGCCCATGAGCATCGCCCACCGGGTTCGCATCAAGAAGCGCGAAGTGCGCAGCGCGCAGTTCAACCGCCTCGTCAACGTCACCCTGGACTGGCAGCGCAGCGACGGCCGCTGGCAGGAGCAGCAGCGCGAGACGGTGGATCACGGCGACGCCGCCGCCATCCTGCTCTACGACCCCAGGCGGCGCACGGTGGTGCTGCTGCGCCAGCTGCGCGTGCCCAGCTTCGAGAACGGCTGCGACGAGCTCATGATCGAGGTGCCCGCGGGCCTGCTCGACGGCGCGACACCGGCCGCCTGCGCGCGCGCCGAGGCCGAGCAGGAGGTCGGCTACCGCGCGCGCGAACCGCGCTTCGTCTTCGACGCCTTCATGAGCCCGGGAACGCTGACCGAGCGCGTGCACGGCTTCGTCGCCGAATACGGCGAGGACGACCGCATCGCCGAAGGCGGCGGACTCGAGCACGAGGGCGAGGACATCGAGGTCTTCGAGCTGCCCTTCGACGAGGCCATGGCAATGGTCGCCGACGGCCGCATCCGCGACGCCAAGACCATCATGCTGCTGCAGCACGCGGCGCTGCACCTCTTCCCCACGCCCACGACCCCGGCGCCGACGCGGTGCTAAGCTGACCGGTCCCGCGACGCGCGCGGAACTGTCCCCTGGAGAATCCATGCCCGGCCTGCTGCCCCACGTCGACCCCGACGGTCTGCTCGAATACTCGGTCGTCTACACCGATCGCGCGCTCAACCACATGTCGACGAAGTTCCAGCACGTGATGCTGGACATGGCCTCGATGCTGGAAGAGGTCTACGGCGCGCACGCGTCCATCGTCATGCCCGGCAGCGGCACCTTCGGCATGGAGGCGGTGGCGCGCCAGTTCGCGCACGGCAAGAAGGTGATGGTGATCCGCAACGGCTGGTTCAGCTACCGCTGGTCGCAGATCTTCGAGATGGGCCGCATCCCCTCCGCGGAGATCGTGATGAAGGCCAGGCGTCTTGCGCCCGGCGCACAGCAGCCTTTCGTCCCGGCGCCCATCGACGAGGTGGTGGCGACGATCCGCCGCGAGCGCCCGGCGCTCGTCTTCGCGCCGCACGTGGAGACGGCCTCGGGAATGATCCTGCCCGACGACTACCTGCAGGCGCTCGCCGCCGCGGTGCGCGAGACGGACGGCCTCTTCGTGCTCGACTGCATCGCCTCGGGCGCGATGTGGGTCGACATGCGCGCCGCCGGCGTCGACATCCTCATCAGCGCGCCGCAAAAGGGCTGGACCGGCTCGCCGGGCTTCGCCTACGTGATGCTGTCCGAACGCGCGCGCGCCGCGATCGACGGCACCAGCAGCAGCAGCTTCGCCTGCGACCTGAAGAAGTGGCTGCAGATCATGCAGGCCTACAAGGACGGCGGCCACGCCTACCACGCGACCATGCCCACCGATGCGCTCACGGCCACGCGCGACGTCATGGCCGAGACGCGGGCGCTGGGCTTTGCCAGGCTGCAGGCGGCGCAGGCCGAACTGGGGCGGCAGGTGCGCGCGCTGCTCGAGCGCGAGGGATTTCCGAGTGTGGCCGCGGCGGGCTTTCAGGCGCCGGGCGTGGTCGTCAGCTACACCAGCGATGCCGAGCTCGCCAACGCCAAGGCCTTCGCCGAGCAGGGTCTGCAGACCGCCGCCGGCGTGCCGCTGCAGTGCGACGAAGGCGCGGACTTCCGCAGCTTTCGCATCGGGCTCTTCGGGCTGGAGAAGCTGCAGAACGTCGAGCGCACGGTCTCGACCCTGGAGCAGGCGCTGGCGCGCATCGCCGCCGCCCGCCGCAAGGCGGGCTGACCCGCTGCCCTGCCCGGAGCCGCGGCGCGGCGCCGCTCATGCACGGGCCGCCGCCACGCCGCTGCAGGCCCACACGGGTTGCGCGGCCTCGCTCGCGGCGAGATGGTCGATGCCGGCGAAGAGGCTGGTCGACACCAGCAGCGCCAGGGCCAGGGCGGTGAGGCGGGTGGTCACGGTGTTCGTCATGATGGGGCTCCGGTTGCCGACAGAGACCTTGTTGCTGTCGATGGCCGGCATGATGGATTTCGCCGCCGCCGCGCGCGAGCGGCTTGCGACGAACGACGCCCGCCGCCCGACGAAGCGCATACGCCGCGGACGAGCGGCGGCAGCGGCAGCGGCGCGATCAATACTGCACGCGCGCCAGATAGGTCTTCTGCGCCGCCTCGCGCGCCTGCGCCAGCGTCGTGATGCCCTGCGCCGCGAGCAACGGGATCATCTTCAGGAAGACTTCCGCCGTCACCATGGCGTCGCCCAGCGCCGTGTGGCGGCCGAGGATGGTCACGCCCAGGCGCTCGGCGATCGCCTCGAGGCTGTGGCTTTCCTGCTGCGGATGGATCACCGCCGAGAGCAGCAGCGTGTCCAGCACCGGCTGCGTGAAGCGCACGCCGCTGCCGGCTTCCTCGACCTGCAGGAAGGCCATGTCGAAGGCGGCGTTGTGCGCCACCAGCACCGTTTCCTGCGCGAAGGCGTGGAAGGCCGGCAGCACCTCGCCGATCCGGGGCTGGCCTTGCACCATCGCCGGTGTGATGCCGTGGATCGCGATGCCCGCGGCCGGAAGGTCGCGATCGGGATCGACGAGCTGCTCGAACGCCTCCTGGCGGCGCAGCTTGCCCGCGACGATGCGCGTGGCGCCGATCTGGATGAT
>JAIXKR010000161.1 GCA_026932235.1 Burkholderiales bacterium
CTGCCGCGGCGGGCTGAACGGGCGCGCCGTGCGCAGCTGGCGCCTGCGCATCGAGGGCGATGCCGCGCTCGTCCGCTGGACCGACCGGTGCCTGGGGCCGCAGCAACAGGACGTCGCACAGGAGGTCGGTGACTTCGTCCTGCGCCGCATCGAGGGCAAGGACATCTGCACGACCTACCAGCTCGCGGTCGTCGTCGACGACGCCGCGCAGGGCATCACGCATGTCGTGCGCGGCGAGGATCTGGCCGACAACACGCCGCGCCAGATCCTGCTGCAGCGCGCGCTCGCCCTGCCGACACCCAGCTACCTGCACACGCCGCTCGTGCTCGCCGCCGACGGACAGAAGCTGAGCAAGCAGACGGGCGCGAAGGCGCTGGACCTCACCGATCCCCTGGCTGCGCTGCAGCGCGCGGCAACCGTGCTCGGCCTGCCGCGGCTGCCCGCGCACAGCATTCCCGGATGGCTGGCCGCGGCGGTGCAGGCCTGGCCCTGGCGACAGCGATGAGCGGGCGCGCCGGCGCCATACGATGACTCTGGCAAACATTCCGCGCCAGGCGCGTGCAGGCAGCCCGATGGCATCATGCCCACGCTGCGACGATCCCAGAGACGACCAACAAGCGAAGCGAAAGGAAGCAAGGATGATCACCACCCCTTCGGGCCTGCAGTACGAGGACACCGTGGCCGGCAGCGGCGCCGAGGCCAAGGCCGGGCAGCATGTGCAGGTGCACTACACCGGTTGGCTGCACGACCCGGGCGTTGCCAACGGCCGCGGCCGCAAGTTCGATTCCAGCAAGGACCGCGGTCAGCCCTTCGCCTTCCCGCTCGGCGCCGGCCACGTCATCCGCGGCTGGGACGAGGGCGTGCAGGGGATGAAGGTCGGCGGCACGCGCGTGCTGCTGATCCCGGCCGAACTCGGCTACGGCGCGCGCGGCGCCGGCGGCGTGATCCCGCCGGGTGCGACGCTGGTGTTCGAAGTCGATCTGCTGGGCGTCTGAGGCTCCGGGCGTTCAGCGCGCGCGCTGTCGCGGCGCGGGCCTGGCGCCACGGACGGGGGCGCCGCCGGGGGCCGGGCGGCCCTGCGGCTTGAAGGGGCGCTGGCCCGCGCCGACGCGCGGCGGCCGACCGTGCGGGCCAGCGGGCCGGGCTTGCGGACGCGGTTCGCTGCGCCTGGGTTCGAGCCCGGCGATCGTCGCCGCCGGAATGCGCTGCGTGGTGAAGCGCTGGATGCGCTGGATCATGCCGAAGTCACGGCGCTCGGCCAGCGTCACCGCCAGGCCCGAGCGCCCGGCGCGGCCGGTGCGGCCGATGCGGTGCACGTAGTCCTCGGCCTTCATCGGCAGGCCGTAGTTGACGACGTGGCTGATGGTCGGCACGTCGATGCCGCGAGCGGCGACGTCGGTGGCCACCAGCACGCGCAACTGGCGCCGGCGCAGGCCCTCCAGCACGCGGTTGCGCCGGCCCTGCGGCATGCCGCCGTGCAGCGCGGCCACGGCATGCCCCATCTCCGCCAGACGATCGGCGAGCCAGTCGGCGTCGCGCTGCGTGCTCGTGAAGACGACCGCCTGCTCGACGCTGCGATCGGTGAGGATGTGATCGAGCAGCGCGTTCTTGTGCGCCAGATCGTCCACCCAGTGCAGGCGTTGCTCGATGTCGGCATGCGTGTCGGTGTGCGAATCGACCTCGATGCGCTGCGGCGCGCGCATCAGCTCCGCGGCCAGCCGGCCCACCGGCCCGGCGAAGGTGGCGCTGGTCATCAGCGTCTGCCGCGCTGCGGGCAGCGCCTGCGCGATGTGGTGGATGTCGTCGATGAAGCCCATGTCGAGCATGCGGTCGGCCTCGTCGAGCACGAGCAGCTGCACGCGCGAAAGCACTGCCTTGCCGCTGGCCATGTGGTCCATCAGGCGGCCGGGCGTGGCGATCAGCAGGTCCAGCGGGCCGCGCAGCGCCTTGAGCTGCGCGCCGTAGGGCACACCGCCGACGACGGTGGCCACGCGCAGGCCCTGCACGTAGCGGCCGTAGCCGACGGCCGCCTTGGCCACCTGCAGCGCCAGTTCGCGCGTGGGCACGAGCACCAGCGCGCGCGGCCCTTGCGGCACGCCGCGTGCGGGCCCGCCCTGTGGTTCGGCCGCGCGCGCCTCCAGCAGCTGCTGCAGGGCCGGCAGCACGAAGGCCGCCGTCTTGCCGCTGCCGGTGGCCGAAGCCACCATCAGGTCGGCACCGGCAAGCGCGGCCGGCACGGCCTGCGCCTGCACCGGGGTTGGGGCGTCGTAGCCGGCATCGGCCAGCGCGCGCAGAAGGGCCGCATGCAGGCCCAGGGTCTCGAACTTCATCATCGGGCTTTCACGGAAGGCACCGCAGCGCGCACGCCCAGCGAGGGCACGCGCATGCCGCGGCCGCGCCCCCTTGGATCGGGACGCGTCGGTTCGGTCGCAAGAAACGGGATGCCCAGCGGCTTGGCGGATCGCGCCGGCCGCAGGGCTGAACGCATCAGGGCGACGGCATCGCCGTCGACCTTCCGGCCGGGCGGCCGTCCGTGAAGTGCCGGCTTCAGGCCGGCTTCGACGAGGGGTCGAGGGGGATGAGCGAAGGGCGCCAAAATCGACGCCCAATGCATATTCTAATCGGTGCGTGGACGCTTGGCCGCACGACGGACCCGCAGAGCGGACCACAAGGTCAGCGTCGACGCGCCCAGCGCCGACTTGAGCACGTCACCCAGCACGAAGGGCTGCACGCCCAGCAGCCAGGCCTTGGCGGGGCCGGCCAGCGTCGCGAGCCAGGCGCCGCCCAGCAGCAGCATCAGCGTGCTGCAGAAAAACAGGCCGCAAAAGGCACGCAACGGCCGTGTACCGTCCCAGCCGCGCTCGACCAGCCAGCCCGCCAGCGCCGCACCCAGCGGGAAGGCGAACAGGAAGCCGGCCGTCGGCCCCGCGAACGCGGCCAGGCCGCTCTTGCCCCCGGCCAGCACGGGCAGGCCGAGCGCCGCTTCGAGCAGCCACGCGACGACGGTGAGGCTGCCCAGGCGCCAGCCATAGAGCGCGCCGATCATCAGCACCGCCAGCGTCTGCATCGTGACCGGCACCGGCCAGAGCGGGACGCTGAGCTGCGAGGACACCGTCAGGATCGCGGTTCCCGCCAGCAGCAGACCCAGTTGCTTCAGGCGCCGGAAGTTGCCCGCGGGGACCAGCGCGGCGGTGGAGAACGGCTGTGACATCGGAATCCTCGGCTGCTTCGATGGGGTCAGGAGAAGTGGTGCCCGCAGCCGATGCGCTTCGGCTCGGGCACCAGGCGCCGCGAGTATCGGGGGAGTCGGGCTCCATCGTCAACTTTCTGATGCGCTCCGAGTTGACGGACAATGGTTGTTGCGACGGTGCTTGGTTTTCATGCGATCCGGGCACACTTGCGGCATGAGGCATCGCTCGATCGCCCCGGAACTCATGCGCGTGCTGGCGCCCGGCGAGACGATTTCCGGCGCGGCGCTG
Organism: Burkholderiales bacterium; assembly: GCA_026932235.1. Taxonomy (GTDB): domain Bacteria; phylum Pseudomonadota; class Gammaproteobacteria; order Burkholderiales; family Burkholderiaceae_C; genus Rubrivivax. Next base: position 3,480 of record JAIXKR010000161.1, read on the forward strand.
GCCGCGCGCCTGGGCGTCACGCGCGCGGCGATCTGGAAACAGGTGGCCACGCTGCGGGCAGCAGGCCTTCCGATCGAGGCGAGCAGCGGCGCCGGCTATCGCCTGCTGTGGCCGACCCAGCTGCTCGATCGGGAGCGCATCGTCGCGGCGATTGCCGACGACGATTCCCCAGCGGCGGCGGCCCCGGTGGAACTGCACTGGGAGCTCGATTCGACCCAGGACGAGCTGGCGCGCCGGCTCGGCGAGTTGCCGGACCTGGCCGTGGTACTGGCCGAGCAGCAGACGCTTGGACGCGGCCGGCGCGGGCGCGGCTGGCATTCGCCGCCGGGGATGGGCATTGCACTGTCGTGCCTCAAGCGTTTCGGTGGCAGCCCGGCCGCGCTCTCGGGCCTGTCGATCGCGATGGGCGTGTCCGTGGTCCAGGCGCTGGCAAGCCTGGGCGTTCCGGACCTGTGCATCAAGTGGCCCAACGACGTCGTCGCGCGCGGCGGCAAGCTCGCTGGCGTCCTGATCGAGATCAGCGGCGAATACGACGGCCCCTGCATCGCGCGCGTCGGTGTCGGCGTCAACGTGCGCTTGCCGGCTGCGGTTGCCGCCAGCCTGGATCAGCCGGCAACCGACCTGGCCTCGCTCTGCGGTGGCGAGCCCCCGGACCGGAACCGGCTCGCCGCGCGCCTGATCGGGCATCTGCGCCGCGGCCTGCTCGACTTCGAGCGCACCGGCCTGAAGCCCTTTGCAGAGGCCTTCGCCCCGCTCGATGCGCTTGCCGATGCACGGCTCGCGGTGCATGGTGTCCAGGACATTCGGGAAGGCGTTGGGCGCGGCATCGACGAACGCGGTGCGCTGCGCGTTCAAACCGAGCGCGGTGTGTTCGCGCTGCTCAGCGGCGAGGTCTCGGTGCGCAGGCGCTGAGATACGTGCCCTTTCCGCCGCTGTTGCCGACGTCGCGGTCGCTTCCAGACCAGGTGGACACGATGGTGCTATGGTCATCGTCGCCGGCACGCGGATGGCGCATGGCGCATGGCGCGGGCCGGCGAGGCACACGGATCCCTTCGATGCAGAACCGTCGCCGGATGCTCCGAGACAGCGCAGCCCTTGCGGCCGCGCTGGCAGGGCTTGGGTTGCTGCCGCAGGTCGCGCAGGCCGCCTGGAACCGCGCGGCGTTCGGCGCCAGGAAGCTCGAGGACCTCATCCAGGTGCTGGGGGTCTCCGCCCCGACCGAGAGCAGCGAAGTGGTCGTCAGCGGGCCCGACGTCGCCGAGAACGGGGCGGTGGTCGCGGTGGGGTGTGAGTCGACGGCTTCGGGTGTGAGGCAACTGCTGCTGCTGGTCGAGAAGAACCCCAACATGCTGGCGATGATCTTCGACGTGAACGAGCACGCCGAACCGGCGTTCAACACGCGGCTGAAGATGGCCGAATCATCGAGGGTGATCGCGATCGCACTCGCCGACGACGGCCGGGTTCTTTACGCGCAGAAGGAGATCGACGTCACGCTCGGCGGCTGCGGCGGCTGAGCGGCGCGCCGGAACAGGAAGTCCATCGATCGGACCGCGGAGACAGAAGATGGCAGAACCGATGCGCATCCGTGCCCAGGCCAGCGACGGGAAAGTCGTCGTGCGCGTCCTGATGAGTCACGAAATGGAGAGCGGTCAGCGCCGGGACGCGGCCGGCGAACGGATTCCTGCCTGGTTCATCCAGGAAGTCACCGCCACGCTCAACGGCACGCCAGTGATGCGCGCGCAGTGGGGCCCGTCGGTCTCGAAGAATCCTTTCCTCCAGTTCACGATCAAGGGCGGCAAGGCGGGCGACCTGCTTGCGATCAGCTGGGTCGACAACCGCGGCGACACCCGCACCGACAAGACCTTCGTCCGCTGACACGGGCCGCCCGCGGGCGCCTGGGTGATCAGCTCAGCATGTCGCTCCAGATGTTGCGCGCCCAGGCTTCGTTGGTGGCCGCCTCGAGCTGCGAGGGGGCTTCCGAGACACCGCCGGATCCAGGCACGGTGCGGAAAGTCTTCTGCGCCGCGACGTACTCGTGCACGCTGGCAACGTGGATCGCCCGCGAATCGTCGACGTAGCTCATGCACACGTTGGTGAGCATCGGGTGCGGATTCACCGGCAGCCCGAGCAGTTCGGCGACGATCGCCGCGGCGGCGACCTTGGCGTGCGAATTCGCCATGTGGCCCGACTTGGGCATGCCTGGCGCGATCTGGATCGAATCGCCGATCACGTGCACCCCGCGCGCGACGGTCGACTCGAAGCTCAGGAAGTCGACATGGCACCAGCGCGCGTTGGCGTTGGCCAGGCCCATCCGCACCACCAGCTCGCCGGCCCGCATCGGCGGCAGCACGTTCAACACATCGGCCTGGACGTCGTCCTGCACCTCGAACTCGACGGTGTTGCGGCGCGCGTCGACGGCAACCGCCTTGTGCTGGCTGCGGTACTCGAGCATCGGTCCGTAGAGTTCGCGCCAGGCCCTCTTGAACAGGGCGCCCTTGCTCGTCACGTCCGGGTTGGCGTCGAGGATCAGCACCTTCGAGCGCGGCTTCTCGCGCTTGAAATAGGCGGCGACGACGCTGGCCCGTTCATAGGGGCCCGGCGGACAGCGGTAAGGCTCTTCCGGGATCACGATCGCATAGGTGCCGCCATCGGGCATCGCCTCGAGCTGCCGGCGCAGCGCAAGCGTTTCCGGCCCCGCCTTCCAGGCGTGCAGGATGCGGCCCTGCTCGTGTGCGGCGCGCAGGCCGTCGACCTGGTCCCACATCATGTCCACGCCCGGCGCGACGACGATCCGGTCGTAATCGACATGGCCGCCGTCGGCAAGCCGCGCGCGACGCTTCTCGACGTCGACTCCGGTCACGCGCGTGCGCCGCATGCGCACGCCATGGTGTCTGACGAGCCCATCGTAGGGGATCGTGATGTCGGAGAGCTGTCGCCTGCCGGCGAGCACGAGGTTGCTCATCGGGCAGGAGACGAACGCCGCCTCCGGTTCGATCAGCG
>JAIXKR010000141.1:0-11478 GCA_026932235.1 Burkholderiales bacterium
CTCGGGGCGCTCCTGATCGCCGGGCGTCGGGCGAATCAGTCGACTAACGGTGCGGCGAACGAAAGATCAAGCCGCAACCCACCGCCTGACAATCAGCGCGGTGCGCCACCGTGGGTGCATTATACGCGCTTGAGTATGAAGCAACGAGATTTTTGCTTCATCAAGGCATGAGAGACCGTCCTCACGCTGCAGTGGTCCGTGTCGGAGCCGGTTCGGGTCAACGCGTGCGCAGCCGCTCGATCAATGTGCGTGCCTGCTGCTCGGCCTCGATCGCATCGTCCAGCGACGAGCGACACAGCCCCGCCTGCTCGTAGTGCCGGTTCTCGTGCAGCTCGGACAGCGCGGGCAGGCGCTCGAGCAGGCCTTCGAGTGCGGGGTCACCTTCCGCATCGTCGAGCAGTCGGTGGACCTGTCCGACCAGACGCAGGTACTGGTCGGCGCTGGCCGAGCGCGGCAGGCGATCGAGTTTCTCCAGCAGTACGGCCGTTGCCGCCAACGTCTGCAGGCGGGCGGGGATGCGGATGGTGGTGTCGGAGCTCATGGGGGTCCAGTCGGGGGCCGGGCGTGTCCGTCATAGTTGGAGCGCTTTGGCCGCGAATCAAGTCGCAGCGCCGCTTGCGGAGTCTGATGAGGAACGACATCCCGACGGGCAGTCCGGATAATGGCCGCAACGGGGTGAGCTGAAAGAACGAACCATGACGGGCGACGAGGTGCAGCGGCTGGCCGACCAGCTGCTCGATGCCTGGGATCAGGCATGCACGCTGCCACTGCCCTCGGCCCGGCCCGGCGGCTTCGGCAGCGCGGACGGGTACGCAGTCGCCGAGGCGCTGCGCCAGCGACGCCTGGCGCGCGGCGAGCGGCGGCTCGGCTGGAAGATCGGCTTCACCAATCGCCACATCTGGCCGATCTACGGGGTCTACGCGCCCTGCTGGGGGCCGGTCTGGGACAGCACGGTGGAACCGCTGCCTGAAGACCACGGCTCGCTGGCACTGCGCGGCCTCTGCCAGCCGCGGCTCGAGCCCGAGATCGCCTTCGGCATCGGCCGCGCGCCGCGCCCGGGCATGACGCTTGCCGAGCTGCAGGGCTGCATCGAGTGGGTCGCGCACGCCTTCGAGGTCGTGCACACGCACTTCGAAGGCTGGCGCTTCCAGGCGGCGGACACGGTCGCCGACTTCGCGCTGCACGGCCGGCTGCGCGTCGGGCCGCGCAGCGCGGCCAGGGACTGGCCCGAGCTCGCCGCGGACCTGAGCGCACTGCAGGTCGAACTGCACTGCAACGGGGCTCCGGTCGAGCAGGGACGCGGAGCGTTCGTGCTCGATGGCCCCTTGCAGGCGCTGCGCACGCTGGTCGATGAGATGGCACGCACGACCCCGCACTGGCGCATTGCCGCCGGCGACATCGTCACGACCGGCACGCTGACCGACGCCCACCCGCTCGTGCCCGGTCAGCGCTGGCAGACGAAGCTCTCGGACCCGCGTCTGTCGGGGCTGACGCTGGAGATCGTGGCCTGAGAGCGCCCCCAGGTCCGGGCCGTAGCCCGGCCCGCCCCCCGAGGGGGTCAAGCAAAGTGGCAGAGCCACATTTGCTTGAGAGCACCCCCAGGTCCCGGCCGTGACCCGGCCCGCCGCCCGCGGGGTCAAGCAAAGTGGCAGAGCCACATTTGCGTGAGGGCGGCAAGCCTCGTCGCTCAGGCGAGCAGCGCGCCTTCGTGGCGCAGCAGCGCGATCTTGCGCTCGATCCCGGCCGAGAAGCCGGTGAGCGCGCCCTTGGCGCCGAGCACGCGATGACAGGGCACGATCAGGCCCACCGGGTTGGCGCCGCAGGCCGCACCCGTTGCGCGCGCAGCGGCGGTGCGGGACAGGCCGCACGCGGCCGCGACCTCGCCGTAGCTGCGCGTGCGGCCGTAGGGGATCGCACGCAGCGCCGTCCACACTGCTTGTTGCAGCGGCGTGCCGTGCAGGTCGAGCGGCACCTCGATTTCCGTCGGGTCCTCGCCGGCCCAGTAGGCCTGCAGCCAGCGCCGCGCCGCGGCGATCGCGGGGTGGCGGCCGTCCTGTGCGTCAGCGCCGTGCGCGGCCCATCCATCCCTATCGCGCTTGCGGGCGTCGAACCAGAGGGCGGCCAGCCCCTTCGCGGTGGCCAGCGCGCTCATCGTGCCGAGCGGCGTCTCGATGTCGGCGCAGGCGACGATGCGCGCGCCGCGCAGCTTCGCGTACGGATTCGTCTTCATCCGGCGTTCTCCTGTGCGCGCCAGAGTTTCATCAGCGCGTACGCCCGCCAGGGGCGCCAGGGCTCGGCGCGCGCCTCGACCTCGCGCGGGTCGCGTGTGCCCAGCGCGTTCATCAGGCCGATGTCGGCCGCCGGCCAGGCGTCGGGCCAGGCCAGCGCCCGCATCGCGATCAGCTGCGCCGACCACGGCCCGATGCCGGGCAGCGCGCGCAGCGCAGCCAGCGTCTCATCGAGCGGCGCGGCGCGGTGCAGGGAAAGCCGCCCGGAGGCGACCTCGGCGGCCAGCGCCTGCAGCGCGTGCACGCGCTGGCGCACGATGCCGAGCTCGCCGATCGAATCGGCGCTGGCGGCGGCGAGTGTGGCTGCATCCGGGAAGATGTGGTGCAGCGCCGGCCAGGGCGTCTGCACCGGCGTGCCGAAACGCTGGATCAGGCGCTCCGCGAGCGTTCGCGCGGCCTTCACCGTCACCTGCTGCCCGAGGATCACGCGCACTGCGAGCTCGAAGCCGTCGACCGCGCCCGGCAGGCGGATGCCTGGGCACGCCGGCCCCGGGACGCTGGCGAGCACTGGGTCGATGCGCGCAGGGTCGGCGTCCAGGTCCAGCGCGTGGCGCACCGCCTGCAGCACCGCGCCGAGCACCGGCGCAAGCGCCGGCGCCGCCTGCACCTGTACCTCGTGCCGCTCGGGGACGAAACGGCAGGCGATCCAGCCGTGCACGCGCTGCCCTTCGTGCAGCCAGCCGAGCGTGCGCCGCAGTTCCAGGCCTTCGACGAGCTCGACGCCGGCGAGCTGGCGCGCGGCATAGAAGGAAAGAAGCGCCGCGTGGTCGTAGGGCGGCCGATAGGCCAGCCGCAGCAGCACCGGGGGCCGGCGCGCGTTCGCCTGGGTGCTGCGCAGCGCGCTCGGCGCCAGCCGGTAATGCTCGGCGAAGGCGGCGTTGAAGCGGCGCAGGCTGCCAAAGCCGCTGGCCAGCGCGACCTGCGTCACCGGCAGCGCGGTGTCGGTCAGCAGCTGCTTGGCCAGCAGCAGCCGCTGCGTGTTCAGGTAGGCGTGCGGCGAGACGCCGTGTTCGGCCTGGAAGATGCGCCGCAGGTGCCGGTCGGTGACGCCCAGCCGCGCGGCGAGCTGCGGCAGCGCGATCGGCTGCCCCGCGTGCACCGCGTGCTCGATGCGCCGCGCGGCGGCGTCGGCGAGCTGCCGCGACGAATCCATGGCGGAGAGCCCGGGTGCGATCTCGGGCCGGCACTTCAGGCAGGGGCGAAACGCCGCCGCCTCGGCCTGCGCGTGCGTCTCGAAGAAGCGGCAGTTCTCGCGCCGCGGCGTGCGCACGCGGCAGACCGGCCGGCAGTAGATGCCGGTGCTGGTGACGCCGACGAAGAGTCGTCCGTCGAAGCGCGCGTCGCGTGCCTTCACGGCGAGGTAGGCGGCATCGGCATCGAGAACCATGCGGCGCATGCTACGCGCCACCCGGGCGGGGGCTCGCCGTTTCCGGACCTGTTGCTGGTCGCGCTTTCAGCGGGTGCGTTCACGGGGCGCCTTCATCGGGCGGACGTTCACGCGCAGGCCGCTGCCTAGAATGCGCCGCATCGCCCACGCGCCCTTGCCCGAGCACGAATCCCATGCAGACCCAGGCTTCCGTCTTCAAGGCTTACGACATCCGCGGCGTGGTCGGTCAGACCATCGACGAGTCATTCGCCGAGCACCTGGGCCGCGCCTTCGGATCGGAAGCGATCGCCGAGGGGCAGAAGGCGGTGGCCGTCGGGCGCGACGGCCGCGTCTCGGGGCCGGGCCTTGCGGCGGCGCTGATCCGGGGGCTGGCGTCGACCGGGCTCGACGTCGTCGACCTCGGCATGGTGACGACGCCGATGCTCTATTACGTCGCCGCGACGCGCGGCCGACATGGCTGCACGAGCGGCATCCAGGTCACCGGCAGCCACAACCCCAAGGACTACAACGGCTTCAAGATGGTGCTCTCCGGCCGCGCGATCCACGGCGAGGAGATCCAGCGGCTGCGCCAGCGCATCGAGCGCGAGGACTACACGAGCGGCAAGGGGCGCGTCGCGGCGATGGACATCGTCCCCGAGTACGCGCACCGCATCACCTCGGACTGCCGGCTGGCGCGGCCGATGCGGATCGTCGTCGACTCCGGCAACGGCGTCACCGGCGCGAGCGCCCCGGCAATCCTGCGTGCGCTCGGCTGCGAGGTGATCGACCTGTACTCGAAGGTCGACGGCGATTTCCCGAACCACCATCCCGACCCGAGCAAGCCCGAAAACCTGAAGGACCTCGAGCTCGTCGTCAAGGCGACGGGCGCCGAACTCGGCCTGGCCTTCGATGGCGACGGCGACCGCCTGGGCGTACTGACCCGGGATGGGCACGTGATCTGGCCGGACCGGCAGATCATGCTCTTCGCACGCGACATCCTCACGCGCCACCCCGGGGCGACGATCATCTACGACGTCAAGTGCAGCCAGCGCCTGCCGGTGGCGATCCGCGAGGCCGGCGGCGTGCCGCTGATGTGGAAGACCGGGCACTCGCTCGTGAAGGCCAAGCTGCGCGAGACCGGTGCGCCGCTGGCCGGCGAGATGAGCGGGCATCTCTTCTTCGGCGAGCGCTGGTACGGCTTCGACGACGCGACCTACACCGCAGCGCGGCTGCTCGAGATCCTCTCGCGCGCGACCGACCCGAGCGCGGTGCTCGACGCGCTGCCGACGAGCTACAACACGCCCGAGCTGAACGTGGCCTGTGCCGAGGGCGAGCATCACGCGCTGGTGGCCGAACTGCTCGCGCGCGTGGCGGATGGGCGGCTGAGTTTCCCGGACGGCGAGGTCGGCACCATCGACGGGCTGCGCGTCGACTTCGCCGACGGCTTCGGCCTGATCCGCGCGAGCAACACGACGCCGGTGCTGGTGCTGCGCTTCGAGGGCCACACGCCGGCGGCGCTGGAGCGCATCGAAGCGCGCATGCTCGCCGCGCTGCGCAGCGTCAAGCCCGACGCCCAGGTGGCTGCGGCCTCGCACTGAGCCTTGCACGGGGGCGTTGCAGGCGTGGCGGGCGCCAGCCGATGAAGGCTGTACTCGCACGCCTTGCCTACGGCTGGCTGCTGCGGCTGCTGCTCCCGGTCCTCTATGCGCGCCTGTGGTGGCGCGGGCTGCGCGAACCGCTTTACCGCGCCGCCTGGGGCGAGCGGCTCGGTCTCTACGCCGATCGCGTTCCCGGGCCGGCCGGCCGCATCTGGATTCACGCGGTGTCGCTCGGCGAGACGCGCGCGGCGCGGACCCTCGTCGACGCGCTGCGCCGCCAGCGCCCCGGCGTGTCGCTGCTGCTGACCCACGGCACCGCGACCGGACGCGAAGCCGGGCGTGCGCTGCTGCAGCCCGGCGACGCGCAGCTCTGGCTGCCCTTCGACACGCCGGGGTCCGTGCGCCGCTTCCTGCGGCAGCAGCGCCCGGCGGTGGGCGTGCTGATGGAAACCGAGATCTGGCCCAGCCTGCTCCTGGCGGCGCGCAAGGCCGGCGTGCCGATGGTGCTGGCCAATGCGCGCCTGTCCGAGAAGAGCCAGGCCAAGGGGCGCCGCGTGCGTGCGCTGCTGCAGCCGGCGCTCGCGGCGCTGACGTGCACGCTTGCGCAGACCGAGGCCGACGCCGCGCGCCTGCGCGAATCCGGTGTGGCGCCGGTCGAGGTCGCGGGCAACCTGAAGTTCGATCTGGAACCCGACGCGGCGCTGCTCGAACGCGGTCGGCAGTGGCGGCAGGCGCTGGCGCGGCCCGTCGTGCTGATGGCGAGTTCGCGCGAAGGCGAGGAAGCGCCGCTGCTGGCCGCCTGGGCGGCGCTGCCCGCGCCGCGGCCGCTGCTGCTGCTCGTGCCGCGGCATCCGCAGCGCTTCGATGAGGTCGCGGCTCTCGCCCAGGCTGCCCTGCCGCGCGTCCTGCGCCGCAGTGCCTTTGTCGATGCGCCGCCGCCCGAGGCGGCGGCAGCCGACGTCTGGATCGGCGACTCGATCGGCGAGATGCCGCTCTACTACGCGCTGGCCGACGTCGCGCTGCTCGGCGGCAGTTACGCGCCTCTTGGCGGGCAGAACCTGATCGAGGCCGCGGCCTGCGGCTGCCCGGTGCTGATGGGCCCGCACACCTTCAACTTCGCCGCGGCCGCCGACGACGCGATCGCGGCCGGCGCGGCACGCCGCGTCGCCGACCTGCCGGCTGCGGTCGCACTCGCGGTCGAGCTCGTGTCGACCGCAAGCGGCCTTGCCGAGCGCGCGGCGATGGCGGCGAACGCGCTGTCCTTCTCCCGTGCCCACCGCGGCGCGGCCGAGCGCATGGCCAGCGCCATCCTCGCGCTGCCTGGCACGGCACGTGAAGCCGCTGCAAGCGGCTCGTCTTCAACCCCCGACTGAAAGAGCACTCCACCCATGGCTGCGATCTGGACCCGCCCCCTCTCCACGGACCTGCTGCGCGAGGTCCATGTCGGCACTTCGCCCGAGCACCTGGGCATCGAATTCCTCGAAGTCGGCGACGACTTCATCCGCGCACGCATGCCGGTGGACGGACGCACGCGCCAGCCGCTGGGCATCCTGCACGGCGGCGTCTCGGTGCTGCTGGCCGAGACCCTGGGTTCCTGCGGTGGCGCCTTCAGCGCGCCCGAAGGCCATTACGTCGTCGGCCTGGACATCAACGCCAACCACATCCGCGCGGTCAAGTCGGGCTGGGTCAGCGGCATCACGCGTCCGGTCCACCGCGGCCGCAGCACGCAGGTCTGGCAGATCGAGATCAGCGACGAGCAGGGGCGGCTGGTCTGCGTCTCGCGGCTGACGCTGGCCGTGCTCGCAGGCAGCATCTGAGCGCGAACCGCTGCGGGCGTCGGCTCGATCGCCCGAGCCTCGATAATTCCCGCGCATAAGTGACGGGTCGCCGGTGCCTGAACAGTCTGCCCGTCGGCAAGGAGTCTTGATGAGCCAAGCAGCCACTGCAGCGCGGCCACTCGAGGGCCGGCACGCCGCGATCACCGGCGGGGGCCGCGGCATCGGCCGCGCGATCGCCGCGGCACTCGCCGCGCGCGGGGCGTCGGTCTCGGTGCTCGGCCGCAGCGGGGGAATGCTGGAAGCGGCGGTGCGCGAACTGCGGTCGACGCACGGAGTCGCGGCAGGAAACGCGCTCGTCGACGTCGCCGACGAGGCCTCGGTGCGGTCGGCGCTCGAGGCCTGCCTGCGCGAGCGCGGGCGCATCGACATCCTCGTCAACAACGCCGGCATCGCGCCTTCGGCGCCGTTTCTCAAGAGCGACGCCGACCTGTGGCGCCGCACACTGGACGTCGACCTGTTGGGCGCCGTCTACGCGACGCAGGCCGTGCTGCCCGGGATGCTCGCCGCCGGCTGGGGGCGGGTCGTCAACATCGCGTCGACCGCGGGCCTCACCGGCATGGCCTACGTGACCGCCTACTGCGCGGCCAAGCATGCGCTGATCGGCTTCACGCGCGCACTGGCGATGGAGACCGCGCGCAAGGGGGTCACCGTCAACGCCGTGTGCCCCGGCTACGCGGACACCGACATCGTCGGCGACGCGATTGCGAACATCGTTGCCAAGACCGGCCGCTCGCGCGAGGACGCGCTGGCGAGCCTGGTTGCCCATAACCCGCAGGGGCGCCTGATCGCGCCCGAAGAGATCGGCGAGACGGTTGGCTGGCTGTGCAGCGAGGCCGCCTGTTCGGTGACCGGACAGAGCATCGTCGTCGCCGGTGGCGAGCTGATGCCCTGAACGCGCTGTGGGCGCGCGCTTCGGCGCCGTGCCCGTGGAGTGTGGGGGTATGACGCTGTCGCCATAGCTGGTCTAGACTGATCCGGCCCCTGCCACCGAGTCGTGCCTGGTGCCGACTACGCGACGTGACCGCTTCCACCATTCCCATCGTCCCGGCCATCCCGACCGATCCGCAACCGCCGTCGCGCCAGCGCCGCCGGGAGGCGCCCAAGGGACGCCGCGTCGACCCGCTGCGGCGCGAGGAACTGCGCGCGCTGCTGGGCGACGGCGAGCTGCGCCGCGACCGGCTGATCGAATACCTGCACGCGATCAACGACCGCTACGGCCAGCTCGGCATGCCGCACCTGGCGGCGCTGGCGGAGCGGCTGCGCTTGTCGCAGACCGAGGTCTTCGAGGTCGCGAGCTTCTATCACCATTTCGACGTCGTGCGCGAGGACGCGCAAGGGCAGCTGCCCGCGCCGCCGCAGCTGACCGTGCGCGTCTGCGACGGCGTGGCCTGCGAGCTGGCCGGTGCGCGCGAGCTGCTCGCCCGGCTGCCCGGACTGCTCGGCCGCGAGGTGCGCGTGATTCCGGCGCCCTGCGTCGGCCGCTGCGAGACCGCGCCGGTGGCCGTCGTGCACCAGCATCCGGTGCGGCATGCGACGCCCGAGTCGGTGCAGGCTGCGGTGGCCCGGAACCTGCGCACGCACGAGCCCGAGCCTTACACCGACCTCGCCGCCTACCAGGCCGCTGGCGGCTACGGCCTGCTGCGCGAGTGCACAAGCGGGCAGCGCCGCGCCGAGGCGGTGATCGCCACGCTCGAAGCCTCGTCGCTGCGGGGCCTGGGCGGCGCGGGCTTTCCCGCCGGGCGCAAGTGGCGCAGCGTGCTCGCACAGCCGGCGCCGCGGCTGATGGCGGTGAACCTCGACGAAGGCGAGCCCGGCACCTTCAAGGACCGCTGGTTCCTGGAGCGCGACCCGCATCGCTTCCTCGAAGGCATGCTGGTCGCCGCCTGGGCGGTGCAGGCGCAGGCGATCTACATCTACCTGCGCGACGAGTACCACGGCTGCCGCGCGCTGCTGCAGCGCGAACTCGCGGCGCTGGCGGCAACACCGCCGGCCCCCGGCCTGCCGCCGATCGAGCTGCGGCGCGGCGCGGGCGCCTACATCTGCGGCGAGGAGTCGGCGATGATCGAGTCGATCGAGGGCAAGCGCGGCATGCCGCGGCTGCGGCCGCCGGTCGTCGCGCAGGTCGGCCTCTTCGGGCGGCCGACGCTGCAGCACAATTTCGAGACCCTGTACTGGGTGCGCGACATCGTCGAGCGCGGCGCCGACTGGTGGGCCGGCCACGGCCGTCATGGCCGGCACGGGCTGCGCAGTTACTCGGTCAGCGGACGCGTGTGCGAGCCCGGCGTCAAGCTGGCGCCGGCGGGCATCACGCTGCGCGAACTCGTCGACGAATACTGCGGCGGCATGGCGCCGGGTCACGAGCTCAAGGCCTATCTGCCCGGAGGCGCCTCCGGCGGCATCCTGCCGGCGCGGCTGGCCGACCTGCCGCTCGATTTCGACACGCTGCAGCCGCACGGCTGCTTCATCGGCAGCGCGGCCATCGTCGTGCTCTCGCAGCAGGATTCGATCGTGGAGGTCGCGCGCAATCTGATGCGCTTCTTCGAGCACGAGAGCTGCGGCCAGTGCACGCCCTGCCGCAACGGCACCGCGAAGGCGAGCCTGCTGATGAAGGAGCCGGTCTGGAACCGCGCGCTGCTCGCCGAGCTCGGCCAGGTGATGCGCGACGCCTCGATCTGCGGTCTCGGGCAGGCGGCGCCGAATCCGGTCGACTGCCTGGTCCGCTATTTTCCGGACGAGATTCCCGGCGAGGTGCGGTCATGAGCGGGTCCATCGAATTCACCCTCGACGGACGCAGCGTCCAGGCGCGCGAGGGCGAGACGATCTTCAGGGTCGCCGAGCGCGAGGGCACTGCGATCCCCAACCTGTGCCTGGGGGACGGCCTGCGTCCGGTCGGCAACTGCCGCGCCTGCGTCGTCGAGATCGAGGGCGAGCGCGTGCTCGCGCCGTCATGCTGCCGCCAGCCCACCCCCGGGATGGTCGTGCGCAGCGACAGTGATCGCGCGCGCACGAGCCAGCGCCTGGTGCTGGAGTTGCTGCAGGCCGACATGCCGCAGCAGACGCTGCGGCGCGACGACGAACTGCGGGCCTGGAGCGAGGAACTGGGCGTTGCCGCCTCGCGCTTCCCGGCGCGGCCGGGCACGGCAGCCGACCCTTCGCATCCGGCGATCGCGGTGAACCTGGACGCCTGCATCCAGTGCACGCGTTGCCTGCGTGCCTGCCGCGAGGTGCAGGGCAACGACGTCATTGGCCTGGCGTTCCGGGGGGCATCCGAGCAGATCGTCTTCGACCAGGGCGATGCGATGGGCGCGTCGACCTGTGTGGGCTGCGGCGAGTGCGTGCAGGCCTGCCCGACCGGGGCGATCGCGCCGGCCGGCGGCGTCGGCGCCGTGCTGCCGGACGACAGCGTCGACTCGGTCTGCCCTTACTGCGGCGTCGGCTGCCAGCTCACCTTCCACGTCAAGGACGATCGCATCATCCAGGTCGAGGGGCGCGACGGCCCTGCCAACCACGGGCGCCTGTGCGTGAAGGGCCGCTACGGCTTCGACTACGTCCACCACCCGCAGCGGCTGACCGTGCCGCTGATCCGGCGCGAGGGCGTGGCCAAGGATCCGCATGCGCCCTTCGACCCGCAGCGCGACCTGCAGCGGCTCTTCCGCGAGGCGAGCTGGGAGGAGGCGCTGGCGCTGGGCGGCGGGACGCTCGCGCGGCTGCGCGACGCGCATGGCGGGCGGGCGCTGGCCGGCTTCGGCTCGGCCAAGGGCAGCAACGAGGAGGCCTACCTCTTCCAGAAGCTGGTGCGCCTGGGCTTTGGCAGCAACAACGTCGACCACTGCACGCGGCTGTGCCACGCCTCGAGTGTCGCGGCGCTGCTCGAAGGCATCGGCTCGGGGGCGGTGAGCAACCCGGTGATCGACGTGCTGCAGGCCGAGGTCGTGATCGTCATCGGCTCCAACCCGACGGTGAACCACCCGGTGGCCGCCACCTGGATCAAGAACGCGGTCGAGCAGGGCACCAGGCTCGTGCTGATGGATCCGCGCCGCGGGGAGCTTTCGCGGATCGCCACGCACGTGCTGCAGTTCCGTCCTGGCGCCGACGTGGCGCTGCTGAATTCGCTGCTGCACGTGATCGTCACCGAGGACCTGGTCGACCGGAAGTTCATCGCCGAGCGCACCGAGGGCTTCGAGGCGCTGGCCGAGAACGTACGCGCCTTCTCGCCCGAGCGCATGCAGGCGGTGAGCGGCATCGCCCCCGAGACGGTGCGCGAGGTGGCGCGGCTCTACGCGAAGAGCCGCGCGTCGATGATCCTCTGGGGGATGGGGGTCAGCCAGCACGCGCACGGCACCGACAACGCGCGCTGCCTGATCGCGCTGGCGCTGGCCACCGGCCAG
>JAIXKR010000141.1:11775-12548 GCA_026932235.1 Burkholderiales bacterium
CTTGCCTCGCTCGAGATGCTCGTCGTGCAGGACATCTTCCTCACCGAGACCGCGGCGCTGGCCGACGTCGTGCTGCCGGCTTCGGCCTTCGCCGAGAAGACCGGGACCTACACGAACACCGACCGCACGGTGCAGGTCGGGCGCCAGGCGCTGACGCTGCCGGGCCAGGCGCGGCAGGACCTCTGGTGCATCACCGCGATGGCCGCGCAGCTCGGTCTGGACTGGTCGGGTTACGGCGCCACGCCCAGCGACTGCCGCGACGCGGTCGCGCGCGTGTGGGAGGAAATGCGGCTCGTGATGCCGAGCATCGCCGGCATCTCGTGGGCGCGGCTTGCGCGCGACGGCGCGGTGACCTACCCCTGCAGCGGCGACGACGACCCGGGCCAGCCGGTGGTCTTCACCCAGACCTTCCCGCGTGCCGGCGGCCGCGGGCTCTTCGTGCCCGCCGACATCGTTCCGCCCGACGAGCAGCCCGACGACGACTATCCGATGGTGCTCATCACCGGCCGCCAGCTCGAGCACTGGCACACCGGCAGCATGACGCGGCGCTCGGGTGTGCTCGACGCGATCGAGCCCGATCCGGTGGCCTGGCTGCACCCGGGCGAACTCGAGCGCCTGGGTGTGGCGCGCGGCGGGCTGGTGACGATCGCCTCGCGGCGCGGGCAGGTCAGCCTGTACGCGCGCGCCGACGAGGGCACGCCACCCGGCGCCGTGTTCGTCGCCTTCTGCTGGTACGAGGCCGCGGTGAACAAGCTCACCAACCCGAAGCTCGA
>JAIXKR010000141.1:12558-14262 GCA_026932235.1 Burkholderiales bacterium
TCGCCTTCTGCTGGTACGAGGCCGCGGTGAACAAGCTCACCAACCCGAAGCTCGACCCGATGGGAAAGATCCCCGAGCTCAAGTACTGCGCGGTGCGGGTGAGCGCGGGCGGCAAGGCGCCGGCCACCGGCAGTTTCGGCGGCGGGCAGCTGCTCACGCAGGCCGCCTGAACGTCGATCGCCTGCGCGTCTTCAGCGCGGCACCCAGACGTGGCCGGTCTTCAGCGCGGCACCCAGACGTGGCCGGCCATCAGCCGGCGCGCGCTGCGATCGACGCTGACGCGACGGATGCGCCAGACGCCGCCTTGCTCGGCGGCCTCGGCTTCGGTCTCGATGCGGCCCGAGGGGTGGCCCATGCGCAGCGGCGCGCCCGCGTCCGGGCGCCAGGGCGCGAGCAGGCTGCCCGGCAAGGCCGCTGCGGCCGCGAGCGCGATCGCGCCGGTGCCGGGCAACGCGTGGTGGAAGAGCCCCATCGAGAGCATGCGCACGAGCAGGTCGATCGATCCGGCCTGCACCGCTCTGCCGTCGGCCGCGGTGTAGTCGGCCGGCGCGGCCACCAGCGCAAGCTTGGGCGTGGCCGGGCGCTTGCGCGTGGCCTCGTCGGCGCTGGCCGCCAGGCCCATCGCGACCGCCGCGTGGGCGCGCACCGCTTCGCAGCGGGCGAGCAGGGCTGCGTCGGTGTTCAGCGCCCGCGGCAGTTCGTGGCCTTCGATCCCGAGCGCCGCGGCGGCGACGATCGCCGTCGGGTTGCCGGCGGTCAGCAGCGTGGCCTCGATCGTGCCGAGCCCTGGCACCTCCAGCGCGTCGCGTGCGTGCCCGGTGGGCAGCAGCGGCAGGCCGCCGCCCGCCGGGTCGAGAAAGTCGAGCCGGATGCGCGCGCCGGGAAAGGGCACGCCGTCGAGTTCGAAGCCGCCCGCTTCCTGCACCCGGCCGCCCTGCATCGGCACATGGGCGTCGATGCGCTCGCCGAGGTTGGCCTGCCAGATGCGCACGCGCGCCATGCCGTCCGCCGGTGCGCCGTCGACCAGGCCCATCTGCAGCGCGCAGGGGCCCACGGCCGCGGCCAGGTTGCCGCAGGAGCCCGACCAGTCGATCAGCGGCGCCTCGATCGCGACCGCGCCGAAGAGGTAGTCGACGTCGCAATCGGCTCGCGTCGAACGTTGCAGCAGCACGACCTTGCTGGTGCTCGAGGTCGCGCCGCCCATGCCGTCGATGTGGCGGGCATAGGGATCGGGGCTGCCGATCGCGCGCAGCAGCAACGCATCGCGCGCAGCCGGATCGGCGGGCAGGTCCGCGGCGAGGAAGAACAGCCCCTTGCTCGTCCCGCCGCGCATGTAGCTCGCCGGAATCGCGACCGGCTCAGCCGGCATAGCGCCGCTCCCGTTCGTCCCAGTCCGGCTTGCCGACCAGGCGCTGGCGCTCGGCGAACGAGGTCACGAGCGCCGGGTCTTCGAGCAGCTCGCCGCCGGCCTTGAGCTGCGCCAGCGCCCGCGTCATGCCCGCCAGCGCCGACTGCAGCGCGGCGTTGGCGTAGAGCACGAAGGCGTAGCCGGCCGCGGCCAGCTCGGCGTGCGGCAGCACCGGCGTCCTGCCGCCGAGCACGAGGTTCATCAGGAGCGGCCGCGGCAGGCGCGCCGGCAGCGCGCGCATGTCGGCGGCGTCGGTCAGCGCCTCGACGAAGAGGAGGTCGGCGCCGGCCTCGGCG